>JBDRQC010000004.1:0-788077 GCA_043826505.1 Chrysiogenia bacterium | reverse complement strand
AAGCTATTAAGGTAGAAGATAAAATTCAAAAATTTAAAGTTAATGGTAGTAATTATGAATTACATATTCCAGGCCGGTTTAATATTTTAAATGCCTTAGCTGCTATCACGCTAGCAAAAGAGCTAAATATTGATGACGAAGTGATAGTTAAAGCGATTTCTAAATTTCAGGGAACCTGGAGAAGGTTTGAAGTGCTGGGCGAATATAAGGGGTCAGTAGTGGTCTCAGATTATGCTCATCATCCCACTGCAGTTGCTGGGTTGATAAAAGCAGCTAAAGATTTTTATCCTAAGCACAGAGTTTTTATTGCCTTTCAGCCACATCAACATAGTCGAACAAAAAAATTATTTCAACAATTTACTAAAAGTTTTGACGAAGCTGATTTTATTGTTATCCAAGAAATTTGGGATGTCCTAGGAAGGGAAGAAAAAAATGATCAAGACATTAGTTCCAAAGATCTAGTAAAAGAAGTTGAAAAAAATGGAAAATATGTTTTTTATTCAAAAGATGCCCAGCAGACTAAAAGAATAATTGATGAACATTTAGAAAAAAATAACGTTTTATTAATTGCCGGAGCCGGAGACATTTACCTATTAGCCGAAAGTCTATGTTCCAAAAAATAAAAGTTCAGGAAAATGTTCCCTTAAAAGAACATGCTACTATTAAAATCGGTGGGCCTGCTAAATATTTTTTGCGCGCTTTATCAGAAGACGAATTATCAGCAGCATTGTCTGAAGCAAAACAAAATAATATTAAAACTTTAGTTTTAGGTGGAGGATCTAATATTATTTTTTCAGATGACGGCTTTGACGGCTTGGTTATTAAAAATGAAATAAAAAATATAAAAAGCGGTGGCCTTTGGATAACAGCCGGGGCTGGAATTAATTTAAATGAATTAGTAGCAGCTGCTACTGAAAATGAACTTTCTGGCCTAGAATTTTTAGCTGGAATCCCTGGAACTGTTGGCGGGGCTATCTGGATGAATGCCGGTGGAAATAAGGAAGCTATTGGAAATTTTGTAAAAGAAGTATATTTTTTAGATCACGAATTTAAACCACAAAAATATAGTCAAGCTGAATGTGAATTTAGATATCGTCATAGTAAATTTCAAGAAATGGTTTATATTATTACAGGAGCAAAATTTGAACTTGAAAAAAACAGCCAAGATAGAATACAGAAAATAGTTGAAGAGAAAATTAGAGAAAAGCAAATAAACCAGGATTTAAACCATCCTTCAGCTGGCTGTATTTTTAAAAATCCCGAAGGTGAAAAATCCGCAGCCCAGCTTATTGAAGATCTAGATTTAAAGGGTATGAAAATGGGGGATATTCAGATTTCTCCTATTCACGCTAATTATCTGATAAATAAAGGAAATGCCTCTTCCGATGATGTGATAATGATGATATCATTAATAAAGCAAAAAGTAAGAACAAATTTTAATATTCAATTGCAAGAAGAAGTCCAATTAATAGGCCTCTAACAATTAAAATAAAATTATGAAAATAACTACAACATCGAGGAATTTAGAAATGACAGATGCTATTAGAAAATATATTGAAGAAAAAATTGGTAGTTTGGAAAAATATAATAAAGAAATAATTGAGACTAAAGTAGAAATTGATAAAAACACTCACCATAAAAAGGGGAATGTTTTTACAGTAGAAGTGAATATGAAAATTCCTAATGATTTAATAAGAACAGAACATTTAGATGAAAATTTATATGCTGCCATTGATGAGGTGCGGGAAGACACCTTAAGGCAGATAAGAAAAAGAAAATCTAAATATGAAAGTAAGGAAAGAGAATCAAGAAAAACAAAAAGAATGATAAAAAGTATATTTTTTTGGAGAAAATAAATGGGAATACTTACAAAAATTCTTGGCGATGCCAATAAAAAATCTATAAATAAACTTCAGCCCTTAGTTGATGAGATAAATAATCTTGAAGAAAAAATCAAGAGTCTTTCTGATGAGGAATTAAAAAACAAAACTAAAGAATTCAAAGAGCAGCTAAAAAAGGGTGAAAAGAAAGAGGATGATATTTTAGTAGAAGCTTTTGCCGTTGTTCGGGAAGCTGCTAAAAGAGTTTTAGGGCAAAGACATTATGATGTCCAGCTAATTGGTGGTATTACTCTTCATAAAGGCCAAATCGCTGAAATGAAAACCGGTGAAGGAAAAACTCTGGTCGCCACCCTGTCGGCTTATCTGAATTCACTAACAGGCAAGGGCGTACACGTCGTCACCGTCAACGATTACCTGGCCAAAAGGGACTCGGAATGGATGGGAAAAATATATAAATTCCTGGGTCTGTCGGTCGGAGTCATCCAACACGAAATGGATGATCAACAGCGCAAGCAGGCCTATGCCTGCGATGTTACCTACGGCACCAACAATGAATTCGGTTTCGATTATTTGCGCGACAACATGAAATTCGATGTAAATAGTCTGAGTCAGCGGGAATTCAACTTCGCCATTGTCGACGAAGTGGACTCAATTCTAATTGACGAGGCCCGGACGCCCCTTATCATTTCCGGACCCACCGAACAGTCCACTTCCTTTTTTTACCGGGTCAATGAATTCGTATCCAGGATCAAGCGCAGCAAGGAATTGTACGACCATGACGAGAAAACGAAAACCGTGGTCCTGACTGAAAACGGCATTAACGAAGCCGAGAAATTTTTCCGCATCGACAATCTCTACGACCTGCCGAACATGGACCTCCTTCATCAGATATATCAGTCGCTCAAAGCCCATTTGATCTTCAACCGCGACGTGGACTACCTGGTCAAGGACGACCAGGTGCTGATCGTCGATGAATTCACCGGTCGCATCATGCCGGGTCGCCGCTATTCTGACGGCCTGCACCAGGCCCTGGAAGCCAAGGAAAACGTCAAGGTCGAGCAGGAGTACCAAACCCTGGCCTCCATCACATTCCAAAATTATTTCCGCATGTACAAAAAACTTTCCGGCATGACCGGAACCGCCATAACCGAAGCGGCCGAATTCTCACACATTTATCACCTCGACGTCATCGAGGTCCCAACCAACAGAGTTTTGATTCGCACCGAGTTCTCCGACATGATCTATGGCAGCAAGGAGGAAAAATGGCAGGCGGTGGCCAGTGAAATCAAAGCTTTAAACGAAAAAGGCCAGCCGGTGCTGGTCGGGACGATATCCATTGAAAATTCTGAACTGCTCAGCCGCAGACTTCAGCGGGAAAAAGTCCGTCACGTGGTGCTCAACGCCAAATACCACGAATCGGAAGCGGAGATCGTTGCCCAGGCCGGGCGACTCAATTCGGTGACCCTGGCCACCAATATGGCCGGCCGCGGCACCGATATTCTCCTGGGTGGAAACCCGGAATCCCTGCTCCGGGAAGAATTAAAGAAAAAGGGCTTCAGCCCGGAAACGGCGCCGCCTGTGGTCAAGGAAAAAGCGCAAGCCGAGATTAACGAACAGGTGAACCTTGAGCGCCAGGCGGTGATCGAACGCGGCGGCCTGCACATCCTGGGCACCGAACGACACGAGGCCCGCCGCATTGACAACCAATTGCGCGGGCGTTCGGGACGCCAGGGCGACCCCGGCTCCTCGCGTTTCTATATTTCCCTGGAAGACGACCTTATGAAAATACTCGGTTCGGATCGCATCCGCAGCATGCTGGTTCGCGCCGGCATGAGCAACGGTGTTCCTCTGGAGAACCGACTGGTTTCCCGGGCAATTGAAAACGCGCAAAAACAGATCGAAGGACAGAATTTTTCCATCCGCAAACACCTGCTCGAGTACGATGACGTAATGAACAAGCAGCGCCAGCACATTTACTCCCTGCGCCGGGACATCCTTTTCGGCAAGGATTTTAATGACTACATTCAGGAGCTTCAACATGATCTTTATGAGGATATATTCTCCTTCTACATCGATGAGAACAAGGAATCCGATCAATGGGACGTAGAGGCATTCCAAAAGGAAATCCTCCTTCAATTCGGTTTGGATCTCAGACAAGTCCCCCAGGATGATTTCCGTGATTCCCCGCCCCTGCTCCTGAAGGAGAACGTTCTTAAGCAAATCAAGGCCATCTACCAGGAAAAGGAAGCTCTCGTCGGCGCCACCCAGATGCGCGAGTTGGAAAGGATGATCCTGCTCCAAGTGATCGATTCGCAATGGAAAGACCATTTGCTCAGCATAGATCACCTGAAAGAGGGCATTGGCTTGCGCGGCTACGCCCAGAAGGATCCACTCATCGAATACAAGAAAGAAAGCTACCAGATGTATGAAGCATTGCTGAACCGGATCGATGAAGAGGTCCTGCGCTTTCTGTTCCTGTTCAGGCCGGTAAGCGACGAGGAAATCGAGGATTGGCGCAAAAAAAAGAAACCAAAAATGTCCGCTCCGGCATTCAAGATGCCCGGAGGCAAACACAAAAAGAGACGATGAACACAGATGAAAAAATAATTGCTGATCAGGGCCTTACCTTCGACGACGTGCTGCTGGTTCCCGCATATTCTGAAGTACTGCCCAGCCAGACGGAAACGGCGACCATGTTCTCCCGCCGCATTCAACTGCGCATTCCCCTGGTTTCGGCGGCCATGGATACCGTTTCTGAATCGCGAATGGCCATTGCCATGGCCCAGCTTGGCGGTATGGCCATCATTCATAAGAATTTGTCCATCGCCGAGCAGGCCGGCGAAGTGCTCAAAGTCAAGCGCTCGGAATCGGGCATGATCGTCAACCCCATAACCTTGCATCCGGACAATACCATCCAAGAAGCATTGCAGCTTGTCAGGGAAAAAGGTATTTCGGGTTTGCCTATCGTCGATAAGCAGGGGAAACTGGTCGGCATCCTGACCAATCGCGATCTGCGTTTTGCCGGCAATTTCAGTGACAAAATTTCTACCATCATGAAGGCTGTCAATTTAATCACCGCCGGCGAGAACATCAAAATGGCCGAAGCCAAACAGCTTTTGCACATTAACCGCATTGAAAAGCTCCCGGTGGTCGATAAAGACAATTTTCTGAAGGGACTGATCACATTCAAGGACATAGTCAAAACCGAGAAATTCCCTACCGCTTCCAAGGATAATATGGGCCGTCTGCAGGTAGGCGCCGCCGTGGGTACGGGCGCTGATACCATGGAAAGGGTCAGCGCCCTGATTGCCGCCAAAGTGGACGCTCTGGTCATCGACACCTCGCATGCCCACTCTCGTAAGGTTATGCAGACCATAGAAAATGTTCGGGCTGCCGCAAGCGGGGTGGATCTGGTCGTGGGCAATATCGCCACAGCCGCCGCAGCCAGGGAACTGCTGGCCCTGGGAGTGGACGGTCTGAAAGTCGGCATCGGCCCCGGATCGATCTGCACCACTCGCGTAGTGACCGGAGCCGGAGTCCCGCAAATATCGGCCATCATGGCTGTAGCAAACGAAGTCGCCGGCCGCGTGCCGGTTATTGCCGATGGCGGCATCAAGTTTTCCGGGGATATCACCAAAGCCCTTGCCGCCGGAGCCCATTCGGTTATGATCGGATCCATTCTGGCCGGAACCGACGAAAGCCCGGGAGAAATGGTTATTTACCAGGGCCGATCATATAAAAAATATCGCGGCATGGGTTCAATAGCTGCCATGAAGGCCGGAAGCCGCGACCGCTATTTCCAGGACGATGAATATGCTGAATCCAAACTGGTTCCCGAGGGCATCGAAGGGCGGGTTCCTTATCGCGGCTCTGTTATGAACCTGATCCCGCTGCTTATTGGCGGCGTCAGAGCCGGTATGGGTCTGACCGGCTGCCGCACCATGACCGAACTGCGCGATAAATCACGCTTTATCCGCATCAGCAACGCCAGCTTAAAAGAAAGCCACGTTCACGACGTGATAATCACCGAAGAATCACCAAATTACCGAATGGACTGAGGAGTATCATGAAAGTAAAAACATTTCTTTTTATTATCATTTGCCTTTCCATTATCTTGCCCGCCGCCGACAGCAGCTTGTTCCGCTACGGCGCGGGAATCAGGATCAGTTCCTTCGGCATCCCCAACGCCCTTTTGGACTTGGCTCTATACGAACACCCGCAATTGAAGGGAACCGCCATGTGTTTCGAAGCCTATTCTTATGGAGACAAAGGACCACGCTCGGTATTCAGTGGAGTGTACAGCCTGGAATACAGCCGCATTTCCGGAGAAGGCTATTTCCGGGTGGAACAATACAACAACCGTTTTTACGGCTCAGGCGAAATCACCCAACTGAATATCACCGCCACGATCCTCATGCATGTTTTTCCGGCCTCACCAATCCACCCGTATATCGGCGCGGGCATTGGCATCGGCCGCATGAGCATCTTCGCCGAAGGGTCTTACCAGGATGAGCTGGGCACAACCATCCGCGATTCTTACCAGAAAAAACTCATTGTCCCCGTGGGCCACCTGCCGGTTGGTGTCATCGGCAATATCAGGGACAAATTCCTGCTCAGGGCCGAGGCCGGATTCAAGAACGGCTTTTATTTCGGCGGCAGCATAGCGATCAACTTCTAAAAGAACCAGAAAATATTTATGCCTTATTTCATTAACATCCAAATTCCGCTATAATTTGTTCAGGAGTAGAAAAGGTTATATGGCTGAAAACAAAATTCCCGATAAACTGACTTTCCGCCGCAAGGAGGTCATGCAAATGGTCAAGCTTGACGGCCGGGTGCTGGATTATTGGGAAAAGGAGTTCGCGGCTTTTGCTTCCGTGGTCAACCAAAGCGGCGAGAAATTTTATAGCCGCCGCGATATCGAGATCATCATGGCCATTAAGCAATGGCTGATTATTGAAAAGTGCGGGAAGGACAAGATCAGGGAATTATTGCTGCAAAATTTCGGCGACCTGGCCAACACCCAGCCAGGGTCAAATCAGGAGCCTGTCGATCCGGAAAAGCTTAAGAGTATCCGCCGCGGCCTCAGCGAAATATTGACATTACTAGCCAAAGATGATAAAAACTGATTGAGCCGGGGCGTAGCGCAGTCTGGTTAGCGTACACGCTTGGGGTGCGTGTGGTCGGTGGTTCGAATCCACTCGCCCCGACTTGAAAAAAACTCCCAACCAAATGAAAACAATACTATTGACCAACGATGATGGTTTCTATTCAAAGGGGCTTATTGCCCTAAAAAATGAACTGGAAAATAAATATCATGTCTGGGTCGTTGCTCCAGACCGGGAAAAAAGTGCCATCAGTATGGCGTTGACATTGAATCATCCGCTGCGCATCAACCAGGTAGAGGAGAAGGTCTTTGCCATCAACGGCACAACAGCCGACTGTGTCAATATCGCCCTGCAAAAAATACTTCCCATTCATCCCGACTTCATCGTTTCGGGAATGAATTTGGGTGAAAACCTCTCTGAAGACATTTTTTTTTCCGGAACCGTGGGCGGCGCTTTCTCCGGCTACCTTTACGGCATTCCCTCACTTGCCGTTTCTTTGCTTGCCGGCCTGGGCCAGTATCAACGGCAGGAATTCGATTTTGCCGCCGGTGCGCACATAACGGCCAAGGTCCTTGACAAATTACTCTCCCACCTACACAACGGCGTCGTTTTCAATCTGAACATCCCCTTCCCCAATCGTGGGGAAATCGCAATCACTAAACTGGGAAACAAGAAGTATACTCCCGATATTGTTGAAAGGATCGATCCGAGAGGCCGCAAATATTATTGGATTGGAACCGGGACTCCCGCTTATGCCGACAGCCAGGGCACCGATGTCTGGGCCGTCCAAAACAACTTTATTTCCCTGAGCGTCATAAAATACGATTTGAATTCACCGGCAGATCTTGAGCGGGTGAATGATACCTTCAAGGAATTCAAGCTCTGATTTTCTACCGGCAAAAGCCTGGTGAGCGGACGTATTTTTTCATCACCGCATAAACTCGGGACCACGTTTATGGCCTTATTCGGCTAAAACTTTTCGTGCTTCTTCCAAAAAAGATTCCGGCACCAATATTTTTACTTTGCCCAGGCCATTCATGGTAATACCAAAAATACGCCCTACGGCTTCGTATTGCAACAATACCGGGATAGCGAAACTCTCCAGTTTGGACTTGATGATTTCGGCTTCCAGACTGCCTTCTACCGCAAGCAGTTCCTTCAAGTCTCTTTCGAGCATACTGCCACCTCACCAGTCAGAAACGTCAATCCCGCCCCAGCAGCGGGGGATACTTTTATTGCAGTTTTTCCCGGAAATAGATGAAGAAAATCTGGGCTCCGAGTTCCCGGTTGTCTTTGCTGTTAGGAAACACTTTGGCCGGCACAAAAACCCTGTCAGTTTCGAATTTCAGGGAAAATTCATCGGTATTGCCCATCATTTGCGGGCTCACCGTATATTCTTTTGAAAAATTCGCTTCAGCGGGAATGAATTCATCCAACAATATATCATTGATCCTTAATGTCACTTTCTGGTCCTGAAACACGGTTTTGTTTACACCGCCCTTGATGATCAGCGTGGATTCTTTTTGGGGATTCTCAATAATGCAAACCGATTTGGCCGTGGTCCAACGCCAACTCTTGCTGAACTGCTCAACGGCATTGATGTCGGTTTCAATCTCGTTCCACCCCTCATCATAAACAATCTCCGGAGCATTGATCGAAGCAGGCTGGATATTGATTTTCTTTTCAAAAAGTACAATGGATTTTTCCTGCATCTTCTGATTGTACAGGCCCACCGTCAACTTCAATGCTTCGTATCCTTCAAAATCAACGTCGAACTCGTTTAAAAATTGCGGAATGAACAATACCCGCGAATACTTGATATTGTCATTGGCAACCCACTCACTGACTTTTTTCAGAGGTGGATGATCATCCTGAAGTAACATTTCCTTGCTGTTTACCCGCCAGAAATGGACAAAAATGGCATAATCATTATTAAATTTTTTAAAATCACTCGCGGTCGTGAATTCATAATCCATTTTCAAATACAGGGAGTCAGTTATTGTTTCCGGAGCGAGTGAAAGTTTCAGATCCACACCTTTGCGATCGACTTTCTCACTGCAAAAAGCGGTAAAAAGCATTATTGAAAAAATCACAACAATAATTTTTATTTTCATTGTGCCTCCTGTAGTGTAAATTAAAATTAGCACATACTGGCAGATAAAGCAAATAGAAGCGGAGTGAACGTAAAGCAAGGGACAGTTTTGACCGCTGCCCCTTGCCTGGGGAGAGTTAAGAAAAAAACAGAAAAATTACTTTTTGTCCTTGCCGATGTCCTCGAATTCGGCATCGATGACCTCGCCTTCGCTGGCAGCGGCCTCGGCTTCCGGCGCTTTGTCTGTATCGGGCCCGGGTTGGGGCTCTTTTTGGGCGCCGGCCGTCTTGTACATTTCAGTAGATAGCTTGCCGGATAATTTATTGATATTTTCTATCTCTTCGATGATCTTCTGATTGTCCCCTTTTTCCACCGCTTCCCTGGCGCGTTTAACTGCAGTTTCGACTTCACTGACCATGTCCGCGGGGATCTTTTCCTTGTTCTCTTTTACCAGTTTTTCCAGGGCGTAGGACAATTGATCTAGCTTGTTGCGATTTTCAATAGCCTCTTTCTTTTGCTGGTCATCTTCGCGGAATTTTTCTGCGTCTTTGACCATTTTGTCGATCTCTTTGTCATTGAGGCCGCTCGATGAGGTGATGGTGATGGCCTGCTGCTTGGAGGTGGCCAGATCCTTGGCCGACACATTCAAAATGCCGTTGGCATCGATATCAAAAGTTACTTCAACCTGGGGAACCCCGCGCGGCGCGGGCGGCAGGCCGGTCAGGTGAAACTTACCCAGAGTGCGGTTATCGCGAGCCATCTCCCTTTCTCCCTGAAGGATATGGATTTCCACGGTGGACTGATTGTCTTCAGCGGTGGTGAAAATGTCGGTTTTCTTGGTCGGGATCGTGGTGTTGCGCTCGATCAATTTGTGTGAAATACCGCCCATGGTTTCAATGCCCAACGACAACGGCGTGACATCCAGTAGCAGTATATCCTTGGCTTCACCGCCCAGGACACCGCCCTGAACCGCGGCGCCGGCCGCGACCACTTCATCAGGATTCACGCTTTTATTGCCTTCCTTTCCAAAAAGCTTCTTGACCAATTCCTGTATGTAGGGCATGCGGGTCATGCCGCCAACCAGGATGATCTCCTTGATATCGGCAGTACTCACTCCGGCGTCCTTGATAGCCAGCCGGCAGGGAGCAATGGACCGTTCAAGTATGTCTCCGACCAGTTGTTCCAGCTTGGCTCGGCTTAATTTGAGGATCAGGTGCTTGGGTCCCGAAGCGTCGGCCGTGACGAAAGGAAGGTTGATCTCGGTTTCCTGTGTGGTTGAGAGTTCGATCTTGGCTTTTTCGGCTGCTTCCTTCAGGCGCTGCAAGGCCATCTTGTCCTTGGTCAGATCGATGCCCTGATCTTTTTTGAATTCCTCGGCGATCCAGTCGATCAACTTCTGGTCGATGTTGTCGCCACCCAGATGGGTGTCTCCATTGGTCGATTTAACCTCAACGATATTTTCGCCGATCTCAAGGATGGAAATATCGAATGTGCCGCCGCCAAAATCATAGACGGCGATCAACTCATCTTTTTTCTTGTCCATGCCGTAAGCCAGGGCTGCGGCCGTAGGTTCGTTGATGATGCGCTTCACGTCCAGACCGGCTATTTTTCCAGCATCTTTGGTAGCCTGGCGCTGGGCATCATTAAAATAGGCCGGGACAGTTATGACCGCCTCGGTGACCTTTTCCCCGAGATAGTCCTCAGCCGATTCCTTGAGTTTCTGCAAAATCAGGGCCGAGATCTCGGGAGGTGAATATTGTTTGCCTTCAATGCTGACGCGGGCATCATCGTTGGGCCCGCCCACCACTTTGAAGGGAACCATTTTGATTTCATCGCTGACTTCAGAGATTCTGCGTCCCATGAAGCGCTTGATGGAATAGACAGTGTTCTCCGGATTGGTGATCGATTGGCGTTTGGCCACCTGGCCGACAAGCCGGCCGCCATCCTTGGTAAAAGCGACCACCGATGGGGTGGTCCGGCCACCTTCGGAATTGGTGATAATCTTAATATCACCCTTTTCCATTATCGCCACAACCGAATTGGTTGTTCCCAAGTCAATACCGATTATTTTGCCCATATTTAACTCCTTAATTTTTTCTAGTACTTAAATATATGCCAATTTTTCCAATTTGTCAACAATTTAATAACTGAAATATAAATTTTAGTTGAGTGCCCTATCATCAACTTATTAACAAATAGCTGCCGTGCCATAAACCCACCCTTGGACAATTTTGATCAGAAAACGACCATCCGAAACTACTTGCCCTTGACCTCAAAAATAAAGGTGCTGTCGGCGAGCTTTTTCAGAGACTGCCCGGCATTGCCCCGGGGCAGAAGCCAGCAAACTGCATATTTGCCCTTGAAATATTTCATGGTCCGGCGAATGGCCTTCTCCAGGGAGAACTCCTGTTTGGCCACGACATTGACCACGATCATAAGCCAGTTGACCGAATAGTGGCTGATATTGGAACCACCCTGGAACAGCTGCACCACGGACGGCCCGGCTGTTTTTTTCTTGGCATGGCCAAAATCGGGCGCATCGGCCTTGCCTATGGTTTTCAGCCCGGTTGTTTTCGGAAATTCGTTTCCAGCCCAGCGGGCCACTACGGCCGGGCTTGAAATCTTAGCGTAATCGCAATCGTACAGGTCCATGACCAATTCAAACGCCGCCGTTCCCTTTTCTCGGAAAAAAAGAAAACCAGGAGCAAATGCCTCGCTGCTTTCGATCAGGCGCGGTTGAAAAACCTGCGAGATTTTGTCAGCGCTCAATCTGTATTCAAAGATTCTGGTGTTTTTTCTTATTTTTTTTATGTCGGCAAAAGAACCGCGCGGCAGGTGCCAGCAAAGCGCTTTAGCGGCCTTGAAATAATCGATCGAAGTTTTGATGGCGTCATTTACCGGCAAGTAGGCGCAGGTGAAGCAATTGAGCGCCGCTACCCGCCCGTGGCGCCGGTAATTGATGGCGCTGGTTTCCACGTATTGCACCAGCGTGTCCCCATCAGCCAACTTTGAACTGGCCATGATCGGTTCGCCGAATGTTTTCATCTTGATTGCCGTGCAGGTTTGCTTGGCCCATCTTTCCACTTGCCTTGCCCCGGGAGAACTGTTGGCCGGAAGTTCAATGTTCATAACAATCTCTTCGCCGTATTTGTCGGTTTCCAGCCTTTTCTGAAATTCAGGATAGGGGATGGCCGGGATCTGCGGCGAATACCAGCTGGTCTTGAAACCCGCTTTTTTGTAGGCCTTCTGGGCATTGCGTTCGGCGTTTTTGAATACGTTCCCGCCTTTGGAACCGGCGGTCAGGCTGAAGGGGCCGCCCATATAACTCACATTGGCGAATTGCACCACCCGGACATCATCAAAGCTGCGCTCGATCTGCCGCCAGCTGCCCGGGCATTCGAACGGCTGCAGAATCAACGCCCCGGTCTGGTGGATGGTAATACCGCCTTCGACCAGGGCGTCATAAACGCTTTGATAAAAGTCGGTGTTGAACAGGCTCTTGGCCGGCCCGATCGGATCGGTGGAATCGATGACGATCACATCGCATTTTCCCTTCATTTGCCGGATCGCTTCGGCTCCGTCACCAATGATCAGTTTGAAGCGGGGATCCTCGTACACTCCCTCGCATATCGACGGCATATGCTCGCGGCACAGGTCGCAGACCATTTTATCGATCTCCACCATGGTCACCTTTTGCACCGATTTATGGCGGAGCACTTCGCGGGCCACGCCGCAGTCGCCGCCGCCGATGATCAGCACGTGCCTGGCCGGCCGGTTCAGGGCGAAGATCGGCCAGTGGGCAATCCACTCATGGTAGATGCCCTCGTCCTCTTCGGTCAGCTGCACGATGCCGTCCAACACCAACACCCGGCCGAAGCGGTCGGTTTCCAGGATCATCAATTTTTGAAAGCCGGTGTCGGTTTCGGGAACAATCACCCTGGACACCTTAAAACCGTAGGTAGTGTCGGTATAAAGCTGTTCATAAAACCAGAGTTCTTTTCCTTTTTTTACCAAACCCATGAGTATTTTCTCCTTGCTTCTACATGCGAACAGATTTCATTATAAAGGAAAATTGACGCTGATTCAATCGTTTTTTCTTGGAATTTCATAAGAATTTGCTAAATAAATCGCCCAAACAAACAAAAAACCGCATTTAAAACCACCTCACACATTGCTCTCTATATATCCCGGCTGTGCTCCCATGGATGTCGGGGAATCGGTAGGGGCGTTCCGCTAAAACGCCATAAATGTCGGGGAATAACAGAAGGGCGACCTACTCGTCATCAGGGCGACCCAACGGGTCGCCGCTACAGTTATTTTTTCTCTGGGAAGCTCTTCTTGACCAGGTCGTTGACCAGTTTGTCGTCGGCCAAATGGGGCAGGGTGATGTGGCCGCGTTCCGGGTGCTGGCCATTCCAGGCAGCGGCGGTTTCCATGGCGTTTTCATTTCGGGCCCAGGCGCGGCGGGCGATGCCATTGAGCACATCCCATTCCATGGCCGAAGCGATGATGCGGTCGCGGCGCTCGCTGCCGTCCAGGACCAGGCCGAAACCGCCATTGAATGCCTTGCCGATGCCCACGCCGCCGCCATTGGAGAGCACGACCATGGACATGCCGCGGGCGGCGTCACCGGCGAAGTTGTGCACGGCCATGTCGGCGGTCAGGTTGCTGCCATCACGGATGTTGGCTGTTTCCCGGAAAGGGGAATCTGTGCCGGAAACATCATGATGATCGCGTCCCAGCATCACCGGACCGATTACGCCCTGACGCACCAACTCATTGAATTTCAGGGCGATTCTCACCCGGCCCTCGGCATCGGCATAGAGGATACGCGCCTGGGTGCCGACCACTAGTTTGTTCTTGCCGGCATTCCTGATCCACTCGAAATTATCGCGGTCCATGGCCCGGCGGTCGGGATCAAGGCACGACATGGCGGCCCGATCGGTCTTTGCCAAATCTTCGGCCTTGCCGCTCAAGCACACCCAGCGAAAAGGACCGTAACCATAGTCAAAACACAGCGGGCCCATGATATGTTCGACATAGCTGGGAAAGATGAAGCCGTCGCTGGCATCGAGCCCGTTGGCCGTGATGTCGGTGGCGCCGGCGTCAAATACTGCCTTTAAAAAAGAATTGCCGTAATCCCAGAAACGGGTACCCTTGGGTGCCATTTTTTGAATCAGGCGGAATTGCCTGATCAGCGACTCGTCGGCCCGCCTGCGGAACTCAGCAGGCTGCTCTCGCAGCAAGCGCCGCCCTTCCTCAAAAGTAACGCCGGCCGGAGTATAGCCGCCACCGTAGACATCGTGGCACGAAGTTTGATCCGAGGCCAGCTCAATGGGGATATCGTGGCTCAACACATATTCCCATAGATCCACAACATTACCGTGATAGGCGATCGATATGGGTTTTTTGCTTTTGCGATATTCGTCCAACCAGCGGGCGATCTCATCGAGGTTGGAAGAAATTTTCGATACCCAGCCCTGCTTGTGCCTGGTTACGATGCGCGAATAGTCGACTTCGGCCAACACCCCGATACCTCCGGCTATCTCCACGGCCTTGGCCTGGGCACCGCTCATGCCGCCCAGTCCGGAGCTAAGATAAACCACTCCTGCCAAGTCCTTTTGAGCGGGAATTCCCAGATACATGCGCCCGGCATTGAGCAAGGTCAGGTAGGTGCCGTGAACGATGCCCTGGGGTCCTATATACATCCAGCCCCCGGCCGTCATCTGTCCGTAATTGGAAACCCCCATGGCCGCAGCCTGGGCAAAACCAGCCAGATTGTCGTACATGCCCACCAGCATGCCGTTGGTGGCAATGACCCGCGGCGCATCGGCAGGGGATTCAAAAAGGCCGAGCGGATGTCCGGAATAAACCACCAGCGTCTGCCGGTCGGTCATCTCCTGCAGATACAACTTGACCAGATTGTATTGCATCCAGTTCTGAAAAACCTGGCCGCTCTCGCCATAGGTCACAAGTTCATAGGGATAAAGGGCAACGTCGAAATCCAGGTTATTGTCGATCATCACCTGAAAGGCCTTGGCCTCGAGGATTTTCCCCGGATATTCATCCAGCGGACGGGCTTTCAGGCTGCCCTCCGGTCGGTAACGGTAGCCATATATGCGCCCATGGTTGAGCAACTCATCCATGAACTCGGGCGCGATCTCTTTATGGAGCGGGGTGGGGATATAGCGCAATGCATTTTTCAGGGCTATCCTGGTTTGGGCGGGGCTAAGGCAAAATCCCCGATCCGGGGCTCGCCGGATGCCGGAAATAAAATCTTTTTTGACCGGCAATTGTTCAGGCAAAGACAGGCGCCGGTTATCGTTCCGATTCTGCGTCATGGCGGGCTACCTCCGGAAAGTTTATAATCCATGGCCAGCAAGTTGTCAAGCCGCGGCCACGTTGGAAGGAATGCAATTTTTGGTTGACAAAACAGCCATGATATTGTATGATTGTGATCTGATTCATGAAAATATTAGTCGCCGAAGAGGCGGGATTTTGTTTTGGAGTAAAAAGAGCCTTGAAACTGATCAATGAATACCATCGCCAGGGAAAAAAGATTCAGACTTTCGGCCCTCTAATCCACAATGTCCCGGTTTTGAACGATTTGGCGGCGAAAGGCATCGAACATATTTCTGCAGTCGACAAAATCGCCAAAAACAAGACCCTTTGCATCCGTACTCACGGCATTCGCCGCGATATCGAACAGCGCCTGCACCGGAAAGGCATAGCCACCCTGGACGCCACTTGCCCACTGGTCAAAAAAGGACAAAAGATCATCGAGGCGCTGGATAAAGCCAATAACAAAATCCTGATCGTGGGCGACAAGCGCCATCCCGAGATCATCGCGGCCAGAAGCTATTCTAAAAAAGTGCGGATCATCAACTCCCTGGCCGCGGCCCGGGCTCTGTCCCGTTGTCGCGAGATCAGCGTGGTTGCCCAGACCACCCTTAATACCGAATTTTTCAAAGAGGTTGTCGCCATACTGCTGGATAAAACCGAAAAACTGCACATATTCAACACCATCTGCCAAGCCACCCGGGACCGCCAGGAAGCCGTAAAAAAACTGGCACCCGCAGTCGACGCAATCATCGTTGTCGGCAGCAAGATTTCATCCAACACTAAAAAACTTTATAATATCGCCAGGGGGAAAAACAAAAATTCCCTGCAGATCGAAACCTGCGCCGATCTGCAGAACAAAGCCACCCTGGCCAAGTTAAGGAAATTCAATTCCATAGGTATTAGCGCCGGAGCTTCTACCTCACCGCAGGAACTGAATAACGTAAAAAATTTCCTGCAGAAACTGTAAACGTTAAGGAGACACGACATGTCAGACACAAATGACACCATCGAGAACAATTCCGAGGATTTTTCCGAACTGGTAAAGGATTACGACCTGAAAAATCTCGCTTCCAATGCTGCCATTGAAGGCCGCATCGTGGATATTGTCGAGAACCGCGTGGTGATCGACATTGGCCAAAAAACCGAAGGCATTCTGGACCGTCAGGAATTGCTGGACTGGGACGGGAACATGAAATACAAGATCGGTGACGCAATCTCGGTGCTTTCCAAAAACGTCAATTTCAAGGAAGGATACATCATCGTTTCAAAAAAGCAGCTCGACGAACAGGAAGGCTGGGAAAATGTTTTCCGCGCCTATAAAAAGAACATACCCCTGCTGGGAAAAATCACCAAATTGACCCCCGACGAAAAAGGCTTTTTAGTCGACATGGGAGTGGAGATGTTTCTACCCATGAGCCAGGTGGATATCCAGAAAGTCAAAGCACCCAAAAAAATGCTGGGCAAGGACTTCTGGTTCAAGGTGGTTAAACTGAATAAAAAGGAAAAGAGCGGCACTGTCTCACGCCGTATCCTTCTCGAAGATGAAAAGCAGGAAAAATTGAAAAACCTGCTGGGGTCACTCGCAGTCGGACAAGTGGTCAAGGGTATGGTGACCTCGATCATTGACTACGGGGCATTTGTCGATCTGGGCGGCCTTGAAGGCCTGGTGCACAAGGACAACATCTCCTACGGCCGCATCAATCATCCCAAAGAAAAACTGCGCAAAGGCGATGAGATCGAAGTCAAAGTGCTGGAGATAGACAAGGATAGAGGGAAGATCTCCTTGGGCATCAAGCAAAAATTCACCGATCCCTGGATTGACATCGAGACCAGATATCCCATCGGCAAAAGGTTGATCGCCAAGGTCGTCAAGATCGTCAGCTTCGGCGCCTTCATCGAGCTGGAAGAAGGAGTCGAGGGGCTACTGCACATCTCGGACCTGACCTGGGAAGGGCGTCCGACCTCGGTTGAGGAATACGTAGCCGTGGGCGACAAGTTATGGGTGCAAGTGATTGAGTTCAGCAAAGAAGACCGCAAGATCAAGCTGGGCTTGAAGCAGCTGGAAATGCGCCCGGAAGAAAAATACCTGGAAAAACATTCGCGCGGGGAGATCGTCAGGGCCAAAGTGAAAAAGATCCTAAAATCACGGGTTTTCCTGGGACTGGAACAAGGAGTCGAAGGAGTGGTGAAGATATCTGATATCAGCTATTACCATATCGAATCCCCGGAAGAATACATGAAGGAAGGTGAAGAGATCGACGCCATGATCATCAGCAACGAATTGGACCGCAATTATAAGGTTCAACTGGGGATCAAACATTTATCGGAAAGTGAATGGAAAACATTTTTCTCCAAGCACAAACCAGGCAATACCATTGAGGTAACGGTCCGCAAGATCACCGACGGCGGTATCTCCGTGGAAATCACCCGCAATATCGAAGGTTTTATCCGCATCGGCGACATTGACGAAGAGAGGATCACCCTGCAGGATCTGGAACAGAAATACAAGCCTGGCGACAAGCTTGAAGCCATGATATCGCGGACCGAACTCGACCGCAAAAAGGTTTATCTCAGCCTAAGGGCGCTGAACAAGGTCCGGGAGCGGGAAGAGATCCAGAAATACATGAAAGGGGGCGATGACCAGGTCACGACCATCGGCGATCTGCTGCAGAACGAACTGGACAAAAAAAAATGACGACAGGTTGGGTCAGGGGCAGGTAACAAGTAATGAAATATTTATCTGCCCCCTGGCGCTGGGAATTCATTTCCAACTTTAAAAAAAATATCGGCTGCGTGTTCTGCCAGGCACTGAGCAAAGAAGATCATGACTCCCTGATCTGCTATCGCGGCAATAAATTTTTCATCATCCTGAACAAATATCCCTACAGCACCGGCCATCTGCTGATCACCCCCAATGCCCATATCGCCGCCCCCGAGGAAATGACCGCCACCGATCTTCTGGAGATGTGGCAGCTGACCAACCGTTCCCTGACCATTTTAAAAACAAGCTTCCATCCCGACGGTTTCAACATAGGTATGAACATCGGCAATGCGGCCGGGGCCGGGGTCAAGGACCATTTTCACCAGCATATCGTGCCCCGTTGGCAAGGGGACGCCAATTTCATGGCCGTTGTCGGTGACACCAGGCTGCTTTCCTACGACCTGGAAACGGTGTTCAACACCTTGCGTTCCGCTTTCTCAAAATGAAAATAAAACTGCTCTGGCTGGTGCCGCCCCTGCTGTTTCTGGCTTTTTTTTTGCTTTTTTTTAGTGGCTCGGCACCGGAACACATCTTCCTGATCACCCTGGATACTACCCGGGCAGACGCGATCGACTACTCAATTACCGGGAACACAAGCACTCCGAACCTTGCCGCCCTGGCCGACGCTGGACTGCACTACAAAAACGCCTACTCGGTCATTCCCATCACTTTACCCAGTCACGCAGCCATGTTTTATTCACTGCCCCCGCACGTATTGAAGCTCTACAACAACGGTCAGGAGCGTGTTATTCCCAACCACTCCCTGGCCGAGATCATGAAAAAAAATGGTTACGCCACCGGCGCCGTTATATCCCTGGCCGTATTGAAGCGCAATTTCGGTTTGGCCCGGGGCTTCGACAACTTCCTGGAAAACTTCAAGCCCGGCCTGTGGTATAAAACCGCCGCCGAGGTCAATCGCGACGCTTTTGCCCTGATCGACAAAATCAATGGGAAAAAGTCCTTTATCTGGATCCACTATTCCGATCCCCACGAACCCTATTTCCCGCCCGAAAACCAAGAGAGGTTCACTGTACGCTGCGGCCAAAAGCTGCTGTTCAGCGGCCCGAGCACCGATCAGCCGGTACTGCGCCTTCCCCTGATCTTGGAACCGGGAGAAAACCTGATTCGTTTGGATTCGGAAATACCTGCCCCCATTTTGGAAAAGCAGGCCTTCACTGGAATCATCTATGCCGATCTGAATGTCAAGGCCCTGGAACCCGACGCCGCCATCACCCTGACCTGCTCCCCGGACCTGATTCGCCGCAAAGAGCGCTACGGAATGGTCACCCTCAACTCAGCAAATGCCGAATCCTTTCTTGTTGTGATCAACAAGGGAAAAGCGTCCTGCCGTGCGGAACTGTCTTTTAAATACCTGCTTAAAATCAGCAATGAAGCCAAAATAAGCGGATATGCAAAAGAGATCCGCTATATGGATTCCCAGATCGGCCTGCTTCTGGACCATTTAAAAAAAGAAAATCTCTACGATAAATCGACCTTCCTGGTCATGGGCGACCACGGCGAAGGTCTGGGCGAGTACGGATCCCATTTCGGGCACATCCATTATTTGAACAAGGTTTACACCCAAGTTCCGTTCATGCTCAGCGGTAAAGGCATACCGCGCCGGCAGGCTCAAAACGCCCTGGTCTCGAATTTCAGCGTCGCGCCCACCCTCCTGGCCCTGATCGGCGCCAAATCGCCCAAGCACATGCTAGGTGCCAGCGTTTTGTCCGCTTCTTCCGATCCCAAGCTTTTCTTGGAGACATACTCTCCCGAAGCCTATTTCGACGCCTTCTCGGTGCTCCATTTCCCCTGGCAGGTCATCTTTTACCCGGGGCGACCCGGGAACAATTGGGAGTTCATCAACCTGAATCAGGATCGCCACGGCATCGAAAACCTGTACCTCGGGCCCGATCCATCGGGACAGCGCTCGGAGATGGTCAAATCGGTGTTGAAGATATCCCGGATCATCACCGCCAACAAACGCAAACTGAATAAATTTGACCAAGAAACCATGAACACATTAAAATCACTGGGGTACCTATGAACGAAATCAAAGCGCCGAAAGGCACACGCGACATTTTCGCTCCCGAGATCCAAAAATGGCATGATCTGGAAAATGCCATCCACGCCTATTATAAAAAATTTCTCTATCAGGAGATCCGCACTCCGATTTTCGAACACAGTGAATTGTTCAGCCGCGGCATCGGCAGCGAAACTGAAATCGTCCAAAAGGAAATGTACACTTTCTCCGACAAATCGGACCGCAGCCTGACCCTAAGGCCCGAGAACACGGCATCGGTGGTGCGGGCGGCCATCGAAAACAACCTTTTCGATACCCTGTCCCCGCTGCGCTTTTACTACATTGGATCCATGTTTCGCTATGACAAGCCGCAAAAGGGACGCTACCGCCAGTTTCAACAATTCGGAGTCGAGGTTTTCGCTGACGATTCGCCGCAAGTAGACGCCGAGGTCATGTTTTCGGCTGTGGATTTCCTTAAGAAAATCGGGATTGAAGCCATGCAATTGGAGCTGAATTCGGTTGGCTGTCCGCAATGCCGCCCCGACTACCTGCTTGTGCTGCGCAAGGCGGCGCGCGCCCAGGAGAGCCGGTTGTGCTCTGATTGCCGGCGCAAAGTCGACGGCAACCCGTTGCGCATCTTTGACTGCAAACTGCCAGCCTGCGCTGAAGTCGCCGCCAGCCTGCCTCTCATCAGCGATCACCTGTGCGGCGAATGCCGGGACCATTTCGCCGCGGTGCGCGAGACCTTGAGCTGGATGAACGTTTCCTTCCAGTTGAACCCGCGTTTGGTGCGCGGCCTGGACTACTACACCAAGACCGCCTTTGAAATCACCTCGGGTCAGCTGGGGGCCCAGAACGCACTGCTGGGCGGCGGCCGCTACAACAACCTGATCCGGGAATTGGGCGGACCCGACATGGCAGCCATCGGTTTTGCCGCCGGCATGGAGCGCATTATCCTGCACCTGGAGCGGCTGGAACCAGCTCGGCCCAAAATCATTTTCGTGGCCTATGAGGACCAGCAGTGGCTGGCCCATGCCGTACAGATGGCCCAAGTTTTGCGCGAAGAAGGCTACCCGGTCTACCTCGATTACCAGGGCAAGAACCTAAAAAAACAGTTCAAGAAGGCCGATCGTGTCGCTGCCGCCTTCACCCTGATCCTGGCTGAGAACGAGATCCAGAGCAGCTCGGTTTCCATCAAGAACATGGCCAACCAGGAACAGATCAAAATCTCTCTCAAGGAACTGAACGAATGGCTGAAAAAAAACTATTGAAGCGGGAAACTTACTGCGGCGCTGTCCGCGAAGAGGCCGCCGGCCGGACCGTCACTGTCTACGGTTGGGTGAACAATATGCGCGAACTGGGAGGATTGACCTTCTTTGACCTGCGCGACCGTGAAGGGCTGCTGCAGGTCGTGGTCAACGAAACGTACAGTTCGCCCGAAGTCCTCAAGAGCATAGGCAAGGAAACGGTCCTGGCCGTGAGCGGCCTGGTAGTAAAACGCGCCAAACCCAACCCCGACCTGCCCAGCGGCAAAATCGAACTCATCGCCAGCAATATCGAGATCCTTGCCACTTCCGAAGTCCCGCCCTTCATCCCGGAGAACCGCGCCAACGTCTCGGAAGAACTGCGCTTCAAGCACCGCTATATCGACCTGCGCAATCTTTCCATGCAGCAGAATTTCAAGCTGCGCTCCAAGGTCAACCTGCTGTCCCGTAATTTCCTGGACAAAGAAGGCTTCCTGGAAATCGAGACGCCGATGCTGACCAACGCTACCCCCGAAGGGGCCCGCGACTACCTGGTTCCTTCGCGTATATACAAGGGAAAAATGTTCGCCTTGCCGCAGTCACCCCAGCAGTTCAAGCAGTTGCTGATGGTGGCCGGTTTCGAGCGTTATTTTCAGATCACCCGCTGCTTCCGCGACGAGGACCTGCGCGCCGACCGTCAGCCAGAATTTACCCAGATCGACATTGAGATGAGTTTCGCCGAACCGAATGAACTGTTCGCCGTTGTCGAACGCCTGATGCGGGAGATCTTCGCGCTGCGCAACCATGACGTTGCCCTGCCCTTCCGTCGCCTGCCATACAGGGAAGCCATGGAAAAATACGGTTCGGACAAACCCGACCTGCGCATCCCATACCAGATCCAGGATTTCACCACCGCGGCCGGGTCGTGGAACAGCGACCTGCTCAACGTCGCCCTGGCTGAAGGGGCAAAAGTCAAGGGCCTGGTCATTCCCGATGCCGGCGGTTTTTCACGCAAGCAGCTCGATGAGATCAACGAAACAGGGAAGCAGCTTGGCGGCAAGGGCGTGATCTGGATGAAAAAAGGCGATGACGGCTTCAAGGCCTCGCTGAAGATCGCCGCCGAAACCATAGCCGCTTTTTATGAAAAGAGCCGCATCGATCCCGACGCCCTGGTCCTGCTGGTCGCCGACCCCGAAGCCCGGGCGCTGTTCCTGGCCGGCAAGCTACGCGAACACCTGGGAAAAAGGTTCCAGGATAAAGACAGGCTCGAGTTCCTTTGGGTGACCGATTTCCCCCTCTTCTTCTACAACGAGGAGGAAAAGCGCCTTGATTCCAACCACCACCCCTTCACCGCCCCAAGCCCCGACGATATCCCCCTGCTCGAAAGCCAGCCCCTGGCGGTCAAAGCTATCGCCTACGACCTGGTGCTCAACGGCACTGAGATCGGCGGCGGCAGTAAAAGGATCCATGATATCGCCCTGCAGCGCAAGGTCTTCCAATTGCTCAATCTGGAAGACAGGGAGATCGAGAACAAGTTCGGCTTCTTTCTCAACGCCCTGAAATTCGGCGCCCCGCCCCACCTGGGCATCGCCCTGGGCTTCGACCGCTTGCTGATGCTGTTGACCGGAGAGGACTCGATCCGCGAGATCATCGCCTTTCCCAAGACCACCTCTTCGCTCTGCCTGCTTACCGGTTCCCCTACCGCCGTCTCCCAACGCCAACTCGACGAGTTGGGCATTGCCATAAAAAAATAACCCGGAGGTCTTCAATGAATTCGCCTGAGAGCAAACCCGCACGCTTTCCCGCCACTTTCTGGACGGCCAACACCATCGAACTGTTCGAACGGGGCGCCTATTATGCCATGGCCTCGTTCGTGGTCATCTACCTGACGGAAAACCTGGGCATGAGTCCTACCTTCGCCACTTTCCTCAACGGCTCTCTACTTTGGGGGCTGATCTACTTCCTACCCATCGTCAGCGGCACCCTGGCCGACAAGTACGGCTTCAAGCGCTCCCTGGTCACCGCTTTCATCATGCTTTCCCTGGGCTACCTGGTCATGGGCAACGTGCAGAGTTTCTGGCCGGCCGGGAGCAATTACACCATCCCTGTCCTGCTGGGAATCGTCCTCATCGGCCTAGGCGGCTCGATCGTCAAACCCTGCATCGCCGGCACGGTGCAGAAAACATCCGGATTGCGCGCCACCCTGGGCTTCGGCATTTTTTACATGGTCATCAACATCGGTTCGATCAGCGGCCGCGGCGTTTCTTATTTCGTGCGCAGCCAGCTGGGCATCCCGGCCATCTTTTTTCCGGTGGCCTTCGCTTTCACAATCGTCGGCCTGCTGATCGTATTCTTTATCTATCGAGAACCCGAATACGTCTCTGACGGCAAGAAGGACGGCCAGGTCGCTGCCAAGAAGACACTGAGCCAGGCGCTGCTGGGTATCATCACCGTCCTGCGCAACTGGAAGTTCGTCTTTTTCCTGGTGGTCATCGGCATGTTCTGGATCCTTTATGTTCAGCTCTACAACCTGATCCCGCTGTTCCTGCGCTGGATCGATCCCCAGGCCCCGGTCGAGCTCTACACCCTGGTCAACCCGATCATGATCGTCTCCCTGCAGCTGCTCATCACCCGCTTCGCGAAAAAATGGACACCGGTGCGCTCGATCATTTTTGGTGTCCTGGTAACCACTGCCGGCATGCTGGTCAACATACTGGCGCCCGTGCTGTTCGCCGATATTTCGCTGAAAGTCACCCTGCTTCGTTTCGGAAGTTTCCATGTCCTGCTGCCGCTGGCCGGGATCTTTCTGCTCGTTTCCATCGCTTCCATGGCCCTGGGCGAGATGTTCGCCTCGCCGCGCATCTACGAGTACATCGGCGCCATTGCCCCCAAGGGACAGGAGGGGCTGTACCTGGGCTACGCCAACCTGCCCGTGGCCCTGGGCTCGATCGTGGGCGCGCCCCTGGGTGGCCGCCTGTTCGAGATCTTCATCTCCAACCCGGTCGCCAAGGGCCGGCCGGCCAATCCCAACGCCATTTGGCTGATCGTGGCCGGCATGGGAGTGGTCTCCATGGTGGGCCTGGCCCTCTACGACCGCTTCCTGATGCATAAAAAACAGGATTAGGAATTAAAAAAAAGTAAAATTCAGGTTTAAAGTTCGATGTTGTAAGGCTATAAACGAGGAAATTCTTACCTCTGACAGTGGCCAAGACTGCCCAATCGATCACTCATGTATTTATCTTTTTTCGTTGGTGGATTCCGTTTTTTTAACTACAGGGCGGGTTTAAAACCCGCCCCTACATTAAAAAAATATACCAATAAGAAAACCGTTCGTCCTTGACCAAACAAATGCTCATGCCCAAACCACACGCTCCCTCAATTCAGGGCTTGCCCGATGGTTATGAAAGCCGCACCATGATCATTAATGAACGAAATAAACTTGCTTGATTAAAATCGTATTACTATAATTAAACTAATTTAATATGGAGCAAGCATGAAGCGAAAAAACTTTTTAAAGGGCGCTTTGGGAGTAGCGGCGGCGGGAACGCTGCTGGGCGCAAGCGGCAAGGCCACGGCCCAGGAGGCAACGGCCGCAGCAGGGGAGAAAAAGATGGCGGCAAAGAACAAGTTTCTGTTGGGCTGGCTCACGGCCTGGCTGGGCAACATGAAGAAAGATCTGGCCGAGGCCGAAATGGTGAAGGTGATCGAGGACAACGGCCGGGCCTGCGCCGAGCGCGGCGGCTCACAGGCTTGGGCCAAGTCGTTCAATGGCGATGTAGACAAGTTCCTGGCCGCCATGCGCCAGCACATCGGCGCCAACAACGCCAAACGCAACGGCAACAAGATCACCCTTACTTACGACAAGTGCTTCTGCCCGCTGGTGGCCGACATAAAGGAACCGCTGCCCGCCGACTATTGCCTGTGCACCCAAGGCTGGACCAAGGCCGTTTACGGCGCCCTGGCCGGCAAGGAAGTGAAGGTCGTCCTCAAGAGCTCGATCCAGCGCGGCGATCCCCATTGCCTGATCGAGGTCGACCTCGGCTGATATTGCCTTTAATCATTTTTTTCTTCCCTTCCACATCACCACCAATTTCCCAGGCGAATGGGAAAATTATTGGAAAAACTGATAAAATGGCAGTGGCGCGTTTTCAATATAAAACATCGGCATCGACAGAGGTGAACCATGGGTGTTTTTTATGTTTTCGCCTGCTTGGCTCTGGCCTGTGTGGTCTGGGCGGTGGTTACAGCCATCCGCATCGCGGAGTTCTTGGATAAACGGGGGCTCAAGACACCTTTCCCGTTCTGGGGATTCTACATTTTCAGAAATTTGGGCCGCTACAGGGAAGTAACCATCCAGGAGACCGGCAAGGTCGGGCCATTGTACTTACAATATGTCATTCCGATCAACGCCGCGCTGCTCCTGGCCCTGGTTGCCCTGTCAATCCGGTTTCTTTAAAACGGCATAAATTGAATTCGGGATCGGTGACTCCTGCGCTCATCAGAACCAGCAATCGGAGGTATGGGATGAAACAGATGAAAGTCATTATGCACAGTTCAATCAGCCTGGACGGCTCCCTGCTCGGGTTCGAGGTCGACATGGCCGCTCACTACCGCATCGTGGGGAGTTACAGGGCCGATATTCATCTTATCGGCTCGAACACGGCCATCGAGGGTCTGAAGTTGTTCTCGGTGCGAATACCGAAAGAACAGGACAAGGACTTCATCAAGCCCAAGCGGGACAAGAAACTGCCACTATGGGTCATACCCGACACGGCCGGCAAGTTGAAAGGAAAGCTTCACTCCCTGCGGCGCTTCGAACTCTGCCGCGACATTGTCATCCTCACGGGCAATTTGACCCCCAAGGGATACCTGCGCTACCTGACCGAGCGCAACTACGACTGGCATTACATGGGCAACCGGCCGTTCGAATATGCCCACGTGCTCGAGCTGCTGGCCAAGGAGTACAGAGCAAAAACCGTCCTGACCGACACGGGGAAAACCCTGAACGGCATTTTGCTTAACAGCGGCCTGGTGGACGAGATCAGCCTGCTGGTCCATCCGCTCATCATCGGCAAAAAACCATTCCCCCTGTTTGATGATGTCAGGGCTGATGTAGGATTGAGCCTGAAAAAAAGCAAATCCCTGGGCAAGGGCCGATTGTGGCTGGTCTACAAGGTGATCCGGCCGGGCAAGACAGGAAAATAAGGGAGTAACCAAAATGAAAATCGGAGTATGCGGCATCGGCTGCGAAAAATGCCCCTTGATGATACAAAAGAAGTGCCCGAATTATCCCCATGGGTGCGTGCCCAAGGAAAACAAATTCTGCAAGATTGCCACCTGCGCCTTTGAAAAAGGCATCACCATGTGTTTCGCCTGCCCGGAATTCCCCTGCGAAACCACCAAAGAAGGGCCGATCGCCTTCGGCTACTGCCGGTATATTTCCGGGAAGAAATGACAGCCCGCAGTTACTGTGAATTAATAAGATTCGGAGGATACTTATGAAAAAACTCACTTTTTATATCGTCGATGTCTTCGCCGAGAAGAAATACGCCGGCAACCAGCTGGCCGTCTTCCGCCGGGCCGAATCTCTAAGCAGCGAAGAGATGCAGCGCCTTGCCCGCGAAACCAATTTTTCCGAGACCACGTTCATTCTCAAGGACGAGCCTCGCGATGGCGGCTTCGACGTGCGCATCTTCACCCCGGGAGAGGAGGTCCCCTTCGCGGGCCATCCGACCCTTGGGACCGCTTTCATTGTTTGCAACGAGATCCTGAAGGGAAAGGGCGATTCGGTATCCTTGAATTTGCAGGTGGGCAGGATCCCGGTAACTTTCGGCCGGGACGGCTACGGCTGGATGAAGCAGGTCGAGCCGGAATTCGGGAAACAGCACCCGGTTGCGTCCCTGGCCGCAATACTCGCTTTGCCTGCATCAGCCATCGACGATCGCTTTCCGATCCAGGAAGTTTCCACGGGACTGCCTTTTTTCATCGTACCGCTGAAGACCATAACCGCCTTGAAAAGTGCGAAAGTAGACCGGGAAAAATATTTCGCATTTATAAAAGACTCATGGGCCAAGGGGATACTGATCTTCTGCCCGCAAGCCCACGAAGCTGCGAACGACATCAGCGTGCGGGTCTTTGTCGATTGTTTCGGCATTCCCGAGGACCCGGCCACTGGCAGCGGCAACGGCTGCCTGGCCGGCTACCTGGTCAAGCATCGTTATTTCGGCAAGGACAGCATCGACATCCGCAGCGAGCAGGGCTACGAGATCGGTCGACCGTCGCTCCTGCTCTTGAAGGCGGAGCGTCAAGGGGATAGCATCAATATCTCCGTCGGCGGCAAATCCATTGTCGTCGCCAAAGGTGAATTCATTTGATCTTCCCTGAAGATCCTCGCGACGTTTTTTGCCTCAATACAAGACAGAATGAATCATCCATGGCCCCTCAAGCGAAAAACCCAGAAAAAATCTGGCGCTATGCTTTGTGGCTCGCCCTGTTCACGATCCTGTACAATCTGGCCGAAGGACTCGTCTCGGTCTATTTCGGCGCCCAGGATGAAGCACTGACCCTTTTCGGTTTTGGCGTCGACTCATTCATTGAGGTTATGTCCGGGGTTGGCATTCTGGCAATGGTGCTGCGCATTCGCCGCAATGCGGAAAGGGAGCGCTCACGTTTCGAAAGGACCGCACTGCGAATGACCGGCACATCCTTCTATGTACTAGCTGCCGGACTTGCGGTCAGTGCCGTATACGCCCTGTTCAATGCCCACACGCCGGAAACGACAGTTCCCGGCCTTATCATTTCAATCATTTCCATCGCGATCATGTGGGCCTTGGTCCTGGCCAAACGCAAAGTCGGGCGTGCGCTCCACTCATCGCCCATCCTGGCCGACGCCAATTGCACTATGGCCTGCATCTACATGTCACTGGTGCTGCTGGCATCCAGTTTGATCTACCAGGTAACTGGATTCGGTTTTGCCGACAGCCTGGGTGCGCTGGGCCTGATCTATTTTTCGGTCAGCGAAGGAAGGGAAGCGTTCGCAAAAGCGGCCGGGCTGGAATGTTGCAGCGGTGATGAATCATGCACGGTGGACCATGAATAGAAAAACGGCGGCCTTAAGCTTTCTCAGTGTCTGCCTGGTTTTGGCGATACTGCTTGTCGCCAAGGCGATTTTTCCCATTATAAGCGCAAGCATTTTCGCGATCGCCCTGGTCGTTTCAGGCCTTTTGTCCCGCGCTTTCACTTATAAGAAATGATCCGTCCCGATTTGGAAGGGGAAAGGAACATCGGCAAAGGCAAAAGGCTGCTGCTGGCGTGCTGCGGTATTGTTGCGGTCGCACTTGGTGCCGCCGGCATCTTCCTGCCGCTCCTGCCTACTACTCCTTTTCTTCTCCTGGCTGCCGCCTGTTTTTTGCGCAGTTCAGACCGTTTGTACAATTGGCTCATCACCCATAAGTGGTTCGGCCGCTATATCCGCCAATACTGGGAACACAGGGCCATCTCCCGGCAAACCAAGGTGGCGACTCTCGTACTGCTGTGGGGCACTCTCGCTTTTTCAGGTCTGGTGGTGCTGGATGCGCTTTGGATCAGGGTCGTGCTGCTGGCGGTCGGAGCAGGGGTTACCCTGCACCTATTGGGCATGAAAACTCTGAAGTGAAAAAAAACAATGGATCGTTTCGGTTTGTTGACATCAATTGCCAGCGGCCATAGAATGCCATAAGTGGAAACCAGCATTCCAAGAAACAAATGCCCGTTATTACCAAAACAAAAGAGAAAATTGTACGACTTTCCATGAAAAATCCGAGCAATATTCCAATTGTGCCTCCGCGCCTGGCCCTGACCATAGGCATCCTGGCCGTATCCTCGGGATCGATCTTCGTCCGCATTGCCCAGGAGGACGCCCCATCCCTGACCATCGCAGCTTTCCGCCTGGGACTGGCAGCGCTGATCTTGCTGCCAGTGGCCTGGTTGCACTGCCGCAGAGAGCTGTTTGAACTCAACGCCTCAGATTGGGGTTGGGCACTGGCTTCGGGATTTTTCCTGGCCATCCATTTTGGCACCTGGATCACTTCGCTCGAATATACTTCCGTGGCCAGTTCAGTGGTTCTGGTCTCGACATCGCCGCTGTGGGTGGCGCTGGCGGCCCGGGTTTTTCTGGATGAGCCCTTGCCGCCGGCCTTGTTGGCCGGACTATCGCTGGCCATGGGCGGAAGCATTGTCATAAGCTTTGCCGAGTCCGGTTCCGGCTTTTATGCACGGCCTTTGCTGGGCAACGCCCTGGCCCTGGCCGGTGCCCTGGCTGTCAGCGGCTATTGGTTGATCGGGCGGCATCTGCGCCGCCACATGTCCCTGATCCCATACGTAACCCTGGTTTATGGCTTCGCGGCACTAATCCTGCTGATCACAGCATTGCTTTTTCGCCAGCCTTTGACCGGCTTTCGGCCAACAACCTACGGCTGGTTCCTGCTTCTGGCCCTGGTTCCGCAATTACTGGGTCACTCGACTTTTAATTGGTCGTTGGCCCATCTCCCGGCCGCTTATGTAGCCATCGCTACTCTGGGCGAACCGATCGGTGCCGCGATCCTGGCTTTTCTCTTTTTGGGCGAAAACCCGTCCTTGTTGAAAATAGCGGCTGCTGCCATTATTCTGGCCGGTATCCTTCTGGCATTGCGCCAGAGCCCTGGTAAAATCGAAAACTCGCCTGCAAATCCCGCCTGAATAACCTGCCATGGTATTTCAGTCCCACTCTGGACTTTGGCTCATCAATCCGCTACAATTCCACCTGCGAAGGAGGCGGCATGAACATCCTGGTCGTTTATTATTCCGAAACCGGAAATACACTCAAAGTCGCCGAGACGATATTATCCGGCATTCGACAAACGCAAAAAAAAATTTTGCCTATCGAACAGGTCGATGATCCTGGCATGTATGACCTCATCTTTTGCGGTTTCCCGGTTCATCACCACAGCGTTCCGGCCAAAGTGACCCATTTTCTGAAAAGCATCCCGCAAGGGAAAAAACTGGCCTTTTTCGCCACCCATGGATCTCTACGCGGCGGTGAAAAAGCCATTTCCGCCTTTTACGCGGCCATCAGCCTGACAGGCGGCCAGACCATATTGGGCACCTTCGGCTGCCGCGGCCAGGTAAAACTCGAACTGCTCGATGTTTGGATGGAAAAGCCGCATGAGCGTGCCTGGGCAATGGAAGCCCAAAGCGCCCATGGCCACCCCGACCTCGCCGACCTTGAAGATGCTCGAGCTTTTGCCGACTTGATGCTGCACTCGGTCGAGCAAATGCATGGTACCGGCAATAAATCATAAAACAATGAAATTCCCGGTTATATGTCAAAGGTTACGAGATGACTGACTACATTTTCAAACTTGATCTCAAAGTGCGCGATTACGAATGCGATATGCAGGGTATCGTCAACAACGCGATCTACCAGAATTACCTCGAACACTGCCGCCATGAATTCCTGCTTTCGGTGGGCATTGATTTCAACAGGCTCACGCAAGAAAAAATTTTTTTGGTGGTGGTGCGGGCGGAGCTTGATTACAAAATCCCGCTGCGCAGCGGCGATGTTTTCTGGATCGGATTGAACCTGAAGCGCGTTTCGCCCATACGCTTTGTTTTTTTGCAGGACATCTTCCACTACCCGGACCAAAGGCTTGTTCTTTCAGCCCGCACCACCGGTACGGCGCTGAATGAAAAAGGCCACCCTTTTTTACCGCCGGAAATTATAGCCCTGCTTGAAGCTCCCGGAAAAGCTTGAGCAAAACTGAAATATTAGCAGGCTGGCGGCCGTCAATGTCAAGTTGAATTCAAAGCGAAAACTCTTGACAAAAAAAGCAATTTCGATTATCCTTAATGCCAAAGCGGGAATAGCTCAATGGTAGAGCGCAACCTTGCCAAGGTTGATGTTGCGGGTTCAAATCCCGTTTCCCGCTCCATTGGCGGCGTAGCCAAGTGGTAAGGCAGCGCTCTGCAAAAGCGCTATTCATCGGTTCAAATCCGGTCGCCGCCTTGTTTTAATCCACCGAGATTTCAAGCGCTTCCGTTTTTAATATTTTCAAGCTGTTAAAAATCAGATTGGCATTGCCGATCAGAACCACGATCCCTTTTTCCCGGCCGCTGCTTCGGTGTCTGGATCCCATCTGTTCGTCCATGACCTGCATCACGCGGTTGAGACTCACTTCCTGAAAAATTTGCGGTCCGATCGGCGTTGCGAGCGATCCCACTCCCTGGCTCTGAAATCGGTCGATCTCTGCCTGCAGGTCATAATCGAATCGGCTCGTCTCCACCTGAGCCCGGCCGATGTAATAATTCAAGGCGTCAAGGTATTCCTTCCTTTCAATGGGACGGACGACGAATTTTCTCCTCTCCTGATCCACCAGCAAAAGGAAATTTTCCAGATCATTGTATTTCAAACGCAGATAATTGCAGAAAACGGTGAATTTTTTCAAATGATAGGTTTCGGAATTGACCTTATAGCCGGCCATGGAAAACTGGTTTTTTTGGGATTGGTAAATCCGCCCGCCTGGAAAACCGAACAGGGCAAAATTGCCGATCACATATGGTAGATAACTGACATCGGTCACAGCCGGGGCCGCATCGAACCAATAGACCGACGGCTGTTCAGCGGAATTGACATTCAGGACAAAGATCTTGCGGTTGGCATTGAGGGCGATTCCATCTTTTTTGGTTTTGGAAGGCTGCGGGGACGGCTGCGGCAGATCCTTTTCGATCATGCCCAGGATGAAGTAAGGATTGATTTTCCCTTTCAAGATCAGCAGGGCGTTATCCGGACGGAAGGTTTTTAAAAGGAACGAACGCAATTGAGCCAGATTGATCCTGTTTAAAATATCCTGGAGCAGCAAACCCTGGGAGAAATAAAAATTTCCGGTCATTTGCTGGTAAGCCAGTAAAAAAGCCAATTCCTTTTTCCAATCACTGTTTTTGGCGAACAAAGTCCAGAATTTTTCCTTGCTTTGGTTGAATTTCTTTAAATGAAAGGATTGGTAATAAAAAATTTCCTTCAGCAGTTTCGGAAAAGCCGCCAGACGGTCCGGCAGGAAATTCATGGTGATCTTCACATATTCCGGGTTTTGTTCGACTTGGTAGTCGTTACCCTGCCGCTGCAGCATATCCATAAGATTGGAAGGCGGTGAATTCAATTCCCGCTCAAACATATTCATGGCCATCAACTGCGAGATGGCCAGGGATGTATAATTCTGCGAGCTGCCGTCCAGGTAAATGAGCAATTGGGCATGGATGAAAGGCATGTCGTTGTCCTGCAAGACCTTGACGACCAATCCCTTGGACGTCGTGAAAGAAAAAAGCCGCGTTTCCGAGGCAAGCGCCCGACTGCATCCCAGAAATAACAACACCCCCCCCAGTAAATACAAAATGGAGCGGAGCTGCGAAATTCTATTTGTCATAAACATTCAGGACAACCTGGTTTTGCTTCACCAGATATTTTTTCGCGCTTTCCATAATATCATAAGAAGTGATCTTGCGCAGGCGCTTGAGCTGAACGTCAAAAAAATTCAGTTCGCCGAACATATGAAAGAATTCGCCGATGCGTAAGCATCTTTCCTCCAAAGAGATCATGCTTTTTAAAAAATCAATTTCCATCAGGGAGCGAATAGCTCTCACATCACTGTTGCTTATGGGATTGCTGCTCAGGGCCTGGAATTCTTTTTCCAGAACATATTTGGCTTTTTCAAGATTGATGCGCTTGGTGGCCGAGATCTGGATGGTAAGGCAATTGGCCTCCATATAATCGGTGAAACTGCTCTCGATCTCGACATCCAATTTGTTTACAATGTTGAGAACATGGTCAAGCCGGGCAAAGCGCGGATCGGTCAGGTAATAGCGTAAAAAATCGAAATACATGAAATTATAGCCGATCTTGGCCGGAGCCTTGATGCCATACACTACAAAATTTCTTTTCAGGCCCTCAATCATCCAATTTTTAAGCAAAAAGGATTTTCGCTGGTTGTGGGCGCTGAAAACCGGGTTGGAAGGCTTCCGGCCAGGAGGGATATCCTGGAAAAACTTGTTGATCCCGGCCCGCAATTCATTGATATCAAATTTCCCTGCAATAATCAGGAGGATATTGGCAAGACTCTGAAAATTGCGATAGTTCTCCCTTATCCTATCGTTGCTTAAAAAACGGATATTGTTCAGGTCTCCATACAGCGGGTATTCATACGCCGAACCTTCAAAAACCTTGGAATTGACCCAAGTCTGTGCCTTGAAATTCTGGCTCGATTCCCAGAGACGATTTATGCGATTGAAGATCTGGTTCTTGTGATAGTCAATATTTGCATCCTGCAGGCGCAGGCTTTTCAAGCGTTCGCTTTCCAGCCAAAGGGCCACATTGATCTCCTGGGCCGGAAGCGTCTCATAAAAAACGGCATTGTCATAATTCACCCGCCCGCTGACGATTCCGCCCATTTTATTGACGAAAAGGACATGGTCGTACGGCTCAAGGTTTTCGTTTCCATCGAACATCAGATACTGATACAGGTAGGATATTCCACGGGTGTCGGCAGGCTCATTGCGGGCGCCATGCATGTGATAAACGCAGACCGCAGCGGCCTGCATGTCGCTGCTGGGAGAAAGGATTACTTTCAGGCCATTGGGCAATTCGAAGGAACTAACCGTGACCGTTTGCGCGGCGACGGGAACGAGCGCAAAAACTAAACAGCAACAAAAAATCCATGCCTTTATCACTTTTTTATTTTACCGGGGAACATAATTTTAGTCAAATGCTCATTTTTTAGTGCTTGCCAGAATTTAACTTGACATTGGCGAACTATTTTATTTATAATTAATACTAAATTCAAAAATTGGAGGATTTCAGCAATGAAGAAACTTTCCTTTCTTATTTTAATTCTTATAACCATCGCCTTGACAGGAGTGCTCGCCCTGGACAAGGAACAGACCGACGCCTGGATCGCCCTCGTTGGCGAAAAAGACCTGAAAGTCAAAATGCAAAAACTCGATGAATATTACAATAAATACGGCGGCAAGGAAGACCGAAATTCCATTTATATGTACCTCCACCTAGCAGAAACCACATACCAGCTGCAGCAATATGAACGAACCATCGAATTCGGTGAAAAAGCACTGACCTACGAGGAGCTCGAATCCAGCTACAAGCTGCGCCTTTATCTTTTCCTGGCCAATGCCTATAACCTGACCAAAAAAGATCTGGACATGGCCTATAGCTACGCCGAAAAAGTCATTATACTAGCCAGAAAACTTAACAGCGCTACCCAGAACAACTCACTCATCGACAACAATTACGTTGCCCCGGCCCTGCGCATTCAGGTGCAATTACTGGCAGCCAAACCCAACGACCCGCAAAACGCCGTGAACGCTTTAAACAAGGCACTTGAGGCATACCAATTGGATAAATCGGACAAATCCGCCAATTTCGTTTTGGCTTTAAGCGAACGCATGCTCAAGAACGACAACTTGAGAGAAGCGATCCGCGGCGTAGAAGCCATAAACCAGAACAAACCCCATGCTGATTACTATAAAATGCTGGGGCTCTGGTACGCACGATTGAAAGACCAGGATAAGGCCATTGAGAACCTGAAAACTTCATACCAAATGAAGAGAAATGCCAAGGTGGCATACGATCTGGGGGTTTTACTTAACCAAAACGATAATTTGGACAACGCCTTGGATTATCTGGCCGAAGCCCACCTGCTGAACGACGAAAAATATTCCGAAGAGGCCTTGAAATTGCTGCAACATCTCATTTTTTATGTAAAAACCAAAGGACAGCCCCTGGCAGAGCAGGAAAAAGTTTTCAATGATGTTGTGGGCGCAGCGAAAACCCGCCTGGGCATTACGCTTCCCTGATCAGACTCCAAGCAAAATCTGTCTTTTATTACCCACCCGCCGGGTAATATTGTGTCCATCCCAATATTCAAACAAAACAATGAGATATTTTCTGCTGTAGGAAGTGACGGCGCGCAGATCATCAAAAGTTAAAATATCGCCCTGGTTACGCTTGAATTTTTTCAAACGGTTGATGATCTTGTTGTATTCATCACTAAAGATAAAATGCCTCTCATCCAATTGCAGGAATTTTTCCTCGTCGAGCATGTACCAAAGTGAATCATTTATCTGTTTGAGAGAGTAGTCCGTGTTTTTCTGAACATTTTCAATGGTAAATATCAGAAGTTTGTTGGCTTTCAAGGTTTTTTCTATATCGGCCATACGCGTTTTTTCTTCGCCCATCAAGGGCAGCTTGGAAAAAATCAGCATATTAGGCAGCACTTTGCAAGGAAACTCCTGGCTGCATTTTGTTAACAAGTACTTGAAAAAAATGGTTTCCTGGGGGATTTTGACCGTCTTTTCCAATTGAGTGAATTTCAAGGTTCTTTCCCTGCCTTCATACGCCTGCCGCAAACCGCTTTCCATAGCGGCCAGGTTTTGCAGAAAATGCTCCCAGGACGTGACGAACAAATAATTAAGATTGATGACTTTCAGTTGCCTGGCAAGTTCCAATTCGATCAAAACCTTTGCCGCCGCGCTTCTTTCCAGGGAAAAAAAATAAAGCAGGCTTTCCACTTCCAGAAAATTTTCCACGGTCAACAGAGCCAAGATGATTTCCCTGAAAGCTTTATCCTGGATAGATCGCAGGATTTCCGCCAACTTTTTCAGTTTTCTCTGATTGTACTGTGATAGAACTGGCAATAGCACTGTAAAACGACCCTTGACGTTTTTAAAATCTATTTCCTGCCGGAAACTGAATTCAACCTGGTTTTTAAAATGAGCCGCGAACAGATCATCGCTTATTTTACTGAAATTAGCTGCTACGCTTTTGCCCGCGATCTGGACATTGCCAGTGAAATTGGCCTGGGAATGGGAAAATTTGATAAAATAGGCGCTGAATCTCATATTGTTTCAATATTGTCCGCGAATCATTGGCTGCATTGAGAAAATTCTTCTCCGGCAAGAATCAGCTGACGATGCTGACGCTGGCTTTTTTCAATAGAAACTTGTTTTTGAAAATTGTAGAAAATGAAAGAAAGGCAATATATAGATACCCGTATTGAAAAAGCATGAGAAAGGGGAGGGTCAGCCAAATGCCTTCAATGACGCAGGTGATCACGGCAAATGTAAAATAAAGGCCGAGAGCGAGCTCAACCACGGGAATTAGAAGATTCTTGTTCCCTTTGTATTTTTTAGAAGCCCAAGTGTCATTTTTTTTCTCGATCCCGAATTTGGGAGTACGCACGAATTCAGATTCCTTATTGAAAAGGGCTTCCAAAACCGCGACGGAATTGTTAACTGACAATCCGATCCCCAACCCCATAAGCAGCGGAAGATACTTGAAGGTGTTGGTCCAATTGGAATAGATTTCTTTTTGTGAAACAATATAAAAAGCGGAAACCGAGGCCGTAGCCATCAGGAATAAGGGCACATCATATATAAACATCTGGCCCCAAACCAAATTTCGTCTTAAAATCACCACCGGCAGGATGGAAATTGACAACGGCACCATCAAGAGGTAGGCCGTATTGGCCGCCAGGTGAAAAAACGCTTCAACTTTCACCTTCAGGGGCAATGACGCCTTGAATATTCTGGGCAGCAGTTTTTTGGCTGTTTGAATGGAGCCTTTGGCCCAGCGATGCTGTTGAGCTTTGAAGGCAACAATATCCACGGGCAATTCGGCAGGGACCGAATGATCAGGGAGATAGATGAACTGCCACCCCTTCATCTGGGTGCGGTAACTCAAGTCGAGGTCCTCGGTCAGGGTATCATGCTGCCAGCCGCCACCATCGATAATTGCGATTTTACGCCAGATCCCAGCTGTGCCATTAAAATTGAAAAATCTTCCGGATCGGTTGCGAGCCGTGTGTTCGATCACGAAGTGGCCATCCAGGAAGATCGACTGCAAATTGGTCATCAGCGAAAAATTACGATTCAAGTGGCTCCAACGCATCTGCACCATGGCCACCTTATCAGATGTGAAATAGTGGATGGTGTTCATCAGGAAATGCTTGTGGGGAATGAAATCGGCATCAAAAACGGCAATGAATTCGCCCTTGGCCACCTTCATGCCTTCTTCCAGCGCCCCGGCCTTGAATCCCTTGCGATTTTTTCGCTGCAGGTAGGAAATGTCCATGCCTTGCTTTTTGTAAAAATTCACCCGCCGCTGGGCAATAGCCACGGTTTCGTCAGTGGAATCATCCAAGACCTGTATCTCCAGCAATTCCCGGGGATAGTCCATTTTTACTACCGCATCGATCAAGCGTTCCGCTACATACATTTCATTATACATGGGCAGCTGAATGGTCACCCGCGGCAATTCGTCGAACTCGCTTTCTGGCTTGGGAACTGCATTTTTGTATCTATAATATAAATAAACCATATAATATCGGTGCGCGCCGAAAATGGCCAGGATCGAAAGCACCACAAAATAAAGCACCACAATAACTGCGTTTAGATTTTCCATTTCATCCCCATAAGGTCACTATTGAAAATAAATTATACAACAAAATCATTGTCGGTTCAAGCGTAAGGGGTCAGAAACTTCCATCAAGTTCAAGAATACAGGAATTATAGGTAAAAACATTGTTATTTTGGTTTAATCAATCGGGAGTGAACACAATTTTATTAATCCCCTCAGGCAAAATGGCACTTGAAAAATCTCGTTCAAGCACTAATCAGGAGCTGGCATTTTTTAATAAATCGAGAATTTCCGTTTTCTGTTTCTTGGATATTTTTTCAAATTTGGCCCCCAATCCAACAACTGATTTATCATTAGTTAGTTGAGTTTTTTTCCATTTTACGCTGCATGCTATTAAATCTTTATCCATCAGATCGTTGATAGTGATCCAAATTCTGTTTTCATTTTGTATGCTCACTTCATGAGGCACCATAATGAAACACCCTTCCTGTGAGATATCCAACAACTCGCCCTTGATCGGAAGATCCTTTTGTGTCAATAAAAGCTGGATCTTCAAAAGAATCTTTTTTCTTTCGAACAACCTGATGCCGCGCGGCGGTATCTTCATGCAACTCGTGTGGATAAAATTTTCCACAAACTCGATTCCTGACAGCTTTCCCACTTTTTTTTGATCGATAAAGCCGCTGACCTCCTGCGGTTGAAATCCATGCTTCATCTGCATCACCGGCAGTCCTTTTTGCATTGAAAAGAAAAAACCCTTTTCTTCAGTGGAGGCGCTGACAATTGTATACATATCTACAATAATGCCGTTATACTTTTTATCGCCGCATTCCTTTTTAAATTGACCGACGGTCTTATAAAATTCAATAGTAACTTCTTTGAAGCGCTCAATAAGCAAATGATAAAATTTGCCCCCGCCTTCGTTCATGGAAATCATGGCGATACGAACTTTTTCATTCTCCATTGTTTTCTCCCTATGTTGACATTGTAATCTTTTTTTATTTATTTCGGCAAGTATTTGCAAAACATTGCTTTAAATTGTTTGTTTCCATTGTCGGAAAAATCATCGGTTGGCAATTTAATCAGATATTGATAACGGCATAGCGGTTACGGCCATCCTGCTTAGCCTGATACAATGCCTGATCGGTAATACTGATCAAATAATCGCTTTCCACATCTTGCTTGGGAGTCATTGTGCCCACTCCAATGCTTATGGTTACCACCGAATTGACCTTGGAGCCTTTATGGACGATAGCCGCTTCTTCCACTCTTGAGCGCAATCTTTCAGCCACAAGAACGGCTCCGGGAACCGGCGTGTTGGATAAAACGATGATAAATTCTTCTCCGCCCAGCCGGGCTGAAAAATCAGAGGTCCTGGGAGTGCTTTTTTTAATGATGGCGGAGATTTTTTTAAGACACTCATCACCCATCAGATGGCCATAGGTGTCGTTGAAATATTTGAAATAATCGATGTCGATCATCAGCAAAGACAAAGGTTGGGAATCCCGATTACAGCGATTCCATTCTTGGATAAAAAACAATTCAAAATTGCGACGGTTGGGCAATTGAGTCAGGGCATCGGTCAAAGACAGATATTCCAGTCTGCTGTTGGCATTCAACAATTGCTCATTGGTGTACTTCAGTTCCTGTGTTTTGGCCTCAACCAACCGCTCCAGTTCTTCTTTATGGGCTTTCATATTTCTTATCCTTAAACTGAACAGAAAGAAGATCCCCATGAGAGTTAAAAGACCGATGAGAATTCTAAACCACCAGGTCTGCCAGAAAGGCGGGGTAATGGTGATTCGCAATGACACTCCTTTAATGTTCCAAACGCCGTCGTTGTTGGAGCCCTTGACGCGAAACATATATTTCCCCGGTGGGATGCCGGCATAGGCCACAAAATGGCGATTGCCCACATAATTCCACTCCTCGTCCAGACCAACCATCATATAGGCGTACTGGTTTTTTTCCGGCGCCTTATAATCAAGGGCCGCAAATTCAAAAGAAAAGACATTCTGTTTGTAGGAAAGGGTGAGCACATCCGTTGCACCGATGTTTTTGTCCATCACCACCCGCCCCCCCACTTTTTTGCCAATGGGGACATCTTTATTCAAGAGTTGAAAACGAGTTAGCACGATGGAGGGGATGTGGGGATTATCAGTGATCTGCTCGGGATAAAAAGAATTGAGTCCCTGAATACCGCCGAAAAAAAGCTCTCCATCATCACCTTTGCAGAAACTATAGGTGTTGAATTCATAACCCTGCAGGCCATCATCTAAATGGAAATTTTTGAATTTTCCGGTGAGCGGATTGAAACGCGACAAGCCACGGTTCGTGGTCACCCAAAGATTTTTTTGCCGATCCTCGACAACAGCGTAAATCGTATGGTCGGGGAGGCCATCCCTCTCGGTGTAGGTGCGAAACACCTCCTTTTCGCGATCAAACCGTGTCAAGCCTTGCGCTGTTCCCAGCCAGAGAAAACCGCGGCTGTCCTCAGTTAGGCATATGACATAATCATCCATGATACCGTCGGATACTTTTGGATCATAACGAAAGACCTTGAAGGTTTCCGTAGCAGGGTCGAAGCGGTTCAATCCGCCGCCGCCGGTTCCGATCCAGATGATGTCGGATTTATCAATAAAAAGGGAAAATACTCTTAAAGAACTCAAACTGTTGGGGTTTTCCGGCTCCGGCAGAAACCTTTTGCAGAGGCCGGTTTTTTTGTCAAAGCGGTTCATTCCGCCACCGTCCGTGCCGAGCCATAGGTAGCCGGCGCGGTCTTCGGCAATGGTGCGTATAAAGTTATGGCTGATGCTCTGCGGATTGAGGGGATCGTTCATATAAAGGGAAAATTTGCCCTGCTTGGCATCGAACCTGTTCAAACCGCCATCAGCCGTCGTAATCCACATGATGCCTTCACGATCTTTTAAAATGGAAAAAAGATGATTGGATGATATACTCTGCGGGTCAAGCGGATTTTTCATGAACACAGTGTATGTTCCGCTAGCCCGGTCAATACGATTCAAACCGCCGCCTTCCGTAGCCACCCAGATAATATTCTGATCTTCCTTGAAAATTTGCCTCACATCGCTGCTGCTTAAGCTGTTTGGGTTGTTGGGTTCGGAATGGTAGAGCTTGAATTTGGCGATAGCCTTGTTGTATTTGGAGATACCGGCTTCGTAGGTTCCGAACCAGATGTTTCCCGAATCATCCTCGATAACGGCGCGAATCCGGTCGCCAGCAAGGCTGGTCACATCGTTCGGATTGTGCCGAAAGCTGGTGAATCCGTTTCTTTCAGGCAGGTATTTATTGACTCCCCCTTCATTGGTCCCGATCCACAAAACTCCTGAGCGGTCCTTGTAGATGCAGTTTATCCAGTCATTGCTCAAGCTGAAAGGGTCGTTGGGATTGTGCCGGTAGTGCTGGCAAGATTGACGGGAAGGATCGAGGCGATCAAGACCTTTTCGCGTCCCCACCCAGAGATTGCCTGAGGAGTCCTCATAAAGGGCGAGTACCGTATCGTCACTGATGCTGGTTTCCTCAGTCGCTGCCTGGCGAAAATGATCGAACTGCCCAGTCTGGAGATTTAAACGGTTAAGGCCGCCACCAGCCGTCCCCACCCAGAGGAAACCATGGTGATCCTGGAGAATGGAGCGTACATGATTATGGCTCAAAGTGGCGCTGGCATCGCGCTTGGTTTGAAAACGCTGGAACCGGCCGCTTTGCCGGTCCAGGCAATTCAACCCTCCGTCCGTCCCAATCCAGAGATTTCCCGAACTGTCTTCATAAATGTTAAAGACACGATTATTGCTCAACGAATCATTCTTTTTTGGATCATGCAGATAAGAAACAAAATGATCCTTTTCAAGGACATAGCGGCAGAGCCCATTGTCTGTTCCCACCCACAATGTTCCGCTCGAATCGACCAGCAGAGACTCGACAATATTGTTGCTCAAGCTATTGGGATCATCCACATCCTGCCTGTAAACCTTGAACTGATAGCCGTCGTAGCGGTTGAGCCCCGATTCGGTGCCGATCCAGATGAAGCCTGATTTATCCTGGACAATAGTGAAAATAGAACTCTGGGAAAGTCCCTGGTCCAAGGACAATTGCTTGCAGCGCAGGCGTTCCTGAGCCAGGATTGAAGTAACGCTTAATCCGATCAATATCATGAGTATCCATCTTTTTACCATTGAATAATCCCCGTTCTCTTCAATACTGGATTCATTTTAATATTTGAAATTGTATAGTATATTATGTGATTTTAATTATCAATAAATTTCACAGCAGTGCCCAGAATTCCCCATCAAGATTGAGAGTACACGAATGATAGGTAAAATATTATCATTTTTAGGTTAGTAATTCAGGAATAAATATGTTTTTTTGATCATCTCAGGTAAAACTTCACTTGCCAAGGTCATGCAAACTGGGAAAAATGGCTCCCGCGGTTTTTTTTATTGATGGGAAGCGGAGGGTTGAACGGAGGGGAAAAATCGGGGTGAGAGGATTTGAACCTCCGGCCTTTCCGACCCGAACGGAACGCGCTAGCCAGGCTGCGCTACACCCCGGAACCTGAGAGGTCTTATTGTAGCACAAAAACGGGAGTTTGTGAAATCCATCCAAAGGGGACACGGTCCCCCAATTGAGATCTCGCTGCCGTGGAACTTTGCTTTCGGCAGTTATTATAGATATAATGAAAAATTCCGGGGGTGCACAATGAAACGGGCATTGATCAGCGTTTACCATAAGGAAAATATCGATACAATCGCCGCGGCTTTGCTTAAAGCCGGGTGGGAAATCATTTCCACCGGCGGAACCGCTGCTTACCTTAAGAAATGGAACATCCCGGTGACCGAGGTTTCCCAGATCACCAATTTCCCGGAAATTCTTGACGGCCGGGTAAAAACCCTGCATCCGCTGATTTTCGGTCCGGTCCTGGCCAAAAGAACAAATGATCATTTGCGGCAGTTACAGGAATTCCGCACGGCCAAGATCGACCTGGTGATCATCAACTTTTACCCCTTTGAGGACGCCCTCGAAAAAAAAGCCGCTGATTTGGATGCCATGCTGGAAAACATTGATATTGGCGGCCCGGCCCTGGTCCGCGCTGCCGCCAAAAATTTTCGTGATACCATCGTGCTCATTGATGAAAAGGATTACGCACCGGTCATCGCCGCGATTGAGAGCAACAGTGACATCTCAATGGAATCGAGAAAAAAATTGGCGCAAAAGGCCTTCGCCTATACCTCGTTTTATGACTCGTTGATCGCGGCCTACCTGCATTCCGGCGAGATATCTCCCCCCGATTTTTTAAACATCGGCGGCCGCAGGACGCAGACGCTGCGCTACGGCGAGAATCCCCACCAGGCGGCTTTCATGGCCATCCGTGACCGCCGTTCGCCCTTTGGCGCCATCAACCAGCTGCAGGGCAAAGCTTTGTCTTTCAACAACATCCTGGACCTGGCCATGATGTATGAGCTGCTGAACGAATTCCAGGAAAAAAAACATTTCGCGGCCATCGTCAAACATCAGAATCCTTGCGGTGCCGCCCTGGCCGCCGGCCAGCTGCCCGCATTTCAAAACGCTTTCCACGGCGATCCGCGTTCTGCTTTCGGCGGCATCGTGGGTTTCAATCACCGCCTCGAAGCCAAAACCGCCGCAGCCATGAGTGAGATTTTTTTTGAGGTCGTTCTCGCTCCTGACTATGCGGATGACGCCTTGCAGATCCTGCACAAGAAAAAAAACCTGCGCCTGATCCGCATGCCGGCCGGCTACATGGAAAATGCGGATTTCAAGACCATCCCCGGAGGTTTCGTCTATCAAGACCGAGACAACCAGGCAGTTGACGCGAAATCCTTCACTTTGCAATCCGGAAAGCCTTTGAGCAAAAATGAAAAGGGTGACGTGGGCTTCGGCTGGAAAATCATCAAATACGTCAAATCAAACGGCATAATCATTGTCAAGGATCTCACCTTGATCGGCGTGGGCGCCGGCCAGGCCAGCCGCATCGATGCGGTGGAACTGGCCATCCGCAAATGTCAATCCTCTCCGGCCGGAGCGGTGCTCCTTTCCGACGCGTTTTTCCCTTTTCCCGATTCGGTCGAACTGGCAGCCAAACACAATATCGCCATCCTGGTCGAGCCCGGCGGATCGATCAAGGACCCCGACGTGATCCTGGCCGCACAGAAACTCGGCGTCACCCTGCTTTTTACAGGCATCCGCCATTTCCGGCATTGAGAGGCAGCCCGCCAAGCGAATCACGGCGGAAGCGGCCCGGCTTTCATTGACAACCGGCCCGAATTCAGGTAATTTTCTCTCATGGAACCAGGCGGCATGAAGATCTCAGCGGTTATCATTACATACAACGAGGAAGATCGTCTGCCCGACGCTCTGGACAGTTTGCAGGGCGTAGTCGATGAGATAATCGTGGTCGATTCTTATTCAACCGACCGTACCCCTGAAATCGCCAGGCAGGCCCGGGCGACTTTCTATCAAAATCGCTTTGAAGATTACGGCCAGCAGAAAAATATCGCCATGCAAAAAGCCAGTCATGAGTGGATACTAAACCTGGACGCAGACGAGAGGGTTTCTCCCGAACTGAAACGCTCGATCAGCGATTTGAAAGAAAGTAATTTTCCGCTAAAAGCGTCCGCCTACGCCATCAAGAGAAAAACTTACTATCTGGGGCGCTGGATCCGCCATTCGGGCTGGTACCCCGATCGCAAGATCAGGCTTTTCAAAAAAAATGCCGCGACTTGGAAGGGGAGGATCCATGAAAGGTTGAAGGTGACCGGTGTTGTCGCCTCTTTACCAGGCGAAATCTTGCACTTCACTTACCGTGATATCGGTGACCACATACGCCGCTTGGAACGTTATTCCTCATTTCTGTCCGAGGAGATCATCAGCCAAAAAAAGAAATGCCTGGTCCTGCGCCTGCTGGTCCTGCCACCGGTGACTTTTTTCAGGCATTATTTCTGGAGATTGGGATTTCTTGATGGTTTTGCCGGCTTAGTCATCGCCTCGGTATCTTCCTGGGGAACCGCCATGAAGTACTTCAAGGCCATCGACCTGAAGCGATCCGCTCCGCACCATACGCAGTGATTGAAAAACCAGCCGACATGCGCTATAATATGCCCATGAGCAAAACACCCAAATGCAACACCAACCAGACGGCCAAGTGGATCCGCGTCATCATTTCGCTCTGCGTCATCGGCGCCGGGATCTATTATAAAAACTGGATCGGACTGCTGGGCATCATCACCCTGCTCAGCGCCTTCACCGGCTCCTGCCCCCTTTCCCTGCAATTCAGAGGCCTGAACGATATAAAGATCAAACGCAACAATTCAGAACAAGAATAACTTTCAGCTTTTTTTAAACCGCAAGCAACGGCCGCTGACATGGAACTCTTGACAGTTTCCATGAAAAGTGCTATAATTTTTTCAATTCAATAGAATCCGAGGAAAAAAATGAATCCCCCTTTAAAAAAACATGGAATTTTGTTGTTTTTTATGGTTTTGTCAGGGCTTTCCCTGAGATACGCTGTGGTTCTGGCGGCCAGGCAGGCCGAAAACCAGAAAACCATCCTGTCACTGCAAACAACTGTCGATAAACTCAATTTTAAGCTAGAAGCCCACAGTGAAGCCATGGCCAACACTGATTTCTACCGCTTCCAGGAAAATATTTTCCGCCTGCAGAAACCCGGATTGACAAAAATCACCAATTCGGTTTTTACCCTGAGCCGGAAACACGGTTTCGATCCCTACCTGGTCACGGCAATTATCTTCGTGGAAAGCAGCTTCAACCGTCATGCCGTATCCAGAGCGGGCGCCTACGGCTTGATGCAGGTGAATTACCCGGTCTGGAAGAACGAGCTGAACATTGACCGCAAAAAGCTCACCCAAATCGATTACAACATCGAGCTCGGGCTCACCATCCTCAAAGGCTACCTGCAGGAAACAAAGGGGGACATGATCAAGGCCCTGATCCTCTACAACAACGGCTACAAGTACACCAATACCCATTACCACGAAAAAGTGATCGCTTCCAATTTTTATCAGTACGCCGACATCGGCTGAAACATCTTTCCAGACCAGCCGCAAGGGTTGTAAAAAAAAACCGCCTCCCTCATAATCCGGCCTGGGAAATGGCCGGCAAAGAGATCCGAGTCAATTCCCGCCCAGGAGCCGTCTAATCCGTTTTGAAGGTAGATAAAGGAGGCGGAAATGAAAACCATACTTGCAATATTGACGATCACCATGACCGTGTTTTTGGCCACGGCACTGGCCGGGAACCCGAATAAGGATGAATTAAAAGTTATATACAACCTGTCGGGAAACCTGCAAAACCTTGCTGACAAGGAACTGGTCGTCACGTTTTCCGACGACATGCTGCCTTTGGGGGGAAAAAGAGCAGGCAGCGCCATCGTGCAGATCACGCCGTCAATCAAGGGTGAGTTCACCTGGCGCGGCAACCGCACCCTGGCCTTCAAGCCCGAGACCCGTTTTCGTTATTCCACCACTTATACCGCCGTAATTCCGGCCGGGACGCGGTCTCTTTCGGGAAAGTTCCTGCCGCGGACCTTGCGCTGGCAATGGAGCACACCGCAAGCATTTCCTGTTGAGATCAAGCCAGCGGCCCGGAGTTATTTTTCCGATTTAAATGCCGGAGAAAAATTGAACTTTCAGGTTTGGGTGAAAGACGCCTTCACCCTGCGCTTCAATCAGGAAGTGGCAGCAGGCAGCGCCAAGGAGTTCTTCATCCTGAAAGAGGCCAAGAGCGGCAAGCAGGTCACGATCCAGGTTTCCCAACAAACAGCAGAGGAGCTCAAGATAAGCTACGCTAGGGACCTGGAACGGGGGATGCTTTATCAATTTATCATTAAAAGAGGTTTTTGCGGCAGCGAAGGGAGCACGGGGACCGGCAAGGAATTCACTTTCAGCTTTGACACCGTGCCGGATTTCAACTACACAGGAACACGGCCCCTGGTCCTCTATCCCGACTCGCCTTATTGCCAACTGCCTTTTGCCAATAGGCTGGCTGAAGCGGATCCCGCCCTCATCAAGATATTTAAATCAGTTGGCCAGGATAAAATCCCATTGACGTTCCGCCTCCAGTCCCGTCATTACGAGAACCATACCTTGTTCATCCGCGTTGACGACGAGCTGGCTTCGGACGACCGCCTGAGCATCCGCATCGATCGGAAGTTGACCAACATCTACAATGAGCGGCTGCCCGAGGGCCTGGAAATCGAAGCCGCGGTCTGCTCCAGCCGCTCGCCGCGCCTCGATTTTTCCATGCAGAATAAAAAACTGGCCATGACCGCCAAAAGCATGAAGCAAGCCAGTGTCCGCCTGCTCAAGCTCAAGCCCGAATTCTATACCCAGTTAACGAACCGGGATTTCGGCATGCTGCAGCGCAGGGATTTCAAGGCTGAATTCGTCGAGAAAGAGATCCTGCAAAAGCTGACCGACCTGCCGGAAAAATCTAACAACCCCGCACTGAAGGGCAATGAACTGGGCTCGCCCCTGGGCTTCTTTGCATTCCTTGTCCAGCGCTATGAGCCTTACAACTCCTGCCGCGACATCGCCCTGATGCGCCTGCCCATGGCGCGTCCCGACGAATTGCAGGTCTTTCACCGCCGCAACATGGATATGGTGGTCAAGGCCGGCCAGGGACAGACCCTGTATTGGCTGTACGACAACCGCAGCGGCAAAGGGTTGGGCAAGATACCGTTCTTTCTCAAAGGATATGGCCAGGAAGCACAGCCGCTCGGGGAATCCTCTGCTGAAGGCGTGCTGCTCAGCTCCAGGGAGATCCAGAAAACCGACCTGATTACGGCTAAAAATACCGACGCCGGCGACATGGCGCTGGCCAAAATAGACCGCCGCCCCCCATCCGACCGCGAGGTCAGGATCACCTTGTTCAGCGAGCGGGATTTCTACAAGCCCGGCGATACGGTCCATATCGGCGGCATCGTCAAGGAATATGCCTCTGGAAAGGTCTCCTCGCCGAAAGCGACATCGGTTTCCCTGGAGATCAGGGGGCCGGACTGGCAACGGATCAAAACTGATACGCTGCAGCTCGATCCCCTGGGGGGATTTCATTATGATTACAATTCGGACCCGGCCGGCAAGAAAGGGCATTACCAGATCCTGGTCAAGGTCGCGGGCATGCAAACCTGGCAAGCCCAGCACGGCGTGACCATCGATTACTACCAGCCTAACACCTTCGAATTGAAGATCTCCGGCGTGGCGGAGCGTTATCTGCCGGAAGACACGTTCCGCCCGCTGGTCAGCGGCTCCTACCTGGCAGGCAATCCGATGGCTGGTGATGCTTTCGATTATATGCTTGGACTGGCGCCGAACGATTCCAAAGTGTTCACGGCCAATGGGCTGGAGCGGTTCAGTTTCGGCCTCGACCGCGACCTGGCAAAAAGCGACCCGCCGCAGAAAGGGGGGGACAAGTTTGATGCGAGAGGCAAACATACGCTTGCCATCCCCATGAGCAAATTAAAAAAAACCAATTTCCTGGCCAAACTCGGCTTTTCTGCAACGGGGAAATCGGCTGAAGGCAAGGAATTCACCGCCCGTGCCCAATCGCTGTTTTTTCCGGGAAAACTTTTGACCGGCATTCATATCGGCTATTACCAGAACCTGAAAGAACAAGTCAACGCCAAGCTGGCCCTGGTCGATTTCCAGGGAAAGCCCGTTTCCGGTGAGGTCCGCGTCACGCTCTACAGGCAATATTATGAAAAATCCCGGCGCCTGCAAAAAAAAGTATCCGGTCCCGACGATGTTTTCATTGAAAAGACCAAAACCCGCGCTTTCCGCGTTCCTGAAGCGGGCCATTATATTCTGCGCTGCGATACCCCCGATGTGAACGGCCGCGTGGTTTCGACCTCGGCCAGTTTCTTTTCCTGGGGCGGCGGCTACTCCGAGGGAACCGACCGGCTGAGGATCGAATCCAACCAACCCACTCTGCGCAACGGTGAGATGCTGAAGTGCTTCATTCATTCCACCCGGGAGGGTCAGGCGCTGGTGACCGTAGAAAGGGGGAAAGTGCTCGATTCCCGTGTCATCGAGCTGCAAAAGATGACGCCACTGGAGATCCCTGTTAAAAAAGAGTTTTTTCCGGGCTTTCGCGTCAGCGTCGTCGCCATGTACGAGAACAATGTCTCCGAGGAGGCCTCCAGAGAATTCATGGTCGAAGACAGCCGCAAGACCTTGGATATCGGCCTGGAATGCCCGGCCGAGATCAAGCCGGCCGGCAAAACCACCCTGAAGATCCGCGTGCGCAATGCAGAAAAAACAGGAGTGAAGGCCAAACTTTTTGTCTATGCCGTGGACGAGGGCAACCTTTCCCTGCAGGGCTACCGGACCCCTGACCCGATCAGGCTTTTTTATCACTCTTCTTTGTCGAGACGAAATGCGATCCAGACCTATTATTCAAAAAACTACATGCACTGGACCTTCGAACGCCCCATGATGGACATCGACCTGAAGGAGCCCGCTATTTTCGGCTGCATTTTCAGGCCCGACGCCACGCCGCTGGCCGGGGCGTCTGTCACCCTGGAAGACGAAAAGCACAACAAGCTGAAAACGACCACGACCAGCGCGCAAGGATATTACAGCTTTCCCGGCCTGCCCGGCGGCCGTTACGCGATCAAGGCCGAGGCCAAGGGTTTTCATCCTTTCCTGAAGTCCGATATCTATTTTAACGGCAATTATCACCGCCCCTGCGACCTGGCGCTGATCCCGGTATCGGCGGACAAATATTGGAACTCCGCTGATGAGTTCGGCGTGGAGGGCGGGGTCGCGGGCAGGGCCATGCCCGCTCCCATGGCCGCTGAGATGAAAAGTATGTCCCGCCAGAAAGGGGAGAAAGATGCCGAGGGCGGTGTGATCGGAGGAGTTCTCGGCGGGGTCCCGGTCGATATTGCCGGCATCCGCGTGCGCAGCGACTTCCGCGAGGTCCTGTTCTTCAAAAACATAGAAACCGATGCCAGGGGAAATGCCGAAATTGAATTTGAAAGCTCGGACCAGCTCTCCACCTTTCGCATCATGGCCGTGGCCTACGGCGAGGACAGTTTTGGCTCAGCGGCAAAGAAGATCATGGTCAGCAAGGATCTGCTGATCTCCGAGGCCATGCCCGAGTTTGCCCGCCGGGGCGACGAGTTCCTTGCCGGGGTCCAGCTCAGCAACCGCACCACGCAGAAACTCCCGGTCACCCTACTGGCCAAGCCGGAGGGGATAAGCATCAACGGCAACCCCCAGATTGCCCGCGCCCTGGATGCGCGCGGCAACAGCCTGTTCCAATTCCCCTTTCTGGCCGACCGCCTCGGCGAGGCCAAGATCGATTTTTATGCCGTCTCCCGGGCGGACAAGGACGGGCTCCAGAAAAAATTGCCTGTGACCGACCGCCTGGTCATGGAGACCCTGATCGATTTCGCCAGCGGCAAGTTCCTGAAAAAAATGATTGAGCCCCAGGCCGAAGCCGAAAACCAGGTCATCACTATCAAGGCCGCCCCCTCCCTGCTGCGGCCGGCCGTCAACATCGCCAAAAAACTTGTTTTCTATCCTTATGAATGCATGGAGCAGCGGGCTTCCAAGGTGATGCCCTTCCTGGCATTCAGCCCGCAGTTGGCAGAGCGCCTGGAGCTGGGACTGGACCAGGGGCAGGTACTAGAGGCCGTGAACGGCTACCTGAAGATCATCCCCGAATTCATGAATTCGCAAGGAGCCCTTTCATACTACCGCGGCGGCCAATACACCTCGGACTACCTGACCGCCTATGTCCTTTGGAGCCTGCACCTGGCCCGGGAGCGTGATTACATGGTGGACCCGCAACTGGTGCAGAAGCTGTCGGCATACCTGCGGCGGGCCAGCCTGGACAAGACCTGCGAAAGCTTTTATCAATTTGTTCTGAGCCTAAGCAGGAGTGCCGATAGCAAAAAGCTGAAAAAGCTGGCTGCTGAAAGGGACACGCTGCCCCTGCCGGCCCGGGTTTTCCTGTACCGGGCCCTGAACAATCAGGGAAAAGCAGCCGACCTCCTGGCAGCCATGCTGGCCGAGTTCAACAGCAGTCTGCAGGTCGAGGCTGACTTCGCTTACTTTGACGCCGGCGAATTCGCCTACCACCGCGACTTCCCTTTCTACTCTTCGCGCTTCGCCACTGCCCTGCTCCTTCAGGCCGTCCTGGAAGTGGAAGCCGGCCATGTTCTGGCCGAACGCATCATCCGCTGGCTGCTCGAGGCCGAGCCCTACTGCTGGAACACGACCCAGACCAACTTCTGGGTCATGTGCGCCATGGACCAGTACCTGGCAAAAGTAGAAAAAACCACGGCCCGCAAGGCGGAGATCGTTTTTCTGGGCGAAAAAACCGCCAAGGAATTCACCGACTACCAGGATATGCTCAGTGTCAGCAAAAAACTCTCTGGTCGAAAAGAAATGGTCGAAGTCAGTGTCAAGGCCGACCAGTCGGTATATGTCACCAGCGAATTGACCTATCAATTGGCCAGGGCAAAAAAGAAAAGCCGCGGCATCGATATTCAGCGCCTGGTCTACAACGAAACGGGACAGGCCGTGGATCAATTCAAGCGCGGCCAGGTCTACCAGGTGGAATTGCTCCTCAGGACCGACAAGGAGGTCCCCTATGGCGTCATTGACGAGCCCCTGGCCGCCGGTTTCGAGCTCCTGCGCCAGGACATCGGCAGCACCCGTTCATTGAAGGAATTCAACACGGCGAACCAGGTCAAATACCGGACACCATGGATGCGCCGGGAGAACGCCGCCGACCGCCTGGTCTTCTATACCTATTCCATGCTGGGCAACCTGCGCATAGTGTATTATATCAAAGCCATGTACAGCGGCCGCTTCACCTGGATGCCCGCAATAGCCCAGGGCATGTACCACCCGCAGTATTTCGGCAGAAACGAGATGAAAACCGTCGCGGTAAGCGATTAGCTGAGGAAAAAGGCCGTCCCTTCAACGTTCGGCAGCCAAGGCTGCATCCGGAAAAAAGGTGGTCAATTTTTCGCAAGATTCCGGGTCGGGCGTGTGCCCCCTGGTCTCGGCCAACAGGGCGCCGCTCACGCCGGCCAGGACAAAGGGTTGGACAAAGGCTTGGTGCAGCAGCCAGGCGATGGCGGCGGCCAGGACGATCCCGATCTCGACCGGGGTTCCGGTGCTTGTGAAAAAGAACCAGTTGGGGATGGCCAGGCAAAGGAACAGGAAAGCCAGTCCGCCAATCGAAAACCAATGCCAGCGGCGCGCCAGGCGCTGGCTTCCCAGGCCATGCCGGAAATACAGGGCCAGTCCTTCCCGAACCGATCGACTCGGCTCGGTGCTGGCGCGGGAAAATGCCAATGCCAGAACAGCCTGGGCAAGTGTCATGTTCGTCAAGCGCTCAAAGGCTCCCGAAAAGGACCCGCCCGAAGTCGAATCGGGGTGTAAGGGAAAATCACTGTCCTCATTATAAAAAGCAGACAAGGCCCGGCGCAGGTCGCGGTTCATGAGCGCCCAGCTGGAATGATCTGGGAAAAAGCGTCCGACCTCTTGGATGGCAACGGAGAGGCCGGGAGCCATGGTGGGACGATCGGAAAAAAGCAAGAGCAGGGCGGCCCGGTGCCGGAAAAGGAAAAACCGCTGCAAAACCCGGCTGCACCCCCAGCCGCCCAGCACGGCCAGTACGAGAACAGCAATGACTACTGATTGGCTGACGCCACCGGCAAGGCGCAAGGCGATAAGCAGCATAGCGAAAAATATGATGACCAAAAAACCGCCGGCAATGAATATCCCGGCCCTGAAAAGGACCGCAGGCAACGCCCGGGAGAGCGTAATCAGGGCTGCTCTGAAATTGCTACCCATGGGCGCCTCTTTGTTCTCCTGCGGGAACTTCTGCACGGGCAAGAAAGGAAAAATGAATTATCAAATTCCGGGCCTGGCCTTTGTGTCCAACAAGAGCTTGCGGGTAAAAGGGATCAGCCCCCCGGCGTCGATGATGGTCTGCCTGGCCTTGGGCAGCGGTACCAGGGGGAAGCTCTTGCCTGAGGTTTTGTTGATCACCTGGTCGGCCGTGATCTCCAGCTCGTCACCCTCATTGGCCTCAATGGTCGGACAGATAACCATTTTCAAACCCAGGTTGATGGCGTTCTGCATGAAAATGCGCGAGAAATTCGGGGCGATCACCACGAAATCGGGGCCCTTGAGACACGACGCGGCCTGCTCGCGCGAGGAACCGCAACCGAAGTTCTTTCCGCCCACAATGATGCTCTGCGGCGGGAATTCCTTGTTCTTCACCTTGGCGTTGAACTCGGGGTAATCGATAAAGGCGAATTGCGGGGTCTCGGTTGGCAGGACCGTGGCCATGAATCTTCCCGGATAAATGATATCGGTGGAAACATCGTCTCCCACTTTAAAGACAACTTTAGCCATCTTATTTTCCTCCTTTTCTGGGATCAGTGATGACGCCGGTTATGGCGCTGGCGGCAGCCACGGCAGGCGAACACAGGTACACTTCGGCATTGGGGTTGCCCATGCGCCCCTTGAAATTGCGGTTGGTAGTGGCCAGGGCCACGTCACCGTCGGCCAGGGCGCCCTGGTGAATACCCAAACAGGGGCCGCAACCCGAATTCATCATCACGGCTCCGGCTTCCATGAAGGTGGTGATATAGCCCTTTTTCAGGGCCTGGAGATAAATCCTTGTCGAAGCCGGAAAGATGAGCATGCGCGTCTGGCGGGCCACTTTCTTGCCCTTCAGTATCTTGGCGGCAATGGCCAGATCGTCGAGGCGGCCGTTGGTGCAGGAACCGATGACGATCTGATTGATCTTGATGCCAGCGACTTCCTTGATGGGCTTGACGTTGTCCACGGTATGGGGGCAGGCGATCTGCGGTTCCAGCTTGGAAACATTTATAGTGATCACCTGGTCGTACACCGCGTCAGGGTCCGGAGCGATGATGTCAAGTTGATCTTTAACTCCGGCTTCTTCCTGCAAATAACGTTGCGTTTCCCGGTCGGGAGGTACAATGCCGGAAGTGGCGCCGGCCTCAACGGTCATGTTGCAGATCACCAGGCGGCCCGAAGTCGACATCTTTTCAATGACCTGACCGTGGAATTCGATGACCTTGAAATTGGCGCCTTCGGCGCTCAGTTTGCCGATAAGATGCAGGATCAGGTCTTTGGGCGCGACATGGCGCTTGAACTTGCCTTCGCAAATCACCTTGATGGTGCCCGGGACTTCGACATTCAGCACCCGGCCCAGGGCCCAGACCGCGGCCATTTCAGTGGCGCCGATGCCGAATGAAAAGGCTCCCAGGGCGCCGTGGCTGGTAGTATGGCTGTCGGTGCCGACCACGACCTTGCCAGGTCGGATATAGCCGGATTCGGGGAGGATCTGGTGGCAGATGCCGCCGCTGTCGCCGCGAATGTCGTGAAATTTTGCGATCCCCTGCTTGGCCACGAAATCCCTGATTTTCTTCTGGTTGCCGGCTGTTTTTGAACTTTCGGCCGGCACGCGGTGATCGAAAATAATGGCGATCTTGTCAGGATCCCAAACCTTGGCATCCAGTCCCGTATCTTTGTAAATTTCAGAGAACTGGTTGATTACCAGGGCCCCGTTTTCATGCGACATGGCCATGTCGACCCTGGGTTCCAGGACATCTCCCGCTTTGACCGCGGCCTGGTTGGTGGCCTTGGCCAGTATCTTTTCAACCATTGTCATTCCCATGTTTTAACCTCCTTTTTTTTGTTAATAACTTAAATCGCTCCTTTTTCTTTTAAGGCTTCTATATCTTTTTGACCATAACCCAGTCCTTTCAGGATATCTTCGCTATGGGCCGAAAGCCGCGGCGGCGGCGCGTCGATCTTAGCCGGTGTCTTGGAAAACTTGGCGGTCATGTTGAAAACCTTGATGGAACCGATGCCCTCTTCCTTGACTTCTTCGATAACGTGCCGGTGCCGGGCCTGTTCCGAAGTCAGGGCCGCTTCCAGGCTGACAATATCGCCGGAAGGGATGCCCTTGTCATTGAGCAGGTCGACCCAATAAACCGTGGTGTTCTCTTTCAACTTTGCTTCCAACAACGGGGTAAGCGGTTTGCGGTTGGCTTTGCGCGCATCCCGTTCCTGGAAGCGGGGGTCGGTCTTCAGTTCCGGCAGGCCAAGGGCGTCGGCCAGGTCTTCCCATTGCTTCTGCTGGTTGGCGGCAATATTGATGTAGCCGTCCTTGGTGACGAAGGTCCCGGAAGGGGCGGCGGTGAAATTGTCATTGCCCAGCAGCACCGGCTGCTGACCGCCGATGAGCAGGTTGGCCGCCACCCAACCCATCAAGGGCATGATGGAGTCAAGCAGGGACACGTCGATGAACTGCCCCTGGCCGCTGACTTCGCGGTGATACAGGGCTGCCATGACGGCAAAGGCGGCATTCAGGCCGCCGACCGTGTCGCAGACCGGAAAACCGCAGCGTAGCGGATTCAACCGTTCATCGCCGTTGATGGACATGACCCCGCTCAAGCCCTGGATGATCTGGTCATAAGCGGGTTTAAAGGCATCGGGGCCGGTCTGGCCGAATCCGGAAATGGCGCAGTAGATCAGCTTGGGATTGATCTCGGTCAGTTTCTGGTAGGAAAAACCCAATCGTTCCATGACCCCGGGCCGGAAATTTTCCACCAGCACATCGGCCGTCTTGACCAGTTTTAGGAAAATTTCCTTGGCTTCGTCAACTTTCAGGTTCAGGGTCAGCGACTTTTTATTGACATTCTGGGCCAGGAAGCTGGTCCCCATCAGCTGCTTGTTCAGGCTGGAGACGCTGCCCAGTTTGCGGGCCAGGTCACCGCCTTGGGGGTTTTCCACCTTGATCACCTCGGCACCCAACAGCGCCAGGTGCATGGTGGCAAAAGGGCCGGAAAGGACATTAGTCAGGTCAAGGACCCTGACTTTTTCCAGTAATTTCATTTTTACCCTCCTTGTCTACGCCTTTTTAAAATTTTTCAGCGAACCCGCTTTCAGGATTGAGCCGGGCAGCTCGCGGTTGAAAAAACTGCCGATGTCGCGGGCGGTTCCCATAAGCTTGTCCAGGTTGATGTCCAGGACCAGGTCCTGGCGCTGCAGCGAATGCACTAGATCCTCGGTGCAGACATTCCCGGCCGCCACTTTGGTGAAGGGGCAGCCGCCCAGGCCGCCCAGTGCCGCTTCAAAATATTTCACACCTGATTTCAGGGCGGCATAGCAGTTGGCCAGGCCCAGGCCGTAGGTGTTGTGGAAATGGCAGGCCAGTTCGAGCTGACCGTCGCGTTGCAATATTTCAGCATAAAGAAATTCGACCTGCTGCGGATAGGCGTGCCCGGCCGTGTCGGCCAGGCTGATATTGCGGATGCCGGCGGCCAGGTACCTGTCCACGATGGAAAATATACGCTCTTGGGGAATGGCGCCTTCAAAGCCACAGCCGAACGCCGACTGGATGGAGACCTGTATCCTTTTCTGCGCTTTCATGGCCGCCTGGGCCATGGCAATGATCTGCTCCACGGCTTCCTCGGTGCCTTTGCCCGTATTTTTACGGCTGTGAGTATCGCTGGCCGAAACCCCCATGCAGAACATGTCCACGCCGCAGGCCAGGCCGCGCTCCAAGCCTCTTTCGTTCAAGACCAGGCCGGAAAAAACCGTCCCGGCCGGCTTGCTGTCTGTCCGGGTGAAATGAGCGAACAGTTTGTCCGTATCGGCCATTTGCGGAACCTTTTCGGGATTGACGAATGATCCCAGTTGGATCATGTCGATGCCGGAAGCGAGCAAACCCTCCACCCAAGCCACTTTTTTCTCAAAGGGAACGGTTTGCTTCTCGATCTGCAAGCCATCCCGCAATCCCACTTCATGAATTTTTATTTCACCCATTTGGCGATCTCCCCAGGCGTATTTTCACGGCTGCTATCCGAAGCTCCGGTCCGGACTACAATTTCGCGGCGATGGCTTCGGCCATTTCCAGGGTCTTGCTTGTCCCGCCCATATCATAAGTTCGCACCTGGCCCTCGGCGATTATCTCGCCCACGGCTTTTTCGATCCTGGCGCCCATCTCTTTCTCACCCAGCCAGTCCAGCATCATCTTGGCCGCCAGAATGGTGGCCATGGGGTTGGTCTTGTACTGTCCGGCGTACTTGGGCGCCGAGCCGTGCGTGGGCTCGAAAACGGCCAGTTTTTCGCCGATGTTGCCCGAACAGCCGAAGCCCAAACCGCCTACCATCTGGGCGCAGAGGTCTGAAACGATGTCCCCGAACATATTGGTGGCCACCAGCACCGAGTAGTTCTTGGGGTTCTTCAGCAGCCACATGCAGATGGCGTCGATGTTGGCATCGTCCATTTGGATGCCCGGGAAGTCCTTGGCTACTTCCTTGCCGATCTCGAGGAACAGCCCCTCGGTGGCGCGCACGACATTGGCCTTGTGGATCACGGTGACCTTGGGATAGCCGTGCTTCTTGGCATATTCGAAGGCGGCGCGAATGATGCGCTCCGAACCCTTGCGGGTGTTGATCTTGCAGGTGATGGCATACTGGTCCAGGGGCACGTCCTTGAAGGCGGCGAAACCCTTGGCGTTCTTCAGCAGTACGTCTCTGACCTCCTGCGGCACGGGATTGAATTCCACGCCCGCGTAGAGGTCCTCGGTGTTTTCGCGGAAGACCACCAGGTCGATCCCTTCCTTGTAATTGATGGGATTGCCCGGGTAGGATTTGCAGGGGCGCAGGCAGGTGTAGAGATCGAACAGTTGGCGCATGCGCACGATCGGCGAGCGGTAGACCAGGCCCGTGCCCTTCAGTTCGGGCACCAGCTCGACCTCGGCCGCCTTGACCGGCTTGGAGGTGATGGCGCCGAACATGGCGGCGTCGACGCTCTTCAACAGGTCGATGGTGCGCTGCGGGAAGGATTCGCCCTCTTTGCACCAGAACTCCCAGCCGATGTCACCGTGAATGTACTCGGCGTTGAACTGCAGCTTGTCGAGAACGATCCGGGCCGCTTCCATCACTTCCTTGCCGATGCCGTCGCCCGGCAGCCAGGCGATCCTATACTTTTTCCCGGTTGATTTTTGACCAGAAACACTCATATATTCCTCCTTTTCAGACAGTAATGCACAGTTTGTATATCATAGAAAAATAGCCCCGTCAATAAAAATAAATGCAACTTTTAACAATTTTTTTCAACTCTGAATTTGCCTTCACGGCCTGGTTTTGTTAAAATGGAATTTTAACCAGGATAGAAGCCATCTCCATGAAAAACAGCCGGAAACCTGAAAGTCGGAGCGTATCGTTCATCAGCCTGGGCTGCTTCAAGAACACGGTGGACAGCGAAGTGCTGGCCGGGATGCTGCAGCAAAGGGGCATGGGGATCGTTTCGGAATACGAAGATCCCGAATGGCTGGTCATCAACACCTGCGGTTTCATCCGCGACGCCAAGGAAGAGAGCATCGAGGAGATACTGACTGCACTTGAAAAAAAAGAAAAAGGCGGGATTAAAAAGTTGGCCGTTTTCGGCTGCCTGATCCAGCGCTACTATAAGGAATTGCAGACCACCTTTGCTACAGTTGACATCCTCTGGGGCGTCAACGATATCGAGGAATTGGCCGATGCCATAGCCAGCGGTCAGCCCACGGTTTATCCAGATCAGAAACTTTTTCTTTATTCCGACAAAAACCAGCGGTCGCTATTCACCACCGCCAATTCCAGTTTCATCAAAATTTCCGAAGGCTGCAACATGACCTGCAGTTTCTGTTCCATCCCGCAGATCCGCGGACCCTTCCGCTCCAGGACCATCCCTTCCATATTGAAGGAAGCAGAAGCACTGAAAAAAAAGGGCGTGGAGGAATTGAACCTCATTTCCCAGAATTCTACCTATTTTGGCAGGGACAGGGGCAAGTATTCGCAACTGCCGGCCCTGCTGCAGGAAATATCCTTGATAGGTTTCCGTTGGCTGCGGGTACTTTACCTGATGCCCGAAGAGGTAACTCCTGAAATTCTGGATGGCTTTGCCCAACCGGCGGTCCTGCCCTATTTCGATCTCCCCTTTCAGCATGTTTCAGCCCGCGTATTGAAAAAAATGAATCGCGGCGGCAGCTACGAAAAAAACCTGCGCTTGGTGCGGGAGATCAGAAAAAAATTACCGCATGCCGTCCTGCGCAGCACCTTCATCGTCGGCTTCCCGGGCGAAAGCAAAGACGACTTCAAGCAACTTCTCGATTTTGCCGGCGAAGCCAAATTGGAGCGGATCGGGGTTTTCGCCTTTTCACCCGAAGAGAACACGGTCGGATTCAGGCTGCCCAACCGCAAAAACCCTCGGACTAGCGAAGACCGAAAAAATATACTCCTGGATGTTTCGGACCGCAACATGCAAAAGTTCAATCAGGGCCTGGTCGGACAAACCCTGGATTTTTTACCTTTGGCCCCCTGGACCCACGACAGCACCATCGGCCGCATATGGGCCCAAGCGCCTGAAGTCGATGGCCATTGCCGGTTGCAAGCGAAATTCAGCGAAGGCAGCCCCATGCTTTCCATCAAGATCAGCGGCTTTCAGAACGAAATGCTGCATGGAGAAAAATCATGAAGAAAACCGGGATCTTGATTGCCACCTTTTTCGGAACCGGCTACCTGCCCGTGGCCCCGGGAACATGGGCATCTCTGCTGACAGCCCTGATTGTATTTTTTACCCCGCTGGCGACGCTGCCCTTTGTATTCCTGGCCCTGATCACGGCATTTGTATACGCCATCGGCATTCCGGCTGCCGCACTTTGTGAAAAGCATTATCAAAAAAAGGATCCGCGCCAATGCGTCATCGATGAAGTGGCCGGCCAACTGGTCAGCCTCTGGTTTCTGCCCCGCCAAGCCGGGTTTTATATCGCCGCTTTTTTTCTCTTCCGGATTTTCGACATCATTAAACCATTCCCGGTCAACAAAAGCGAAGCGCTGCCCCGCGGTATCGGCATTATGACCGATGACGTGCTGGCCGGGTTTTATGTCCTGGCCTTTCTGCAGGGTATCCGTTACCTGTTTTTCAAATAAGTTTTTTTCAGCGCAAAACCAGTGAAAAAAACTTGGCCGTGGATTGCCGGCCGTTCTGATCCACGGCCACCACCGCGTAACTGCAGGCGCTGTAATCAGCGTTGCGGAAAACATATTCCTTGACTTCAGGCAAGACCTCGCTCAAGGCCGCCACATTGCCCTGGCCGTCCTTTTGCAAAACGATATACTTGCTCAGATTGGTGTCCCCGCTGGGGCTTGCCTCCCAGGAAACGCGGCAGACATACTGGGAAAAAAACAGGCTTTCGTTCAAATGAGCCTCACCAGTCGTATTTTTAGGCGGCTGTACGTCCAGGTAGCCGGGCGGATAAATATCATAAATAAAAATCTGCCATTCGTCTACTTCGAAGCCGTCGATATTATTCAGGGAATAGTAACCATCGTAAGATCCCCCCCAGCCCATGTTTATGTGAAAAGTGGTCGCGCCCTGGGAAATACGGTAGCCGTCAATGACCACTTCATGGCCGGAATCATCATTGTAAATGGAAAAAGCCACGGGCAAGCCCTTGTCCACCTGCTGCTGGGCAATGTCGAACCACTGGTCGTCCGTGCTCACTTGGCTGCGATCGATCGCCTTTATGTCATCAGAGTATTTGAAGAACCCGGGCAGGGCGGTCAAGGCATCGGTCGCATAGGCGCCGCTGCCCCTCAAGCCGTAGTCCATTTCAAAAGCCACACCCACATCGTACATCAATTGCGCAACGGCCTCCTTCTGTTCCGTATTTGCCGTTGTCGCCTGGTAATTGAGAAGCATCTGGTCCCATTTGTAGGGATGGTTGAAATGGGCCGTCAGGGTTTTTCCATTCCAAATGTAACTGTGCGAACCCTGGCCCGCCGCCGGATACCGATAATGATAGAAGATCTGGGCGAAAGCAGTGGCCACGCAGCCGCAGGGAGGCCTGCGGCCATTGATCAGCGGACATTTCAAATTGTAAGGATCTCCCTGGTTCCAGGCCGTCCGCAAGAACGGCACCGCGTCCTGCACTGGATTTGGCATAGTCAGCATCTGGGCCTGCGGCCGATCCTTTTTCAAAAGAGAGAAATTATCCCGATTGCTTTTCAGAAAATACTTTTCCGGATCCAGGGTTTTGGCGTTAACTTTGCGGATAAGGGAACTGAGGGTCCCGATAACCTGGTCTTCGAAATCACGGCCTTCACGGGCAAAATCGTTTTTCAGGGAATAAAGTTTTACAGGCGGCAGGTAATCCTCGGCCGCGACCAGCATGTAGCCGGCCGGAGAAAAATGGAACACGTAACCCACGGCGATCCCATCGCGGCGCAGGATCTCCCCTGTGGTCAAAGCCACCTGATCCTTGAAAGCGGAATTGAGTGTTTTGATCCAATTGACGGCGACCTGCCTGGCATCGGCAAAAGATACATGTTCGCCAAAAGCCAGCCAGGCACAAAGCAGCAACATCAGAAAAATCCCGGTTTTTTTCATGTCTACCTCAGAAGCCGATGATAGCACGGGCATGATTAAGATTCAACAATTGCTTTTGCCTGCGAAAAAGTGTAAAATATGAGCCACAATCGAAAGGAGGACTCTGCAATGGCAAAAGTGTGTGAAATATGCGGAAAAAAGCCGGTATACGGCCACAATGTCAGCCATTCTCATAAAATGACCAATCGCCGCTGGGAACCCAACCTGCAAAAAATCAAGGTCGTGGTTGACGGGGCAAACAAATCCCTGCGGGTTTGCACCGCCTGCATCCGTTCCGGAAAAATTAAAAAAGCCGTTTAACGCATTCGATCAGTTTGAAAACGCAAACTGGCAGCGAGTTTGCTTCAAAAAAAAGAATCGGCCTTATCGGGGGCAGTTCTCCGGCTGTCAGGCATCTGCAAATCGCCGAAACCATGGGACGCTTGATAGCTGAAAACGGCTTTTTACTGGTTAATGGCGGTTTAAAAGGGGTCATGGAAGCCTCGGCCAGGGGAGCCAAGACCCATGGCGGATGGGTCATTGGCATTTTACCGGGAAAATCGACGCAGGAAACCAACCGCTTCACCGATATTGCCATTCCCACCGGATTGGGCTACCTGCGCAATGCCCTGGTGGTGATGAATTCCGATGTCTTGGTGGCAATTAACGGCGCCTACGGCACTCTATCCGAGATCGCCTATGCCCAGGTATACGGCAAGAAGGTTTTCGGCATCGAAACCTGGGATATCCCCGGCGTGATCGCCGTGGAGTCTACGCAGGCGGCCATGCAACAAATCATTGCCTATTTTGAGCAGCTGAAATAAGGGATAAACTGCTATATGACCAACAACTACCGCGTGGTTGTCCATTTCGACGGTACGGAATATTTCGGCTGGCAATTCCAGCGTCCTGAATACCGGACCATCCAGGCCGAATTGATCCGGGTCCTGAAAATAATCGCCAAGAAACAGGTCCTGGTCACCGGCAGCTCCAGGACCGACGCCGGGGTTCACTCCAGCGGACTGACCGCCAACTTTCACCTGCCCATCACCATCGAACCAGAATCCCTGCGGCGGGCATTGAATTCACTGCTGCCCAAGGATATCCGCATTATGGAATGCCAGCTCATGGACAAATCGTTCAATGCCCGTTTTGGCGCCCACAGCAAAACCTATGTATACCGGATTTTCACCGGCCAGGTGCAATCGCCATTCAGCCAGCGTTTCGCCCTGCACATCCCCTTCCCCCTGGATGTGAAGGCCATGCGCAAAGCTGCCAGATATTTTGTCGGCGCCAAGGATTTCTCTTCCTTCACATCTGATGAGCCAGGGAAAAAGAGAGAGCGCGAAGTGGACATGTTCAAAATGCAGGTCAAGAACGAGGAGATCACCTTCAGCGTGCGCGGCAAAAGTTTTTTGCGCTACATGGTGCGCAACATGGTCGGAACGCTTATCGATGTAGGCAAAGGCAAGATCAAGGCTGACGAAATTCCGGCCATATTCGCGGCCAAAGACCGCCGCCGGGCCGGACAGACCGCCCCGGCCAAAGGCCTGACCCTGGTCAGGGTCGATTACAAGTCGGCACAAGACAAAGAATAAAATTGCCTTTCGTCCGGTATCCATTTCCTGAGATCATTACATGTCCGGTTGGAAGCAGAATGGAATTTCCGGAAATCGTTTTGGATTTATTGGCCGCAGTATTTGATAATGAGCAGAGTCTGGTCGTCTTCGGGACGGGCTTCGCCCCTGAAATGCTTGACGGTTTCCAGGATGCGTACCCCCAAATCCGTTGGTAGAATGTCTGGCCACTCCCTGATTAAGGAAAAAAGCCGATCGTTCCCAAAGCATTCTCCCTGCGGGTTGCAGCTTTCATTGATCCCATCGGAATAGGCCAATAGAACATCGCCCTTTTGCATGACCGTTTCAATCACATTGTAAGGGGTGTCGGCCATGAGCCCTAGGGCCGGGTTGCCTTTGGCGGTTGAAAGTGGAATTCCGCCACGTATGAATACCGGGGGGGTATGACCGGCGTTCAGCATCTTGATTTTTCCCGAATCGCCGCGGATATCCAGTACGACCAGGGTGGCAAAACTGCTGGTGATGCCATCGCGGTGAAAAATCTGGTTGATTTGAAAACCCAGGTCCGAAAGCCTGGTCGATTCGGTGAAAAGGGCGCGAATAGTCGCCTGCAGCTTGACCATGAGCAGTGCAGCCGGCAGACCTTTTCCGGAAACGTCGCCAAGGACCAGGATATGGTGGTCGTTGTTGAAACGGATGCAGTCGATCAGGTCACCGCCCACATCATTGGCCGGCTTGGAATAAAGCCATGCATCCCATCCGGCAATCTCAGGATTGGCGTCCGGAAGCAGCCGCATCTGGATCGCCCGGCCTTCCTCAAGCTCATTGCGGGCCAGCAGCTTGTCTTTCAATTCCAGCATTAAAATGAAAACAAGGATCAGGCTTCCCAGTTCTCCAAAATTAAGGTTGACTCCAAGCGAACCAAGCTGAATCCTGGAGTTCTGCAGGAACAAAATGAATATGGCGATGAGCAGCAACAGGCGGCGTATCGGTGTCAGTTTCAAAAATAGACTTTTCAACAGCCAACCGGCCAGATAGAACCCGCGGGCAATTGGCCGCATGCTTTCCAGGCGGTTCTTTTGCTCTTCTTCGAGATAGAACTCCTTGATATCCCTGAAATCACGAAAGATCGTATGCCAAAAATTGCGCGGCGGAATTTTTCTGAAAAAACCACCAAGAATGCTGTTTTCTGGTTTTTTTTCTTTATTATTACCCATGCATAAATTTACTATACAATTTGCTTTTTTTGTTGCAGATAGTCATGCAAAGACTCCGCCGCTTTTTTGCCGTCACCCATGGCCAGAATGACGGTCGCCCCGCCCCGGACGATATCACCGCCGGCAAAAATTTCCGGCAGCGCGGTTTGCATGGTCTCCTCATTGACCACGATGGTTCCCCACTTGGTCACTTCCAGTCCCTGGATCGTCCGGGGAATCAGGGGATTGGGGTCTGTTCCCACCCCGACCACCACTGTATCCACATCAATCGTGTATTCGGAACCGGGGATCACCACCGGTCGTTTACGTCCCGAGTCGTCCGCGGCCCCCAAACCCATTTTTTGAACCTTCATCTGCTTGACCCGTCCATCGGCATCGGTGATGTATTCAACGGGATTTGTCAAGGTCAAAAATTCAACGCCCTCCTCCTTGGCATGGTGAATCTCCTCGATGCGGGCCGGCATTTCCTGTTCGGAGCGGCGGTACACGATCATGGCTTTTTCGGCACCCAAGCGGACAGCAACCCTGACCGAATCCATTGCCGTGTTGCCGCCGCCGATCACGGCCACCCTCTTCCCCAGCACAATAGGGGTATCGTAATGGGGGAATTGATACGCTTTCATGAGATTGACCCGGGTGAGGTATTCATTGGATGAATATACGCCAATGGCATTTTCACCAGGAATGTGCATGAATTTGGGCAGTCCGGCCCCGCTGCCGATAAAAAAACCCTGAAATCCCTGTTTTTTCATATCCTCGATGGTCAGGGTTTTCCCGACAATCACATTTTTTTCAAACGCCACTCCCAGCTTTTCCAGATAGGCGATTTCCGATCTGACAATGCTTTTGGGCAAGCGAAACTCGGGAATGCCGTAACTCAAAACACCGGCAAGTTCATGCAGGGCCTCAAAAACGGTTACCCGGTAGCCGCTTTTCGCCATTTCACCGGCAAAAGTCAAACTGGCCGGCCCGGAACCGATGGCCGCCACCTTGATCTGGTTCCCGGCTTGAATAGGCGGGATGGAAATATTTCCGGCCAAGCGTTCATGATCCGAGGCGAACCGCTCAAGGTAACCAATGGCCACCGGAGCCTTTTTCATTTTGTGATAGATGCATAGGGCCTCGCACTGAATCTCCTGGGGACAGACCCGGCCGCATACGGCGGGCAGGGCGTTGGTTTCCTTTAATTTTCTGGCCGCTGCCAAAAAATCCTTTTTTTCGATCAATTTGATGAATCCCGGAATATCGATGTTCACCGGACAGCCGGAAATACAAGATGGGGTGGAACAATCCAGGCAACGCTGCGATTCAAGCACGGCCGCATCTTCATTTAAGCCCACATTGACTTCCTTGAAACCCCGGATCCTGTCCCTGGGCTCCATTTCGGGCATTTTTACCCGGGGCAAGTTGCTTCTTTCCTTGGCACTGAGCCTGTTTCTCATTTCATTTCGCCATTCCTGATTTCTGTCGGCGCTCAATTCCTGGAAATTAACCGGCATGCTGCTTCTCCTTCAAGTTAATGATTTCAAATAACCGTCATAAGAAACTTGTTCTTCTTTCTTATAAGTATTCAACCGTTTCAGCATCTCATCGTAGTCTATTTCGTGGGCATCGAATTCCGGCCCGTCCACGCAGACAAACTTGGTCTTGCCACCCACCGTGACCCGGCAGGCCCCGCACATCCCGGTCCCATCGACCATAATGGTATTCAAGCTGGCGATAGTGGCAACATCGTATTTTTTGGTCAGCAAAGCGACGAATTTCATCATTACTGCTGGACCGATGGCCACTGCCAGGTGAACCGGCTCGCGCAGCAGCACTTTTTCAATCCCGGCAGTGATCAATCCTTTTTCCCCGTATGAACCGTCATCGGTCATGACGATCATTTCATCGGCGAATACGGCCATCTCCTTTTCCAGGATCAGCAGCTCCCGGTTGCGGGCGCCGAGAACAGTGATCAGTTTGTTGCCGATCTCCTTGAAAGCCCTGGCAATGGGATAAAGAGGGGCAATGCCCACACCACCGCCGCAGGCAACAACGGTCCCCACTTTTTCAACGTGCGTGGGTTTGCCCAGGGGGCCTGAAATGTCCAGCAGGGAATCACCCGGATTCAGGTTCGCAATTTTATGAGAGGAAGTTCCGACTATTTGAATGATCAGGGTGATGGTCATTTTTTCCTTGTCGGCATCGGCAATGGTCAGCGGGATGCGTTCCCCCCTGTCATCGGTGCGGACAATGACGAATTGGCCGGGGCTCTGCTTTTGGGAAATCTGCGGAGCTTCCACTACCAGCTTCACCACATTTTCCGACAGTATTTCTTTGGCAATAATTTTGTTCATCGGGTTATCCTCCCAAGTTCGCCTTACAGTATCAAACTACTTTTAAAAATGCAATTTATCACCCCCGACCACTGCATTTTTCTCTATCACTGAAGAAATCTCCTAAAATTAAGGATTGATTGTAATATAAAACGCTAAATTATTATACATATAAAATTTTGGCGGCAAAAAATCATTTGCTATGGCCAATATGTGCAATATCGTTAAGTGTCAATATTTTTAGCACAATCTGGAAAGCAGGCATGGCAGGCCCTTTCAAGGATAAACTGTAAATTAATCATACAGTTCGTTTAAAGGGGAAATCGAGCATTATACCAAAACCCTTGCCCAGACAGGCTTTTCTATTTGGCATGACTATTGCTTATCAATTGTTGGGTGAAACAAAACACCTGCGAAATATAAAAAGGAGAATAAAATGAATGAAAAGAAAGTGTTACTGATCGATGACGAGGCTTCATTGCAGCGTAGCCTGACCATGGGTTTATTGCAAAAGGGGTATCAAACCGAATCCTGCGAAAACGGGATGAACGGCCTGAAGGCCCTGGAAGCGATCAAGAAAAAACAGACTCCCCTGCATTATGTGGTGCTGGATGTCCGCCTTCCCGATATCGACGGCATCAAGCTACTCAAGGTGATCAAATTCAATTATCCTGAACTGCCCGTGGTCGTCATTACCGGCTATGGCAATGAAAGCACCGCGGCGGATGCCAGGTCGGAAAAGGCCGATGCCTACCTGGAAAAGCCGTTCACCATTGACGAACTGACAAAAATTTTCGCGGAAATTCCCGAAAAGGTTGCATCTACAGACGTTGTGGAAAAAGAAACCGCAGAGATCATTGAGGGCAAAGCAGTCAGCGCCTACGTTCTTATGAATTTTTCCCAGGCCGCCAATTTGTCCGATGTGTACCAGGAAATGTATTTCATGGATCATGTTTTGTACTGCGATGCCATCAAGGGTGATTTCGACATGGCCGTGCTGCTGCAGGCGGAAAAATTAAGCGAACTGCATGATCTGGTCGAAGACAAAATCATGAAACTGCCCGGAGTAAAGGATATCTGCTTCATGCCCGTGGAATCTCCCCTTTTACCGGAAAGCGTCAACAACATAATCGGCACGGTGGACAAGGCCCTGGGCCGGGAAAAAGGAAATCCCGAAACCGCCAACAACGCTAATTTCTGGAAAAGCGCTTCCTCATACGTGTTCCTGGAGATCGAAAAGGAAAAACTGGAAAACATCTATCCCACCCTGTATGTAAATGAACAGGTTGTTTCCTGCGACTTTACCAAGGGGAAGTACGATATTGTTTTGCTCATGCAGGGCGCCAGCTTTGCCGAGATCGACCGCAACATTCAAAATAAAATCAAACCCCTCGATGGCGTGCTTAGGATCAAGGAATCACCGATCATCAAACTATTTGAAATGTAAGCAGCACCGCAGTCAAAAGCAGAAAGGGAAAGGCAAGTCCTTTCCCTTTCTGCTTTATCTTTTGGGATGGCGGAGGTCCTTTTTCTGCAATGAAAAATTGCCCCGGCAGCACGCATATATTTGTCATTCCATTTGCGCTTTCTTTTTAATATTCGCCAAATTCCAGCGAAGATTCCATACCAATCGACATTTTACGGCATTTTTCTATTGAAAAATAGGACAAAATATAAGATAATGGGGGCATGAAAGCCCAAGACAAACTGAATGCGCAACAGACAAAAAACAGCCTGGCCGGCTTCAAGGTCGACCTGTGGAACTATGAAGGGGAAAAGGGAGCCCTGATCCCCCTTTTGCAGGCCGCCCAGGACACCTACGGTTACATCCCGCTTGCCGCCATCGACCAGATCAGCGAAATTGTCGGCATCCCGGCCGCCGAAATTTATGGGGTTATCACTTTTTACTCCCAGTTCCGCCTCAAACCCCTGGGCAAATATCTGATCAAGATCTGCGACGGCACCGCCTGCCATGTCAACGGTTCGGAGCGAATCGCCGGAATCATCGAAGACGAGCTGCAGATCACGGGCAACGACACAACGCCGGACGGATTGTTCACACTGCAAAAAGTAGCCTGCATCGGCTGCTGCTCTCTCTCGCCCGTCATCATGATCAACGATGAAACATACGGGCGTTTGACTCCCAAAAAAGTCCAGCTACTGCTGAAAGAATACAAAGCAAAAGACCAAAATCCACAGACTCCCTGAATCTAAAAGGAGAAGCTACATGAAGACCATCAAAGTCGGGCTTGGCACATGCGGTGTTTCGGCTGGTGGGGAAAAGGTCTATGCCGCCCTGAAAAGCCAAATCGCCAAAGAAAAAATCCCGGTGAATTTGCTGGAAACGGGCTGCATGGGCAACTGTTACCAGGAAGTCCTTCTGGAGATCAGCGACGAAAAGGGCAATGATTTTTTTTACGGCAATGTCACGCCGGAAAAAGTCAAAAGGATACTGGAAGAACAGATCCTCCAGGACAAACCAATCGAAGAATGGATCGTCAAGGGATTGAAAACCGATGACGAAGATACTTTTTTCGCCAAGCAAAAACGCATCGTATTGCGTAATTGCGGCATCATCGACCCAAATTCCATCGAAGAATACATTGCCAGCGGCGGCTATCAGGCTATTCAAAAAGTATTAGAAGAATACACCCCCGAGCAGGTTATTGATATTGTTTTGAAGTCCGGATTGCGCGGCCGCGGCGGGGCCGGATTCCTGACCGGATTGAAATGGCGATTCTGCCGCCAGGCCGAGGGTGACAAAAAATATATTATCTGCAATGCCGACGAAGGTGACCCCGGGGCTTTCATGGATCGCAGCACCCTGGAAAGCGACCCGCATCAAGTGCTGGAGGGAATGATGGTCTGCGCTTATGCGTGCGGTGCCGACGAAGCGTACATATATGTCCGCGCCGAATATCCCATGGCGGTCAAACGCTTGCACCATTCCATTCAAAAAGCCATGGATAAAGGCTTTTTGGGAAAAGATATCTTTGGATCAAAAATGAACCTGAAAATCAAGATCAAGGAGGGAGCCGGCGCTTTTGTCTGCGGCGAGGAAACCGCCCTTATCGCCTCGATCGAAGGCAAGCGCGGTATGCCCCGTTTCCGGCCGCCCTTTCCCGCCCAAAAGGGCTTGTGGGACAAACCGACCAACATCAATAATGTGGAGACCCTGGCCAATATTCCCTGGATCATCGTCAATGGCGCCGATGCCTTCGCGGCCATGGGCACCGAAAATAGCAAGGGGACAAAGGTTTTCGCCCTGGCTGGGAAAATAAGCCGCGGCGGTCTGGTTGAAGTCCCCATGGGTCTGACCATCGACGAGATTATTTACGATATCGGCGGCGGTATTCACGACGGCAAGAAATTCAAGGCCGTGCAAATGGGCGGACCTTCCGGGGGCTGCATCCCGGCAACCATGGGCAACTTGCAGATCGACTACCAGCAGATCAATAAAACCGGGGCGATCATGGGCTCAGGAGGAATGGTGGTCATGGATGAGACCACTTGCATGGTGGAAATGGCTAAATTTTTCCTGCGCTTCACCCAGGATGAAAGCTGCGGCAAATGCACTTTTTGCCGCATCGGCACCAAGCGCATGCTGGAAATTCTGGAACGCATCACCGACGGCCGGGGCCGGGAAGGGGACATTGAACTTCTGGAGGGACTGGCCGACAAGATCCGCAACAACACCATCTGCGGCCTGGGCCAGACCGCACCCAATCCCGTTCTGACCACATTGAAATATTTCCGTGAGGAATATGAGGTTCATATCCGCGATAAAAAATGCCCGGCCCACAGTTGCGCCCCACTTTTGACTTTTTCCATTCTGGAAGACAACTGCACCGGCTGTACCCTTTGCGCCAGGGTTTGTCCGTCTGCGGCCATAAGCGGCGAAAAAAAGATGATTCACAAGATCGACCAGGCCCTCTGTGTCAAGTGCGGTAAATGTTTCGAAGCCTGCAATTTTAAAGCTATCAGCAAGGATTAAGGGGAACCCAGCCATGGACAATGTAAAAATCACCATCGACGGCAAGGAAATCATTGCCCGGCCAAACCAGACAATTTTGGAAGTGATCCAGGAAAATCGGCTCGCCGAGATACCCACTTTGTGCCACGACCCCAAACTCCCGCCCTACGGGTCATGCTATCTTTGCGTGGTGGAGGTCGAAGGGGTCAGCAAACTGATCCCCTCGTGTTCCAGCCCGGTGGCCGACAAGATGATCATCCATACCGACAACCAGCGTATCCACGAGGCCAGAAAGACCGCCCTGGAACTGCTGTTGTCCAACCACTACGCCGACTGCTTGGCTCCCTGCCAGCAGACTTGCCCGGCCGGCGTGGACGTCCAGGGTTATATCGCACTGCTCGCCCTGGGCAAACCCATGGAAGCCATACGCCTGATCAAGGAAACCAATCCCCTGCCGCTGGTTTGCGGCCGGGTCTGCGTGCGCGAATGCGAAGTGGCCTGCCGCCGCAACCGGGTGGATGAAACCGTGGGCATCGACTACTTGAAACGCTTCGCTTCAGACATCGACATCGAAGACCCCTGGACACCCCAGCCCGCGCCGCTAAACGGCAAAAAAGTGGCGGTGGTTGGCGGCGGGCCGGCAGGTTTGACCTGCGCTTATTATTTGCTTCTGAAAGGCTATGAGATCACCCTGTTCGACAAGGCCCCGGAACTCGGCGGCATGCTGCGCTATGGCATCCCCGAATACCGCCTGCCAAAAAAAATGCTGGACAAGGAGATCAATTGGATCACCAACCTGGGCATAACCGTAAAAACCAATTCCGCTCTGGGCAATGATTTCACCATTGAAGACCTGAGAGAACAGGGATTTGAAGCCATTTACCTGGCATTCGGCGCCCAAAAAGCGAAGCTTATGCGCCTGCCTGGAGAAGAGCGGATCGCCGGCGTGATCCCTGGTATCGATTTTCTCTGGCAACTCCAGAATGAAAAGAAGCCGGAGATATTCGGCAATGTCGTGGTTGTCGGCGGCGGCAACACTGCTATCGACGCCGCCCGCTCCGCCAAGAGGCTGGGAGCTAACAAAGTAACCCTGTTGTACCGGCGTACACGCAATGAAATGCCGGCCCACCACATGGAGATCGATGCGGCGCTGGATGAAAACGGCGACGTGATCCTGCTGTCCGCTCCCACCGAGCTGATTCAGGAAAACGACCGGCTGAAAGCCCTGACCTGCATCCGCATGGAGCTGGGCGAAGCGGACGCCAGCGGCAGGCGCAGTCCGGTGCCAGTACCAGGCTCGGAATACCAGCTGCCCTGTGATTTCGTCATATCGGCTATCGGCCAGGACGTGGACCTTTGCGGTCTGCAAAAAAATCCACAGCTGCAATCCACCAAGTACAATACCCTGGTATTCAGCCAAGACACATTTGAAACGTCACTCCCGGGAGTATTCACCGGCGGAGACATGGCCACAGGACCGGCCGTGGCTATTGACGCCATCGCCCATGGCAAGATCGCCGCCAACGCCATTGACCACCACGTCCGCTCCGGTCAAGCCTCGGGCAAAGAAAAGGAATTCATCAGCCGCAAGGAGATCTTCGGGGATATTCCCGACAGCGATTTCTCCCATTTCGCCAAGATCGCTAAAGAAAAAATGCCCGAACTTCCCGCCCGGAAAAGAGCGAAAACCTTCGCAGAAGTCGAACTTGGTTTCAGCGGCCAGCAGGCAAAAAACGAAACCCGCCGCTGCCTGGAATGCGGATGTTCAGCTTATTTTGAATGCGCGCTACGCAAGCACGCTGTAGATTTTAATATCGACTTGAGTAAATTCATCGGCGAAGTGCGCAAGTACTCAGTGGACAAAACCCATCCTTTTATTACCCTGGACCCCAATAAGTGCATTGCTTGTGGTCGCTGCGTGCGCACCTGCTCGGAGATCCTGAAGGTCTCTGCCCTGGGCTTTGTCTACCGCGGCTTCAAATCGGTGGTTCGTCCCTCTATGGAAAAAAAGCTTCTGGAAACCAACTGCATATCCTGCGGCAACTGCATTGCCGCCTGTCCCACCGGAGCCATTGCCGAGCATCTGCCCTTCGTCAAACCGGGGCCATGGGCCGGCAAAAAGCACGCGTCCATTTGCCATTTTTGTTCGGTCGGTTGCGTTTTGAATTACAAGGTTTTCGATCAGGAGGTGTTTTCCGCGGAGGGATACAGCGGCGATTCCCACAACAAGGGCTATTTGTGCCACAAGGGTCGTTTCGCTTATCGCTACATGCTGGACGATCAGCGCCTGCTCAAACCGATGCTGAAAGGCAAAAATGGGTTGCAGGAAACTTCCTGGGAAAAAGCGCTGGCTCATGCCGCAAAAAAAATAAGTGCCCTCAGTAAAAAATACGGTCCTGAAGCCATAGCCGTTTTTGCCTCGCCACGGCTGGCCAACGAGGAACTGTATCTGCTGCAAAAATGGGTGCGCGCCGGATTCAAGACCAACATGATCGGCAGCTTCAGCAATATGTTCAACGGCCGTGATCTGGACGCACTGGATGAGATGTTTGGCATGACCGTCTCCACGACCACCATGGATGAATTAAAAAACGCCGATATCATCATGGTCTTGAACGCCGAACTGACCGAAAATAACCTGGTTGCCGAGCTGAAAATCAAGGAAGCCATGAAAAAAGGCGCCCGCCTGGTGGCCGTCAGTGCATCGGAAAATTCTCTCAGCAAGATCGCCGATCTCTGGCTTGATCCCAAGCGCGGAACCAACACCGCCCTGCTGGCTGGCATCGCCAATGAACTTATCCATAAAGAAATGATCGACAGCGACTTCATCAGCCGCCGCACGGAAAATTTCCCCAGCTATCAGGCCTCGATCGCCAAGCTGGACAGAAAAAAAACCATCGAAACCACGGGGGTCAATCCGGAAAAATTCGATCAAGTCGTGGCCATGCTCTCTGGTACGCCTAATTTAATAGTGATGTATGGCATGGATCAATGTCTGGAAAAATCAAAGGACGACTTGAAAGCGCTTGGGAATCTGATGTTGCAGCAGGGCAAACCCGGCCAGCCAGGCAATGGCCTGATCCTGATCAGCGAATTCGCAAATTCCCAGGGGCTGCTGGACATGGGCGCCGATCCCCGCTACCTGCCCGGAGGCGTCCGCCATGGCGATCCTGCTATCAGCCGTTTCCAGAAATTGTGGAACATCGGTCCAGATCAGATTCTCAACCCGATTGATTTTGGGGAAAGGTTCAGCCATGGCAAAATCAAGGCCCTGCTGATATTTGGTGAAAACCCCCTGGCCTCGACTGCAGCAGGCAAGATGCTGGCCGCTGTCGAATTCACCCTGGTTGTTGATTTTTTTATGAGCGCCAGCGCATCAGAAGCCAACGTGGTGTTGCCGGCATCGACCCCACTGGAGAGTTCAGGGACTTTTACCGCTTGCGACCGCCGTTTGCAGCACAGCCAGGCGATATTTCCTCCCAAAAGCGGGATGGCCAACTGGGAGATTATTTGCCGCCTGGCTGAAAAAACAACGCAAGCCATGCAATTTACAAGCACAAATGACGTTTTCAAAGAGATCCAGCAAGCCAACCCGTTTTACCAAAATGTTGAAATGGGCGGTTTCTGGGGGAAAAATCTGTTCCGGGAAAACTTCCCTACTGCCAACGGCAAAGGAAAATTCCTGCCGCTAACCATCGAGATCGCCACCTGCAACCAGGAGAAGCAACCATTGCTCGCCAGTGAAGACTATATCCAAACTAAAATTAAGAACAAACTGGTGGTATAATGTTCAAGCTGCATTAATAAGGTTGCCAAGTGAAAAAAAACATCCAGCGCAAAGAATGCATTGAATGCGCCCGAAAGCTCGAATACGATCTTAAGGAAAGGATCAAGGAACTTGAATGCCTGTATATCATCAGTTCCCAGATCGAGTCCGGAAAGAACCTGGAACAAATATTGGAAAATTCTGCGGCAAATCTGGTCAAGGGGTTTCAATATCCCGAGATGGCGTGTGCGGCCATCATCCTGGACCAAAGCCAATTTACTCCCGGAACCATATCCTGCGAAAATATCAAGGCTTCGCTCCAGTCCGATATCGTGGTCAACGGCAAGACCAGGGGTTGCGTCAAGATCGGTTATTTGAAGGAAGGCGATTTTCTCGAGGAAGAAAAAAAACTCATCAAGGAAATCGGCCACATGATCTCCAAAGCTGTTGAAAAGCATGAATTGCAGCTGGAACTGCAAAAGTACGTAGGCAACCTGAAAGGGCTGGTCAAGGCCAAGACCACGGAGTTGGAGAAATCCAAAAAGCGTTTCGAGGACCTTTTCGAAAACGCCCCCGACGGCATCGTTATTTCCGAGCTGAACGGGGACATCCTGAAGGCCAACCGCGCCTTTTATCGCATGCTGCATTACCCCGAGGACGGGTCGGTCCAACTCAACTTCGTCCGGGACAAATTGTACGCCAATATTCCCCGCATCCGGCCGTTCATTTTCAAGAAACTTAAGGAAAAAGGATTCTTGGAAGGGATGGAGATGAGTTTGATCGATTCCAGGGGCAAGCAGTGCCCGGTCATTGGCTCGTTCATTTTCGTTGAGTTTGACGGGCGGCGCTGCATCGAGGAGGTCTACAAGGACATCCGCCTACGCAAGGAATTGGAACATGAGTTGATCCGGCAAAACGAAAACCTTGAAAGGATCGTCCAGACCAGAACGTCCGACCTGGAAAAGCAGAAGGACCTTCTGGTCAATAAGAACAAGGAACTGGTTTCGCTGACCGACAAGCTGAAGGAAAGCCGGAACAAGCTACAGACGCTCTTTGACGCCATAACCGACCAGGTGGTCATGATAGACCGGGACTTCAATATCAAGATGGCCAACCGCAAGGAGGGGACCCACAGCGGCAAATGCCACAAAAAAATCTTCAACTTGTCGCGGCCCTGCGACAGTTGCCCGGGGGCAATGGTTTTTCAGCAGAAAAAGTCGATCACTCTGGAGCAAAAATACGGAGAAGATTATTACCTGCTGCAGGCTTACCCTATTTTTGATGAACATGGTGAAGTCGAGGGCGTGTTGGAGTTCTCCCGCCTGATCACCAAGCAGAAAAACATGGAAATACAACTGATGCAAACCGACAAACTGGCCTCGCTCGGGCAGCTGGTCTCGGGTATCGCCCATGAAATCAACAACCCCAACACCTTTATTCGCGGCAATGTGTTGATCATCCAGGAAGCGATGAAAGACATTTTGCCAATTTTAGATGAATATTTCCGGAACGAAAAAACCCTGCAGATCGCGCGCTTGAATTATGACGTTTTTAAAAGCAACATCCTGATTTTATTGGATGATATGGCTCAGGGCACCAATCGCATCAAGACGATCGTGGAAGGGTTGCGCAAGTTTGCCAAAAGGGATGACGGCGTATTGAACGATGAGGTGGACCTCAATGATATCATTCAAAACTGCCTGCGTCTTGTTGCCAATCAGATCGGCAGAAAAGCCAAAGTCAATCTTGCGCTGAACGGGAATATCCCGAAGGTTAAAGGTAATTCCCAACGCCTGGAGCAGGTGGTCGTCAATATCCTGATCAACGCCTCGCAGGCCATCGAAAAAAAAATGGGGGCCATTGAGATCTCGACAGTATTTTTGGAAAAGGAGAATGAAGCCTTGCTGAAAATCAGCGATGACGGCAAAGGCATTGACGGAAAAACCCTGAAGCAGATCTTCGATCCTTTTTTTACAACCAAAAGAAACCAAGGCGGGACCGGACTCGGTCTGTCCATCGCCTATGGAATAATCAAAGAACACAAGGGCCGGATCGAAGTGGAAAGCAAATTGGACTCGGGCACCACCTTTTCAATATTCATACCGGTCTCGCAAAAGGAAGCCCCATGAAGAAAATCCTGGCCATAGACGACGATCAGGCGGTTTTGAACTACCTGAACATCATGCTGCTGCAGACCGGGGCATACGAGGTTTCCACGCTCGTTAACAGCTCCAAAGCTTTTCATGAATTGAAAAACAACTATGATCTGCTGCTTCTGGATATGGACATGCCCGACGTGAGCGGATTGGACATTTTGAAGCATATCAAGGAAAAAAACATTGACATCGAAACCATCGTCTTGACCGGGGTGGAAGATGTAGAGCTGGCAGTTTCGGCAATGAAACTCGGCGCTTTCGACTATCTGACCAAACCGGTTGACAATGACCAATTGCTGAAGATCATAAAAACTCTCCTGGAAAGCCGCAGGGACAATAGCGCCATGGAAGCGGAAATAGAGGTTTCCAGGGAACACTTGCAATTCAAGGACGTTTTCAAGGATATCATTACCCAGAATGAAGAAATGATCAGAGTTTTCCAAATGGTTGAAAAAATGGCCCAGCCTGATAACAGCATCCTGATCTGGGGCGAAAGCGGCAGCGGCAAGGAGCTGATCGCCAAGGCCATACATCAAATCAGCAAACGCCGCAATGAAAACTTTGTCGCCGTGAATGCCGGAACTTTCGCCAACGAACTTTTTTCGTCCGAATTCTTTGGCCACAACAAAGGCGCTTTCACTGGTGCCAGTTCTGCCAAAAAAGGATTCCTGGAAGAGGCGGACAAGGGCACTCTTTTTCTTGACGAAATCGGCGAATTGGCGTTGCCGATTCAGGTAAAGTTGCTGAGGGTCCTTCAGGAAGGTGAATTTTTCAGGCTGGGTTCGACCAAGAATCAAAAAGTCGATGTCCGTATCCTTGCCGCCACCAACAAGGATCTGTTGAGCGAGATGAAAAAGGGAAATTTCCGCAAAGATCTGTTTTATCGCCTGAACATGAGTTCGGTTTACCTGATCCCGCTGCGGGAAAGAAAAGGCGATATCCCGCTTCTTTGCCAGCACTTTTTAAAAAAGTTCAATGAGCAGAATCAGAAAAATATCCAGAGAATTTCAGAAGCGGCCATGCGTTTGCTGAACCAGTACGATTATCCGGGCAACGTCCGCGAACTGATGAACATCATCAATAGTGCCATCATAATTGAAAGCGGAAACGAATTGCATAAAAAATCGCTGCCCCACTACTTTTTGGAAAATTCCAATTTCAAGGAAGATGCGGCCACGGGTTTGCCCTTGAAGGCTTTAAGCGAGATCGAAAAAGATCAGATCAAAAACGTGCTTCAACATACCAAGGGAAATAAAACCCAGGCGGCCAAGATACTGGGGATATCCCGGGTCACTTTATTGGCAAAAATCAAAAAGTACTTGCTGAAGCCTTAAAAAACCTTTGGCTTGCTTTCCCCGATTCACTGCCTTTGATCCAGAGCGGCAATGATTTTCAAATATTTGTCCTCAATGGTCTCCCAGGAATAATTTTCCAGGAAATATTTTTTGCCGTTGGCTCCCAGGCGTTTCCGCAAATCTCCGTCGGCCTGCAGAATGAAAAGAGCTTCCTTGAATTCATCATAATTGCCATACCACAATCCACCCTGGCTGCGCTGACACTGTCCGCGCAGCACTTCGGTCCTGCCGTTGGCCAGAACCGGTTTTCCGAGCGCCCAGGCCTCCAGGGCAACCATGGAAAGCGATTCAAACTGCGAGGGCATGATCAAGAAATTCGCGCCCTGCAACAGGTCGAATTTTTCCTTGTTTTCCTGGAAACCGATGTGGACGATATTCTCATGCTCCGGGATGGGAATATAGCTTTTGCCTATCAATAGCAATTTCAAGGCGATTTTGCTCTCGGCCAACAGCCGCAGATAAAAAGCGAACAATTCGGGCACACCTTTGTTTTCATCCAGGCGGCCGATATAAACAAAATAGTCACCCTGGATGCCCAGTCGTGCCAGCGTCCCTCGCGGATCAAAGCGCTCGGGAATCTCGGAGCCGACACCAATCACGTCCCCGCATAGCGCCGCGTTCCCTGAGATGCGGTTGATCAACTCCTTTTCCTCCGGGGAATTGTAAATGATCGCCGCCGGCAGGTTGAAAAAATCCTTGAACAAACTGAGGTAGACCACCTGATCGTGCTCGGCCGTAGGAACCAGAATGGCTTTACGGCGGAATTTGCTTACTCCGTAATAGGAATGGTAATAACGGTAGGAAAAAAATATGAAATAAGCGAATTCCTTCTCCCTTTTTTCAAGCACTTGGAGCAATTCCGGAACCAGCGGCCCTTCCTCCTCAAGCCAGCTCAATTCATCTTCCAGAACATGCTCCTCTTCAAAAATGTGGCGCTGGATTCTGCCGAAGGTTTCCGGATCCCTCGGTTTCCTCACCCGGAAACGATTGACCCTGATCCCGTTCAATAATTCCTGCCCGCCGCTGTAATGATGGTCCCAGGTGACATAATCGCAAGCCGTTGTGGTGAACACCTCGACCGTAAAATATTTGCTTAACTTTTCTGCGATCAACCGGGCGTGGTATTCGGCGCCGCCATTGATCTCCAATCCGTAGCGCTGCACCACAACGGCAATTTTTCTGGACATAAGGCCATTATATTATATCCGGAGCGCATTTCAACAGCATGGCGGAGTTTCGATTTGAAATTGATAAGCCTGTGTTTGACTCCGGAGAAGGAGAATGGCAATTGGCTTCCTTGATCCAGCGAGCAGGACAGAAACGGAGTGCCGTTCAATAAGTATGGCGTTCCAGGAATTGTTTCTGCTATTTTAGAATCATGGTTTTAAATCCTTCTGGTTGCTGGGAATAGAGTTCAAAAGTGCCGGAGGTTTCTCCGGTATTCACATCGGGGTTCTGGATGTATTGCAACAGAGGAATTGTATAACCGATGGCCTGGATGGAAATATCCAGTGTCATAGGGGTTTCTCCCTTTTTTAAATTGTGAATGATTTTTATCGTGTTTTTTCCCTGCTTGAGGCAAAAATTATCTTTAAAATCTTCCGGTGCATCCTTAATAAGTGGATGCTTTTTGTGGTAAAGCTGGATGGCCTGGGCAAGACCTCCGCTTACCTTTTTTATTTCAATTCCATTCAATGAAACACTGACCGATCGACCATAGGCATTGACATTAAGCGTTACCCTTAAGTTGTTATCTTCTGCCAAAGCCTGGAGTTGAAATCCAACCAGAAATAAAATAAAAATGACTGGAACCAATGATTTTTTCATTTTAAAGCCTCCCATATCACAATTAATATGAATGATTGTAGAAATTATCTCAAAATAATCTTCATAGCTGTTTTTTCAAGAAGCGATTTGAGCAATTGATTCCAGTTCAGTAAATTCCTCCAGAAAAAAATTTCCAATATAACATATTAATTATGAGTCGCACCTTTTATTGTTAATTGATGTATCCCAGAGATCTTAACTTTTCCCTGGTTTCCTTGTCCATTTTTTTGGTGGGGAAGTTTTCTATTGCTTTCATTTTTTTTATGTATAAAAGCAATTTGCTTAGCATTGCTCTATGCGATTTGTTCAATCTATTGAAAATATTATTGTTTTCGCCGGGATCTGCATCAAGGTCATAAAGCAAAACTGACCGAAGCTTTGGTATAAATACGATTTTGAATTTTTCTGTTCGCAACGCATGAACTGCCGGTTTCCCAAATCGCAGTTCCGGCATTATCGTTTCGCAATACAACTCGTTTTGGTTTCCTTTTCCATTACCAATCATTTGTGGATAAAGGCTTTTTGAGTCAAACTTAATGTTTACTTTTATTCCCAGGATGTCAAGAATGGTTGGAGTTACAGCTGTTACGCTCACCATGTCATTTATTTTTTTGACCTCTGGAAAGAAATCGGGTAAAGCAAAAATCAGAGCGGATTTAATCTCTTCTTCATAAGTAAAAAAACCGTGGCCGATGAAGTTGTCGTGCTCTCCTAAAGCTTCCCCGTGATCGCTAACAACAACTATTAGTGTTTTAGCCATAAGGTTTTTTTCTTTGAGTTTTTCGATGAATTTCCCAAGTTCGTGATCCATATACGTGATCTCGCCATCATATAACTCACGGGGTTCTTTTCCGGACCTGGATTTATACTGTGGGGGTGGATCGTATGGCTGATGTGGATCGTAAAAATGAAGCCAGAGGAAAAATTTTTCTGCGTAATTTTTTTCAAGCCAATCGATTGCAATGCGGCTTACCTCACCGGCAGGTCTCTCGAATCTATTGTACGCATGCCCCTGCCAGGTGGCTACCTTTCTGTTTTTATTGTCTGAATCAATATCAAGTTCATCTTTATAGGAATCGAAGCCCTGGTTCAGTTTGAATCTGCGGTCAAGGACAAACGATGCAATAACTGCAGCTGTTTTATAGCCATTTTTTTTCAGGATTTCCGCCAGGGTTGTGATATTTTTTCTTACATAGAAAGTTCCATTGTCCCTGAGCCCATGAGAAAAAACATCTAAGCCCGTTAGGATTGAGCAGTGAGATGGCAAAGTAATCGGAATGGGAGCTATGGCTTGATTAAAAACAACGCCCTGTTTTGCCAGTTGGTCGATATTTGTCGTTTTCGTATTATTATAGCCATTATATCCCAAATGGTCCGGTCTTGTGGTATCGAGTGTTATTAAAACGACATTTAAATTTGCTTGGTCAGAAGTCTGCCTTGGAAATAAGATAACAAGTACAAAAGCGGCCAGAAGCATGAGAAATAGTGCAATAATAATTTTTTTCAATATAAGCATTACTTTTATTTTAAAGCTAATAACACATCTTCATACCTTTATCAATGGAAACCTTTCAACGGATGTCAAGGCACATTAATGGCTAATCCGGGGGAATAAACAACCATGGCAATTGAATCAAGGGCGGTTAAAATGCTCGTTTACATTTTATTTTATTCCTTTTTTTACCACAATCATGAAGAGAGCGAGTTGAAATCACCAGGGCAATCTGTTATCTTGGCACTGCTTTTTAATAGGAGACATATTGAATCAATTGTTAAAAATCGCTTTGCGGGCTGCCCGCGAGGCCGGGGACCTGATCTGCCGTGATTTCCGAAATGTTCCCGCAGCGGACATCCAGGCCAAAGGCAAAAATGATTTTGTCACCCGCGTCGACAGGGAGGCCGAGGCGATCATCAAAAATGCCATAAAGCAAAATTTCCCCGATCATCGCATCCTGGCGGAAGAAAGCGGCTATTCGGCCAAAGCCAGCGAATATCTCTGGATCATCGATCCCCTGGACGGCACTACCAATTTCATTCACGGCATCCCCCATTTTGCTGTTTCCTTGGCTTTGCAAGAAAATGGAAAAATTATCTTCTCCTTAATATACAATCCATTGTCCAAAGAATGTTTTCACGCCTTTGCCGGCCAGGGCGCCTTCTTGAATGGCAAATCGATCGCTGTCAACAGGGTGGCAAAATTAAGTTCAGCTCTGGGAGCAACCGGATTTCCCTTTAAAACTCCCCGGTTCCTGGACGCATACACAGAGACTTTCCGCTGCCTGCTTTCCCAGTGCAAGGATATGCGCCGCTGCGGGTCGGCCGCCCTCGATCTGGCTTACACGGCCTGCGGACGCTATGATTTTTTCTGGGAAGCCCATTTGCTGCCCTGGGATTTCATGGCCGGGAAACTACTGGTCGCAGAAGCCGGCGGGCTGTCCGGTGATTTTGCCGGCAGGGAATTGACAGTGCAAACCAGCTCGGTCCTGGCGGCCAACCCGGTTCTTTATGCAAAAATCCTCAGGGTGATCGGCAATTTTTTTAAATAATTCCCGGCCGCACGACACCAAAACTATTGGCTCAGCCGCCATCACGATGAACGATGTCCGGCGAAAAGGCGGGCAGGCAAACCGCGACATATTCTGCCCCTTCAGGCCCCGGAGACCCGTATTGCACCCATTCATGGCGGGAAACCATGATCGCTTCTCCGGCCCGGACATCATGAAGCCCATCCCGGGTTTTCACCTGCAGCATGCCTTTTAAAACAACCGTGTATTCGTCGAAATCAGGAGTCTGCCCGGGCTCGATCCAGCCCGAAGGACTGTGCATCACGGCGATACTGGCCTGAGTATCACCCGAGTTCACCCGGCCAAAATATTCCTCGATGATCTTTTTCTTGTCCCCGGCCGCCTTGATTACCGTCGGTTTTTCAATTTTATTTATCATCCGCCCTCCACAAAAAAAATATTCGGATGGCAAGCGCTTAAAATTACCACAGGCGCTTAGCTCAGGCAAGCCCAATTTTACCTAACAGCCCTGGAAATTGTTTTTGAAAGCAGGGTATGATAATTTACAGCCATGAAAAACAATCACTTCGCCCTGATCATGGCCGGCGGACAGGGGACGCGCTTCTGGCCCTGGAGCACTTCTGAAAAACCCAAGCAATTTTTGACCGTGGTGGGCGACGAGCCGCTGATCACCCAGACATACGAACGCTTGTTGAAATTTATCGCCAAAAAGAATATTTTCGTGATTGCCGACGGCAAATACCTGCCGGCGGTGCGCGCCTGCCTGCCGGGGTTTTCCCGGCGCAATTTCATCGCCGAGCCGGCCCCGCGCAACACGGCGCCGGCGCTGATCCAGACCAATATCTACCTGTCGCGAATCGACCCTGACGCCAACCTGTTGGTGGTGCCCGCCGACCATTTCATCGCCGATGATCGGATCTTTGCCAGGCAGTTGACCGCCGCGCTCCATTATGCTCAAAACCGCTGCGTCGTCACGGCCGGCATCAAACCCTCCGAGCCCCACACAGGCTACGGCTATATCCAGTTTTCTGCAGATAAGGTCAAACCAACCGGCTTTTTCCCGATCAAACAATTCAAAGAGAAGCCCGATCACAAAACAGCGCTGAAATATATGAAAAGCGGGAATTTCTTCTGGAATTCAGGCATGTTTATCTATAAACTGGCGTTTTTCAGGGAATTTTTAAAGAAATACGCCGCATACTATAGCGTTCAGTACGAAAAGCTGGAAAAAGCTTACGCCAATAGCACGCTTTTCGAAAAAATCTACAAAGCGGTCAAGCCGGAATCCATCGATTACGCACTGATGGAAAAGCTCAAGGAAGTGGTCATGTTCAAGGCCGCTTTTTCCTGGAACGATGTCGGCTCCTGGTCCTCGGTCTATGACATGAATAAAAAAGACCATGAAAAAAATGTGTGCCGCGGCCGCACTCTTGCCATTGACACCCGCAATTCGCTGATTTTTTCCGATATTGACAAGCCCGTGGCAGTTATCGGCCTTGACAAAATCGCCGTGATCAATACCGAAAACGGCATTTTGATCGCGCCGCTCAGCCAACTGCAGCAGGTCAAGCAGGTTATTGCCATGCTAAAAAAGAAAAAATCCTGATCGCTGACCGATCGAAACCTTAAAAATACAAAACCAGCGGTAATAGAATAAAAAACAACAGGATTCTTTTTTGCCAAGGAGAAACCTGCCGCTTCTGCCAATGCCAAAATCCAAGAATCGTGCCGGCAAAAAAAACAATGGCCAGCCCGGCGGCAAAAAATCTGGTTGAAGCTTCGGAAATTTCAAAATTCACAACTTTAAAAAACCAGCCGAATGGAACATTTACAAACAAGTTCTGATAGTCAAAAAGGAAAAACATTTCGACATAATACAAAAAGGCTGCAAGCATGACCGGTCCAAAGCGGATAACGGCGGCAGCGATCAGCACAAGCGGCAGAAAAAAGTAGATCAAATAAGGAATTTTCAGGTGGGGCGATGCTTGCGGCGACTTCACCACGAAGGAACCTGGTAACGGCGTTTCATTCCCCTTGCGGATTTTTTTAACCAAAAAATCATGCCAAACCCGGCCGACGATGGCATCGCCGAAATACTTGACCGCAGTTTTCCGGCCTTGCCTCAGCAAAAATACCGAACCCGGGAAAAAAGTTACGCGGCTGGCCCCGGGCGGCACGGCCACTACCACCGGACCCAAATCGACAAAATCTTCCTTTTGACTATTGTTCCAAATCATAAAAATCGTCGGATGCAGACAATCAAAAAAAGCAAAAATCCGCCCGGATGGAGCGGAATTTCGCAAAAGCTGCACGGCCGCGATTTTATTTTGATTGAAAAGGGAAAACCCGATAAAGGTGTATTCTGGAGTTTGAAAAGCAGGCCCACCGGCCAGTTCCTTCCTGATCACTGTCCAATGCAAAAACAAATTCAAAAAGTGGATAAGCAACAGTAAAATCAGAAGTAATACGAAAAAGGCTCCAGGGAACCAGGCTGGCCGAGGTTTTTTTTCCTGGTAAAGCGAACCCCTGTCAGAGCTATCGGTTTTCACAAATCACGAACCGTGAGCAGCCAGGATTATATTCCCAAAAGTCCTTTTTTGAATTTCTCACCGGGCCCCGGCTCCTTGCCGATCCAGCAGGAAAAAAGGGCATCGGCAAAGGCCTTGTCACCCAATGTCCCCTTGATTTTCTCTTTCACCTTGACTTCAGTCCCGACTTCGGGCCGATAGGTGAAAACAAGTTTTTCGCCATCTTTCATATCTTCCATCAAAGTGGCCAGGGTATCGAACTGTTTTTTCAATTCCTGCGAATGGTCTGGAGTGTTTGCTTTCAAGCCGTCAAACCAGGCCTCGTTGATCTTGCCGGCGTCCACGCTGCGCACAAAATGCATGACCGTACAGCGCGGTCCATCGGCCGCCAGGATCTTTTCACTGCTGCTTTCTTTGGCCGGCAGATAAAGCCCGGCCACATAAACCTTGAATATGACTTTTTTACGCAAGGCCAGGCCGTTGAGGACCAACTGCTGGCCATTTACATCCAGAGTATCGGGAAGTGTGACCCCGGCCAGGGTTCCGGCCACAACCGGAGTGACAAATAAAAAAACAAGGAGCCATCCGAGCAAAGCATGTCGCGTCATTTTTTTCCTCCTCAAATGAAAGCATTCAATCATAGTATGTTGAAAATAAATTGTCAAAGAATTAAAAGTCGAAAGTTTTCAAGTGGGCCGGAATTTGTATATAATTGAAGCAGCAGGGAGGCACGCATGAACAATGAGCAGTTCACTTTAAAAGCCAATCAGGCCATCCAGGACAGCTTCCAACTCGCTTCTGAGCTCGGCAACCAGGAGATCACACCGCTGCATTTGACCCAAAGCATTCTGGCCGTTCCTGAAAACATGGTCAGCGAAACCATAAAAAAAATCGGTGTGGACATTGCCAAGCTCACTGCCGCCATCAACATGGAATTGAATTCCCTGCCCAAGGTCCAGGGCGGCGAATCCTATCTGAACAAAGCCATGAAAAAAGTCATTGCCCAGGCCGCTCCCATTGCAAAACGCTTCCGTGACGAATATGTATCGAGTGAACACCTGATCCTGGCGATCATGGAACTTGACGAGGCCGCCGCCAGGATCCTGAACCGGTTCGGGATCAACAAAGATGTTTTTTTGAATGCCCTGATGGAAATCCGCGGCACCCAGACCATAACCGATCCCAGTCCGGAAGAGAAGTTCCAGGCCTTGAAGCGTTACGGCCGCGATCTGGTGCAGCTGGCACAGGAAGGGAAGTTGGACCCTGTCATCGGACGCGACGAAGAGATCCGCCGCGTGATGCAGGTGCTGGTACGTCGCACCAAGAACAATCCGCTTTTAATCGGTGAAGCCGGAGTGGGCAAAACAGCCATTGCCGAAGGATTGGCTTTGCGGATTGTACAGGGCGACGTTCCGGAAATGCTAAAAGATAAAAAAATAATCACCTTGGAAATCGGTTCGCTTCTGGCCGGAGCCAAGTACCGCGGTGAATTCGAAGAGCGCTTGAAAGCCGTGATTAAAGAAGTAACCGAGTCGGATGGGCAAATCATCCTTTTTATCGATGAATTGCATACTATTGTCGGTGCCGGGGCAGCGGAAGGGTCCGTAGACGCATCCAATATGCTCAAACCTGCTCTGGCCCGCGGCCAGTTAAGGGCGATCGGCGCCACCACCCTGAACGAATACAAAAAATATATTGAAAAGGACCCGGCCCTGGAAAGGCGCTTCCAGCCGGTGTTGATCAAGGAACCCACTGTGGAGGAAACCATTTCCATACTCAGGGGGCTGAAGGAAAAGTACGAAATTCACCACGGCATCAAGATCACCGACGCAGCCCTGATCGCCGCGGCCACCCTGTCCCATCGCTATATCACCGACCGTTTCCTCCCCGACAAGGCCATTGACCTTATAGACGAATCCTCGGCCAAACTGCGCATCGAAATGGATTCGCTTCCCGAAGAACTGGATGAATTGGAACGCCGGATCACCCAACTGGAAATCGAGCGCCAGGCCCTGAAAAAAGAGGGCAGCCGGGATGCAAAAGAAAAATTGCAGGCGTTGCTGGACGACCTCGATTCGCTGAAGATCAATCGTGACAAGATACGCAGCCATTGGCAAAAGGAAAAAGACCTGCTGCACCGGCTGCGCGACCTGAAAGAGCAAGCCGACAAGCTTCGTCTTCAGCAGCAGGACGCCGAAAGGCGCAACGATTACGAACTTGCTTCGCAGATCCAGTACGGAAAACTGCCCGAAAACGGCAAGGAAAGCGAGACGGTCCAAAAAAAGCTTTCTTTGCTGCAAAAGGAGAAAAAGATCCTGACCGAGGAGATCACCGAAGAGGATATAGCCGAAGTCGTCTCAAAGTGGACGGGCATTCCGGTCAGCAAGCTGCTGGGCGGCGAGAAGCAGAAGCTGCTCGAAATGGAAACCATATTGAAAAAGCGGGTGGTCGGCCAGGATGAGGCCGTGGGAGCGGTTTCACGCATATTGCGCCGCTCCAGGGCCGGACTGCAGGACCCGCACCGCCCCCTTGGTTCATTTATTTTCCTGGGACCGACCGGAGTGGGCAAGACCGAACTGGCCAAAACGTTGAGCGATTTTATCTTTAACAGCGAAAAGGCCATGGTGCGCATCGACATGTCCGAATACATAGAAAAGCATTCTGTGGCCAAATTGATCGGCTCACCGCCCGGATACGTTGGCTATGATGAAGGCGGGCAATTGACCGAAACGATCAAAAGAAGGCCTTATTCCCTGATCCTGCTCGACGAGATCGAAAAAGCGCACAGCGATGTGTTCAATATCCTGCTGCAGATACTGGAGGACGGACGGCTGACCGACGGCAAGGGCAAAACCGTCAATTTCACCAATACCATCATCATCATGACCTCAAACCTGGGATCGGAGATCATCCAGGAGAATAGAGATTACCAGGACATGAAGAGCAAATTGAATGAATTGCTTTTTCAATATTTCAAACCGGAATTTTTGAACCGCATCGACGAGATCATCACCTTCAAGTCCCTGACGCCCGAGAACATCCAGGAGATCGCCAAACTGCAGATCGAACACCTGCGCCGGCTGCTGGCCGCGCAAAAGATCGTCATGACCATTTCGCCGCCGGCCCTGGCCCGGCTGGCCGAGATCGGATTTCACCCCTCGCTGGGCGCCAGGCCCTTGCGCCGTGTCATCCAGCAGGAGATCCAGGACAAGCTTTCCATCATGATCCTGGAAGGCCGCCTGCTGCCCAATTCAACCGTGCATATTGATTTTAAAAAAGAAAAATTCGGGTTCAGCTGAAGGCGGCCAAAGGTGATGCAGGGCACCATTAAAATTAAATTGTTACAAAGTAAACTATTTACAAGAATCGGCCAAACGTGATAAAATACGGTTTAGCCAAAGTCACTACAAAATAGGAGGTATGCGCTATGGCTGACAAATCATTCAATGCTTTCAAAATGGCACAGCAACAATTCGATAATGTTGCCGAGAAACTGGACCTTGATCAGGCAACCAGGGACCTGTTGAGAACCCCGCTGAGAGAATACCACTTTTCCATCCCGGTCAAGATGGATGACGGTACCGTAAAAGTCTTTCAGGGCTTTCGCGTGCAGCATAACGATTCCCGCGGCCCCTGCAAGGGCGGCATCCGCTTCCACCCCCAGGAGACCATTGATACGGTCAAAGCCCTGGCCACCTGGATGACATGGAAATGCGCCGTGGTCGACATTCCGCTCGGCGGCGGCAAGGGCGGGGTCATTTGCGATCCCCACAACCTGTCCATGCGCGAGCAGGAGCAGATCTGCCGTGGCTGGGTCAGGCAAATCGCCCGCAATGTCGGCCCGCTGCTGGATATCCCGGCTCCCGATGTCATGACAAATGCCCAGCATATGATCTGGATGATGGACGAATATGAAAGACTTACCGGAGCCAAATATCCCGGTTTCATCACCGGCAAGCCGGTCGGCATGGGCGGCTCTCTGGGCCGCACCGAAGCCACCGGGTTCGGCGTCATCTATACCCTGCGCGAAGCCCTGAATGAATTGGGCATGGACATCAAGACCACCAGCGCCTCTTTCCAGGGATTCGGCAATGTTTCGCAATACGCCGTCAAGCTGTACCAGGAATACGGCGGCAAAGCGGTTTGCGTTTCCTGCTGGGACCAGAAGGAAAACAAGTCCTATTCATTCATAAAAAAAAGCGGCATCGATCTTGAGCAGTTGCTCAGCATCACCGACAAGTTCGGCGGCATCGACAGGGGCAAAGCCAAGGAGCTGGGCTACGAAGTGGCCGACGCCGAGGCCTGGATTCAGCAGGAAGTCGACATTCTGATCCCATCGGCCCTTGAGAACCAGATCAATACCGAAACCGTCGAAAGAATTTCCGCCAAAGTGAAAATAATCGCCGAAGGGGCCAACGGCCCGACCACTCCCGAAGCCGACCAGGTGTTAGAGAAAAGAAATATTTTTGTCATACCCGATTTCCTGGCCAATGCCGGCGGGGTCACCTGCAGCTATTTTGAGCAGGTGCAGTGCAATATGAACTACTTCTGGACCAAGGAAGAAGTTCTGAGCAAACTGGACAATATCATGACCTCGGCTTTCCATGCGGTGTATGGCTTGGCTGTGAAGAAAAAAGTTTTCATGCGCGATGCCGCTTACATGATCGCCGTTTCCCGCGTCGCCGAAGCATGCAAGCTGAGAGGCTGGGTTTAATTTAGTTTTCACGTAAGCAAGGGGTGTTTTAAGAGCATCCCTTGTTTTTTTTGGGGAAATGGAGGCAAATAAAATGGCCGGTCAGCAAAATTCGATCGACAAATTGCTTCACGAAATGCGGGAAAGGGCCAAGGAATTGAATTGCTTATACCAAGTCGAAGAGCTCCTGACCAAAACCCACTTGCCCCTGGATGAGATCTTCACCTATCTCATCCAAACCATCCCGTCCGGATACCAATTTCCCGATATTTGCCAGGTCAAAATAATTTGTGATGGCAAAACCTATCAAAGTCAGGATTTTCAGCCTTCTACTCGAACTCAAAGTGCCCCCATCAAAATCGAAGACAAAACCATCGGCAGCATAGAGGTTTCCTATACCAAGGAAGTCCCGCAAACAGAAAACAGTTATTTCCTCAAAGAGGAACACAAACTGCTCAACACCATCGCTGAGCGCATCGGCCGCACCATCCTGCATTTGAAACTGGAACAGGTATCCAAGGAATGGCAAACGGCAAAAAAAGACCTCAGTGAAAAAAACAAGAAAGAGTGGATGGTGATCATCGACCTGCTGCGCAATACCGACCAGAACCTTTATTTCCACCTGGGCCGGAAAATGATCTACTACCTTTTTTGGAACGGCGTAAAGGAAGCCAAGGAACTGCTGAAATCACTGAGCAAGGATCAGGTCACAAGCCAGACCGAAATGAGCGACGATGTTAACCGGCCCAGTCAAAAGAAATCGCATCTGGAAACTCTGGCCCTGGGGGACGAAACTTTTAAAATCGCCGCCAAGTATCTCAGCGACCAGGAAATACTTGCCCGCCTGCAAAAATGGATCCAGGAGGAAAAGGCCAGTTTTCTGATACGAACCATCAACAATATCGACCTGCCCTTGGCGGAAATCATCAACGTCATTACCCAGTTCCACTACATAACCGGGGGCAATTATGACCTTTCAGAACCAACGGAAAAAGGGCTGCGTGTCTCACTGATCCGTCGATTTTTTTCAGATCAATTGGAATTCATCACCGTCGCCAAAAACCATATCGAGGTGCGTCATTTTTACGACCTGATTCAAAAGATCATTTACCCGCTCAACGGCTACGGAAGGTTGGGCGGAAAAAGCGCCGGCTTGTTTCTGGCCCAGAAAATATTGACCAAACCGGGCGAGCATTCTGAGATCCTAGCCAATTTAAAATTCCCCAAAACTTGGTATATTTCCACCGATACCACCCAACATTTTCTTGATCACAACAATCTGGAAGAGGTAGTGGAGCAAAAATACAAGGAGATCGACCAGATCCGCCTCGAATATCATAATGTGATCCAGCTTTTGAAGAACTCTCATTTCCCGCCAGAAATTATAAAAGGATTGTCGGTGGCGCTCGATGACCTGGGCGACAAGCCCTTGATCGTTCGCAGTTCAAGTCTCCTTGAAGATCGTATGGGTACTGCTTTTTCCGGAAAATATAAAAGTCTTTTTCTGGCCAATCAGGGAAGCAAAAGTGAAAAACTTGAGGCTTTGACCGACGCCATCGCCGAGGTTTATGCGTCCATATTCAGTCCCGATCCCATCGAATACCGCGTGGAAAGGGGTCTCCTGGATTTCCATGAAGAAATGGGCATCATGATCCAGGAAGTAGTGGGAGAAAAGGTCGGCGATTACTTTTTTCCGGCTTATGCCGGAGTCGCCTTCAGCAACAATGAATTCCGCTGGTCGCCGCGGATCAAGAGGGAAGACGGCCTGGCCCGGATCGTCCCCGGCCTGGGCACGCGGGCCGTGGACCGGGTAAGTGACGATTACCCGATATTGATATCCCCGGGAATTCCCAACCTGCGCGTCAACGTTACCGCCGAAGATACCATGCGCTATTCTCCCAAGCGCATCGATGTCATCAACCTGAAAACCTGCACTTTTGAAACCAAGGAAATCCCGGCTCTTCTAAAAGAATGCGGCAGCGAATACCCCCTTATAAATAAAATCGTCTCTGTTTACGAAGATGACCATATTTATCCCCCTTCTGCCATCAACCTCGATTTCAACAAGCAAAATCTGTTCATTACTTTCGAAGGACTGATCTCCCGCACCCCGTTTGTCAAACAACTGCAAACAATGCTTACAACATTGCAGGAAAAAATAGGCACCCCAGTGGACATCGAATTCGCTGCGGATGGAGAAAACCTGTATCTGCTCCAATGCCGGCCGCAAAGTTCAACGGCCGGAAACGTGGCCAGCCCCATACCCAAGGATATCGCCCCGGACCGCATTGTTTTTTCGGCCAACCGCTACATTTCCAACGGCAAATTGCCGGACATCACGCATATTGTATATGTCGATCCCGACAGGTATAGCCAACTGGAAAAAAACGAAGAAATGATGGAGATCGGGCGGGCAATTGGCAAACTCAACAGTTTGCTTCCCAAGCGACAGTTCGTTCTGATGGGACCGGGCCGCTGGGGCAGCCGCGGCGATATCAAACTGGGAGTTTCGGTCACCTATTCGGATTTCAACAATACTGCTGCTTTGATTGAAATAGCGCGAAAAAAGGGCAATTACGTACCCGAATTGTCATTCGGCACCCATTTTTTCCAGGATCTGGTTGAATCTTCAATACGCTACATCCCATTGTATCCCGATGATCCGGGGATTGAATTCAACGAAAAATTTCTCCTCGGTTCACATAATTATTTGCCAGATATCTTGCCTGAATTCAGCACCTTTGCCGATACGATCCGCGTGATTGACGTTCCCCAGATCACGGACGGGAAAGTTTTGCGCATTGTGATGAATGCTGACCTTGGCGAAGCCCTTGGTTTTTTAACCACGCCAACCACAGTATCCGATCTTAGCCAAGACACAAAAGAGCCCATGGAAGCCGCCAGCGACGATCATTGGCATTGGCGTCTGCGCATGGCCGAGAGAATGGCCGCTCAAATGGATGGTATTCGTTTTGGCGTCAAGGCCATGTACTTGTTCGGCAGCACCAAGAACGCCACCGCCGGCCCCGGAAGCGACATCGATCTTCTGATCCATTTTCATGGTTCTGAAAAGCAAAAGCAGCAGCTGGTTCTTTGGCTGGAAGGCTGGAGCCTGTGTCTTGCCGAAATCAATTTTTCCAGGACCGGTTACAAATCTGACGGTTTGTTAGATTACCATCTGTTAACCGATGAGGATATTGCCAAAAAAACCAGCTACGCTGTAAAAATCGGTGCGGTCACCGATGCGGCCCGGCCCTTGGCCATAAAAAACACAATAAGCGAATAAGGTCAGAGCAGCCTGCGGATAGCTCGGCTGGGATCCCGGGGATCAAAAAATACAGCTGCCAATTCCGGTCCGTCATGCGCGGCTGAAAAGCAGAGTGTCCGGCCGATCTTCTCCTGCCAGGACCCGGTCAAGCGGGCCGATTCGTGCACGTGGCCGTGCAGGGTGACTAAAGGTTGACGAGCTTCGATGAAGCGCCTGATGGCAATGCTGCCCACGTGTACATCAAGCGGGGCGTTATCAACCATACAGCCATCCAGAGCGGCGCGGTCCAGATGCGTTTGATAGGGCGGAGAATGAAATAGAAAAACAGCTTTGGTCAACACATCCTGCCCGGCCAGCTTTTCCAGATCTTCCTGAATGGTCGGGAAACCGGATTCTTTTTCCGGCAAAGCGACACTGAACCGTCCCTCTTCGGGTGGAAGGGAACCCGGATCCACAAAACGGGAGACATCGTAACGCTCCCAATCTTTCAAGGCGAAAGGGGTAGGGGGGACGCATGAATAGCCATAAATGGAATACATATCAAGACAGGTTTTCCGGAAATGCATGTAATCCCAGAGATTTTCGTTTTTATTTAAATAAAGCGCTGCTTCCTGGCTGCGGGCATCATCATTACCCAGGATCAAAAAAAAACGCGGATATTTGCTTTCAAGGAGCAAGCGCAAACTTCGAAGCTCGGGCAGAAGAAAATCATTCACAAAGTCATCTTGGCCAAAGCTCATACTCCCGAACAGCAGAGAACCCGAAGGCAAAAGATCTCCACCCAAAAAAATCGCCCTGGGCTTTTCCTGTCTGATCAGCAAGAAAAGTTTGCGGTAGCAGTCAATCCGACCATGCAGATCACTGACAAACACAAATGGATGATCACTCATTTGCTCAAGGCGCGGAAACCGTGGGCTTTAAAATCACCCCCTGGCTTCTCCGGCCATCGATCATAACCGTAATTGGCTGGGGCAAACAGACATGCTTCAAGAATGTGGTTTCAGCAGTTACGGGCAGCGTCTCCAGCCAGGTCCAATCAATGAACCCATGGGCGCGATCCAGGGGAACCGTAAAATAGCCGATACGCAAAGAGGTCATGTTTTGAAAAAAATGCGACCCTTGCGAGGGATCCACGTTCATGTTGGGTAAGCTCGCCTCGACCACGACCTTTACGCCACTGATCTGGCTCCACTTGACCGGTATGCCCAGCCAGGGATCGGTGCTTCCCCAACGCCCGGGGCCGATCAGCAAGTATGGAGTGCCCGCTTGCTGCAGGCGGGAATTGAGTTTTCCGACATCTACGGCGATTTGCGGATTTTTGGCGGCGTCGAACCCATCTGGCTTCACAAAAACAATATCGCGAATGGTTTGCAAAATACCGTTCCCCAACACCCGATCGCTGAAACAGAAAGCCAATTCTTTCTGCTGGTCGTCCAATTCCACTTTCACAAGTTCATCCTGAACGACCAGTGGCCTGACCTGCAGGATGCTGAACTGACCGGGAAGTCCACTTTGGGCATCAAGGATCACCGCAAATTCCATCTCGACCGCGCAATTCATGGCTTCACTGCTCAATTTCAGTAGATCGATCAATATCTTGGCCAGGGGGAAAACATCATTTTTCAGAATGTGGGCAAAATTGACGATCCTTGGCCCCGCAAAACTGATGCCATCATAAACGGCGTCGTTTTCCCGTGAATAAGTTGAGGCCAGGAATTGCAAAACACCATCCGCTTCAGCCTTGTCCAATCCGAGTTTGACCAGATACTGGTCTTCTTCCAAAAAAGCGATCGAAGCCACATGATGCATGGCAATGGCATAAAAATCACGCTGGGAAAAATTGAACATGTCCTTGACCGAAGTGAACTGCGGCAGGATGCCGGCGAAGGCCGGTGTGAAGCGCAGGGAAACCCCGCCGTCAACCACGGTTTTTCCGAGTCCCAGGGCAACATTGACCACACCGTCTTCGGGCTTGGCCTGGCCGACCGGATAATAATTATAGGAACGGGCCACACCGGAAATTTCGGGATAAAAACTGTCCCGGTGCAGTTTGCCCACGACCGGCTGTATCACCACCGCCATTTTTTCATCTTCAATGCGGTGCGGCGTACTGTTGATATAGGATTTGGCCTGGCGGAAAAAAGTTGAGGCAAAAACAAATTTAATGGCGTTGATCAGGTTGAGGAAACGGATATCGTCGCCAGCCTGGTCATTGGGAAGCATTTTTGTGGCATAGATGCCGGCAAAAGGCTGATACAGGGAATCTTCCAGCAAACTTGAAGAACGCACGGCCAGGGGGACTTTGACATTTTTTATGAAATCGCGCAGATCGCCGACTATTTTGCCTGGTAAACTGGCCTTGATGAAAAGGTTGGCCATGTGGCTATCGGAATGGTCGGCAACCGCAGTTGCCAGTAAATCGTTATCTTTAATAAAATCATCAAACACATCGGTCCCCAGCACAACGGTGCGTGGTATGGAAACAGTCACCCCGGGATATTTCCCCGGATCAAAATATTTCACCAATATCCGGTCCATGAAAGCCAGGCCGCGGGCCTTGCCGCCTATGGACCCGCCGCCGATCACTGAAAATTGAGAATATTCTTCATGAAAAAAGCGGGAATAGGTCACGATCGAACCGCGGCGGCTAGCGCTGCGGAAATCAGAAATGATCTTTTTCAGATCACTTCCCAGCGTGGCTCCTGGTTGCGCATCCTGAAGTAGATATTTTTGCACAGCATCGGCCAGGGCAAATTCCGTCCTGGCCCGCAGCCAGCGGTCCAGATCTCCCCGAGATAGGGCCACAGCCAGAGCATCCTCCGGCAGACCGGTCAGAGCCTTGAACAATTGATTGATATCGGCGATTCGCGTCTCATCCGCAGTCCGCGCATCGCTCAACACCAGGTCGCCAAAACCGAATGAAATCGACAGAAAATTACTCAAATCACGCAGCAAAGTAAGTGAATTCTTTGATATGAACTTTATCCCGGCCTTGGCTGCCATCAATTCCGCTCCCGCATCACTGGATTGCAGCAATATGGGGAGGTGGGGCTTTGCGGCAAGGACTTTTTTTACAAAGTTAATCCCGGCTTTAGGATTCACAACCTTGTTCCTGGGAAAACTGGCATCGGTGATAATTCCCAGCAGGTTGTTTTTGAATTTCTCGAAAATCATTTCCGCTTCTTCGTAGGTTGTGGCCAAATGCACCCTGGGTCGGGCGTTCTGACGTAGGAGTTTTTGAGAGAAAGTCAGGTCTTCTTTAAGTAGATTTTCGGTCAAATTACGCAAAACCGAGAATATAAGCGGCATATAGGATGAATAAAAATCAATGGAATCTTCGATTAGCAAAATGTTTTGCACCCCTAAATCCTGGGTATCGTTGGCGGCATTTTTTCGGTCTTCAATGAACTGGATGATTCCCAATAGTATATGCCCGTCTCCCTGCCACACAAATATCCTTTCCAGTGCAGTCCCGTCATCCATTTCCAAAAGGCGTTTCAGTTCCGGAGTAAAATAGGCCAGACCGATTACGGGAAGTTCGGGCTCGATCTCTTTTACCTGACGGCCAAATGTAAAAGGATCCATATCGCCAAGTCGCATAACCGCGACAATCAGGTCGAATTTTTCAGTTTTTATCAATTTGAGGGCGTTTTCTCCCCCGCTTACCCTGACAAAATGCGGAATATAACCCAAGTTCCATTGCTGGTAGGTTTTTGAGAGCAACTCATGCAGCCGGCCATCTTCTTCCAACATGAAATAATCATAAAGACTGGCCACCAATAGTAATTTTTTAACTTTATAGGGCATAAGCTTGTTTATATTATCAATTGGAAATTCATTGGAAATTGAAAAATCAGCTGTGCTGTCAAGCCGATCACAAGCAAAAGTCACCAGAGTTTCCTCCTTTCAGAATAGACGCGAATCAATGAGAGACGCAATCCGTGCTTTGTTGCAAGGCCACAGATTCAATTGTCACCATATTTGTTCTGAATGGCCCGAATCACTTCATAAATTGAAAAAAATACGTCAACCAATTCGGGATCGAAATGTATGCCTTTTTGTTCTTGCAAATATAGCATGACCTTTTCTTCAGGCCAGCAGTCCTTGTAAATTCTTTGCGAAGTCAAGGCGTCGTATACGTCCGCAAGGGCCACAATCCTGGCGAACAAGGGGATTTCACACCCTTTTTTCCCCAAACCGGGAGACCAGGTTTCGCAAAAAATATCATCAACCTTTCCCGGATACCCGCTGCCATCCCATTTTTCATGATGATTCAAGGCGATTTCAGCCGCCATGTCATCCCAGTCCGAAGTGGAATTTTTAAAAAGCCGCGCACCCAGAATGGCGTGCCGCTGCATTTGGAAATGCTCTTCGTTGCTCAACGGACCGCTTTTTTTCAACAGTGTATCAGAAATCGCCACTTTACCGACATCGTGCAGCATGGCCGCGATGCGCAAAACATCCCTGATTTTTTTTATTTCGGCCTCATCCACATTATGGTTAGACGCCCACTTGGAATAGATTTCGATCGAATACGCTCCGACCCGATTGACGTGGTTGCCGGTCTCTTCGGGGTCACGCATTTCAGCGATGCTGATCATGCGCAAAATTATTTCCCTGGTCATCTTGGCTTTTTCAATGCAGCCGGCCGCATGATTGGCAAAATAGGCAACCACCAATTCGTCTTCACTGCGGAAGGGAATCGCTTCATTCTGGTCATTCAGAGAATTGATGATCTGCATTACCCCGATCAAGCGGTTCTGACTGGCGATCAGGGGAACTGTTAAAACTGAGCGGGTATGATAAAAAGCATGTTGATCAAATGAACGGTTGAATCCATAGGGCACGGATTCATCAAGCTGATACGCATCGGAGATGATCAGGGGCTTTTTTGTCATGGCCACATAGCCGGCCATGGATTTGTCATTTATATCAATTGCGTGATTTTGATAGAGATATTTTTTCCCGCTCTCTTTTTGGATCAGTGTTTCGTTTTGCACGTAATTGATGCGCAGTTTTTGGTTCTCAAGCAGATATATGGATCCGGCATCGGCTCTTGAAAAACGCCGTGCCGCCAGCAAGATTCGGTCTAGAAGCGAGTCGATATCTTTGATCTGATTAAGGTCTTCAGTGATTTCTAAAATTGCCGTGACTTTGCTTTTATCTAAACCGCTTATCATGATCGTTTAACACCCATTATACGATCCCCCCCAGGTATCGTCAATATCCGCGGCCTAAAAGACGCAAGAATCAAGTTTGGTTGCCAAGCCAAAACCCTTTGCGCTACAATGAACTCATGAGTAAAACCGGCCCCATTGATTTTCACTGTCATTTGGACGATCCGTGTTTCGAGAAAAATCGCTGGCAGTTGATCGACCAATGTTTTTCAGTTGGTTTTACAAAACTGGTCACGGTTGCCGATCCTTTCAACGGGCAATCAATTGAAAAAACGGCACAAATGCTCGCTTATAATCCCGATATCCATGCTGTGGTCGGTGCCCATCCCCATAAGGCGGACAGCTATTCCGCTGAAATCGAAAAGAGCATGGTTGCTTTATATCAGCAATTTAAAATTCTTGCTGTCGGCGAAGTGGGACTCGATTATCATTATAATTTTTCACTGGGCGACAACCAGATCGGTGTGTTTAAAAGACAGATCGCCATTGCCCGTGAATGGTCCCTGCCGCTGGTGATCCATTCACGGAAGGCGGAAGAAGCCGTATTGAAAATCCTGGCCTTAGAAAAATTTCCCAATCCGGTTGTGTTTCACTGCTATACGGGGAACAAGCTCGACGCAGCCGAAATATTACAGCGGGGATATTTCATTTCGTTCTCAGGGATCATAACTTTCAAAAATGCGAACGAACTCAGGGAAATCGTGGAAATAACCCCATTGCGGCAAATGTTCTATGAGACCGATTCTCCTTATCTGGCGCCCGAACCCGACCGCGGTAAGAGTAATACTCCCCTGGCCGCCGTGCATGTAGTGAAAAAGATCTCAGAAATTAAAAAAACCGATATAAGCGCCATAAACAACGAAATAAACAAAAATTTTCAACGCCTGCACAAATGAATTATTCGGCTTCTTTTTTAACTTTCTCTATGGCAACCAGGCGGTCTCCTGGTTTCAGATTGATCAACTTGACGCCTTGGGTCGCCCGGCCCTTGGAACGGACCTGGGCAGTATCCTGTTTGTTCAGGATCCCTTTTTCCGAACTCAGGATGATTTCTCCCTCATTATCATTCAAGGTAACCAGGCCGATGACCTTGCCCAACTTTTCAGTTATTTTGATATTGATCAATCCTTTGCCGCCGCGGTTCTGCAGGCGATAGAGCGACAGGTCGGATTTTTTACCAACACCATGCTCGGTGACGGTCAAAATGTATTTGTCGTTTTCGCTAATCATATCGGCGCCAACCACAAAATCATCTTTTCCCAGTTTGATGGCAATGACGCCGCGTGCCCCGCGGCCCATGGGCCGCACATGCTCTTCATTGAATTTCAAAGCTTTTCCCAGGTAAGTGCCCAGAATGATATCATTGTTGCCATTGGTGATCTGGGCTTCCAAAAGCAAATCGTCATCGGGAACTTCGGCGGCAATAATGCCGTTGATGCGCGGCCGCGAAAAAGCGGCCAGGGAAGTCTTTTTTACGTATCCCCGTTTGGAAAACAACATCACGTATTTGTCTTCAGAAAATTCCTTTACATTGATGACCGAACATACCTTTTCCTCGGGACTGATGCCGATCAGGCGGTTGATTGGTTTGCCCCGGCCGGCGCTGTCACCTTCGGGAATATCGTAGACCTTTATCCAGAACATTCTGCCTTTTTCGGTAAAGGCCAGGATATAAGCGTGAGCCGAAGCGACAAAAACCCGGGAAATGGCATCTTCCTCTTTGAGCCCGATCCCTTTTCGGCCCATGGTGCCCCGATTCATGCTGCGGTATGAGCTGAGGGTCGTTCTTTTAATATAGCCGTTGCGGGTATAGGAAATGACAAAGTCCTCATCTTTGATCATGTCCTCGATTTTGAATTCAGACAATTGTTTTTCAACGATCTCGGTGCGGCGCTTGTCGGCAAACTGTTCTTTGACTTTCCGCAATTCTTCCTTGATCAAACTCAGCAGCATGCGTTCGCTGGCCAAAAGTTCCTTAAGATAGTTTATCAATTTGATCAAGTCGATATATTCGTTTTCAAGTTTTTCGATCTCCAGCCCGGTCAAGCGGTACAGCTGCATATCCAGAATGGCATCGGCCTGCAATTGGGTCAGCGCTATTTTTTCTGTGAGATTGTTCCTGGCTTCCAGGCGATTTTTTGAAGTGCGGATGATTTTAATGACCAGGTCCAACTTGTTCAGGGCAATCTTAAGCCCTTCAATGATATGGGCCCTTTTTTCGGCTTTATCCAATTCAAAAATCGAACGGCGGCGAATTATTTCCTTGCGATGGCCCAAAAAATAATTGAAATAATCGATCAGGGTGAATTGCTTGGGCTGCTGGTTGGCGATGGCCAGCAATATGATGGAATAACTGCTCTGCAGCTGAGTATGTTTGAAAAGTGAATTCAAAATGACTTCCGGGATCTCATCCTTTTTTATTTCAATGACAATGCGCAATCCATCTCGATCGGATTCGTCGCGCAAGTCGGAAATCCCCTCGATGCGTTTGCCCTTGACCAATTCGGCGATGTTCTCGATTATTTTTGCTTTGTTGGTCTGATAGGGGATCTCGGTGACCACGATCTTTTGCCGCCCCTTGTTGTCGGTTTCGACCACGGCCTTGGCGCGCACGACAAAACTTCCCTTGCCTGTCTCGTAAGCGGTTCGGATCATGTTCTGTCCGAAAATATAGCCGCCGGTGGGAAAATCAGGACCGGGCATGATCTTCATCAGATCCGAAATTGAAGCATTACGGTTGTCTATATAGTATGTGAAGGCTTCGATCAATTCCCCCAGGTTGTGGGGCGGGATGGAGGTGGCCATACCCACGGCAATGCCTGATGTGCCGTTCAAAAGCAGCATCGGCAGCAAAGCCGGGAAAATGACCGGCTCGGTCAGCGAACCGTCATAGTTGGGCACAAAATCTACGGTGCCTTTGTCCAGATCATTGAGCATTTCGTTGGCGATCTTCTGCAGCCTGATCTCTGTATAGCGCATGGCCGCCGGGGGATCACCGTCTATGGAACCGAAATTACCCTGGCCGTCGACCAACGGGTAGCGCAATGAAAAATCCTGGGCCAGGCGAACCACTGTATCATAAACCGCGACATCGCCATGCGGGTGATATTTACCGATAACATCACCGACAATACGCGCTGATTTTTTATATGCCTGATTGTAATGGGAGCCAGTTTGATGCATGGAAAAGAGGGCGCGGCGATGAACTGGTTTCAAGCCATCACGGATATCGGGGATGGCGCGACCGATAATAACACTCATTGAATAATCGAGATAGGATGTCTGCATCTCATTTTCAATGGTCACTTCTTCAATCGCCGATTTATACTCTTTTCCCATATCTTTTTCTTCCATGTCTTTTTCCCTTAAATATCGAGATTTCTCACATTCAAAGCGTTTTGCAGGATGAAATCCTTACGCTTTGATGAATCGTTGCCCATCAGGGTATCAAAAATTTCCTCGCATTCGTGAAGATCATTTATGTTAACTTTGAGCAGGGTGCGGTTTTCAGGATCCATGGTGGTCTCCCATAATTGCTCAGGATTCATTTCGCCAAGACCTTTGTAGCGTTGGATGGATATGCCCTTTTTTAACCTTTCAAATAAAAATGCCACCAATTCCTTGCGGCTTTCCACAACAAAATTTTCCTTGCCAATCAATAAATAGTATGGCGCGGGCGGCAACTCTGCGAGTTTCCCATATATGTCGTGGATATCAGAAAACTCGGGGCCGGTTAAAAAAGCATGGTTAATGACTTTCAGGGTCTTCACTCCATTGTATTCATACTCGATTTCCGGTGTATAGATGGCATATTCTTCGTCAAATTTAATATCCACGTTATTGCACAGGGAATTTTTTTGCAATTGCTGGGCCATGGTTTTGACCTTGTTTTTGTCTTTGAAATCGCTTTCGCTTTGGACGAGTTCGATTAGTTTTTTGGTCAAAGGTCGCGGCATGCCTCTTTTATCGAGATTACTCATCAATAGATTTTTTTTGTGTACCAACTTTATGAATTTGACCAGTTTTTGACCTTTCAAAAGTTCTTCATCATAGTTTTTATTGTATAAAATCACTTCGTCACCAATTTTGGCGAACAAATAATTTTCGAGTTCCTTTTCATTTTTTAAATACACCTTGCTCTGCCCTTTTTTGATCAGGAACAAAGGGGGCTGGGCCAGGAAAAGATGGCCTTTTTCGATCAGCGATTGCATCTGCCGGAAGAAAAAAGTCATGATCAGGGTGCGAATGTGCGAACCGTCGACATCGGCATCGGTCATGATCACAATTTTGTGATAGCGCAATTTTTCAACATCATAAATCTCCTTGCCGATACCCACGCCCAGAGCGGCGATCATTTTTTTTATTTCCTCATTCTCGAGCATTTTTGTTGTTGAAGCTTTTTCCACATTTAGAATCTTTCCCTTCAATGGGAGAATGGCCTGAAAGCGCCGATCCCGCCCCTGTTTGGCCGATCCTCCCGCCGAATCACCCTCCACGATATACAACTCGCTGTCTTCAGGGTTTTTGGACTGACAATCGGCTAATTTTCCTGGTAGGGTAGTATTCTCCAATAAACTGGATTTTCGGACCAAGTCTTTGGCTTTTTTTGAGGCTTCCCTGGCTTTGGCCGCCAACAAAACTTTGCCTATTATGGCCCTGGCGACATTCAGGTTTTCATCGAAATACTCCCCGAGTTTTTTATTGACAAATGATTCCACAATCCCCTTGACATCAGAGTTTCCCAATTTAGCCTTGGTCTGGCCTTCGAATTGGGGTTCCTTGATGCGTACGGAGATCACGGCCGTGAGACCTTCGCGAACATCATCACCGGAGAAAACTTCTTTATAGTCCTTAAAAAGACCGTTGGCCTGGGCAAAATTGTTGATCGTGCGGGTGATGCCCGATTTAAAGCCCGAAAGATGTGTTCCCCCTTCAATCGTATTAATGTTGTTGACAAAAGAATAAAGGGTCTCATTGTACGATTCTATATATTGAAAGGCGATTTCGATTTCAATATCGTCTTTTTTGCTGGAGATGAATATCGGAGAATTGTGGATTCTTTCTTTTGATCCCACCAGGTATTTCACATATTCAACAATTCCGCCCTTGTAATAGAAAACTTCCTTTTTATCGATGCGCTCATCGTTAAGGACGATGGTCAGCCCCTGATTTAAAAACGCCAGTTCCTTCAATCTTCGCGACAAAATGCTGTAATTGAATTCAACTATTTCAAAAATTTCCTCGTCGGGCCAGAAAGTAACCTTGGTTCCCCGCTTGTTGGACTTGCCGATCTGCTTTAATTCAGATGTCGGCTTGCCGAATGCGTATTTCTGAAAATATATTTTCCCACCCCGCTTGATTTCCAATTCAAGTTTCGAAGCAAGGGCGTTCACGACCGATACACCGACACCATGCAATCCTCCGGACATCTTATAGCTGTCTTTGTCAAACTTTCCGCCGGAGTGCAGTGTGGTCATGACCACTTCCGCCGCCGTTTTTCCTTCTTCCTTGTGCATATCGACCGGAATGCCGCGGCCGTTGTCGTTAACCGTTACCGAATTGTCAAAATGTACCGTCACCTCAATTTTGTCGCAAAAACCGCCCATGGCTTCATCGATTGAATTGTCCACAACCTCATAGACCAAATGGTGCAGCCCCGACGAGCCGGTACTGCCAATGTACATGGCCGGCCTGACCCGGACTGCCTCCAATCCCTCAAGAACCTTTATGTTATCAGCCGTATATGTTTTGTCTTCAAAATTGGCATTGGTTTTATCCACAATTAATTCTCCTTTTTTAACTCAAACAAATTCCCGAATTTTTCGTTTTTTGCCACCGCTGTGGCAATGATCTGGATTTTGGAAAAATGATCCATTAAAAAATTCAGGTTCTTTTCATCCAAGGCCGCGTCGTAATCATCAATTAGAAAAACCGGGTGATCGTTTCGTTCCTGGCGGAACAACTCGATATACGCCGCAAAGATCATCATCAAATATTTTTTTTTCTCGCCTGAAGAAAACAATTGCAATTTTTTTCCGGAAACCATGATATCAAAACGGTCCCTCTGGGGGCCAAGCAGGGAACGCTTGCCGTTTATTTCCGAATTTTTTATCAGGCACAGATCGTTGAAAATTGAGTTTTCCGAAAAAGAAGCTGTTGTAAGCAGGGCGGGAAAATAATTTATTTTAAGATCGAAGTGAAATATTTCTCCAATCATTTCGTTCAATTGATTTATGAAAGCCATTCTTTTTTTTACTATTTTACATCCCGATTCGGCCAAAACTGTATTCCAACTGTTCAACTCTGAATGATTAATTGATTTTCCCAAATTTTTTAACAAATAATTCTTTTGCTTTAAAATGTTATTATAGCGCAAAACATCATATAAGTAAAGGGAAAGCACTCCATGGATGAAGCGATCCATCAGTTTTCTGAAATAGGCCATATAGTCGATATAATAATTGTAATTTGATGAAGAGAAAAAAAGCGGATACAAATAGTGGCTTGTTTGGGAAAAAACCACTTTTTCGCTGTTTACCTGCATGTAAAAACTTTTTTCCAGGCGGGCGGTCAAAGTGTTTTCTCCTGATTTATTGCTGACTTCGGCTTTAACAAAAAATCCGGAAGCGTTGAAATTCACCAGCTCCTTTTTGTTTACCGGCAAGAAAGATTTTCCAAAACCAAGCAAAAACAATGCTTCGATGACCGATGTTTTTCCGCTGCCGTTTACACCGAAAATCAAGTTTTTTTTGTCGCCAAAATTGATTGAAAAATTGGTTAAATTTCGAAAACCGTTAATTTCTAACTTTTTAACTTCCAAGTAAAAATCAAATATTCAATGGCATGACAATGTAAATAAAGTTGGCGCCGCTTTCATCCAAAGGCTTGAACAAAAAAGAGCTTTCACTGTCGTTCAAGCCAATACCGATTTTTTCAGAGTTTATATGAGTTAAAAAATCAAGGATAAAGTTCCCATTGAAGCCGACAGCAACCGCCTTTCCTCCATATTCAATGGCGATCTCATCGTAGCCCTCGCCCTTTTCAGGTGTCGTCCTTTCCAAAACCAATTTGTTTTTGGAAAACTTAAACACCACCCCATTGTTCCGGGTTTTAAAAATCAGTATCCTGCGCAGGGTTTGCAGCAGCTCATCGGTACGAATTACAGCTGTTTGTTCAGTTTTTTCAGGAATGACTGTTTTGTAGTTGGGAAATTTCTGATCCACAATTCTGGAACACAGGACTCTGTTTTTGTGCTTGAAAAAAAGATTATTGTTATCAAAGGCAAATTCAACTTCACCAATGTTTCCGATTTTTAAAATTTCGAGCAACGTTTTTCTGGATAGGATATATTCCATGGGATCTGAAACCGTACTATCGGCATCGAAGAAAGAATAAGACAGGCGGTGGCCATCTGTGGCAGCCATTTCCAATTTGTTTTTTGAAATACTCATCAGGGCGCCGCCAAGATTGAATTTCAATTCTGGAGAGATGACATAATAGCAATTGTTGATCATAACTTGAAGATCGGCCAGTGAGAGTTTTATGGAATTGGAAAGATCATTTACCGGAAGTTCCGGATAATCTGATGATTGCAAACCAAGCATTTTATACTTGCATGTCTTTTTCTCATTGGTGATCAAGATTTGCAGATCATTGTCCTCGGAAATTTCAATGTTGCCTTCCGGCATTTTTGATATCAAATCATAAAGATCTTTTCCGTTTACGGTAAAGGAACCAGAATTTTTTATATCCACCTGAATATTTGCCGTTAAACCGATTTCCAAATCAGTGGCCACCATTTCCAGAATCCCACCATCCATAGCGGTGAGTTTGATATTCTGTAAAATTTCCATAATAGCTTTTTTTTCAAAAATGCCCTGAAATAAACGCAGTTCACTTTCAAGTTTTGTTTTTTCCACAAAAATTTTCATATTCAACCTGCCTCTTTTATTTATAAAACAATATAATAATAAAAATAGAATAAACAAGCAATATGAAAAAGTGGATAAATCTGCCAAATCATATTAGAGCTTGTTTTTTCCCAGTTTTTGAATTGTTCAAAAATTGTGATTTTTGTTGAAAACATCAATCGCTGAAAAATTCAATATAAGAATTAACTTTTCTGGAAAAATCGTTATCCGCTTGGAGCATTTTTTCAATTTTATTGATGGAATGCAGCACTGTGGTATGGTGCTTGCCTCCGAACGCCATCCCGATCTCTACCAGGGGATTGCGGGTTAATTTTTTTGTCAGATACATGGCAACTTGTCTTGGCAAAGCGATTTTAGGAGAGTTATTTTTGGCTTTCAGTTCATCTATTTTTATATCAAATTTATCAGAAATAAATTCCTGGATGGTATCTATAGTGATGATTTTTTTTTCAATATTCATATACGGCCTCAATGCCTCCTTGGCAAAAGGCAGGGTGATGGTTGTGGATTGCAGATCCGAGTGCTTTAGGTCCGCGTATCCCAAGAGCCGGTTTAGTGCGCCTTCCAGTTTTCTTATATTATCTTTTATGGCGTTAGCCAAAAATTCAATCACTTCGTTGGGAATGGAAAAATCATTGTGAAAAAGGTTTTTTCTTTCTGCGATCTTTTTTTGAAGAATAGCGATCCGTGCTTCCAGGTCATAAGGAAAAATATCAACAATTGCACCCATTTCAAATCTTGATTTAATTCTCTTTTCCAAATCGGGCATGTTGTCAGGATGTTTGTCAGAACAAATGACGATCTGCTTATCCTGTTGTATCAGATTGTTGAATATATAATAAAACTGTTCGCTGGTTCCACCCCATTTTGTGATATATTGAATATCATCAATCAATAAAACATCGACCGATGTATATTTTTTTATAAAATCAGAACGCTTGTTCAAACGAGTATATTCCACATATTCATTCATGAAATCGCTGGTAGTTAAATAGATCACATTTATTCTAGGGTTATTTTGAATGATTCGGTTTCCTATTGCTTGCATCAAATGGGTTTTGCCCAGACCTACATCACTGTAAATGTAGAGGGGATTATAGGATTTTCCGGGAAACTCCGATACGCTGTAAGAAAAAGAGTAAGCGATTCGGTTGGAATCGCTTTGCACCAAGGAATCAAATGTATATTTTTTTTGTAAACGTGAATCATGGCCGATATTCTTTCTGGGAATATCCTGCATATCCTGAACAATTTCTTCTTCTCCCAAGGGAACGATTTTTGTAATGAAGTTAAAGTTTTTTTTTGTATATTTATTGATATCTTCCAGCAGATTTTGTTTGATCCAAATCAAATTTTTTTGATCGGGAACGCCCAGGAAAAGTGTGTTGTCCAGGGAACCGATATATTTTAGTGGATCGATCCATTTTTTTATTGACGGCTCGTCCAGAACGTCTTTTAAATAGTTTTTCAATTTTTCCAGATTGTCCATTGCCCCACCCTTTTCCACAAATATTTTAACAAATGTGGAAAAAAACATCATTTCTATCTCAATTGTTCAATTTTACCGTTTAATATTAGAAGAAAAAGCGGCAGGTGTCAAGTATTGACAAAAAAAATTTTATTGTTTATATGACAATCATGAAAGAAAAAACCGTATTGAATGGCACGCAAAAGAAAATTAGGGAAATGCAGATCGAATTCATTGATTTAAAAATACTTGACTTGAAGGGAAGACTGCATTCCCTCATCCTTCCCAGCAGCATGCTGGATGAAAAATTGCTAAGCAATGGTGCTGGTTTCGATGCTTCTTCATATGGTTTTGCCAAGCCGGAAAAAAGCGACATGGTTATGGTTCCCGATCTGGAAACCATGATGATCGATCCTTTCAGGGAAAGGAAAACCGCGATTTTCATGGCCAATATTCATCTTACCGATAATGCGCGCACCCGGTTTTCCGAGGATCCGCGCTTTGTGGCTTCCAAGGCAGAAACGGCACTGCTTAAATCCAAAGTGGGATCTAGTGCCTTATTTGGGCCCGAATTTGAGTTTTTTATTTTTAAAGAAGCTGAATATGGCGTTTTTGATGATGGAAACTATTATTTCTTGAAAAAAGATAGCGAGGCAAAAAAAAATTTTTATCAGGCCGGCTCGCCCGAAGATGAATTCGTTGATTTTAAAAATGAGGCGGTTGCTATTTTGCAACAGCTTGGTATTGAAATCAAATATCACCATCACGAGGTGGCTGTCAATCAACACGAAATTGAGACAAAATTCAATACTTTGCTCAAAACGGCCGATCAAGCCGTGATAATAAAATACGTGCTTTTTAACTTGGCCAAAAAAAACGGTCTCTTTTTAACGTTTATGCCCAAACCATTTTTTGGAAAAGCCGGCAATGGCTGGCATGTTCACCAATACATTTTGAATAAAAGCACCAATATTTTTCTAAAAAAAGGGAATTATGCCAATTTTTCCGATACTGGCCTGCATTATTTATCCGGACTCTTGTTTCATTCGGGATCATTAAGTGCATTTTCCAATCCCTCAACAAATTCGTATAAAAGACTGGTCAGGGGATTCGAAGCTCCGGTTTCGGCAATTTTCGCCACTTCTAACCGAAATGCGGCCATACGCATTCCTGCCTATGTGGATGAAAATGAAACCAGATTTGAATATAGGCCTGGAGACGCCTCCTCAAATCCATATTTATTTTTGTCAGCCATGTTGTTGTCTGGGATCGATGGCATTTTTAAAAACCTTTCCCCGGAAAAATTCAATTTCGGACCTTTTGACGGCGGCATCCCTGACACCAAGGTATTTAAAAACAAGATCAAGCTGTTGCCGGAAAATTTATCCGATGCATTGGATTGCCTGGAAAAAGACAACGAGTATTTAAAATATAACAATGTGTTTGATGATGCGCTTATTCAACAATGGCTAATGACAAAAAGAGCGGAGATCGAAGATATTTCCCGGATACCACATCCGAAAGAATTTGAGATTTATTTCAATTTTTAACATTGTTTAAAAAAATTGTTAAAAAAATTTCAGCAATTATTGTGATATTCCTGATTCTATTTTCTCCCTTGCTGCTGTTGATCAGTTTCCAAAAATTTATCCCCCTAGTGCTGACTATATGGCTGTTGTCTGCAGTATACTTTGTTTTTATTAAAAGCAGGCAATGAAAAAGAGTTTTTCATTAATGTTTCACGTGAAACTTTCACGGACGATTTTATTGCTGTCGGCCCTTAGCCAATAATTTGGGTTTTTTCAGGAGAAATCAGAATGACCATGGATTTATTTGTTGATTTTTTATTGGCATACAACAAAAAAGTCAATTTGGTCTCCCGGCGATCAACTCGGGAAACACTGGATCTCTTGGTGGCCGAAACTCTTTTGCTAAAGAAATTTGTTTCCACTCCCCTTATTATTGATGCTGGCAGTGGTGGTGGCCTGCTTGGAATTCCCCTGGCGATTTCTTTTCCGGAAAAAGAAATCATTTTAACTGAAACCATCCACAAAAAGGCAAATTTTTTAAAAGAGGCCATATTATTGTTGGGACTCGGCAATGCAAAGATGTTCGAGGGCCCAATCCAGGAGTTCATGCACCGGCATGACTTCTATGAGAGCACTATAATTGCCAGAGGATTTCCTAAAATCGAAATACTGGCCAATTATGTGCATGAAAGGAAAGCGAAAGAGCTTTTATTGATTTCCTCTGTTGCCAAAATCAATAAAATTCAAAAGACAGTAGCATATATTCGTCAAAACCTATATAATATCCCCTCAAGGAACAATCTGATAATATATAAACTGGAGAATGTTTCACGTGAAACATAAAAAAAATGGGTGAAATTATAGCTGTTGCCAATCAGAAGGGGGGCGTTGGCAAAACCACGACTGCCATTAATTTGTCTTCAGCCCTGGCCATTGCTGAAAAAAAGATATTATTGATCGATCTTGACCCGCAGGCCAACGCCACAACCGGCCTGGGCATCGATAAAAAATCGAACAAAAAGGATATTTATTCGGCCCTGGCCGGTGAAATCGATATCCGCGAAGCGATTGTGCACACTGAACTGAAATATTTAGACGTGGTCCCGTCCATGCGCAATCTTGCCAGATTTGAAATGGAAACTGTTTCCGAAGACAACAACCATTTGTATTTAAAAAATATCCTTCTCGAATTGGCTAGTGAGTATGCTTATATCATGATGGACTTGCCGCCCTCTTTGGGTTTGTTGACCATAAATGCCCTAACCGCGGCACACAATGTTTTGATTCCCATTCAAGCCGAATACTATGCATTGGAGGGTTTGTCGGACCTGATGAATACCATTAATCGTATCAAGGAAAACTTCAATCCCATTCTTGATATAAAGGGAGTTTTGATTACCATGCATGACGAGAGGACCAATCTTTCCAAACAAATCGAAGATGAACTTAGAAATTATTTCAAATCCAAAGTGTATGATACCGTGATTCCCCGCAATATTCGGCTGTCGGAAGCTCCCAGTTTTGGTAAGCCTATTCAGATCTATGACATCAAATCTGCGGGCGCCCGGGCTTACATGTCTTTGGCCATGGAGATGATGAAAAAATGAAACGAAAAGTTCTTGGAAAAGGGATTGCGGCGATCATAGCCAATGAGCCGATCGGGAAAAACAAACTGATCGATATTGATGTGGACAGCATTCATCCCAATCCCCGTCAACCGCGCAAGATATTCCAAAAAGACGCGCTGCTGCAATTGGCCGAATCGATGAAGGAAGTAGGGATCATACAGCCCGTCTCGGTTTACAAAAAAGACGACAAATATTTTCTGGTTGTCGGGGAAAGGCGCTGGCGAGCTGCTCAATTGTTGAAATGGGAAAAGATACCCGCCATGGTCAGAGAATTTTCTGAAAATGACATCATGGCGGAAGCATTGATCGAAAACATTCAAAGAGAAGATTTAAATGCCATAGAGATTGCCGAAGCCATTGAGGTGCTTATTGCTCAAGGTGGCCAGAGTCAGCAGGAAACCGCGGAAAGAATTGGCATGAATCGTGCCACTATGGTTAATTTTTTAAGGTTGTTGAAATTGCCTGCCCAGATCAAAGATGACATTGTACTGGAAAAACTGGATCAAGGCCATGCCCGCGCTTTGCTGGCTTTAAAAAATGATCAGGATATGATCAATGCCGCTACGCAGATAGTCAGAAAAAAACTTTCGGTTCGGCAGACGGAAATGCTGGTAAAAAAGTTTTATGCTGATCCCAAAAAAGAAAAATTTGAAATCGATCCGGATATTTTAAAAATTGAAAACAAATTGACTCAATGTTTGGCAACCAAGGTCAAGCTGAATTATTCAAAATCCGGGAAAGGGAAAATGGAGATTTTTTTTAATTCTCTGGCTGAATTCGAAAGACTTTTTTCAATTTTAAACAAGGAGAAAAAATGAACAAGATCGAAACGGGAATGAAGATCAGTGGTTTTATTGATAAAGAAACCGAAGTCAACGGTGATATTAAGTTTAAAGAAAATTTTAGAATTGATGGTGTTTTTAAAGGTAAAATCCTGACCGGTGGCGGACTGATTGTTGGGGAAACCGGTGAAGTTGACGCCGATATCGAAGTGATCAGCATCGCCATAAACGGCAGGGTAAAGGGCTCCATTAAGGCCAAGGAAAAAATTGAAATATTCTCCAAGGGCCGGGTTATCGGTTCCGTGGCAACGCCGAAATTGATTATTGAAGATGGCGCATTTTTTCAGGGTTCATGTCAAATGGAAATGAAATCTCTGGAAAGCAAAACGCGTGAAACGGAAGTGAAGTCGGCGAAATGAATATTGCGGCAGTTATTCCCTCTCGTTATCAATCCAGCAGATTCCCGGGGAAACCGCTGGCAATGATCGCCGGCATAACCATGATAGAAAGGGTGTATCGGCAAGTCGAAAAGGCCGGATGTTTTGCCGATATTATTGTGGCGACCGATGACGAACGCATTTTTAATGAAGTGGCTGGCTTCGGTGGAAAGGCCGAAATGACCGATATTACGAGCAAATCAGGAACAGAAAGGGTGTGGTCTGTTATAGAGAAAAAAAATTATGATGCGGTAATCAATATTCAGGGTGATGAGCCGCTCATTTCTGAAATGTTGATTCGTGCAATCTGTCAGGTTTTAGGGAAGAGAAGTATTGTCAGTGCGGCCCGGCGTAATGATTCCTACCGGGATTTTATCTCAGAAAATATAGTTAAAGTGGTTTGTGATATCAACTCACAGGCCTTGTATTTTTCTCGGACTCCCATTCCTTACTGTGAAAAAAAAATGTTTGAAGGTTTTTTTCAGCACATCGGAATTTATGGTTATACCAGAAAGGCGCTCGAAATGTTCATCGGGGCCGAAATCTCTCATTTAGAAGAGAGTGAAAACTTGGAGCAATTAAGATTTTTGTTTCAGGGAGAGAAAATTCATATCATAGAAACCGATTATATTTCTCATGGCGTGGATGTTCCCGATGATATTGGGAAAATTGAAAAAATTTTGCAGGATCAACATGTCTAGAACAAGATTCATTTTTGTTACCGGCGGTGTTTTGTCATCATTGGGAAAGGGTATCGCCGCCGCTTCCATAGGAAATATTTTGGAATCATATGGCTATAAAATCAGCATTCTTAAACTGGATCCATATTTGAACGTGGATCCCGGGACCATGAGCCCGTTCCAGCACGGAGAAGTTTTTGTGACCGATGATGGGGCAGAAACAGATCTGGATCTTGGGCATTACGAGCGTTTTACCACCACCCTTACATCTCAAAAGAGCAATTGGACGGCAGGTCGGATATATGAAAAAATAATTCATAAAGAGCGGCACGGAGATTTTTTAGGCAAAACCGTTCAGGTGATCCCGCATGTGACCGATGAAATCAAGGCGGCAATTTTTGCAAATGATAAAAACGTGGATATTATATTGGTTGAAATAGGCGGCACGGTAGGCGACATCGAAAGCCTGCCTTTTCTTGAAGCCATTCGCCAAATCGGGCTTGAACTGGAGGAGGCTCAGACCCTTTTTGTTCACCTGACCCTAGTACCTTTCATAAAAACTGCAGGTGAACTGAAAACCAAGCCCACTCAACATAGTGTAAAAGCCCTTCAAGAAATCGGGATCCAGCCCGATATATTGTTGTGTCGCGCCGAGACACCCTTGCCTGCCGAAATAAAGAAAAAAATTGCTTTGTTCGCAAACTTGAAGGAGGAAGCGGTCGTCAGTGCAGTGGATGTTGAAACAATTTATGAGATCCCCTTGATATACAAAAAAGAGGGGCTGGGCTCGATAATTAAAAAAAAATTAAAACTTAAGAGCCGCCAGGATGATTCCATTGAGTGGGGAAAATGGATCAAACGGGTAAGAGCTTTATCCAAGGAGACAACGATCGGAATCGTGGGCAAATATATCGTGCACTCCGATGCCTATAAAAGTTTGTTCGAGGCATTATTCCATGCAGGAGTGGCGAACAATGTCAAGGTGAAACTGGATTTGATCGATTCTGATGAGTTGCTGGCCGGCGACCCCGAAGCGGTACTAAAAAATATTCAGGGAATTTTGGTCCCGGGAGGATTCGGGATCAGGGGGATCGAGGGTATGATCAGGGCGGTCGAATATGCCCGTATCAACGGTATTCCCTTTTTGGGTATATGCCTTGGCATGCAAGTAGCCACGATTGAATTCTCCAGAAATGTTCTGGGCTTGAAAGACGCCCATTCTGCAGAATTCGATCCACTGACGAGCCACAAGATTTTTCTGAAATTGAAAGAATTGAAAAATATCGAAAATATGGGCCATAATATGAGACTTGGGGCCTATTCCTGTATTTTGAGGAAAAACTCCTTGGCTTATAAAATATATCAACAGGAAAAAATATCGGAAAGACACCGCCACCGCTATGAATTCAATCCTGAGTTTGAATATATGCTTGAGAACCAGGGGATGCGAATTAGCGGCAAGAACCCGGAGAGAAATCTTGTGGAGATCGTCGAATTGTCGGGACATCCATGGTTTTTGGGATGCCAATTTCATCCGGAATTCAAATCCCGTCCTTTGCAACCGCATCCATTGTTTGTTTCTTTTATTAAAACTGCGAAATCAACAAAAAGCAAAGCTTAAATTTCGATTTCTACTGTTTTTTCTATTGAATTTTTACGAATTCATGAAATATGCTTTTCACCATGGCGGTGATATTGATTAATAGCGCTTCCCTGGGCCCCATGATGGTGGGGAACGTGAATTCCCGGTTTAAAATATCCTCGGCGATCAAAGCGAAATCCGTCGTGTTTTGCAATGCGGCCAGTATTTCCTCTTTAAGGGTTTGAGCTTCCCATAGAGCACTCTGCAGGAATTCTTGAACTTTCCTTTCCCCTTTTATTGCAGTGTTATGGGGCAAAGCCAGCATTTCGGCTTTAAGGGCAATGAGTTTTTTCAATGATTGTTCATAGAGAGTGTAGCTGGACAAAAACAAGGGTTTGATTTTCCCGGATTGTTCTATTACGCCGGCCGCATCTCCCGGGAAAAGGATATTTTCAGGCTTCAGCAAAAATGAAAGCGAACAGCGGGTATGGCCGGGCGTTTCAAACACTTCGATCAACTGGCTGTCGGAAATTCTAATTGTTTCATTTTCGCCTATCCCCCGAATATGCGCAGGTTTGGTAAAAGTGCTGTTGGAGTGGTCATTTAAAATCGTTTTGAATTTTTGGTTCAAATTGTCAATAAATTCAATGGCATTGTCATTTTCCAGGATTTCCTTGGTTCTCTTTGAAGCAATGATATCAAAACCGTATTTTTTTTGGAGATGGGAACATGCCCCGGTATGATCGTAATGTGAATGGGTAAGCAGCACCAGATCGATTTTCTCCTTTCCCAGTAATTCCTGCAGTTTTTCTTCGATCGCATTGGCTTTTGCCAAAATACTGCAGTCGATCAATAGATTTTGTTCGCCGCGAATCACATAAAGCGGAAACATTGGATCATGTATGGCATACACGTTTGCCCGCAAAATTGAAATGGGATTACTTTTCACCAAGACTCCCATTTGAACAACGCTTGGATCGGCTTACGTTCCCTGGCATCGGGAAGACGATCGAAATATCCCAGGCTCATCAATTCCACAACTCTGATATTTTCAGGAATTTTCAGGACACTTTTTGCTTTGCTCTCGTCAAATGAACCGATCCAGCATGTTCCCAAACCTTCATGCACCGCCTGCAGGGCGATATGTTCAAGTACGATTGCCAAATCGATGAGATAGGCGGGATGTCCGCAACGCAAGATATAATCAGGATTCAAGGCACAGGCCGCAAGAATGATCGGCGCCTGCTTCAGGAATGCCTGCCTGGGAGATGCCTCATCGATCAGTCGGTTTTTCACTTGGGGGGTGGTGACGATAATTATTTGCCAGTCCTGCGCGTTGTGTGCGGTCGGCGCCAGGCGCCCGGCCTCAAAGATCCTGGCTAATTTCTCTTTTTCGACTGGTTTATCGCTGTATTCTCGGATCGAACGCCGGTTTACGATCTCTTCAATGATTTTCACAGATAATACACGCCCCCGAGTAGAAAAACGAATGATTCACTTTTCACCTTGGCTTCGGAATGATTAAAAAAATTGCTTAGCCAGCGGCTGTACCTGATCTCGGCGAATAAACCCCACTGGCCGATGGGCAACTCGTAGCCCAGCAAGACGTTAAAGGCCAGGAGAAATTTCTTTGTATTATCGAGTAAATCGAATTCATCTCCACTTTCTGTGATTTTTAAATGGTGTGAAAGGAGAAAAACGAATTCGGGGCCGAATGCGGCGTAAGGGCTTGCCTGTTCTTTGAATTGGTATTTAAAAAAAATCGGGAAACCGATGGTGGCGTTTTCATAAATACCGAAAATATTTTTATTTATGGCATAAGGGAGGGAAACTTTCGCGCCTTTTTGGCTATATAAAAGATCAATTTCAAATTTAATGTTTTTATTAAAATTCAACGCCCAGCCCAAACCGCTGACCAAGCCTGTTTTTTGCTGACACTTCTGCAAATTGACTTCATTTGAAAACAGGTATTTGCTTGAATTCATGCCGAACATGGCTTTGATTTCACTGGCAGGAATCGTTTGGGTCAGTAGAAAAAGAAAAAACGCACACGCGAGTATTTTTTTCATTTGCTTGAGATTAGCACAGTTGCGGGTCTTTTTCAACGATTTTTTTGAACTGTCATTTATGTTGTTGACAAAGTTTTTGACGATTGGTAAAATTTAGTTTGAGGCTTGATTCAAGGGAAGAGGGATAACCCCACAGCCCCCGCTGCCGTGACCGGACCTGGAGACAGGAAGCATCTTTGAAAGTCTCAGCCACTGCCCCCCTATGGGGTGGGAAGGCTTTTTAAAGATTCCGGAAGTCGGAAGACCTATCAGGTATCAGCCAGATTTCAATTATCTGCGGAGGGCGGATAATGATGAATGAGCAAACCCTCAATTTATTTTGGAGACAATGCCATGCAACGATTGATTTTTTCATTGTTATTGGTTTTATTGAGTTTTTTATCACTTCTATCTGAGGAAAACAAGGATAATCCGCTCATTGAAGAGAAAATAGAAGTGATCGGCAAGGTTCCGCTATATCGCGCCCTGCAGAGTATTTCCGTTTTTGATCAAGAACATTTAAAGAATTTCAGTCCGGATGAACTGAAGGGGCTTTTAAATCTAAGTCCGGGAATGTTGGTGCTCAATGCCGGGAATCCCGCGCAGTTTTCTTACAGTTTTGCCCGGGGAGCTTCGGTCAATCAAATGCTGTATTTGGTCGACGGGATCAAATTGCATGATCCTTCATCCTCATTGGCCGGGAATTTTTCGTTTTTATCACCGCAATTGATCGAAAAGGTAGAGATTGTTCGCGGCCCCTTAAGCAACCTGTATGGATCAAGCGCTATGGGTGGAGTGGTGAACGTCATCACCAGGAAAAAGGAGGGGTTGATCTTTACTTTGGCCGGAGGCAGTCACGGAACTCTGGAAAGCAGTATTCAGCTTGGTGAGCGTTTTTCCGATTTTTTTGTTTTTTTAAACAGTAATTTCCTGAGCTATGATGATAGCTTGAAAAATGATCATTTTGAGCGCAAAGGTTTTTCTTTTAATTCCGGATATGAAAGGGACAGATTTTCATTGGGTGTTTCCTTTTTTGGCAATATTGTTAATGCCGGCATTCCGGAATATTTGGGAGCGCCGACTCCGGATCGGAAGTATGCTCAAAGCAATATCCTTTGCATTCTACCCTTCAAGTTCAATATCACCAATGAGAGTTATTTTGATATAAAGGGTTCATTGCACTGGAACAATTATGAATTTTCCGATCCTGACGATCTATGGAATTATCTATTCTCAAACAGCTCTTTTCTCACAGAGTTACAGACTAAGTTTTCCACCAAATTCCTGGAAAAATTCGATTTTTCTGTGGGTTGGGATTTCTCCAGGCAAAAAATTGACAATTTGGATAATAATGAAAAAATAATCTCTGGCTTGAAAACAAATGTAAATTCTCTCTATTTGGATATGAATATTGATTTCAGTAAATTACTTGTTGCTGGTTCTGTACGATATGATAAATATAGCAGTTTATCCGGTGTTTTTTCTCCGCAAGTCGGTGTTTCACTTAATGTCAACTCATATTTAAAGCTGAGATCCTCATTTTCACAAAGTTTTCGGGCGCCAACCATCCCGGAAATGCTGAATCCGTATTGGGGTAACGCCAATTTGTTGCCCGAAACCGGAAAATCATTTGAAATTGGCTGTGATTTGTTTTTAAGCAGAATAAATATGGGTTTGTCTTTTTTCAATTCCGAATACGGCAACCTCATTGGCTTCAGCCCTCTGACTGCCAAATTCGCAAATATAAACAAGGCAAAAATCGCAGGAGTAGAAATCAATTGTAATTTGAAAATTGGCAAAGGGCTGAATTGGTTGACAGCTTATACTTATTTACATAGCCAAGACATCCAGTATAAAAGAGCGCTTTTGCGACGTCCTCGCCATTCTTTCTCTGCAGCCCTTCATCACCACACTTCGAGATTTTCACTTTCAGCAGAGATGGTATATGTGGGCAAACGTTTGGATTATGATGAGTTGTTTTGGACCGTGTCTGAAAATACCGCATTCAGTCATTTCAATTTATCCGTGACCGTCCCCATTTTTAAAAAGATTTCGGCCTTTTTCCGGGTAAACAATGCCCTGAATTCTCATTTTGAAGAAGTTTTGGGTTATCCCGCCCCGCTGCGCAGAGTTTTATTTGGATTTAAATATCAGGTAAAAAATTGATTCTCCGCAAAGGTTCTTTTGACTGGATCGACAAAGTATGTCTCTTTTTTTTCTTTTTGATTGCCGCTGAATCGGCTTTTCCTCAAAGGGTCGTTTCCCTGGCCCCGGGATTGACCGAAATTGTTTTTGCCCTGGGGAGAGAAGACGTTCTGGTCGGGGTCACGAAGTTTTGCGACTACCCTCCGGCTGCCGCAAATATAAAAAAAATCGGTGGTTATCTGGATGTTAATATAGAGGCCCTTATTTCTCTAGATCCTGATACAATTTTGATGTATCCCGAGCATTACGCTAAAATGGGGCCATTAAAGAAGCAAGCGCGGCTGGTAGTGGTTCGCCACAGCCGTTTGACAGATTTGTTGCAATCCATCATTGCTATCGGACGCGCCCTAAGTGCGGAAGCCGAGGCTGAGAAATTGGTTTCTTCCATTCGCACAAAATTGCAAAGAGTTTCCGATCAGGTGAAGGGCAGGAGAAAAATACGAACCATTTTTATTGCCGGAAGAAATGTTGCTGAATTGAAAAATATGTACATTATAGGAAAAAATGATTTTATCAATGATCTTTTGGAAATCTCCGGAGGTACCAATGCTTACGGGGGGAGCATCAATTACCCGAGTATTTCGATTGAATCGGTCATTTTTTTAAATCCGGAATTTATTTTTGAAATTTCCGCCCATTACCAGGGGATTTCTGCCGAAAAAATATTAGATTTATGGAAGCCTTATGACATGATTCGGGCTGTTGCCAAAAAGCAAATAAAAATAATAAAAAATTCTTTTTGGTTGAGACCCGGACCACGGGTGGGATTGATCGCTGAAGAATTGGCCGGCCATTTTCAAGCCGGGGAATTGGCTGCACATTAGAGAATCCATGATCAAGGCGGAAAATCTTTCCTATTTCATCGGCAAAAAACCGATTTTACAGGACATTGCGTTTTCAATCCAGAAAGGCGATTTTGTTTTGATTTTTGGGCAGAATGGTGCCGGAAAATCATCACTTCTGAAGGTTTTGGCCGGAATCATTTCAGCACAAAAGGGCTTCGTTTCAATCGCAGGCAGGAACATTCATGATTTTTCAAGAAAAGAATTGGCCACTATGCTCGCGTATCTTCCCCAATCCGATGAGTTCGTTTTGCCAATATTGGTAAAGGATGTTTTGTTGTCCGGACGCTATCCCTATAATTCTTTATTTCAAAGCTTTTCGCATCGAGATCAAGCGCTGTTCCAGGAAGCGGTTGAATATTTTTCATTGGGAGATTTGCTCAATCGCAACATTCTCACTCTGAGTGGCGGTGAAAAGCAGAAAGTTTTGTTGGCTACCGCCTTCATTCAGGATGTTCCGATCATACTCTTTGATGAACCGATGAGCTTTCTGGATCCGGGAAGCATTTTTCAAATGATAAAGATGTTGCAGGGCTTGCAGCGCCTGGGCAAAACGATTGTACTGGTTTCACATTTGATCGAGTATTTTTTTCCGTATGCCACGAAATTATTGGCTTTAAAAAATGGTAAAAAGTATTACTTTGGTGAAAAACAGTTCTCTCCTGAATTGTTTAAAGCGATTTACCAGGTTGAGTACAAGAGGTTTTTCAGTGAGAACAGGGAAATCATATTCATCAATGAATAAAAAGATCTGGCTGCTCGGATTCGTTGTTATTGTTTTGCTGCTTTTTAGCCCTTTCTGGGGAACAATACGCCTCAATTGGCAAACCATTTTTGCTGGTGATTCAAGCAGCTTCATTTTCTGGCAGTTGCGCGTCCCCCGGGTTCTTTTGGGTTTTTTGGCCGGATCGATTCTGGCCCTGTCCGGCCTAGTCTGTCAAAATCTTTTTAAAAATAGTCTGGCAACTCCGGATATTCTGGGAATTTCCTCGGGTGCTGCGGCCGGAGCCGTGATTTCAATCAAATTTAAAATGAATTTTTCGTTTTTTGGAATGGGAAGCATCTACATTTATTCATATTTAGGAGCTCTTACAGCTGTTTTTTTAATGTTTGCTATAGTTAGAATTATAAAAAACTCGTCTCTTTATACGTTATTAATGTCAGGAGTGGCAATAAATTTATTTTTTTCATCCATTGTTGTTTTTTTTCAATACATTTTCGATTTTTCTGATACATTTTCGCTTATCCGCTGGCTAATGGGCGGGATTTCAATAGCCGGTTATTCGGAAGCAATATTATTATCATTCCTGCTTCTGGCATTTTTACTATTGATATTTGTATTTAAAAGGGAATTTTTGCTGATTTCCGCCGGAGATGATTTTGCCCAAAGCAAAGGGTTGAACATTACGAATTTCAGAATTTTCTCTTTTTTGGGACTGGCGCTGGTTGTCGGAGCTGTGGTTTCATCATGCGGTCCGATCGGCTTCGTTGCCCTGATCGTGCCGCATTTATCCAGGCTTTGGGGTTCGAGTCAATTCGGCAAAACTGTATTGTTGTCAGTGTTGCTCGGCGGGGGACTGCTGGTCCTTGCCGATCTGCTGGCGCGGACTTTGATCGCTCCGGTTGATATTCCGGTTGGCATCGTCACCGCGCTTTTGGGAGCGCCTTTTTTTCTGTTCTTGCTGCTTGCCCAGCTGAAGAAAAACAAGTGACAGTTTATTCTTTTTTTAATTGCAATTCCAGGATGCCTATTACCAGCGAAGGAGAAGATGATTTTAGAACCTGAAACAGGATGCGGCTTTCCTTTTCTGAATTGGGCACGGATGTTTCAAAGAATCTTTTTTCCTCCTTCTTGACATCGCGGAAAAGGAGCTGGTCGATCTTGTTTTCATTGGCATAAACCTGCAATATCAGATATTCGGCTTCGCCGGGATAGGTCAGAGAACCATGAAGCAGCAGTGGATCCGCCCTGGACACTGTAATGCCATTCACAAACTCAATACTGTTGCCGTCCATATCAGATATTTTCTGGATGCCGACCGCGGCGCCGGGGATGATGATTTTCATTTCCTGAACGGAGCTTGCCGCCAAAACATTTTTATTGCTGTCCATGGCCCTGACCTTCCAATAGGTCCATTGATTGCGTTGGATCGCGCTCCAAATCTCCGCATCGGGGGTGAAATTCAGTCCGCCGGGGCAATCCAGCCATTTTACACTAGGATCATCTCTGAGGAGAGGAAACAGGCTGTTGGCAAAGGCGATCTGATAATAAGATCCACCGAGAACATTTTGCCAGGAAAAGTAAGCCGTCTCGTCCTCCTTGATGATGGCACCGTCACGGGGGGTCAAGGTCGTGATCTCATTCTCGTAGGGAAGAACGAAATATCTGAGGGTCGGGAACACGACCGTTTCTGATTCGGGGCGTGTCAATTGAACGGTGATGGTGTGCATTCCCGGATCGAACACGGGAAGCCCGGGGATCTCCCTGGTAAGGATCGTCTTGATCTGCCCCTGGTACACGGTCTCATTGAAAAATTCAAAAGGCTGGTTGTTTACGATCCAGTAGCCGGAAACGATCCCGGTTCCCCGCATTTTCATTTTTAGCAGGGCCCTGATGTTTCTGGAATTTTTAGGGACCACTTTGTAATATTTGCCGTTATCAAGGGTGATTTCGGCGATCTCCAGGTTTACCTGATCACTGATTCCCAGGATTTTCACACTGGCCTGGATCTTTTTCTCGCTGGCCCCGTTTTCGTCGCGGGCATTAATGAGATAATTCCCGGGGAGCTTGTAAATGTGGGTCATGGTGGCCGGTCCCGAAACAACGGTTCCATCGCCAAAATTCCAGAGAATCATCTGGCCGCGAAAATTCAGGGCGGTGATGGTCAGGGGTTCATCGATTTTTAATTCGGGGGCGGACAGGGCCAGGGAACGGTTTTCGGGAAGCACGGTGATGGCTTTGCTCTCCAGCGCGGCCTCCATTCCATGTTCCTTGGCTGTTATGATGAATGTGCCGGGGTTCTGGTAACGATGGCTGACCAGCGTCGAATAGGTCCGGGCCGGACTGCCGTCGCCGAAGTTCCAGTCAATGGTATCCGATTTGAAGCCGTAAGCATGGATATCGACCGGCTGGTCCACGCGCGGCATTTCCGGTGTGCAGGAGATGCCCCGTTGGACCGGGGCGACTTTCAGGGTCAGGCTGACCGGTGTGAGTGTGGTATCGCCGTTCCAATCGAAGGCCCTTATCAGATACGTGCCTTCTTTGGCATAAGTGTGAGTGACTGAGGCGCCCTGGTGGGCGTAAGTGGAGCCGTCACCCATGTTCCATGTGATATCGCCCGGAGTTTTGAAATTGCTGGCAGTAAAGTTGATTGGTTGGGCAGCAGAAGGTGGATTACCTGAAGCAGTGATTAGCCGGTTTTCCAGTATGGTAACGGTTTTGTATTCGTCGGGATTCGTGCCGTTGCAGTAGTTTGGATAGGTGGCGTCTCCCCGATGCATGTGGACCGTAAACCTTCCGGGATTTTTATAGACATGCGGTCTCCACGAGAAATCATCGGCAACACCCAGCAGCGAGGAGCCATCGCCCCAGTACCAGTTGGCGCTGGAGAAGTTTTGACAATCCAGCCGGAAACGCATAATATCGCCAACGTATGTGGTTCCGTTACTCGGGTCGGTAAGAATGGTCGCGAACAGTGTAACAATCAGTAAAAATATGATCGAAATCACTAAAAGCACTTTTTTCATTTTGACTCCTAAAAAGCAATATCGGCTTGCAAACTGAATATCGCCGAATTCGATTCGATGTTTCCGTACTTGGTACCCTGGAACTGTGATTTGATTGATAAAGAAGGCCGCACTTTGTTGTTGAATATCTGGGCCATGAAAAAATTCAAATTGGCGCCTGCCGTCCAATTGCTGCTTTTGTTGAACTCGCTTTCGTTGTTCATGTATGACGCGGATAGGGTCAAAGTAAAGTATTGCGGGATGAAGGTTATCTCCGAATTGAGATAAAAATTGTAGATGGTCGAGGTGCTGCCGTCGGCCAGATTCTCATTGGATTGGTAGCTCAAGGTCGGATTGAGGGTCATGAATTGTCCGAAGCGCAAATTCAAGGCCAGGGAAGCGTTAAGATTGGATGTGAAATTGACAGATTCGGTCTTGCCCAAATTCAGGTTTATGCCGTTCGACCCGGCCATATATCCAATTGAAGCCGTGTAAGTGTCTGTGCGCATGTCGGATGATGATGTCTGCAAACCGGTCGAGGAATCGTAATCCAGGTTGTCGCGCGACACTTCACCGCCGATGCGGAAGTGGCTGCCGAGCCCCCAATTGAAAGACGTTCCAACTCTCTTCTGATGTAACATATCCTGCAAAGGATTTTGAATATAATTTTTTTTGTCCAGGTAGGAAATATTCCAGGAAAATGTCTTGATGTTCAGCCCGATATTGCTGTTTAGTCCCTCGCGGTCATTTTGCAGGAACAGGTTGGCGATCGAGTTGAAATGGCCGCCAATTTCTTCATAGTCGGTTGAGAATGACATTATCCCGTGGTTGTACTTGATGCCTGCTTTCCAAGCCGTATCATTCTCTTTCTGCAATTCGTCGCCTTCTTGAGCGGAGCCATAATTGCTGGATGAAATCTCTCCCGAAACCTGCAGGCGGCTTTTGAACATGTTCATTTCTCCCCAAAGAGAGAATATTTCTCCTTCCCGGAAAGGGTTTTCGTTGCTGTAAACGGTTTTGCTGTCCAGGTTGTCTTTTCCGGTCATGAACATGCCGCGAACCTTTAAAGTGCTTTTCAAATTAAAGCCGGCTGCGGCTCCGAAAATTCCGGCGTTGGCTTCAGGGACCCCATAGCCGTCAAACCCGGTTTTTTGTTGGGAATTCGTATAAAATGAATTCAGATACAAGGTTTTTCCGTTCAGTTCGAAGCGCAGTCCCCTGCGGTTCAAGTATGAAGTGGTGAATTCTGTTTCATTGACCGATACGTCCCCAACCTCCAATTGCATTTCTCCTTTTTTCAGGCGAATCATCATGCTGGATAGGTTGATCAGGCTTTCGGTTTCCTGGTTACGCGGGTCAATATGGGCAAAACTTGTGTCAAAATCAAACTGATAATCGTTTTTCGAAATGTTTCTGAATATCCTTAAGTTGCCGTTGGCAGTGTAATTTTGACCTGGGTATTCGCTGTTGTCTGATAGTTTTGTCGAAGTTGACAAGGAGGCGTTGACGTTGACGGGAGGTTCCCATTTGCGGCTCTGAACCGGGGGAGCAGCTGTGTCCTGGAAATAAATCTCCGGAGATTCTTTTTTGGTGAAGCTGCTGATTGTGTGGGTAAGCGAGATCGATTCGGTTCCGTTTTCAGCCTTTTCAACAATGAAGTATTCCAAATTATTCCCATATAGGTTTTCTGTGGAAATTCGGTGGCATACCACTCCCGAGGAATCAACCTGCATTTTTCTTATTTGAAAATTTTTCATTCCATTTGTGCGGTAATGAAGAAAAAATGTTGCTCTTGCCCTTAATGGTTTTATTGAGATATTGATGTGATTACTTTGTTTTTCCACCAAAGGCAAATAATTTGCACTGGGAAACTTCTGGCCGGAAAGCAAAATTGAAACAAGGCAAAATGAAAAAACAAACGATATTCTTTTTATCATTTTTCTCTCCAGGGAATAAATAGCATATCACTAGATACAAATTCAATACTTTTTATCTCAAGCGAATTTTTTGGTATAATAATCAAGATATCAGGGATTTTCAGAAAAAATGAAAAAAATTTGTATGCTGCGGTAAAGATGAAAACACATATTGAAATCAATGCTGTGAATCTGTTGAATAATTTAAGGTTGTTCAAGGAGAGCACCAATAAAAAACTGATGTTTGTCGTAAAAGCCAATGCTTATGGGCATGGTTTGAAGGAGATCATTGCGATAACCAAAACCACGCCCTTGGTTGAACAATATGCGGTTGATTCTCTTCCAGAGGCATTATTGATTGCATCCCTGCGGCCCCAAAAGCCGATTTTGGTACTTGGCTGGACCGATCAGAATGAATTGGAGGAACTGATTGTCAATGGTTTTGAAACCACAGTCCCGTCAGCCGAGCATTTGCGCTGGGTAAAGAATATTTCAAGAAAATTGAAGCGCAAGGCCCTGATTCACTTAAAAATCGAAACCGGAACCAATCGCCTCGGCCTGACACCGGAAAAGGCGATCTCCTTGCTGCAAGGGATAAATGAAGAAAATGTGGAAATCAGGGGGGTCTATTCGCACTTTGCCAATGTTGAGGACACCACCGATCCGGCTTTTGCCAGAAAACAACTGGCGTTGTTCAATTCTGTTTTACCTTATTTGCCCAGTTCAAGGATTTCTAAACATTTTTCCAGTTCGGCTTCCACCTTGCTTTTTCCGGAGACATTTTTTGATATTGTCAGGATAGGAATTTCTGCTTATGGATATTGGCCATCTCGGCAGACCCATGCCCTTTACTTGGAAAAAAACAAAAAAACAATGAGTCTTAAACCTGTTTTGAGCTGGTTTTCAAATGTTGCCCAGATAAAGGAGGTGAAAAAGGGAGCCGCGATTGGCTATGGACTTACTTACAAGACTTTCAACAAGGCCAGAATTGCCGTTGTCCCAGTGGGATATTATGATGGATATGACCGAAAACTTTCCAATGTTTCCCATGTCCTTATTCATGGCGTGAAGGCCCCTGTTCGCGGCAGAATCTGCATGAATATGTTCATGGTTGAAGTCACCCACATAAAAAATATGAAGGTTGGTGACCGGGTGACCATTCTGGGCAGTGAAAACGCTGAGAAAGTCGATGCCGATATGCTGGCCGAATGGTCAGGGACCATTAATTATGAAATTTTGGCGAGGATCAATCCCTTCGTTCCAAGATTTGTGGTATAAATGGTGACAGAAAACTTGATTGCAAAGGAACTTTTGTTTTTTTTAAAACGTTTATAGGTGTGTATGGAAATAACGGAAATATTGAAAAGATGCAAAAAAGGCGATCAAGAGGCCTGGAAAACAATGATTAACTCCTACTCCAAATCTGTCTACAATATCGCCCTGAATTTTTTTGCTGAAAGAGACATTGCCCAGGATGTTACCCAGGAGATTTTTATTAAAATCTATCACAATCTGGATAAATACCGTGAGGAAAAAAATTTCAGTTCCTGGATTTTTACGATTTCTCGGAACTATTGCATTGATTATTGGCGAAAAAACAAAAAATATTTTGTGAACACGCAGGAATTGGATGATAAGATTGGTTTTAGCAAACCCACTCCTGAAGAGAATTTGATAACCGAATCTGAAATCGAAAAACTTAGAAAAAAGATATCGCAATTGGACCCGGAATTAAGATTGATTCTAATTCTACGGGACATTCAAGATCTTTCGTATCAGGATATTGCCGAGAAATTTTCCATTCCTGAAGGGACAGTTAAATCTCGTATTAATCGCGCCCGGGTGAAACTGACCCAGGCTTTTATGCGGGAGGGAATATGAATAAAAAATGTAGGGAAATCGAATCTTTGCTTTCGGCTTATTTGGAAAATGATCTTCCAAAAGCAGAATTGGAAAATATTTCTAATCACCTGAATGACTGCTCCGAGTGTCTCAGCAAAAAAGAAAAAATGGAAGAAATACTGTTGAAACTATCCGAACTCCAGGAAGAAGTGCCATTTTTTCTTAAAAACAGACTTCTGAATATCCCCGACCTGATTGAAAAAACCAAGCCGCTGAAGTCCCTGTTTTTTCCAAAATGGCTGGCAGCTGCGGTTGGAACAATCATTTTGTTCTTGAATTTATTCTATTTCACCAATATTTTTCCGCCGGTGAATCGTGAAGTGCACTCGGTTGTTTCTTCCATAGAGAAATTTATCGTTAAAACCGGGGGCTGGTTTGAAAAGATCAAGGAGTCAAAGGAATTACTCTTTTTTACTTTTTTCAATAAAAAATCCATAGAAACCAAGGAAAGCAAAGTAAGTCAAAACAATACAAATGCGAAGGACTTGGTCAAAGGAGGAAAAAATGGATAACAACCAGACGGCAAGCACGGGCATTAAGGACAAAAGTCCGTCTCTGGCTGCGTTTTTAGCGATATTTCCCGGTGTAGGAGCTATATATAACGGTAATTTAATTAAAGGTGTCACTTATATGCTTCTTTTTGCTGTTTTAATTGTTTTAACCAGCAATGCCCATGATCCTAATGTGGTGGTTTTTGCTTTAATGATTGCTGGCTTCTACATTTTTCAGATCATTGACAGCTATAATGATGCCATCAAAATAAATCAAAATGTCTTGACTGAGGAAAACCCGGCCGGAAGCAAAGAGGACATTTCCCTTTTTTCAGCCATCGTTGTACTGGTCATAGGGATCGTTTTTCAAATGGTTAATTTCGAATTGCTGACTTATCGGCAGGTCACTCGGCTTTGGCCGCTGGCGCTTATCGCTTTCGGCATTAAAATTGTTTTCAATTATTTCAAACGCGAGGAAAACAGCAATGACAAACACTAAAAAAGAATCGCTTTTCTGGGGACTCATTATTCTGGTTTTGGGTTTGCTCTTTTTAATGAAAAATTTTGGTTTTGAGATCAATATCTGGCATTTGCTCGGGAAGTATTGGCCTTTGATATTAATCTATATCGGACTGAAAAATATTTATCTTTTTATTAAAAAAAATAAATGAAGAAAAAAGAGTGGCTTGTCATTGTTCTGCTGATTATCTTTGGTCTTGTCTACCATGTCGTTGAAAAAGGCAAAATAAGGTTTTTGAAGGATTTTTCCTACTATTCAGATGAAAAGCGGCTGACAGGGAGTCAGTTCCTGGAATTCTCTGAAAAGGAAAAAATATTTCAGGAAGTCAATGAAATTGTCATTGAAAATCCCGCAGGTGAAATCAACATAAATAAATCCAAGGACAACCAAGTTCATTTTTTGGCATTTTTTCGAATTTATTATTCAAATAAAAGCGATGTGGATATAATTTTCAAAAAAACCAGCATAAAAACCGAGCTTAATGAAAACGAATTAAAAATTTCAGGCCGATATTCATCGGATTTTCCTTATCGGCAATTGCGTATTCATATGCAATTATCAGTTCCTGAAAATGTCGTATTGACGATCACCAATCATGAAGGGAATGTGATGATCCGCAACACCGGTAAAAACATTCACCTGAATCAAGAGAACGGCAATTTGGTTCTGGAAAATATTCCTTCCAGTCTGCAAATGGAATTAAAGAACGGGAATGCGAATATAAAAAATATTGAGGAGCATGTGGAGGCAATCGCTTCCCGCGCCAACATTTTTCTTGAAAACGTCCTTTCTTTGCGATTGCAAGGAAGACATGGGAATTATTCGTTAAAAAGGATAAAAAACAATGCTTTTATTGAGCATGCGTATGGAAAATTGGTCTTGGATGATGCCGCCAAGGTGGAAATCAAAGCCCGCTACAGCAAAGTGATTGCCAGGAATATCAGGAATGGTATTACGGTAGCCAACAAATATGAAAATATTTTTATTGAAAACGTAGCCGGCGACATCCACATTTCGAGTCGTTTAAGCAAAATAGATTTGCTGCATGTTTCTGGACAAAATGTCGTAATTGAAAATTCTTTTGCCGACATCAATATTTCTGATTATTCAGGAGAAAACCTGGATATACTATTAAGAAATGGCAAGCTGAATTTACAAGTAAAAAATGCGATAAACAGAATAAACATTGAATCCAAAAATGCGGATTTAACTCTCGGATTCGGACTTTTGCTCGATCCGACCTTCAATATCAAAACAAAACACGGACAAATATACGACCATCTTTCACTGGATCTGGAGAAATATGAAGAAAATGCTGACCGCTTTGCCAATCGAGACGGCGAGAAGCCCGAAATTCTGATAAATAACACCTATGGTGACATTCATTTAAAAAATACGCTGTAAGATGTTGATTTTATTCGCAAAATAATATATTTCTTAGCGTGATGGAAAAGATATTAACTATCCCGAATGCATTGAGTTTTATGCGCTTGTTGATGATTCCGGTCATTGTCCTGCTAATGGTCAATGTCAATAACAGGCTTTTCCCCTATTTGCTGATTGTATATATTGTCACAGTGTTCCTTGATTTTTTAGATGGTTTCATTGCCCGAAAATTCCTTCAAGAAAGCGAACTGGGAAAAATCATTGATCCGCTAGCAGATAAAATTTTGGTTCTTTCCATACTGGTTACCCTGACTTTAAAATTTGATTTCCCGATATGGCTGGCCGTGTTTATTGTTTTACGTGATATTTTGATTTTGTGGGCCAGTATTTTACTGTACCGGGGAAAACGCATCGTCAAACCTTCCCTGGTTGTCGGGAAATTCACTTTTGCCCTGCTGAGCCTTTTGCTTTTTGTTTTCATTGTTGACTTGCATGACAAAATCGATCTGTTCCTAATCAAGCATTTTTTCATTGTTTTGAGTTTTTCGTTTTTGCTTTGGTCCTCGATTGCATATTTTTTAGTTTATTTGCGAGAGAAAAATGAAAAAAAAGAACTTAATTTTAATCGTTGACGATGAAGCAGATATCCGCCTGCTCCTGAAGGAATTTTTGGAAAAAAATGATTTTGATGTGATTGTGGCCGAAGACGGGCAACAGGCAATTAAATTGGCCGGGGAATGTAGTCCGGATTTGGTCATAACCGATATGCTTCTGCCCAAGGAACATGGCGTTGTCGTGATGCAGACCATTAAAGATAATTATTTTCTGCCAATTATTGCCATTTCCGGCATTTATAAAAAAAATGAGATTGATGACAAGATCGGCGATGTTTATATAGACGGATTTTTTGAAAAACCATTAAATCTTGATGAGATTTTGGTCTGCATTCAATCCATCCTCAATGGATGAATTATTCAATTCTTTCAAAGGGTTTTTAAGGAATAAATTTCCCGGGTCAAATATTTTAAAAATTCCCATCAATGCGGGTTTTTCCTGTCCTAACCGGGATGGGTTTATTTCAAAGAATGGGTGTGTTTTTTGTGACCGATTCGCTTCAGGTCCGATCCACACGGCTTCTTGGCCCATTGAAAAACAGATTGATTTTTTTATCAGCTCTCATCCCCAAAAAAAATACATTGCCTATTTTCAATCGCACTGCAACACTTATGGACCCGTTTCAGAATTGAAGCGAAAATATGAAAGTGTTTTCAATTATGAAGATATTATCGGTTTGTTCTTGGGTACCCGGCCTGATACGATCTCACCCTCAGCATTCTCACTTTTAGAAAAACTCAACCAGCGCATATATTTATCGGTTGAACTTGGCCTGCAATCTGTTCACGAGCAGAGTCTTTTATTTTTAAATAGAAATCATTCTTATAAGCAATTTTTAGATACTTTTCATGAACTAAAAATCAGAAAAATTGATACCGTTGTTCATTTGATTGTGGGTATCCCGGGGGAAACCCGGGAGCACATGCGGCAAACCATACTGCAGATGAACAAGTTGAAACCTGCCGGCATCAAATTGCATCTGTTGCATATTCTGAAAGATACGGAGTTGCAGCGCCGCTATATAAAGGCTCCTTTCCCAATGCTCAATCAGGAAGAATATGCTGATATTATTGCGTTTCTTTTGGAATCTCTTGATCCCGATATTGTCATTCATCGGCTAACAGCCGAAAGAGAAAAAGAGATTTTTTACGCTCCGGAATGGGCTTTGAATAAATTGGCAGTTTTAAAGTCAATAACCGCCAAAATGAAACAAAACGGCTCATTCCAAGGGAAAGCATTTGCTTGTGCGGACTTTCAATCGAAAAGTCAATTTGGTTCCCGGGTGTTGTGCGTTGACAAAAAAAAGAGAATAGTGTAGTAAAACAGATAGAGAAATAGGAAAACAATGGGAAAAAGGGTAATTGAATCTCCAGTCCCCTTTGTGCTGAGAAAGATTTTTCTTGAAAAAAGCAGTGGCGAATTATCCATAAAAGGCGAAAATTTTGAAAAAAATCTTTTTTTCAGCGAGGGTAATCTTTGTTTTGCCAAAACCAATGTTCTGCATGAACGATTGGGAGAAGTACTTTTTAAAATAGGTAAGATCGACCAAACCCAATTCTGGGATATCCATAAGCTTATTTCCGGACAAAAGGACAGAATTGGCAAAATTATGGTCAAAAACAATTTTATAAGCCAAAAAGATCTTTTTTTCGGCTTGATTTATCAGGTCAGGGTTATTGCGCTTTCAACTTTTTCTCTGACCAGCGGCGAGTGGGAATTTTCATCGCTTCTTCCTGACATCCCCGAAGATTCTCAATTCAAGATAGAATTGCCGGGAATTTTCGTGGAGGGAGTTCTGGGGTTTAAAAGTCTGCCATTGTTCAAAAACAACTTCCAAAAACGTTCTTTCCGGACAAAGCCGATATCACAAGAGATAAGTAGTTTTCTCAATAGCGAAGATCAGAATTTGTTTAAAAAATTAAGCGTAATTCCTAACATTTCAGTGGAGCAAGCTGCAGCCCAGGCCGGAATCGCCGATGAACCTTTTTGGCAAAAATTAATGCTCTTTTTTTTGTTGAATATCCTGGAATTCACTGTGACACCCGTCGATAAAGAAATGACCAAAAACCAGGAGGAATTGATTGCACTTTATGAAAAAATGAAAGCCAAGGAAATGGATTATTATGAATTGTTTAATTTGAAGAACACCGCAGCTTTCAATGAAATAAAGGATGTATATTACCAATATGCAAAAAAATACCATCCTGACCGACTTGGGGAGACCCCAAAATCAGATTTAAAGGAAAAGGCCAATTATGTTTTTGCCAGTATCAACAAAGCTTTTGAAATCCTAAGCAATGAAGAAAAAAGGCGCGAATATGATACAAAAGGGTATAAAGAGATTCAGAATACGGATAAGACAAGTGAAAATTTAGTTGAAAAAGCAAATTTATATTATCGAAAGGCAAAAACACTCTATTCACAACAAAGATTCAGGGAAGCGGCAAGTCTTCTGGAAGAAGTGGTCAGGAATGATCCAAAAAAAGCTTCTTATTATCTATTGCTCGGATTAAGCCAGTCCAATATCCCCAATCTGCGCCGACTTGCGGAAAAGAGTTTTCAGAAAGTTATCGAACTGGAACCTTGGAATGCGGAACCTTATGCTGCGCTTGGATTGCTGTTCCTTTCTGAAAGATTGGAAAAACGGGCTGAAAATTTTTTTAGAAAAGCCCTGGACATTGATCCCGATCATGAATTGGCCAAAAAAAGACTACTGGATTTGAGTGGTGCCAGTAAAAAACAATCCATCTTTTCAGTTTTCCAAAAAAAGAAATAATTTTCTTTTACCCTATATTTTGTGTTTACTAGAATATTATATTGACATTTAGTGTTTTTCAGGTAATATTAGCCTCGTTGCGCAAGCATTGACAAGGGGATTTTTTTGAACATTCTTTTTTTTACTTCTGAAGCGATTCCGTTTGCCAAAACGGGCGGCCTGGGAGATGTCGGCGGGCTGCTGCCTAAAGCCCTTGCCGCCAATGAAAAGGTTTTTTTAATTATGCCCGAATATTTAACGGAAAATATAAAAAAAATTAAGGCGACTCCGCTTGAAAGCTTTTCTGTGCAAATTGGCAGTGAATTCTATCCCGCAATTATAAAAAGAGCGTCAATTTCCCCTGATTTTACTGTTTTGTTTGTTTCGAATGACTATTTTTTTTCACGCGAGTTCCTTTATGGCGATAGTTCTGGGGACTACCATGACAATTTTATCCGATTTTTGTTTTTCCAATTGGCGGCAATGGAATTCGTCAGCAAAAATCACTTGCATTTTGATATTTTTCACTGCAATGATTGGCAAACGGCCCTGATCCCGCTTTTTTTGAAATTGAATTATCGGTCTGCGCTTTTTGAAAAAACCAAAGTTGTTTTCTCTATCCACAATCTGGGTTACCAGGGAACATTTGCCGGCAGTCTTTTTAGAGAGACCGGACTGCCTGCCTATCTTTTTTCTCCGGAGTATCTTGAATTTTATGGCAAGTTGAATTGCCTTAAAGCCGGAATTATTTTTTCCGATTGGATCGCAACTGTCAGCCCGACTTATGCCAAAGAGATTCTTTCGACGGAAAAGGGGTTCGGCCTGGATGGACTTCTTAAAAAGTTTTCCTTTAAATTGAGCGGGATTCTTAATGGTGTTGATTATAGCCAATGGGATCCTCAGATCGATCCTTTTATAGCCAGTCAATATTCATCGCAATCACTGGACAGAAAGAATCCCAACAAAATACAGTTATTCTCAGAACTGGGGATTGCTAAAAACAGTCGGGTCCCCTTGATAGCTCTTATTTCCAGGATTTCCGAGCAAAAAGGCATGGATTTATTGTTGAAATTGCTGCCGGTTTTACTTAAGGAAGACCTGCACTTAATTTTATTGGGAGTTGGCGATGGCTTCTGGACAGAGAAATTGAAGGAGTTGGAATGTCATTTTGCAGATAAACTGACATTTCTTAACTATTTCGACGAAAAAATGGCTCATCAACTGGAAGCAGCCGCTGATATTCTGTTTATGCCGTCAATTTATGAACCATGCGGCCTGAATCAGATTTTCAGCCTAAAATATGGAACGGTCCCGATCGTGCGGGCGACTGGAGGATTGGAGGATTCTATTCAGGACTTTGATCCCGCAACCCGCCAGGGAAACGGCTTTAAATTCCACAGCAACGACATTATGGAAATCATAAAATTAATTAAAAGAGTTTTAAGCATGTATGAAAACAGGGATCTATGGCGGGAAATTCAGAAAAACGGCATGCTGGCGGATTTTTCCTGGCAAAAAGTTGTTCCGGAGTATATGGCATTATATAATAAATTATTAACGGAGGATCCTGAAAATGGCTGATATAATTTCTGCCAACGATACAAATTTTGAAAGTTTAATAAAAAACAACCGGATGATCATCGTCGATTTCTGGGCACCAACCTGCATGCCCTGCCGACTTATGGAGCCGGGTCTGGAAAAGATCGCAGCCAATCATCAAGAAAATGTGAAAGTTTTAAAAGTCAACGTAAACGAGAGTCCGAAAACTTCATCCCGGTTTTTTGTGCGCAGCCTGCCTACATTGTTGTTCATCAAGGATGGGCAGGTCAAAACGCAACTGGTTGGCGCTGTCAATCACAATCAGATTGAAAAAACCTTGATTGAGGTGAGCTGATGGAAAAAAAATGGGATGTGATTATTGTCGGCGGCGGACCGGCCGGGTTGGCTGCGGCGATTTATTGCGGAAGAGCTTTGAGAAAAACTCTGGTACTGGAAAAGAAGGTTTTTGGCGGTCAGATCATCAATGCCGATATCATTGAAAATTATCCGGGATTTGCCGAGCCTATTGTTCCCGCGGAATTGATGGAGCAAATGGGGAAGCAAGCCGAGCGCTATGGCGTGGTTTTAGAAAACGAGGAGGTTGCCAGCCTAAGGCGGGAAAAGAATTATTGGCAGATCGAAGTATACAAAAACCTGTATACGGCAAAAGCTCTTGTCTATGCAGCCGGATCAACCCATCGTTTCCTGGGAGTAAGCGGCGAATCGGAATTGCTGGGCCGTGGGGTGTCGGTTTGCGCCACCTGTGATGCGCCTTTTTTTGTTGAACGCAAGGTGGCCGTTCTTGGCGGCGGCGATACCGCTCTTTCTGAAGCATTGCATTTGGCAAAATTCGCTTCGCAAGTGGTTGTAATTCATCGTCGCGACCAGTTGCGCGCGGAAAAAATTCTTCAAGAAAGGGTTTTTAAAAACGAGAAAATAAAAATCATTTGGGACTCCGAAGTGCTCAGTTTCAAGGGAGATCAAAAACTTGAAGCTCTTGAATTGAGAAACAAAAAGAGTGGAAACTCTGAAATTGTTGCCTTTGATGGCGCCTTTTTGGCTATCGGCACCATTCCCAGCACCGACTTGTTGAAAAATTTTGTAAATCTTGATGAGAACGGTTATGTTGTCACTGACATATCTTTAGGCACTGCCGCCGAGGGATTGTTTGTGGCAGGAGAGGTTATTAAAGGGAATCGCCGCCAGGTCGCCATTTCCGTTGGCATGGGAGTGCAGGCGGCCCTTTCCTGTGAAGAATACCTGGCAAAATTAGATTGAGCACATTAAAAAGTAGCGTATTAAGGCAATATGGATTGATTTTTTAGCACGATCCGGATGATCAAAGCCATTCTTTACGAAAAAAAGGAAAATCAACAGGTAGTCTGTCATATGTGCGCCCATGAATGCCGGATAATGAATGGGAAATCGGGCTTGTGTCATGTCAGGAAAAATATAGACGGTGATCTTGTTTCCTTGAACTCCGACCGGGTTATCGCAACTAATATGGATCCCATTGAAAAAAAACCCTTATATCATTTTTTGCCGGGATCAAGATCATTTTCAATAGCGGCCATGGGCTGTAATTTTTCCTGCCGCTTTTGCCAGAATCACTCTATCTCCATGGTGCAAACGGAAAATGATATCCATGGGGATATGGTCACTCCCGAACAATTGCTGGCAATCGCTCTGAGAAACCAGGCCCAATCGATTTCCTACACTTACACCGAGCCGACCGTGTTCTTCGAATTGATGTTTGAAACTGCCAAGTTGGCTCACAATGCCGGGATTAAAAATGTTTTGGTCAGCAATGGCTATATGTCTCGGCAGGCCCTTTCCTTGCTCAGGCCCTATGTGCATGCGGCCAACATCGATTTAAAATCATTCAATGATGATTTTTATATAAAATATTGTTCGGCCCGCTTAGAACCTGTCTTGGAAACCATAACCGCCATGAAAGCCATGGGCATATGGATGGAAGTCACCACTCTGTTGATTCCGGGATTAAATGACGATCGCAAAGAAATCTTGCGATTATTGTCATTTTTGAGAGAACTCGATGCAAATATTCCCTGGCATGTTTCGCGGTTTTTCCCGCAGCATCAACTTTTAACACTCCCTGCCACCAGCATTGACTCGATTTATGAAGTTTTGCAATTAGGAGTTGACCAGGGGCTTAAATTTCTGTATGGCGGGAATATCGCGGATTCGTATTGGGATGACACGCGCTGCCCGCAATGCCGTGAAACATTGATCAAACGCTCGGGATATCAAGTTGAGAATTTCGGCATGGAAGCAGGAAATTGTCGGTTTTGTAGAACCGAAATCCCTGGAATTTGGGAATATTAGAAAAATCTTCACCAGAAATCTGGCCGATAATTCATTTGCATGATTGACAAAAAAAATCAGGTGCTTTATGTTATTCCCGGAGTTGCTCATGACCGAAATGAAATCTAGCAAAAAAAACGCCCCGCCCGTGTCCGGTGATCCTGACCAGCCTCCTACCGGAATACCCGATGATCCGGAACAAGCAAAGACTATGCAAGCAGCCGAATCGGTGAGGTTGCCAACACAAACTGATGAAGAAGAAACAGCCGCAAACGCCCCCCTCCTGCCGGCTGTCGATGTCACGCCTATGGCTACGCAGCCGGAACAATTAAAAAGTTCGCTTCCCCTGAGAATGATCTGGATTTTATCAGCTTTGGTATTGCTGCTTGTTGTTCTGTTCTTTATTATCGATAGTCCCCGGCAAAAAAAAGACACAAATAAAATTCTGGACCAGGAACCAAAACAGGAAGAAAAATCAGGTATTAGCGACTATGCTTCGGTTATTTCCAATAATTTATTGATCGCTGAGCCACAATATTCGGAAATAATTCTAACGGATGATGCGTTTGCTGGGCAGGTGCCCGATTCTGTCAGGGCGAAGGGTCCGTTAATTTCTCAAGACATTGATCCGCAATTGGCGGCGCTGGCCGACGCTTTTAAAAAACGACTGGAGCTTTTGCAGGGCAGCCAAATGGTTGTTCGCGGGAATACGCAAACCAAGATCACCAAGGGAGAATTTCGCGGATTTAAGATAAACGCGATTGATAAAATTGAGAATCAGAATGTGGTTTCCTCAGAGATCACCGTCACGACTCCAAAACATGGTTATATTAAATCGCTGGACAATGTTCTTGAAACTGTCAAGGACACCGATTTTTCCCGGGTCGGTCTGGAAATCCAGGATGCGGGGCTTGAATTTTTTGCCCTTCCCGCACTGCTTGCCGATAAAATGGTTCGCATGCAATTACGTTCCATGCGCTTTTTTGGCAAGCCGATTCCCGGGGAATTGTTGATCTCCGGAAAAAGCGTCAGTCGCATCACCTTGGGAATGCCTGTTGCGCAGATGGAAAAACTATTCATTGAATCTCACATTGTTTTGAAAAGAAAAATTCTGGTAAATGATGTTTATTTTGATGTATATAAAATTCTGGATCAAAGCAATGAGCCGTTGTTTTATGTTTATGAAAACAAAGGCAGGGTATGGGGGATTTCTCTCATCAGCGAAATATTTAAAACCAAAAAAGGCATCGGCATCGGCAGCAACCTTGGTATGATGCGCATTAACTATCCCCAGATCAAGTTGAACCATTCTGAAAAAAAGACTCCGTATGTGCAACTGGAAGGGGTTGAGGGACTTTTCATCATCCAGGGGGATGGAATTGATTTTGCGAAAAAAGTCTTCCCGAATGGAAACAAGGTCATTTCCATCCTGATTGGCAATTCACCGGAGTTTGAATAATCCATTTTAAACGGATTGCTTTTAAATAAAACTTCATTTAAAAAAAGCCAGCAGTCCTGTGGAAAGCAGGGGAACGTAGGTGATCAATAAAACCGCCACGATTTGAATCAATAGAAAGGGGAAAACGTCTTTATACAATTTTCTAAGCGGCTCATTGAATGTATAGGAAGCCAGAAAAAGATTGAGGCCAACCGGTGGTGTCAGGTAGCCCAATTCCATATTAGCCAGAAAAATAATCCCCAAATGCACCGGATGAATGCCGAATAGATTTCCCAGCGGAATGATCAAGGGCACCACGACCAGGATTGCAGAAAAAATGTCCATGAAACAGCCCGTGATCAGCAAGGATATATTTAAAAGCAGAAGGAAAACGTATTTGGAATGGATATTGTTCTGCACCCATGCAGTCAGTTGCATGGGTATCTCCGCATCCACGATATAATAGGAAAGTCCCTTAGCCAGGGCCAGAATGGCCAGAACACCGCCAATGATGGGCATGCATTTGAGCAATACTCGGGGCAAATCTCGAAATTTTATGTCCTTATGTATAAAAACCTCAACGACAATTGCATACAGAACTGCGACCGCGCCGCTTTCCACCAAGGTGGTAATCCCGCCAAAATAACCCCATATGATGATAACGGGCAAAAGAATTTCCCAAAAAGCATTCTTAACGGCCGCATATGCTTCTTTAAAGACAAAGTGTTCCCGGCGAATTTTATTTTTTGATGCGTAAAAAATCGCAACCAAAACCATAGCCATTACCATGATGATTCCGGGTACGATGCCACCCACGAACATATCCTTTATGCTGGTTTGAGCCGTAACCCCGTAGATGATTACCGGCAGGCTCGGAGGAAAGAGCAGGCCGATGCTTCCGGTTGCTGTAAGCAGACCGCTGCTGAAATTTTTCTTGTATTGTCCGCCGATCAGTACATAAGAAAGCAATCCGCCCACGGCCAGAATAGTGACTCCAGAGGCGCCGGTAAAGGTGGTAAAAAAAGTGCATACCAGGATGGCCATTATGGCCAGACCACCGGGGAACCAGGAAAAAACAGCTTTGAAAAGCCGGACCAACCTTTCTCCCGCCTTGCTCTCGGAGAGGATGAAGCCGGTAAATGTGAAAAGGGGAATGGCGGGTATGGAATGGCTGATTAAAAGTGAGTAGGCTTCGTTGGCAACGACTTCCAGGGGTTGGCCGCTATGGGCGAAAAGCATGTAGCCAATGCCGCCCAAAACGACAAATATAGGAACTCCGACCAGGGCCCCTAAAACTAACAGTATGATGATTGGCGAGGCCAGGTGAATCCCAATCTGGTTGTAGAATGGCATAAGGGCATGGAAAAAGCCAGTCCAGGTCGGGGCCAGGACTTGGGCAATGTTTGCCAGTGCGTCCCACGCCAGCAAGGTGCCGAAAACGAATCCCGATGAAGCGATGCCTTTGCCCCATGCTCCGCCAGGGGCTTGACGGTAGAAACGAAAGGCCATCAGCGCATATCCCAAAGGCATGACCATGACAATCAAGCGCAAAGGGAAAATGGCGATCTTTTCGTTGGCATCAAAGGCATTGAATAAAAATGACATGGAGCACCAGGCAAAAGCCGTGCAAAAAACTGTATTGATAAAGGCGTTGGCCACTTGTACCCGGGATAAAATTTTGGGTCCAAATTTAAAATTCAGGGAAAGGGAAAGATGTCTTTTTTCTCTGGTGGTTATGGCAGCGCCGATAAAGGCCAAAACCAGAACCAGATGGTGGGTATATTCGGTGGAATTTCTGATGCCGGTGTGAAAGAATTTGCGGGCGATCACTTCCAGGAAAGGGAAAAGAGCCAGCAGAAAAACAGACAAAAAAGCCAGGAGATTCTCCAAGCCTTTTCCGAATTTCAGGAATCGTTTAACCGGCATTCTTCAGACGGTATTCTCGCAACAATTGCAGCATTTTTTCATATATCTCTTTGCTGAAAATCTTGCCGATCATTTCGTCCATACCCTTGTTGGCGGCTTCTTTCCATTTCAGCAGGCTGTCTGCCGGCGGTTCGTGGATGATCAGGCCGTGTTTTTTCATGGAATCCAGGGCTTTTCTTTCCAGATCAGCGGTTTCCCCGGCCAACCTGGCTGAAATCCTTTCTACCACTTCCATCATGGGTTGCTTATAGTTTTCGGGAATTCTATCCCATATTTTGTCCATGATCACCATGCCGCCCACCAGGGGAGCTATTTTCAATGCGCACATGTGGGGGGCAAGGGGAAAATATTGCCCGGATCCAGCCACTAGTGGTGGCAGATAGAATGCGTCGACCATGCCGCTTTGCAAAGCCATCATCAGGTCCTTCAAATCATTGGGGACTATATGGTAGCCCGATTTTTTCCAGGCCTGTTCCAATGCCGGTTCACCAGTAGAGATTGATAATTTTTGTTTTTTCAGATCTTCCGGGTATAGAACGGGATTTTTTGAGAAAAAATTCAGCCAGCCGCTCATGGTCCAGATAATGATTTTAAACCCCTTGTCTTTTATTTCCTTTTCAAAGATCGGATTTAAGCGTTCCATGACATAGGTCATTTCCTTTTCCGAATGAAACATGAACGGGGCAGTGAGGACAAAAGCATCGGGATAAATTTTTGTCAGCCCGATATTGGTCAAAACGGCGCCGCCAAGGGTGCCAACTTTCATTTTGCGGATTGTGTCCTCTTCACTGCCGGCAATGCCGCCCGGATAAATTTTCAATTTCACCTGGCCTTTGGATATCTTTTCCCATTCACGGCCGATCTCTTTTAAGGCATCGTTCCAGGGCGAGCGGTCCGGTGCTATGCTGCCGATTTTGATCACCTGTGCTTCAAGAACAAAGGGCAGAAAAAACAGCAAGACAAAAATCTTATTCCATTTCATATTCCTTTCTCCTCAAGTGCGCGGTTTGATTCTTCAGTTTCCACAAAGTAATCTTCTGAGTGTTCCAGCAGCCATTGCGCTTTGCGTTGATTTATTGTGTTTAGCAGTCTTTTTTCAGGAACCGCATCTGTATCCAAGGTCAATACCTTGTTTAAAAGTGTCTTGAACTCAGTGAGGTTTTGCTCTCTGACAGAAACGGTAACGGCCAGAGACAAATAGGCAGTTGAAGATTTTCCTTGGGAAATGGCTAAGGCCTGAGCGAAATGTTCGCGGGCCTTTGCTGCGCTTCCGCCCATGTAATCTGGCAGGGAGCCATAATACAAAATATAGAATTCGTGGATCGCTCCGTCGGAAAAATTATTGTCCAACATGTTTACCCTGTCCATCAACGCGGCAGCTGCGGGCAAGGTCATGCCCAGATCCATGTCAAATGGATCAATGGCGTAAGCCCCCAGCCAGCCGGCTCCTGCCCAATAAAGCAAAGGCGCATCCTTTCTGGTTGTGGAAGCCAGGGCCTTGCTGAAGTCTCTTTTTTTCAAGGACTCGCGAAAGCCCGGGAAATTGTTTTCCAGGCCGGTGAGAATAATGTCGCGGCCGCGCAAATACAGATTTTTGGCTCTCTTGAAACCAAACTCCTGCATTTTATATTCGCTTTCAGGAAGCATGACGGCAGGCGTCTGCAGGAAAGCGTTGGCGTACATAATATATAAACTCGCAGTCAACAGGCGCAATCCCTGGTGGCCGGGATTGGCAGCCAGCAGGGATTCGTACATTTTAATGGCGAAGGGCAGTGCGGCGCCAACAAGTTCGGGATCATTGTCTCCGCTAAATACAGTGCTCGAATTTTCGCCGGTTAAAGCATTGGCCACCTGATTCATAGCGATTTTTTTTATTGAACAGCCTGGGAATAAAATCAGCACCGTCATAACCAAAAAGTATAATGAGAAAATTTTTTTTTTCATTATTTAACTCCAAAAAGAATATACGTATTATACAATATTTCTGGTTAAGGCAATCATGATTTCATGCTAAAAAGTAATTTTTGCGAAAAGCGAAGGTGTGACATCGTGATCGCCAACCACGCATGTCCCTTGTGTTGAAGCTTGTTTCCTGCTATTTGACCGCGCTGTTTAAAAAGGCTAAAATGATTCAGAAAAAAAATGAGCGAAGACTTTGGATTGCAAAAAAAGATCAGCGTTTTAAAAAAAATGAGAAACGCCATTATTTTGGCCCATAATTACCAGATCGAGGAAGTGCAGCTTGCCGCCGATTTCCTTGGTGACTCCCTGGAGTTGAGCCGGAAAGCTGTTGGGTTAAGCCAGGCTATGATTGTTTTTGCAGGCGTAAAATTCATGGCGGAAACAGCCAAAATTCTTGCACCTGAAAAAAAGGTCCTGCTCCCGCGCCTCGATGCCGGTTGCCCCATGGCCGATATGATCACAGTGGACGAACTGCGCGATATGAAGGCCAGTCATCCGCAAGCCAAGGTTGTCACCTATGTGAATTCTTCGGTGGAAATCAAGGCGGAAAGCGATGTTTGCTGCACTTCGTCAAATGCTGTCCGTGTTGTAGAGAAGCTGCCGGCCAAAGAAATCATTTTTATCCCTGACCAGAACTTGGGAAGTTATGTACAGAAATTAGTACCGGCCAAAAAAATAATTTTGTTTGAGGCTTTCTGTTATGTCCATAACCGCATAAAAAAAGAGGAAATCGCGGCCATGCGGGTTCGCTATCCGCAAGCGAAAGTGATCGTACATCCGGAAGTGCGCCCGGAAGTGATCGAAGGTGCCGATGAGGTCCTTTCCACCAGTGGTATGCTTGCTTATGTTAAAAAATCTCCGGCAAAGGAATTTATTGTTGCCACGGAACAGGGTTTGCTGCAGAGAATGAAAAGAGAAAATCCCGGCAAGTTTTTTTTCCCGGCCTTATCCCAAAAAATCTGCAGCAACATGAAGCGGACCATGCTCAAAGACATTTTCGATTCTCTTTTTGAGGAGAAGTATGAGATTGAAATCGATCCGACCATCAGAGATAAAGCTGGCCTGGCGCTGCGAGAAATGCTAAAATATAGTTGAGGAGTAACAATGGAACTAAAGGAAAAAGTCATGGCGGTGATTGAAAAAGTCCGTCCGGCGCTGCAGGGCGATGGCGGGGATATTGAACTGGTAGATGTGCTGGCTGAAGAAAAGGCTGTACTGGTGCGGCTAAAAGGTGCTTGTTTTGGTTGTCCGATGAGCACTTATACCATCAAGGGGTATGTCGAACAGGTGATGAAAGAGGAAATTCCCGAAATCAGCGAAGTGCGCCTGGTCAAATAAATGTCCTTGCCCTGTTTTATACGGACTGTCTCTGGTCCTGCAGGTCATAAAATATTGATTTGAAATTATTTCGGCGTTGTCTTTTTTTTATTGTTTTTTTGCCGCTTATATTTATCGCGGCGGAAAGGAACATATTGCGCATCGCCTGTTTTGATTTCCCTGCAACATTCAACCCGGTCTACGCGACCAGCGAGACGGCGCAAGCAGTGATGAACAAAATCTATCAATCCCTTTTTTATTTTGACGGGCAGGGAAAAATTCGTCCGGAACTGGTCGCGGCGGCATCGCCAAATGAAGCGCGGTTGGAGATTTCGCTTACGTTGAAAAAGGACGCGTTTTTTGCAGATGGTTCGGCTTTGAGCAGCCGTGATGTTGTGGCCACGGTGGCCTTGCTTAAAAACCCTCTTTTTGAGTATCCTTATCTGGGGGATCTCGATTTTCTTGAAACAATCGAGGCTGTGGACCCGTTGAATTTGCGCATCAAATTGAAAGGAAAATTCGCTCCCTGGAAAAACTATCTGACTTTTAAAATATTGAATGCCGAAGATATCAAGAGCCTTGATCCACTGAAGTTCAGGCGGCATGTCCCCATGGGCAGCGGCCCATATAAGTTGGCTCGCTGTGATGAGCCCGAAGGGTTCGAACTCCTGGCAAATCCTTTCTGGCCGCAACGTGGTTCTTTTTCCAGGATCCGTTATTCCGTACTTAGGGAATCCAGGCAGGCTCCCCTGAAGTTGTTGAATGCCGAGATCGATGCGGTTGAAATTCATGGTGACGACGCAAAAACATATTCGCAAAAGAAAAAATGGCAAAAGCAATTCAGTTTGCTTAAATACAATAAATTCGGATTCACTTACCTTGTATTCAATATGAAGAATTATCGAATCGACCGTAACTTGCAGTGCATAATGTACAACCGCCTGCTGCCAACTAGATTTTTAGATGTTTTTTTGCAGGGATCGGGCGAAAAAGTTTTTTCACCATTCCTTTATTTGAGCGCCGAAAAACGTCCGCAGACCTTTCCAACCATCGCCCTGTCCGCTCCCCGCAAGCTTAAGATTCTAACCAACAGCGAATCGGTTGTACGCAAGCAATTGGTCCTGTTTTTATGCGAGGAGATGAAATCCTTCAATATTGAGCTGGAGCCTGTTTTTGTCGAATACCAGACATTTTTGAAATATTTGAAGCAGGGGAATTTTGACCTGGCCGTTTCCGCTTTCCTGTTGGACATGGATTGGAATCTGAAGGATATTCTTGGCAGTGACGGCTACTTCAATTATGCTGGTTTTTCCGAGCGAAAAATGGACGAAGTCCTGGAAATGGGATTGCATGAAATGGACGCTGGAAAGCGTCGGAAAATATATGATCATGCCCATGACTTGTGGTTGCAATCCTTGCCGCTTATTCCGCTTTTTAATTTGAATTATTACATGGGCATTTCGCGATCGCTAGAAATTCCCAAGAACCGCTTCAACCTGATCGGTTCATGCGGAGACTTTTTTTACAATCTTCAGGGTTGGTAGCGCCGGCCTTTTTTCTTAGCCAACAGCCAGAGAAATTTCCCCAGGGTAAGTAAAAAGCAAGCGTAGGGAAAAACATAGCCCCAACGGTTGAATACGGTCAGCCCTGTCAGGTATTGAAAGCGGGCCAGGAATTCATGCGGCTGGTGCAAGGGCGACTGGATGCGGATGCGGCCGCCGGGATCGACCAGTGCCGAAATTCCGCTGGAGGTCGAGCGCAGCAGATAGCGGCGATTTTCAATGCTGCGGAAAACCGCCATGGCCAGGTGCTGGTAGGGGGCAGAGGAGGCGCCGAACCAGGAATCATTGGATACGGTGATGATAAGTTCGCCGCCCTTGGCAATCATGGTGCGCACCAATTCGGGGTAGATGATCTCGTAGCAGATGGGAGTGGAGAACCAATGTCCGGCAAAATGGATGTTATGGAGTTTTTCCCCGGGGGTGAAATCGCCGATCTCATCGGTTATTTTTTTTACAAAAAAAAGCAAGCGTCGGAAAGGCACGTATTCACCGAACGGGGTCAGATGAACCTTGTCATATTTTTCCGTTTGCTGTCCGTTGAAGAGCATTACGGAATTGAAAACCTTTTCCGAGCCTTGGTAATCGGTGAAACCGGCAAATAAAGGAACCTGACTTTGACTGAAAGCTGCGAACTGGTCCCTGAAATAGGGGGTTTGCCGAGGATAGATCGGTACGGTGAATTCCGGCCAGATCACGAATTCGGCGCCTGATTTTTTCAATTGCAGGGAAGAGCGGAAAAGTTTTTTCAGGGTTGCTTGGATCAAGAAAAAATCATGAACCTGGTCATGGTTGCTGTTTGGTTGGATGATCCCGGCTTGGTGGAAGGGGATTTTTGCGGCTTGTTCCGTGTGGTTTTTCAGCAAGAAAAACCCGCTGGCATAAACAGATAGAACGACAGCCGCAAGCACGAGCAATATTTTTTTGCTTTTTGTTTTCCATAGCCTGAAAAAAAGGACATTGATGCCGATGAGCAAAAACGAAACCATGTGGATGCCGCCAATTTCCGCTATTTGTAAAAAATAGATGTTTTTATACTGGGAATAGCCGGCCAGGCACCAGGGAAAACCGCTGAAAACTTTCTCGATAACAAGATCCTTGGCGATCCAGATCGTCGGGATCCAAAATGCGGCTGCGCGGGCTGGTTCGGTATTGCTGACTTTCCCGATCAGCATGCCGGCCAGACCGGAAAAGACCGATAAAAACGTGGCCAGGGCGATCAAGCCGACAGTGCCCAGTACCCAGGTCGTGCCGCCATATTTGACCATTACCCTGGGGATCCAGTACAAAACGATCAAATATGATGCAAAGGAAAAACAAAAAAATATCCGGAAAATTGCGGCTGGTTGTTTGTTTTCAATGGCCAGCAGCAAAGGTACCAAAAATGCAAAAGCCAGAAAGGCGATTTGAGTTTTTGGAAAAGCAAGTGCGTAAGCCACACCAGCAATCAGCCACAGAAAAATAGTTTTTGAGTTCAGCGCGCTTTTTTGATGGCGAATGTAGCTTTCTCCAGGCTTTCCAATTTGGTTTTTTCCTTTTGGGCTTCGGCCATTGTGGCAAAACTACCGACCTGGACGGTATGCAATTTTTTTTTATTGATTGTTTCCACTATGATCGCGGTTTGATAACCGCGGCTGGAGAATCTGCTGCTGCATTTCTGGGCATTGGAAAAATCGGCAAAAGCGCCTACTTGAATTGTATAGTTTAGATCCGAGAAAACATTTTTCTGGCTGGCGGACGGTTGTTCCTTATTCTTTTGCGCCTGGTGCAGCTTCATTTCTTCCGGAATGGTCTGATTGACGCTGCTGTTTCCGGCTGTGGTTTTTATGGGTTTTTCATCGACGATGCGCAACTCTTCAGGATTGACGGCGGCTTCAGCTTGATTTTGTTCACTGGTTATTGCTGTCAGCGGATTTCCCCGGCGTTGGCCAGCCTGGTAGCCCATGTAAAAAAGAAAAATTCCCATGCCCAGGACAGCGATCAAAAAAATAACGATATGGACAAACGTTATCTTGATCTCAAAGTACGTTTTTTCCATCTACTTTTTTTCAAATAGTCCTTTCATAAGATCGATCGGCATGGGGAAAACGATGGTGGTGGAATTTTCAGCGCCGATTTCTACCAGGGTCTGCAAATAGCGCAGCTGCAGGGTGGTGTCATTTTTCGACATGGTATTGGCTGCTTCAAGAAGTTTGGCTGAAGCCTGGTTTTCGCCTTCGGCGTGGATGATCTTGGCGCGCCGCTCTCTTTCGGCTTCGGCCTGCTTGGCCATGGCCCGCTGCATTTCCTGGGGGAGATCGACGTGCTTGATTTCCACCATCGAGACTTTAATGCCCCAGGGGTCGGTATGCTCGTCGATAATCGTCTGCAAACGCGAATTCAGTTTGTCTCTTTCAGAAAGCAATTCATCCAAATCGGCTTGTCCCAGGACCGAACGCAGCGTTGTCTGGGAAAGCTGCGATGTCGCGTACAAATAGTCCTGGACTTCAATGACGGCTTTTTTAGGATCGACCACACGGAAATAGACCACGGCATTCACCTTGACCGAGACATTGTCCCGGGTAATGATGTCCTGGGGGGGGACATCCAGGACAATGGTGCGCAGACCGATGCGGACTACCTTGTCGATGGGAGACAGGACCAGGATCAATCCCGGCCCCTTGGGTTGATCGAGCACCCGGCCCAAGCGAAAAATAACCCCGCGTTCGTATTCCTTCAGCACCTTGATCCAACTCAGAATAAAAAATATGGCAATTACGGCCACTACGACCAGCGGACTGAAAAAAGCGCCTGACTGCATTTTACCCTCCTGATTTTTTTACTTTTAAAATCAAATTCTCCATGGCTTCCACTTCGACTCTGCTTCCGGCCGGAATCTGGCCGGCGCTTACCGCATTCCACCATTCACCATGAACAAAAACCTTGCCCTGGTGGTTGTCGATATCGGTTTTAGCTACCCCGATCTCACCGATCAGCCCTTCCCGTCCGGTTTCCTTTTTTCTTTTCATGGCCTGAATCACCTTTAAACCCAGAAAAAGGAAAATGCAGCCAAAACACACGGCAAAAGTTAAAATGATTGGCATGGCCGGCCTCATTTCCGGGATCGGTGCATTGATAAGCATGATCGATCCCAATACAAACGAAACAATACCCCCGACTCCCAACATGCCGAATCCCTGGATCTTGATCTCGGCGACAAAAAAGCCAATGGAAAGCAAAATGAGAAACAAGCCGACATAGTTGATGGGCAGGATTTGAAAGGCCAGGAAAGCCAGTAAAAGCGAAATGCCGCCGAGAATGCCGGGAATAACGCCGCCGGGATGGGTGAATTCGATATATAGACCGATCAAGCCGAAAATCAGCAAAAAATAAGCCAGATTGGGGTTGGTGATCGTGCGCAGGAATTTCTGTCTTTCACTCATTTTCAAAGAAATGATTTTTTCATTTTTCAGGTTCAGGATGATCTCACGGCTGTTGGCTAAAGTAAGCGCTCTGCCGTGCAATTTATCGATCAGGTCCCCGTTGTCGGTGGCGATCAGGTCAATCAATCCGTTTTTCAGGCATTCTTCCGCGGTATAAGAGTGGCTTTCGCGTACGGCTTTTTCCGACATCTCCATATTGCGTCCGCGATTCTTGGCCAATGTCTTGACATAGGATGCGGCATCGTTGGTGATTTTTTCCTTCATGGTCTTTTCGATGTCGCTGCCCGTGACCGAAACGGGATGAGCGGCGCCGGTATTGGTGCCCGGAGCCATGACCGCGATATCGGAGGCAAGCAGCAGGAAAAATCCGGCTGAAGCGGCACGGGCTCCTTTTGGAGAAACATAAACGGCGACGGGGATCTCGGCATTAAGCATGGCCTTGATGATGACCCGCATCGAAGTATCATAGCCGCCCGGGGTGTCCATTTCGATGATGACCAGGCGGGCATTACCGGCCATTTGTATTTTCTTGAAAGAATCCACCATATATTCTTCCAGCAGTGTATCAATGGGGCCATCCACGCGCAAAGTGTAGATCTCGGCCTGCAACCAGAAAGGGATCAGGAAAAACAAGAGCCCCAGTACCTTTTTCATTATCTTAATTATAAACGAATGAAAATCAAAATGCAATTTTCAGTTTGTTTATTTTTTCCATATTGCAAGCAAAAAATATTCGCTGAGAAAATACCGTAAATTGAAGCAGCGATTACTGCCCAGGCCTGCCTATGCGCTTGACCGCGATGTCCGCCGCCCTGGACAGTACGTCAAAAACATCACTTACGGGCGGACAATAGGCGAATTCGGTATCCTCAAGATCCTGGACAGTGAGCCCGTGCGTCACCATCAACCCGATAACGTTGATACGCCAGGCCGCGCCCTCCTTGCCCATTGCCTGCCCGCCAAGGATTTTTGCCGTATTACCATCAACGATAATTTTTAGTGTCAGTTCCGAATTATTCTGAATATAATGAGGCCGTAATGCTCCTTTGACTAGGATTGCCTTGGTATTTGTATATCCGGCCTGCTGGGCTGCCTGCAGATTCAATCCGGTAGCGGCCATTTCCATATCTCCGACAAAAGTGACAAAAGTATTGTAGAAACCCTTGTACTTCGCCTCGCCGCCGGCAGCGTTGATGCCGGCGATCGCTCCCTGGCGGTAGGCGGTCGTGGCCAGCAGTGTCGGCCCTCTGGTGCCATCCAATCGGGAGAACGATTCGGCACAGTCACCGACCGCAAAAATGCCACTGATATTTGTTTCCATGCCTTGGTCAGTGACGAAGCCGTTTTTGTTCACCATAATGCCGGTTCCATCGGCAAGCTGCATCCTTGCCTTCATACCCGCAGCCATTACCACGAGATCGCATGGTATGATCTGACCGGCGATGGTTACCGATTCAACCTGGTCCTTGCCGTTAATGCTGTCAATGCCCTTGCCGAAGTATTCATGAATTCCCAACTCGGCAAGTTTGGCTAAAACCAGGGTGCCCATGTCCGGATCGAAGATATCCGCCATGACCGGCGGTGTCCTTTTTGTGACGTGAACGTCGAGCCCCAGAACCTTTAAGGCCGCCGCCACTTCCAGTCCCGTGGCACCGCCCCCAACGACACATGCTGTTTTTTTCTTCGAAGCCAGCGCGGCATTGCGCAGAGCTTCGGCATTGGCGGGATTGGTGCAAAAATGCACTCCCTTGCCTAAAAACTCCCTGGCTCCGGGGACGGGGAGAAGTACCGGGTCGGCGCCCGTTGCCAGAATCAGCGTATCAAACGGTATTTCATCGCTTGTGCCACTTTGGAGGTTCTTTACATTTATTTTCCTTGCAGAGCTGTCTATTGACAGCACCTCGTGGTTCAATAGCTTTATGGTTCTGCCGCCGACCGGCACAGCGTAGCGTAAGTCCATGAAGTCTTTAACAACGCCCTCGATGGCATATGGCAGACCGCAAGGGCTGAATTGGTCAAAGTCACGTTTTTCTATTATTGTAATTTTTGCTTTTCTGTTTGTCCCGGCAGCGTATTTAGAGGCATAAAGCCCTCCGACGCCAAGACCGACGACGACAACGTTCATTTCTTTTTCAATGGCTGGCATTTAAGCAACCTCCTTGGGAATTCCTTGTTTTTCCGAGAAATTTTCGATCTGATTATTCCAAAAAAGGATTTTAGGGTAAACAACTGTGAAAGTCAAGATTGAAAAAAGCAGAATTATGTTGGATTTTGTTGTCAAAAGATGATAATTCTGCTAAAATCACAATAATTGGACATTGAAATGCTGAATTATGTATAAAAATATTAAAATAAAACCGTTTGATCGCCGAAAATACAAAGATATGCTTGATCTTATCCAAGAAAACAAGCTCAACACCGTTTGCATGGAAGCCAATTGCCCGAATCGCTATGAATGTTTTTCTCAAGGTTCGGCTACTTTCATGATTCTCGGTGAGGTTTGTACCAGAAATTGCCGTTATTGCAATGTCCGTAAAGGCATAGCTCAACCCGTGAATCCCGACGAACCCAAAGCGATTGCTGAAACCATAAAAAAGATGAATCTGGAATACGCGGTCATTACCTGTGTAACCAGGGATGATCTGGCAGACGGTGGAGCCGGCCATTTTTGCGCGCTAGTAGAAGAAATCAGAAAAATAGCATCATGTAAAATCGAATTACTGATATCGGATCTGAATGGAAATTTTGCGGCGCTTCAGCAGATTATTGACAGCCAACCCGATGTATTGAATCACAATATTGAGGTGGTGCGGGATTTATTTCCCGATCTGCGGCCCAAGGGCGACTATCAACTTTCACTGGATTTGTTGCGCAGAGTTAAAATTGCCGCACCAACAATACTTACCAAGTCAGGCCTGATGGTGGGCTTGGGCGAGACGCAGGAGCAAGTTGTGGTTACCTTGCAAGATTTAGCGGCCAGCCAATGTGACCTGGTAACTATCGGTCAATACTTGCAGCCATCCCCGACCCATGCCAAAATTGCCAAATTCTACAGCGAAATTGAGTTTCTTGAATTAAAAGCCATTGCCCTGCAAATGGGTTTCAAGGGAGTCGTATCGGGAACGCTGGTGCGCAGTTCGTATCATGCCAAAGATTTAGTCGCGCCTTGAACCAAGCGGCAATTGCGATCTCAGCTATTTACAGAAAACAAGGTGCCGGTGAACTAAAATTAAACTGCAATTTTTTGTGCTTAAAACAAAAATTCTCAGGAAAATTTAATTTGCTTGTGTTTCCGCAGGTTTCCAGCGCAAGACCAGCTGCTTGGCTGCCAGGACTTCATCCAGTCTGGCAACCGGAGTCGAATAAGGAGCGCCTTGCACGAAAGCCGGATCTTTTTTGGCTTCGTCGAGAATCTTGATCATAATATCAATGAATTGGTCCAAAGTTTCCTTGCTTTCCGTTTCGGTCGGTTCAATCATCATTGCCCCATGAACGATCAACGGAAAATAGATGGTAAAAGGGTGCATGCCGTAGTCCAATATGCGTTTGGCAACATCAAGGGTTTTCACGGTGAGTCCCTTGTCTGAAAAAATCACCTCATGCAGCGATTTGGATTTGTAGGGCAAGTCCAGATAGGGCTCAAGCTTTTTGCGGATATAATTGGCATTTAAAACCGCATCTTCGGCGACCTGGCGAATGTTTTCTTTGCCCAATTCCAGCAAATACACCAAGGCCCGTACTATTACCAGGAAATTCCCATAAAAATTCTTTACGCGGTTGCTGCCGGATTCGCTATGATAGCGCACTTTATATTCTTTGTCTTCGTGAGTGACAATGGGGACGGGCAGGAATTTCACCAGGTCTTTGGCCACGCCTACCGGCCCGCTGCCGGGACCGCCGCCACCATGGGGCGTTGCAAAGGTCTTGTGCAAATTCAAATGGATCACATCGGCTCCCAGATCCCCCGGTTTGGCAATGCCCATGAAGGCATTCATGTTGGCGCCATCCATATATAAAAGTGAACCATTCTCATGCAAGACCCGGGCAATTTCCACGATGTTTTTTTCAAATATCCCCAGAGTATTGGGATTGGTGATCATCAGGGCCGCCACATCCTTATCGAGATGTTTTTTTAATGTTTCGACCTCAAGGATACCGTTTTCACTGGAGGGAATTTCCTTGGTTTGATAACCGCAGAGCACGGAAGAAGCCGGATTGGTGCCATGGGCGGAATCAGGTATCAGTACAATTTTGCGGGCATCACCCTTGGCGGTCAAATAATCGCGAATCACCCGCAGCCCGGTCAATTCGCCATGAGCTCCGGCGGCAGGCGTCAATGTGAAGGCAGCCATGGCCGTGATTTTCATCAGCAACTCTTCCAGGCTTTTCATAATTTCCAGATTTCCCTGAACCAGATGAATTGGTGAATAGGGATGGGCATTCCATTCAGGTTGACTGGCGATCTTTTCATTTATTTTCGGATTATACTTCATGGTGCAGGAACCGAGCGGATAAAATCCGGCATCTACCGAGTGATTCAGATGGGCCAGATTTGTATAATGCCGGACAATTTCCACTTCCGAAAGCTGCGGAAAATCTGTGATATCCTTTCTAAGTTTATCCGCAGTCAAAACGCATAAATCGTCGGCGATCTCAGGAGCTGAAAGTGAACAGCCTTCTTTGCCGTCCCGGCTTTTCAGAAACATCAATTCAGGTAATTGCTTTTTCATTTTATCTCTCCGATAGCCTGAACCAATCGATCAATATCCTTTTTCCTGTGCATTTCAGTAAAGTTGACTAAAATCGCATTTTTCTGATCAGGAAAAAACCAATGCAGGGGAATGCCGGCCAAAATCTTTTTTGCTTCCAATTTTTTCAAAAAATCATCAGCTTTGCCATTTTGCACTTCCAGGACCACTTCGTTGTAATAATCTTTTTGATATTTTATTTTTACGTTATTCAGTTTGGAGACTTCTTTGACAAAATATGCAGTATTCAGATGGTTGGTTTTGGCAATTGATCGCAATCCTTTTTTGCCCATTGTGACCAGATAGATTCCGGCCCGAAAAGCGCACCATGCTTGGTTGGTGCAGATATTGGAGGTGGCCCGCTCTCTTTTGATATGTTGCTCGCGAGTGGAAAGGGTCAACACATAACCCCGGTTTCCTTTTGAATCCAAGGTCTGGCCCACAAAACGTCCGGGCATTTGCCGGAGAAACTCGCTTTTAGCGGCAATGAATCCCAGATAAGGACCACCAAAACCCAAAGGCAAACCGAAACTTTGGGCTTCGCCTACTACAAGATCAACGTCATTTTCTCCGGGCGGGACAAGAAAGGCCAATGATAGAGCTTCAGCCACAATCTGTATGGAATAGGAATTTTTATTGTGCAGGATGGCGGAAATTTGCTTCCCTTCTTCAACTACGCCGAAAAAATTTGGCGATTGAAAGATAAATCCGGCCGTATCCTGGTCGATCTTCCCTTCCAGTTCAGCAAGTATCAGTTTTCCGGATTGCGGATCAAAGGGCACCAGATCCATTTTATAGTCCAGATACTTGATATGCGTCTGCATGATTTCAATGTATTCGGGATGAATATTGCCGGCAATCAGAATATGCTGTTTTTTTGATTTTTTCAAAGCCAAAACAATGCCCTCTGCTGCCGCTGTACCGCCGTCATAAAGTGAACTGTTGGCAATATCCATGCCGGTCAACTGGGCCATCATGGTCTGATATTCAAACATTCCTTGCAGACTGCCTTGACTGACTTCGGGTTGATATGGTGTATAGGGGGTTAAAAACTCGCTTTTATTGCTTAGGAAATTAACCAATTCCGGGATGAAATGCTGATACGCCCCAGCGCCCAAGAAACTTAAAAAACCGGGGAAATTATTTTTACGACCGATTTCATTGAATTTATCAAGCAGTTCTGATTCGGAAAGGGCAGCCGGTAAGTCAGCCAGAGAAAAATAGGATTTATCCTTGGGAATATCGGAAAATAATTCTTTAGTTTCCTTTATGCCAATCGTTTTCCTCATTTCCTCCCTTTCGGTCTCAGTGAGGGGCAGGTATCTCATCTATTTCTCCTCGACACTCTTCAAATAATTTTCATAGGCGCTCTCGTCCATTAATGAATCGAGCTCTGCGGCATCGGTCATTTTTACCTTGCAGACCCAGCCGGCTCCATAAGGTTCTTTATTGATTTGTTCAGGAGCATTTTCTAGGGAACTATTTACTTCAGTCACCTCACCTGAAACCGGGGCATACATGTCGGCAACGGCTTTTACCGATTCGATATTGGCACAGGCAGCACCTTTGCTGTAGCTTTTCCCCATAGCGGGAAGTTCAATGAAAACAATGTCTCCAAATTGGTGCTGCGCATAATCCGTAATACCGAAAGTGGCGATATTGCCGTTCACACTTGCCCATTCATGTTTTTCCGTAAATTTCAAATCTTTTGTGCTCATTTTTATCTCCTTTAAATTATTTAAATTGATTTTTGGTCAAATTTATAAAAAGGCGTTGCAACAACTTTGGCGGTGACCAACTCTTCACGAATTTTAACCTGGAATTCATTTCCCGGCTCGGTTTTTCCGATGGGCAGATAAGTCATGCCCACAGCTTTTTTCAGAAAGGGCGTCATTGTACCGCTGCAAATAGTTTCAAATTGTTGACCGTCCACATAAACAGGGTAGCCATGCCGGGCAATGCCGCGGCCGACCATTTCAAAGCCTACAAGTTTTCGTTGAATGCCTGTTTCTTTTTGTTTTAAAAGCACGTTTTTACCGATGAAATCACCTTTTTGCAATTTCAGGATCCAGGCCAGATCGGCTTCCAGAATCGTATGGGAATCATCAATGTCATTGCCATACAGGGCCATGCAGCATTCGAGCCTGAGAGAGTCGCGTGCGCCAAGACCAACGGGAACAACGCCGTACTTTTCCCCTTTTTCACATAATTCCAAAAATAGCTTGCTCGCTTTCTTGGCATCATCTTTAATATAAACTTCAAAGCCGTATTCGCCGGTATAGCCGGTCCTGGCGATTATGGCATCCATGCCCATAACTTTGCCCTTGGTGAAAGTATAATACTTCATGGCCGCTAGATCGGTATCGGTAAACTCAGCCAGCAATTTACCTGATTTTGGTCCCTGAATGGCAACTTGGGCATAATCGGCACTTTCATTTACTACTTCAACATCAAATTGGGTTGTCTTGCTCTTCATCCAGGCAAAATCTTTTTCCAGATTGGCAGCATTGACAACTATGAAGTATTCAGCATCACTGATTTTATGAACCAGCAGATCATCGACAAAGCAGCCTTTCTCGGTCATCAGGCCCGAATATTGAACTTTTCCCGGAATTAATTTTGCAGCATCATTTGAAGTCAAATGCTGTACTGCATCCAGCGCCTGGGGACCTCTGAAAAAGATCTCACCCATGTGACTGACATCGAAAATACCGCCACTGGTGCGAACCGCGACATGCTCGGCACTAACCCCCGAATATTGTACTGGCAGATCCCAGCCACAAAATTCGATCATTTTTCCTTTCAACACATAGTGCGCTTCATTGAATTTTGTTTTTTTCAAAGCACCCTCCATTTTTTTACTAGAGTTCACTTAAAATAACACTTATCATAATTGTCAGCAAAAATCAATCAAGCTCAATAATTATTTATCTTTCAGACAAGGCCCTCCACAAAAGGAATTTGCCATGTTTCCTAAATCGATTCGGGCTGTTTTTAAGGGTATTTTCAGGTTGCCTGTTTTTTTATTTCTGTCAGAACTTTCTTCAGTTTGGCGATAAAAAAATCGTTTTCCTCTTGCAGACCCACCGTAACCCGCATGCCTTCCGGTATGCCGAAACTTCCGGTCGGCCGGATGATCACCCCTTCCTTGAGCAGGCGGAGATTCAATTCGGCCACGTCAACTTCTGGGAAAAAAAGGAGAAAATTGGTTTGTGAAGGGATCACGCGCAGCCCCAAACCTTGCAGTTGGTTGAACAACCTGGCCTTGTTGGCCCGGTTCATTCTAACCGACTCGTTTTTAAAATCCTCACTTTCCAGTGAGGCCAGGGCGGCACATTGGCTGAGGCGGGTGACGTTGAATGGCGCTTTAACGCGATTGAGGATGGCGATGATCTCCGCCTTGGCCATGGCGTAGCCCACCCGCAATCCGGCCAAGCCGTAAACCTTGGAAAAAGTCCTTAAAACCACTACGTTTTTTTTCTGGCGGATCTCATCCAGGCCGGTCACATAATCGTCTGGATTGTCTACGTACTCCTGGTAAGCATTGTCCAGGACTACAATTGTATCGCTGGGAGCCCGTTCAATGAAATCACGGACAGGCTGGGCGTGGATGAAGGTTCCGGTCGGATTGTTGGGATTGGTGATAAAAATGATCTTGGTTTGCGGATCGATCCTGGCGGCGAGGGCTTGCAGGTCGAAACAAAGTTCCCGGCTCATCGGGGCCTCGATATAGGCCGACTCCCCGGCAATTTCCGTGGTGACGATTTTATATAAAGGGAATGTCTTTTCAGAACTCAGGACTTTTTCGCCGCTTTTGAGAAAAGTACGGACCAGCATGTGGATGATCTCCACCGAGCCGGCGCCAACAATGACATTGTCCGGCTGCAGGCCGTTGTACTCGGCGAGGCGCTGCCGCAGGTAATGGTTGTCGGAATCGGGATATAGGTGGACCTGGGACAATTCCTTGTCTATTGCATTTCTGACCCGCTCCGGAATCGGCAGCATGTTCTCGTTGGAGGCAAGTTTAACGATTTTTTTTAGTTTGAATTCTCTCTGAAGATCTTCGACCGGTTTGCCTGGTTTGTAAGGAGTGATCTGTAGCACATGGGGATTGACCAAAGATTCCATGTATTCCTCCTATTTAAATAATGAAGGCTGTTCTTTTTCTTCGAAAAGTTCGGTCAGTTCTTCCAGCGACGGCAATTCCGTCATGTCGTTCAAGCCGAAGTAGACTAAAAACTCCTGGGTGGTGGCGTACAATAGGGGGAGCCCCGGCACTTTTTTCCGTCCCGTGATCTTGATCAATTTTTTCTGCAGCAGGCTTTTTACCGGCCCGGTGGAATTGACTCCGCGCATGTCGGAAATTTCAGCCAGCGTTGTGGGCTGGCGGTAGGCGATGATTGACAGGGTCTCAAGCGAAGCCAGGCTCAATTTCGTGGATTGCCTGATGGTGAAAAATGCTTTCAGTTCATCGTGCAGGTCGGGTTTGGTCACCAATTGCAAACCGCCGCCGCTTCTTTTCAGAAGCAGGCCCCGTTCTTGGCGGTCCTGCAGTTGCTCTTTTTCCATGATTGCCAGGAGTTTTTCAAATTCTCCTATATCCTTGATCTCCAAAAATTCCATGATCCGCCCCGGTTCCACCGGTTCCTTGGAAACAAAAAGGATGGCTTCGATCATGGCGATCTGGCGGCTGATTGGCTCTGGGTTCATGCTTTTCAATTTTCCAGTCTGCCGACTTGGTTAGGGTATATGGAGATGGTCCCGAACAGTTGTTCCTGGACGGCAATGAGCAGGTGGCGCTTGATCATTTCCAAAAGTGTGAAAAAACTAACCAGTATTTCCTCGATGGAATCAAGTTTGGACATGTACTCGCTGAAATCGATAAAGACATTTTTCTTCAGAAGGGCTGAAATTTCTTCCTGCTTTTCGGCAATGGAATAATTTTTTGAGGAAATGTACAAAAACTGCTCATTTTCCTTCTTTTTAATAATATCAAAAAAGATTTCCGCCAGTTGAAAGGCCGACACTTCCTTTAAAGCGTATTCGCGATTGGTAAAATTTTCGTCGATTTCAAGCCGACGCCAAAGCAAGAGTTCCGTGTATTCCATATCCTGAAGCATTTTGGAAATTTTCTGGATTTTTTCGTATTCGATAAGGGTGTGGATCAATTTTTTTTCCGGGGATTCTTCGCCCGGCTCTTCGGGTTTGGGCAGCAATGAGCGGGATTTTATGTAAATCAATGTGGCGGCGGTGGTCAGAAAATCGCTTTCGCGCGAGGGGTTGATTCCCTTCTTGTTTTCCAGGTAGACCAGGTACTCGGTCGTGATCTGTGACAGGCGGATCTCCACGATCTTCATTTTATTTTTTCGGATCAAATGCAGCAAAAGGTCCAGCGGGCCTTCAAAAAAGTCGGTTTGCACCTGATAGTTTGAAATTTCAATTTCCATTATACGTTCATAAGGTCCCGCACCTGGGATACGGTACGTCTGGCCTGCTCGACGGCACGGCGGTTGCCTGGTTCGAGAATGTCGGCCACGGCAATTTTTTCATATTTGCTGCGCCGTTGACGGAAGGGTTCCAGGAAGGTGTTGATATTGCGGATCAGAATCTTTTTGCAATCCAGGCAGCCGATTCCGGCCGCGCGGCATTCGGCAGACACCATGGCGATCTCTTCGCTATTGGAATAAGCCTGGTGCAATGCGAACACCGGGCAATCTTCGGGTACGCCGGGATCGGATCGGCGCTTGCGGCGCACATCGGTGACCATGGGCCTGATTTTTTCTTCCAGCACGGCCGCAGAATCGTTTAGATAGATGGCGTTGCCGTAGCTTTTACTCATTTTGCGGCCGTCAACGCCGGGAAGTTTCGGAATGGGAGTCAGGAACGGTTGGGGTTCGGGGAAACAGTCGCCGTAGAGGTAATTGAAGCGGCGCACGATCTCCCGGGCCAGTTCCAGATGGAAAACCTGGTCTTCACCCACCGGCACGGTATCGGCTTTCATGATAATGATGTCCACGGTCTGCAGAAGCGGGTAGCCGAGGAAACCGAAGGTATTGATATCGCGGTCTCCCAGTTGTGCCTGCTGTTCTTTGAAAGTGGGGACCCGTTCCAGCCAGCCCAGGGGGGTCATCATGCCCAGCAGCAGGAAAAGTTCGGAGATCTCCTTGACCGCAGACTGCATATAGACGACGCTTTTTTCCGGATCAATGCCCACCGCCAGCAGGTCAAGCAGTATCTGTCGGACACTGCTTTGGATGTTTTTTACATCCTGATATTCGGTGGTTAAGGCATGCCAGTCGACGATCGAATAGTAGCATTCACCCATATCCTGAAGCTTCAGCCAGTTTTTTAGGGCGCCTTCCCAATGACCCAGGTGGGCGGCCCCGGTTCCGGTCGGCCGGATGCCGCTCATGATAATGCGGGGATTCATCCAACCACGCCCGCTTTCAATAAAATGAAGACCAGCATCGGAAAAACCTTGAAGAGCAAGTAGAAAATCCCATTGGCAATCTTGTCAAAAATATGGGTGTAAATGATCAGCAAGAGGATGAAAAATCCGTAAGGCTTGATCTTTTCATACCAGATCAGGGCTTCGCCTTTCAGCAAGCCTTCCAATATGCCGCTGCCGTCCAGGGGAGGGATGGGAATGAGGTTGAAAACAGCCAGAAAAATGTTGATCATCAGCAGGTAGGCGGCGATTTTGATCAGCAGCAACAGGGTTGGGCTGGTTGTGTTCAGGATTGTAGTGCTAAAGGCCAACATGAGAAATATGATCCCCAGGCTGACCAATATGTTGGCGGCGGGACCGGCCGCGGAAATAAACATGCCGTCGCGGCGGCGGTTGCGCAGGTTGTAGGGATTGACCATGACCGGCTTGGCCCAGCCGAAAACCGGTGCGCCGACTACAGCCAGCAGAATAGGAAAAATAATGGTGCCGATAAGGTCGATGTGGGCGATGGGGTTGAGGGTGACACGACCCTGCAGCCTGGCGGTGGGATCGCCGAATTTATCGGCAGCCCAGGCATGGGCCGATTCATGGATCGATATGGCAAAAAGAACAGCAGCAAACTGGATGACGATGCGGAATATGTCTGTCATGATCTCAAAAAAATAGCATAAATACCGGCCTCAGTCAACCAAAATTCGCTGTCTGCCAGGTGCACAATCGATCCCCAAACACCATTTACGCGGGGATTACGGCCCTCCCATCCGCCGATAGCAGCGCCTGGACATTTTTCCCAAGTTCCGGTCTTTTTAAGGAAGAAATTGAATATCATGTTGAATTTGTTAAGGATTATTGATAATTTTTAGACAGCAAATCAGCCGAAAGGATGGCAGGCGCCCGGTTTTCTTGAGGAGGAATTATGAAAAATATGGGCAGGATGAGATATTTGAATTTAGGAATTGTTTTAATTCTGGTTTTTTCAGCCGGTGATGTCCATGCGGAAAAGATCCGGCCAGCGGATGTCAGTATGAAAATCGAAACAGTCGCACTCTTTAAAAATGGTCTCGGATTTTTCACTTCCACGGCCATGCTTCCTGAAAACGAGAAAACGGTGCGTTTTGGGCAACTGCCGATACCTTCATTCGGCTCTTTCTGTGTTGGCTATGCCAAGGATGTCAAATTGCGCAGCATGATCACTTCAATGGAGGATTGGGAAGAAAAGATTCCTTTGCTGAACCTCGGTCAAGTTTTACAGATCAATGCCGGACGCCGGGTTACACTGCGCAGCGGACCGGGTGATGGGGATATTCTGGAAGGCGTTGTCCTTCCGCAAGTGACGGATATAGGAGTGCCGGAACCGCCCAATCCCTATTTCATGGATATTGGACGGCGACAGAATCTGAATGACCGTTACTCGTCCGCTGTTCCTGCCGGCAATGTGTTGCTGATTAAAACGGATAAAGGGACGATTGCCCTGAACGCGGGTTCTGTCTCTCGTGCTGATTTTGGCGGCGGCGATATCCTGACATCCGTGTCCATAAAAAAGAAACGTCCAAGTATACGCATGGAGCTCGACTCTGCCGCCAGCGGCAAAAAAATCTCCCTCAGCTATCTGGCACGGGGTATAACCTGGGCCCCTGGCTATCTGATCGATCTTTCGGACGCAAAAATCGCCAGATTCAGTGCCCATGCATTGGTAGTCAATGAACTGGCCGATTTCAACAACGTCACCCTTCATTTGGTCACGGGCTTTCCAAACATCAAATTTGGCGATGTCCTTAGTCCTGTGGCCATGTCCCAGAGCCTGGCAGATTTCCTGAATTCTCTGGCTGGCGGACGGTCTGACCGCACCCGCAGCGGTCAGGGCATGCTGACCCAGCAGGCCATTCTGGTGAACGCGCCGGTTTTTGACGCCAGGGAATCCCTTCCTGTCCCGGAGTATTCGACAGAAGCCGCAGGCAAGGTTTCCGAAGACCTCTTTCTCTATCCGGTAGAGAATTTCACGTTGAAAAGAGGAGAAACCGCATGGCTGCCGCTGTTTACGGCAGAGATGGCATACAAACACATCTATACTTGGAAGATTGGTGATTTTCTCGACCCAGAAGATCGTTATCGCCCCAATGCCGCAAGAACGGACGGAAAGAATGCCGAGGAGGTATGGCACTCCTGCCGTCTGGTTAACAATTTGAAGATGCCACTCACGACCGCGGCAACGGAATTCATGACAAATGGAGCCTTCACTGGGCAGGATATATGCTACTACACCGCGCCCGGCGCGGAAACGACGATCCGCATAAACCGGGCCCTGAATGTATTGGCCGAGCAGGCGGAAATAGAAGTCGAGCGCCGACGCAACGCTTCTACATTCCATGGCTATTCGTACGACCTGGTCAAGGTGCGGGGTGAACTGAAACTGCGCAGCCGGATTGATAAACCGCTAAAAGTAGAAATCAGCAAAGAGCTGTCCGGCCAGGTTCTTGAAATGCTGCCGGCCGGCAAGGACGTCCAGACCGCAAAGGGTTTGAAGCAGGTAAATCCGAAACACAACCTGACCTGGGAAATCGAATTGAAATCAGGAGAGGAGCTGAAACTGTCCTATCAGTATCAGGTTTACATTAGGGATTAAACGATTTTCAAGGGATAAAGAAGCAGATGGATATTTTTAAACTGAAAGCCAACCAAACAACCGCGGTCCGGGAAATTATGGCCGGCGTGGTCACCTTCATGGCCATGGCGTATATCATTTTCGTGAACCCGAAAATTCTGGCGGCGGCCATGGGCGACGAATTGCTGCCGGCCCTGGCGGTGGCCACATGTGTCGGCGCCGGTGTCTTGAGCATTCTCATGGGGCTGGTCAGCAACTATCCCCTGGCCCTGGCCTCGGGCATGGGATTGAACGCTTTCCTTGCTTACAGCGTGGTCATCGGTATGAAAGTTCCCTGGCAGACGGCCATGGGCATCGTTTTTCTGGAGGGGGCACTTATTTCCATTCTGGTCCTGACCCGTGTCCGCGAAAAGATCATGGCTGCCATCCCGCTTGACCTGAAGCGCGGCATCGGGGTGGGCATCGGCCTGCTGATCGCCCTGATCGGGCTGCAGAACGCCCGGCTGGTCGTGGCCGATCCGGCGACCCTGATCGCTTTCGGTAAATTCGGAAGCGAAAGCCTGATCGCAGTATTCGGCCTGGTGCTGACGGCGATATTGCTGGTCAAAAAGGTCAAGGGCTCTTTCCTGATCGGCATCTTAGCCTGCACGGCGGCGGCCGCGGCAGGCGGTCTGATCCGTATGCCGGCATCCCTGATGGCAGGAATTAAGCCCGAGCATTTCAAGACTTTTTTCGCTTTGGACATTGTCGGCGCCATCCGTTTCGGGCTGCTGGCCACATTGTTCGCCTTTTTGATCACCGATTTTTTTGACACCATGGGAACCGTGGTGGCGGTGGGCGAACAGGCCGGCTTCATGGACGGGGCCGGCAGGATGGCGCGGCTGAAAAATGTCTTGTTCGTTGATTCGCTGGGCGCCGTCTGCGGCGGGCTGTTCGGATGCAGCTCGGTGACCACCTATGTGGAAAGCGCCGCCGGGGTCAGCGAAGGCGGCCGCACCGGCCTGACCTCGGTGGTGGCCGGGGTCCTTTTTTTGCTCGCGGTTTTTTTCACCCCCCTGGTGGCGGTCGTGCCGGCCTATGCCACGGCCCCGGCCTTGATCCTGGTCGGTTTCCTGCTCATTTCCGGCGTTCGTTCCGTGCGCTGGGACGATGTCAGCACCGCTTTGCCGGTTTTTCTGATCATGGTCATGATCCCCTTCACTTTCAGCATATCCAAGGGCATTGGCTGCGGTTTCATTGCCTATGTCCTGCTGAAATGGCTGGCCGGAAAAAAGGAGGAGGTCCACCCCCTGCTGGTCCTGGTGGCCATCCTTTTTGCCGTTGATTTTTATTTGTCCTGAATTTTTCTTAACGTGACGCCCGGGCCGCAACTGCTGCTCAGTCGGGCGGTGGGGTATTGAATACTTTTTTGTATTCTTCCGCAAAGCCGCTTTTACCGCAGAGCATAAGGGCGGTCAGCGGCATGATTGTTTTAATTTTTTCGGATAGAGAGTGGGCCAGTTTGCGAATATCCCATTGGGCGTGGGTGTCGTCGCGCAGCCTGACAAAATGGTACATCTCTCTCAGGTTCATTTTCATCAGCACGCGGCGGCAATGGGAATTGGTCAGGATGTAGTCGGCCGCGGCGCAGGATGTTTCCCTGATTTGGCAATAGGTGCTATTGGTTGTGCTGACAATCTGGCGAAATTCTTTTTCCAGACCGGCGGCAATCACGCTGGCCGGGATGGTGTTGCCCAATTCGGGGATATAGGGACCGGACAGCAGAGTGGCCATGCGATGGCGTTTCAATTGGGCAAAATTGGATGCGCTGACCGTGGCCTGGAAAGTGATGTCGGCCATTTCGAATTCCCGCGGCGGAGCGTCGAAAAATTGGATCCTGCGAAAAAAATCCATGAACATGAATTTCTTTTGAGCGGCGTTCATTTTTTTGACCGTGACCATGGCCTGGTCAAATTCACGGTTTTGGCTGATGCACAAATGGGCAGCCAGGATCAGATCGTCGCTGTTTTTCGTGCAGAAAATGATCTCGGGTTCGCGGCTGCATGGGGATGCTGTTTTTTTGGCGCCGGGACGAAAATGCTTGTCTATGGAAGAAAAAGCTTCGCGCTCAAAAACGGAGGGCTCGGGAAAGAGGATTATGGACGGGGCGATGGGCAGCACCAGGGCATACATTTTTTCAGCGAGTTTTCGCACTTCCTCCCTGGGGCTGAGACGCAGACGGCGGAACAGGTGCTCCAGGTTGCGGGCATTGATGGTCATGCCGACCTGGCCGCTGGTGGCCAGCGAAAGAATATAGCGGGCGTCCTCTTTGGCCCAGCCCTCAACCAGGTTCCGGCCGGGAATGCTTTGAGTCATTTCAGTGTATTGGTCCTGAAGCCGTTTATTCAAAATGGCGAAGGCTTTAAAATAAAAATGGTTTTGCTTTTTAATGGTTCCCTGAAAGACTTTTTTCAATGCCGGGGACTTCATTTCCGGTGGATTGATAAAATCTCCATCAAGCGTGACATAGCGCTGTGATTTTTCAGTATAGGAAACCAGGCGGAATTGTTCGATCTCTTCCAGGGCCAATCGGGAAACCCCCATGATGTCGAAATTGAAGACCGCGTGCTCGGCTACGGAATGATGGCCCATTTCAAATATGATCTTTTGATTCGATTTCCTGGCTTTTTTCACGTCCAGGCAGGCTTTTTTTCTGAGCTGGTCAACGGACAGCGGGCTGCGGCTGATGCGGGCATAGGCAGCGCTGAGCGTTTCCGGTGTGAGCTGCCTGTGTCCGTGAGGATCCAGTTGTTCCATTATGCCTGAGTCGATATTGAAACCTGCCAATTTGACCCGCAATTTCTCCTCCCGAAAGCACCTTGCCGGAAAAGGATTTTTCAAATCAACTTCAAGTTCGCAAGCTGTGTCATGACTTCCTGGGCGCTTTCGTCAACCGATTGATGATTCCAGATATCGCTGGCTTGGATCCGGTTTTGCTCAATGATGCGGTCGTACAGTTCATCCAGCTGCGGGCAGTGCTCCAGGGGATATTCGCGCAATCCGGTCTTGGGAGCCCTCTTTTCCAAAATATTCGCGTCAAGTCGTATACGGAACGTCATGGCATAGGTGGGCATCCAGAAACGGAAAAGATTTTCCATAAGCGCGCTTTTTTCCGCCAGCTGGACGATGCTTTTTTTTTCAGCCAGGAATCGCTGCCATTCCAGCCATTGATCCAAAAGCGAACCGTCGCAAAGGAGGAAATCAGGATGAGCCAGCGAGCGGATGTTCTCTTCGTTGATCTGGTTGCTGATGAAATAAAATTGGCTGACAAAACCGGCTTTTTGGTCGAAATCAAAAGGGCTGTTCAGCCGCAGGTCCGGAACTTCCTCCACGCGGAATTTCAGAGACAGCAATTTTTTCACTTCGGCCCAAATAGATGTTTTGCCGCTGCCGGGGATTCCCGAAAAGGCAATCTTATGCATACCCGAATTCTATTCAAGATTTGCGTTAATGTCAAATTTACTTTTTATTGGAATTTTGCTATGATTGGAGCGATGAAATTCACGCGAGGAAAAATCATTCATAGAAGATTTCAAAAATGACCAATCAGGAAATTGCCAATGTTTTTGATAAAGTGGCTTTTTTCCTCTCACTGAAAGATGAAAATGAATTCAAGGTCAATGCCTATTTCAAGGCGGCCAAGAGCATCCGTGAATTGCCGGTTGCCGTTGAAGACATTCTGTTGGCTGGAGAGGATTTGACAAAAATCGAGGGTATTGGGAAAATCCTGGCCCAGAAAGTGGAAGATCTGGTCATCATCGGGTCCCTGAAAATTTTAGATGAATTGCTTTTTGAATTCCCCGAAAGTTTGTTTGGCATGTCTCAGATCAAGGGAATCGGGCCCAAAACCATTTTTAAAATTTTTGATACGCACAAGATAAAATCCCTGGTGGAACTGAAGCAATTTTTGCAAAGAGGAGAAAAACTGGCTATTGCGACTCCTTACGAATGCAGGATCAAAGAGTTCTTTAAAATATGAAGATTGTATTGGCCTCCGCTTCACCGCGGCGGAAAGAATTACTGCAGTTGATTGGCCTGAACCCGGAGATCATCCCCCCGGACATCAATGAAGCGGTAAGGCCGGCTGAAGCGATTGGTGCTTTTTTGGAAAGGGTGACCATCTCCAAGGGCATGGAGGTGTATAAAAAAAAACATTTCTCCCATTTGCTCATCAGCGCCGATACCGTGGTTCTGCTTAATAATTCGTTGATAGGCAAACCAGCGGATCGTGACGATGCCTTCAGGATGTTGAACCAGCTTTCAGGTCAGCGCCATGAGGTTTTGACCGGCCTGGCCCTTATGTATCAGGGCGATACCCGTTTTGCCATTTCCAGAACCCATGTCTATTTCAAGCCGCTTCAAGAAAGGGAAATCAATTTTTATCTTGACCATGAAAATTTCATGGACAAGGCTGGCGCCTATGCCATTCAGGGGCGGGCAGCTGTTTTTGTTGAAAGGATCGACGGCTGTTTCTTTAATGTTATGGGTTTCCCCTTGAATCTGTTTTACCGTATGCTTGCTGAGCGGGAATTGGATCTGTATGCCTGAAGTCGTGCAGTCGGAATTGGTCGAAAAAACGAGTGTTGTCGCCGCAGGAATAAAAGTCCTGAAGATGGGTATGGGGGGGATCCCGATACAGCGCCTGGATGTGAAGCAGTCGGACCTGGTCTTGGAAAAAGCCGTGGCGGCTGGGATCAATTTTTTCGATACTGCCCGCATTTATACCGATAGTGAAAGTAAATTCGGAAGGGTCCTTCCCCGCTATCGCACTCGGGTGATCATCGCCAGTAAATCTTTCAATCGTGACGCGGCTACGGTCCTGACGGATATTGAGGCCAGCCTGAAGCAATTGCGGACCGATTATATCGATATTTACCAATGTCATAACATTGCCAATGAAAGCGATCTGGAAAAAATCTTCGCTGTCCACGGAGCTGTTTCCGGGCTGATCAAGGCCAAGACGCAGGGGAAGATCCGCCATATCGGACTTTCCGGACATAAGCCCAGGATCGTGACCATGGCCCTTGAGCGCTTTGCTTTTGAAACCATTCAGGTCCCCTGTAGTTTTATGGAAACCGAGGCCATGAAAGAACTCATCCCCATGGCGCGCCAGAGGCAGATAGGTGTTATAGCCATGAAGCCGATAGGCGGTGGCAATATCTCGGAGATCGATTTGAATTTCCGCTTCATTTTCAACCAGGGAGTTGACGTGGCCATCCCGGGCATGGACTCGAAAAAACAGATCGAGGATAACGTGGCGGTTTTGGCCGACCTGTCGCCATTGACCCTTGAGGAAACCGCCCGGCTGCAGAAGGAAAAGGACCGGTTAGGCGATAGCTTTTGCCGGCGCTGCGAATACTGCATGCCCTGTCCCCAGGGACTTCCGATCTCTTTTTTGCATGTCCTGAAAAATTATTATTTTCTATATGATCTGCAGGACTGGGCATGGGAAAGGATCGATACGATGGCCAAGTCCTACAAAGATTGTGTTGCCTGCGGCCAGTGCGTGAAAAAATGCCCCTACCACCTGAACATGCCGGAGATTTTCCGCACGACCTGGGAGAAAATGCTGGCAGATAAAACCGCGTTTGAATGAAAGTGTCTGTCGAACAAAACTGTCCTGATTTGTCGGTGATCCTGATCGTCGGAGAACAGCGGCGCCGGGCCGGAGCCTGCCTCGCGTCTCTTCTTGATCAAAGAGTACTGACACGCCTGGAAATCCTCCTCTTTGACATGGCGCGCCCAGGAATCTCCCCGTTGCTTGGCTCAGATCATTCCCAAGTTCGCCAGATTGATGCCGGTCGAGATTGGACGTTCGGACGGATTCGCACCGAGGGAGTCCGCCAGGCCAAATCGCCCCTGGTCGCATTTATCGAGGAGCATTGCCTGGTTGGGCCCAACTGGGGAGAAGAGGTTCTGAAAGCCCATCAGGAACGGTGGGTAGGTGTCGGTGCCGAAATTCTCCCTGCCAATCCCGGAATGGGAATCAGCGATGCGGTCTGGTTGTTGAGTTTCGGCCCTTGGGCGCCTCCCGCCCAAGCCGGGAAAACGGATCAGTTGCCCGGAAACAACAGCAGTTACCGTCGCGATATCCTGCTTGCCTACGATGCGGATCTGCCCGTGCTGCTGCGCACCGATACGGTGCTGCAATGGCGCCTGGTCCTGGATGGCCATCCTCTCTGTATCGAACCGGCCGTGAAAGTGTCCCACCGTAATGAGGGGGAATTGAAAAGCATCCGCAGGGGTTTCTATTTGTGGCACCGTTTGTTTGCTCACACTCGGGCGGAGGTATTCCAATGGAAGGGATGGCGGAAAGGATTCCGGCTCCTGACGCTGCCCCTATTTCCCTTTTACCGCACCTTGAAATTATGGCGTTTCTGCCGGAGCCGTCATCCCCGGCTTGGTGTCATTATTTGGAGGCATATCGCTGCGGTCTTCCTGACCTATCTCTCCGCGGCCGCCGGCCTGGCCGCTGGCTGGCTCAAGGGCTTGGGGGACGCCGAAAGGGAATTCCTGCTCTATGAAATCAATGAGGAACGGCCCGGGAACGACCATCCATCGTTATGAATCGCCTACCCCCTCGCGTTTCTGTGATGATCGCCGCTTATCAGTCACAGCAGACGATTGCCGGGACGCTAGCAGCACTGCGGCGTCAAACCTTCAAGGATTTTGAGACGATTGTTGTCGACAGCAGTCCCCATGAAAAAGTTGCCGCTATTGTCCGCCGGGATTTTCAAGAGGTGGTCTTCGAGCATTCCCCCCAGCGCCTGCTTCCCCATGCGGCCCGGAACCGGGGAGCAGCACTGGCCCAGGGTGCCCTGTTCGTATTCAGCGATCCCGACGTCTATCCGGTTCCAGAATGGCTGGAGCTTCTTTGCCAACGGCATGATAAGGAAAAGGGGCCGGTAGTCGGTTCTATCATTTGTCATGGGCGGCGCTGGATTGATATCGGGGCCCATTTTGTCAAATTCGATCAATGGTTGCCGGTTCGGGGAAGAACAAGCACCGATTTGGCTCCCACGGCCAACTTTTTGTGTCCAAAAGAGGCATATGAGCAAGCCGGAGGGTTGCCTGCCGACATCATGCTCGGAGATGCCGTGTTCAGCTGGCGTTTGATGGAAAGGGGATACCGCCTTGTCTTCTGCCCTGAAGCCGTGGTCGAACACCATCACCTGGGTACTCTGCGTGACAATCTCAGGGAGCGATGGCGCCGGGGATATGAATATGCCGGCTTGAGGGCGGAAATGAAATGGCGGTGGCGGGGACGCTTGCGTATGGCGCTGACGCTTTTCATTCTGCCGTTGCGTTTACTCAAGCAGACGGCCCGTTCAGGGGAAAATGCCTGGCGCTGCGGGTCTTTTTTCGATTTTTTATGGGTACTGCCCCTGGTGCTAGCCGGCCATGGTTCCTGGTTGCTGGGAGAGAGCCGTTACCAATTCCAGCGGCTTTTTCGTTTCCGGCCGCTGAAATGAGAATTCTATTCCTTACTCATAATATCGCCGGTTTCGGAGGAGGATTTGTGCGGAGTCACTCCCTGGCACGTCAGCTGGTGAAGCGAGGACATAAAGTGACGCTGGTCGCGGGCAGCGAAACTCCGAGGATCAGGCGCTGGCATGGAAAACTCGACGATGTGGATGTGCTCCAGCCCCGAGATTGGCTGCCTCTGCGGTTTCGGCATGGTGGATTGAGCCTCATCGATATCCTGGATCGAATTTTATATGTACGGGCTCATCGCTTTGACCTGGTTCATGGATTCTGTCACCGTCCCTCCGTTTCCTTGCCCGCCCTTTATTTGAAAATCCGTGCCTCGGTTCCGGTCGTCATCGACTGGGCGGATATATGGGGATACGATGGCATCGCTGGCGAACGGCGGTGGTGGAGCCGGTGGACCCTGGGGCGCCTGGATGATATCTTGGAAAAATGGACCCTATCCAGTTTTGACGGTTTGACTGTGATCAATGATTATCTGTTGCAGCGGGCCGCCAACCGGGGCATATCCAAAAAGCAGTTAGTGCTCTCTGTGGGGGCAAATATCGACCGGATCCACCCGCTGCCAAAGGCGGAGATGCGCCGTCGCTGGGGATTGCCGGTTCAGGCGTCCATCGCCGTGCATTCAGGCTTTTCCTCCTTTGATTCCATATTTCTGGCCGCGGCAGCAAAAATATGGCTTCGCGGCGATCCCCGCGGCATACTGGTGCTGAGCGGCGGCGAGTTTCCCGAGGTAATGGCCATGGCGGAAAAAGAGGGGCTGCAACGGCGGGTGATCCATTTCGGACGATTACCCTACCATCGTCTCGGGGAAATTCTGGCCTGTGGAGATGTTCTGCTTCTTCCATATTCGAATCGAAGCGTGAACCTTGGACGTTTCCCCAGCAAGTTTTGCGATTTCTTGGCCGCGGGGCGTCCGGTGGTGACTCAGCGGACCGCTGAAGTGGGACGTCTAGTTCTGGAAAAGAATGTGGGTGTGGCGGCGGAGTCCTCCCCGGCTGCATTTGCTGAGGCGATTCGATTATTGCTGGATCAACCGGAGCGGACTGAAGCCATGGGGCGGCGGGCCCGTAGCTTGGCCGATGAGCATTTTTCTTGGGGGCGGATCGTGGATGACCTGGAAATATTTTATCGAGAGATTCTACGGGGGGAAAAGGAAGAATCGGGTCGGCGACGGAAATGACGGCCGCCGGTGAAACCAATCTTTACTATCTTCCCTCGTTGTATTATAATCCGGCCATGGACGCCCGACAGCAAATTCAGGAAGAAAAACTGCAGAATATTTTGAATCCCCGCAAATCAAACCGGGAATTCAAGATCACGATTCGTTTTCAAAAACGCTTTTCAAAGAATTTTGAAAAAGCTCTGGAACTGGCCAGGCAAAACAAGTATTTCATGGAGGAAGGCGAAGGTGATTTTTATAAAGCTTACGCCAGTTTCTATCCGGTCGAGGTCGAGGACCTTTTCAACCTCTTTGAACTTGTAAAAGATCATGAAACCACGAAAATCTTTCTGAACAACAAGGCAATCCCCTATATCCATGATCTATGGCTTTTTTTGTTTTGGTTCTACCGGGTAAAATGAAATCACCAAAAAAACAGCCGCAACGACTTGACTTTTTCTCAATATTAAATTATAAAGTTATCTTGTTTAGGAGGTTTTCATGAAAAAACTATGGTCGATCCTGCTCATAATGTTTTTGACCACCTTGATCATTACAAGTTTCACTGCTTGCGACAAATTGAAAATATCCAATTTGAAAGCCAACAAGCATTTTAAAACGGGCAACAAATACTATGGCGAGGAAAAATTCAAAAAAGCGATCATTGAATACGAGGCTGCCCTGCAGCTTAATCCCAATCTGAAAGCCGCTTTCTATTATATCGGTTCCAGTTGCATTATGGTTTACAGGCCTGGTGATGAATCGGAAAAAAACATGGAATACGGCAGAAAAGCTACCGATTACCTTCAGAAAGCTTTGGAACTGAATCCGGAAAACAAGGACATCATTCAGGCCCTGGGCGACATCAACGACAAAATGAGAAATTTTGATCTTGCCGAGAAGTATTACCTGCAAGTACAGAAATTCACTCCTGACGATCCTGTTTCGTATTACAACCTGGCCGGATTTTACAACAACAACGGCAGGTATGACAAAGCCATTGAGATGTATGAAAAAAGGATTGCTTTGAATCCCAGCGATCCCGAAGGCTATCTTTATCTGGCCGGTTTTTTCCAGGATAAACGAAAATGGGACGATGCCATTCAAAACCACGAATTGCGGATCGCGAAAATCAGCGAATCCGATATGGATGAAAAGGAGAAAAACGATCTCCTGGCAGACGCATACTATCGACTGGGAGTGGTATGCTGGAACAAAAGCTACCAAACCCCGCCCGATGTCATGGGATCGGTCGAACGCTTGCAGGTGGTAGACAAAGGTTTTGAAGCTTTGAAAAAATCATCCGAGTTGTCGCCCAATTTTCCCGATCCCTGGGCGTACATGAAATTGCTTTACCTGCAAAAATCCATTGCCGAGCCGCTAAACAAAGACAAATATGATAAGGAAGGGGAAAAGATGGTGCAAAAATTCCAGGAACTGCGCAAACGCAAACTGGCCAGCGAACAATTCATGAAAGATCTGACCAAAGAAAAATAATTATAAAAGCCCCTTGTTTGCCGCTAAAAACAAGGGGCTTTTTTTTATCCCGCTGTTTTAAATTTGACAGATTATACTAAAAAGGTTATGTTTTCAGGCATGAAAGTTAACACCAAGATCCGTTATGGTTTGCGCATGTTGATCGCCATTGGCCAGAGCGGTACGCTAATGAATACGACCCGATTGGGAAAAGACATGCGTGTGTCCCCGAAGTACCTCAGGAAATTGGCTGGTCCGCTCGAAAAAGCCGGATTGATCAAAAGCGTACAGGGCATTTATGGTGGTTATGAGTTGAATAAAAAACCCGAAGAAATAACCTTGCTGATGCTGATGGACGCTTTCAATGAACGGATATCGCTGACCGACTGCCTGCTTGGCAAAAAATGTGAATTAATGGACTCCTGTTTGGCCAAACAAGTCTGGGAAATGCTTGAAAAAACCATCGAAAAACATTTTTTGCCGGTATCTCTCCATGATATTCTCACCAACAAAGTCCGCAAACACTGATTGCTCCGGAATTCAACCGGGGACGTGCTTGCGGGTCGGGACAGGTTGACAGTTTGGCTGAAATATAGTATATTCACGTTAAGGCATGATGACCAAACATGGCGTATTATTAATAATTTGCTTTTTTTTGTTTTTCTCCAATGTATTATGCCAGGATGATTTTTTAAAGATCGAGTGTACAGTTTCTCCTCGCTCGATCCTTCAGGGCAATGATGGGCTGCTGAAGATCAAAATCGATGTGCGCAGTGGCATCAAGATATCAGCCAATCCTGAGTTCATGATCCGCTTGGATGAAAATGAAAGCCTGTCTTTTTCAAAAATATTTTTTGCCGGTTCAGAATTGAACCTGCCTACCACGCAGGAAAAGGAGGGGATTTTTTTAGATCCGCAAAAAGAGATCGAAGTCCCTTTTAAACTAAATGAAGGCGCCTTGATCGGCAGTCTGACCGTCAGCGGTGAAGTGATTTTCACTATGCTCTTTCAGGACAACTGGTCTGTGAAAACCACCCAGAAATTCACAGCCAAATTTTTTTCCCGCCGGAATTACAAAATCAAGAAAAAATGAAGCCCGGTCACAGCATTTTTTGCTCTTGGTACCAATGGATCGTTTCCTGCAAAGCCTCAAGTAAGGGGATTTGCGGTTGAAAATGAAGCATATTGCCGATTTTTTCGGCCGAACACACCCAAGCCGGAAATTTCATTTCATTAAATTTGTCCCGGTTGAAAATTGCCTTTCTTTTGAAGACGCGGATGCGGATTTCGGAAAGTTCAGCCAGGATCCGGCCCAGAATTTCCGGGACTACGATTTTTCTTATTTTTTTTCTTCCCAACAGCCGGGAGACTTCTTCCAGAAAACTCTGCCATTCAACGGGTTGCGCATTCGCGATATAAAAAACTTCGTTTTGACAAAGGCTGGCTGCGGCAGCGATCATGCCACGTACTAAATCTTTTACGTATATCACGGAATACCACCGTTCATTTTTGCCAAGTACGGGAATCATCCCCTTACGGACCATACGGAAGGCTTCCAGCATATCCATGTCGCCTGGTCCGAAAACGATCGGTGCCCGGATGATGATATGGGGAGCCGGGCACTGCTCGGGAAAAAGTCCTTCCTGGGCCAGTTTGCTTTTCCCGTACAGTGAGATCGGCTGGGCTGGCATTTCTTCCCGCAAAACCGGCTGTTCGCGATTGGGCCCGGCTGCCGCCAGAGAGGAGAGCAGGATAACTTTCTGCAAATTTTTCAACGGTTTTAATTTTTCCAAAAATGACAGTGTGCCCTCATGATTGATATGAATGAACTCTCGAGGAGAAACGATCTTGGTTAAAGCCGCCAGATGGAAAACCAGTTCGATATTGGCAGGAAATGGTTCCGAGCGGAACAGATCGCCGCGGATGGAGGTAATATTATTTTTAAAATCAAAGCTTGCCAATTTGCTATCATTACGAATAAGGGCGTACACTTGGTTGCGGCTATCTTTGAGCAGTTCCCTGATCAAATGGCTGCCGATGAATCCCGTGCCTCCGGTCACCAGTATTTTCATGGGGCAATTCTATATAATCTGTTTTAAATAAGCAAACGAGGAGTGAAACATGGATGTTTTTAAAAAATGCTACGAATTCACCCGGGCAGAAGATGCCAAAGTCTCCGGTCTTTATCCCTATTTCACTGAGATTGAAAAGGTGGAAGGCAATCATGTGTGGGTCAACGGTAAAAAGATCCTCATGGTCGGTTCAAACAACTATCTCGGACTTTTCGATGATCCCAAGATAAAGGCTTCGTCAATTGCTGCAGTGGAAAAATATGGAGCATCCACTTGCGGTTCCAGGTTTTTGAACGGCACCTACTCCTTGCATGTTGAGTTGGAAAATAAATTGGCCCAATTCATGGGCAAAGAAGAAGCACTTACCTTTTCGACAGGCATGCAGACCAACCTGGGTGCCATTTCGGCTTTGGCCGGCCGCAATGATATCATCATTTTGGACCGCATGGTCCATGCTTCGATCATGGACGCAGTACGCCTGTCCTACGCCCATATCGCCAAGTTCAAGCATAACGATATGAAGGACCTGGAAGACAAACTGGCCCATCAGCCTGCAGATAAAGGCAAGTTGATAATTGTGGACGGCGTTTTCAGCATGGAGGGCGATCTCTCCAACCTGCCCCAGATAGTCAAACTGGCAAAAAAATACAACACACGGCTGATGGTCGACGACGCCCACGGAGTCGGCGTCATGGGTGAAAAGGGACAGGGCACGGCCGAACATTTTGGACTGGTCAAAGATGTCGACCTGATCATGACGACCTTTTCCAAATCGTTCGCTTCTTTGGGAGGATTTGTGGTCGGCGACAGCAAAATCATCCAGTATATCAAGCACCACGCCCGGGCTTTGATCTTTTCCGCCTCGATCACGCCGGCCGCTTTGGGGGCTGCGTCCAAGGCTTTGGAAATTATTCAGACCGAACCATGGCGGCGACAACGCCTTTGGGAAATCACCCGGATCATGAACAAGGAATTGACGGCCATGGGCTATCATACCGGCAACACCGAAACACCCATAATTCCGGTTTTTATTCACGATGTGGAAAAAACCTTCTTGCTTTGGCAATTTTTACGTGATTTTGGCATATTTACCAATCCTGTCATTGCGCCAGCAGTTCCCCCAGAAGATTCCCTGATCCGGACATCATTTACAGCCACCCATAGCGATGATGATCTGGATTTCATCCTGAAAGGCTTCAAGCAGGGCGGGAAGTTGTTGGGGCTGATCTGACGGCCGGCAGCTGATCTGCAAAATCAGCATCCAATTGAATATAAGCGCGATTGTTGTCAGTTTTAATTCTGAAAAGTTTTTAAAACAGAATTTCGAATCTCTTTTCAGGCAAACAGTTGCTTTTAAACAGGTGATCGTTGTAGACAATGCCTCCAGTGACGATTCCCAGGCTGTCATGGATATGTTTCCCATGCTGAAAAAAACAGTACTACCTGTCAATGTCGGCTATGCCGCGGCAGCCAATTTGGGAATTCGCCAGGCAGATTCCGACCTGGTTTTGGTGGCAAACTCAGATATCTTCCTGGCCAGCGATTTTAATCAGCGGGTCTTGGAGTTTTTTAGCGGTCACCCGCAAGCAGGATTGCTCTCCCCGCTCATTCTCCGTTTTGACCGCGAAACCATCGATTCGGCCGGTCAAATCTGTTCCCGGGCCCTTTATCCCCGTGAGGCCGGATTCAATCAAAAACTGACGCGGACTTGCTTTGGCGAAAGGGAGGTGTTTTCCGTTTGCGGGGCGGCGACTGTATTTTCGAGGAATGCCCTGGAAAAATTGAAGATCGACAATGAATATTATGACGAGGATTTTTTCATGTTCTGGGAGGATTTTGATATCGGCTGGCGGGCCAAACTCCTGGGCTTGAAAACATTTTTTTCGCCCGGCGCCGTGGTTTATCATTTTCGCAGCGCCACATTAAAAAAACAATGGTGGTCACGTTTTTTCCTGGCTTTGGCGCGGCCCGCGCCTCTGCGCTTTCATTTAGTAAAAAATCGCTATCTGACCCTGATCAAGAATTTTCGCTTGGCCCAATTCTGGTGGGCGATTCCTTTCGTTATTGGCAAGGATTTTCTGTGGGTCGGTGCATTGACAATCCGTTCTCCCAAAATTATAATCGCCATGGTTCGTTCCCGGAATATTTTTAAGCGGGCATTGAAAAAAAGGGCAAAGATAAAAAAACATGAATGAGGTCATACTCGTTTTCACTTTCATTCTTTCTTTTTTTTTAACGATTTATGGTACGCCCTTGGCCCAACGGGTGGCTTTTCGCTATCAGCTCCTTGACCAGCCAGATGGCAAACTGAAAAATCAGGCCCAGCCCGTGCCCTACATGGGAGGGGTGATCGTTTATTTTGCCTTTATTTCTCCGATCAGCCTGGTGTTTGCCTTCAACCAGCAATTGCTGGGAATTCTTTTTGCGAGTTCCATCTTGCTGCTGGTGGGATTGTTCGATGACTTCAAAGCCCTCACTCCTGGGATAAAATTTCTTTTTCAGATTGTGGCCACTTATATTCTGCTTAAAAGCGGCATCGTCATTGATCTGATATTTTTCCCGCGCTGGCTGGATCTGGGACTTTCATTTTTATGGATTTTGACCGTGGTCAACGCCTTCAATATCATTGATATTATGGACGGCTTTGCCGCTTCGATCGGCGCCATGAGCGCCCTGACGATTTTCATCATTTCTTTATATACAAATGATTTTCTTATCTCCATTCTGGCCATCAGCCTGGCGGCGTCCCTGCTGGCTTTTCTCAAATTCAACTGGGAGCCGGCCCGCATCTATTTGGGTGACGCCGGCAGCATGATCCTGGGCCTGATCATCGGCTCGTTGACCATGATGCTCAGCTATACGCGTTTCAATAAACTGGCCTTTGTTTCCAGCCTGTTTATCCTGGGCATTCCGTTGTTCGACCTGGCCTATGTCTGCATTTTGCGGATCATGAAAGGAAAAATGCCTTTTTGGGGCAGTCCTGACCATTTTGCCCTGCGTTTGCGGAAAAAAATGAATTGGTCTTCCCGGCAAACCGTCAGCGCCGTTGTTTTGCTGCAAGTGTTCCTTTCCGGGGCCGTGATCGTGAATTTTTTTTCCACGCCCAGGATCACCGTGATCGTCAGCATGGTTTTTGCCGGATTTTTTTTGGTTTTGGGAGTGGTTCTGGGACGCGTTAAAATGGAATGAATATTATCATCGGGGCGGGAATATCTGGATTAAGTGCCGGCCAGGCGCTCGAGGGAGAATTGTTGGTATTGGAAGCAAATGCCCGGCCCGGAGGTTTGTCCGGACAATACCGGGCCAGTGGTTTCGTTTTTGATTATGGTGGCCATTATTTTCATTTTCAAAACAAGCCGGCAATCAAAGAACATGTGGAAAAGTTTCACGATTTCAGAGCCTTCCGGCGCAACAGCAAAATTTTCATGCTGGATCGCTTCATCCCCTATTCGCTGCAATATCACCTTGCCTATTTGCCGGCCCGGCAGCGCCATGCCATTCTGACTGAAATTTGCCGCCGACAGGGAAAGCCCACAGAAAATCTGGAAGAATTCCTGCTGGCCAATTTCGGCAGACAGTTTTATTTCCTTTTTTTCAAGCCTTTCTTAGAAAAATTTTATCGACGCCCTTTACGGGGATTGCTCCCCGGCATGGACAAGGGGAGCATCCCGGTCCCCAAGCTGGAGGATGTGCTTGCCGGTGCCAGTGAAAAAAAACGTTTTTCCGAGGGTTACAACCCGGTTTTTTTTTATCCTGGTCAAGGGCTGCAAAAGTTCATTGAAAGTTACTGCCTGCCGCTTCAGGGCAAAATCAATTTTTCTGAAAGGGTCAGGCACATTGACGCGCGGCGAAAAAAAATTGTCACCAGTCGCGGAACCTACGGCTATGACAATTTGATCAGCACCATGCCCTTGAAAGAGCTTCTGGGCATGATATCCCCAACCCCGCCATTTTCCAGGCAGCGGCTGAAAAATATTTCTACGCTGGTGGTCAATGCCGTACTGGCGCGCCGCCAGCGCCGCTTTCATTGGCTTTATCTTCCGGAAAGAGATTTTTCATTTTACCGGGTCGGTTATTATCCCGTAGGGCAAGCGGCTTCCGTGTATTTGGAAAAAACAGTTGCTGGTTCCGGCCCGATTGATGAAGCAGGCGTGGTTCGCGAAATGACATCTACCTTACTCAAGACCGGAATGATTTCCAAACCTGGCGAGATCCTGTTTCATGACCTGAAGAAAATCCCCGTTTCTTATGTGGTCTTTGACCGTGACTGGCCGCGCTTGGTGCCGGCGATCCTTTCTCATCTTCGCCGTCTGGACATTTATTCCATCGGCCGCTATGGCAGTTGGAATTACAGTTCCATGACCGATGATATCCAGTTGGCCCTGGAAACAGCCGGCCTGATCAGGCAAAAATGAATAACGGCAAAATCACCGTGGTTCACCTGATAACCAAGCTGGAACTGGGAGGAGCCCAGCTCAACACAATATATACAGCCGAACATCTTGATCCCCTGCGCTACGATGTTTACTTGCTCAGCGGGACCGGAGGACCATTGAAAAGCAGGCTGGACGAGTTGGACCGCCAGGTTGCTTTGCCGGCACTGGTCAGAGAAATACACTGCGGCAGGGACTTGCAGGTTCTTTTTTCGCTCCTGCGGTTTTTCAAACACATCCGGCCGCAGATCGTTCATACCCATTCATCCAAGGCCGGCATAATTGGCCGTCTGGCCGCACACTTAGCCGGAATCCCGGTCATCATCCATTCGGTGCACGGTTTTTCCTTTTCCCCGTTCCAATCTTTTTTCAAACGGAATTTATACCTGCTGGCCGAGAAATTTTGCAGCCGCCTAACCAGTCATTTTATTTTTGTCGCCCAAAGCGACCTGAATTTGGCCTGCAAAATGAAATTGGTAAAAAAAAATTATTCCCTTATCCGCAGTGGTTTTCCCATGGAAAAATTCATTGGCCGCCATGAAAATCCGGAAGTTCTGAAAAAAAAATACGATTTGACGAATGGCCACTTTGTCTGTGGAATAATTGCCCCCTTCAAGCCGCAAAAGGGTCTTTTTCACCTGATCGAAATCGCCGCCCGCGTCATCGAGCAGAATCCGGCGGTAATTTTTTTCATTGCCGGTGACGGCGCCCAGCGTCAGGAACTGGAGAATGAACTGCAACGGCGTGGGATTTCACAAAATTTTCGTTTGCCCGGATTCATTAAAGACGTGGAAAACGCCATTGACTGTTTCGATATCGGACTGTCCACCGCTCTTTGGGAAGGTCTGCCCCAGAGCCTGGTGCAACTACGCTTGAAAAAAAAGGCTGTGATTGCCAGTGATATCCCTGGGAACCGTGAAGTGATTCGTGATGGGGAGAGCGGATACTTGCTTCCGGTTGACGACCACGAGCGCTTTGCAGCCGCCATCCTGAAGCTGGCCGCGGATCCGCTTCTACGAAACCGGTTAGGCGGATATGATTGTGAGGATTTCAGCGAATGGAACGCCGCGCTGATGGTCTCCCGCCAGGAAGAACTATATCAACGCTTGCTAATGCTCTCAAGGTTCGAAGCCTAGTTGATTCAGGAACAAACAAATAGCAAATCGCTCTGAGTTGCTAAAGCTTTGAAAAAAATCTCCGTTGGCTTTACAATAATAGCAGAAAACAGAATAAAGAGGGGGAAACAGTATGAATGATGCTAATCAGAATACAAAGTTGGTGACCCGAATCGATGAATTGCAGGCGCGGTTGAAAGCCCCGGGATATAACTATTTTTCTCTGCTAGGGTTGACACTGACGGCAACTCAAAAGGAGATTGAGGCGGCGTATAGCCAACTTAGCGAAGAGTTGTCAAGCGATCGGCTTGCTTCTCTGGGGCATAGTGAAGCCGCGCGTAGAGGCCAAGCGATTGCCCAGCAATTGCAACGCGCTTTCCAAGTCCTTAGCGACTATGGCAAACGCGGTGAATATGAAAGGCGAGGCTATAAAGAGTTCATCCCTCCCGATGCCAAGGAAGACACGGTCGAATTTGCCAAGACTCTGTATCGGAAGGCATTAACCCTTTTCAATCAGGGAAATTTCCAGAAAGCCATTATAGCAATCGAAGAGGCTATCCGGCAAAATCCTGGCAAAGCCGAATACTACTATTTGCTCGGCCTATGCCAGAGTGAATTCCCCCCTATGAAACATCAAGCTGAGCAAAACTTGTTGAAAGCCGTTGAAATTGAACCTTGGAATGCCGTACATGTTGCCGCCTTGGGCATGCTTTTTTATTCAGTGCGCTTGTGGAAGCGTGCTGAAGTTTATTTCCGCAAAGCACTCGAGCTCGAGCCGAACCATGACTTAGCTCGAAAAAAATTGGCCGAGATAACCGGCCCCGAAAAGAATTTTTCGGATCAAATCAAGGAAAAAGGAGAAAAACTGCTGAAAAAAATGCTGCCCTCGCTATTTAACCGCGAGAAGCATTGAAAGAGTCCGCAACAAATTGTTTACTGGCTGACACAGTTTTTTATAAAAATCGAAACACTTTCTTTGCTTTACATTTTTCAGCCAACCATATACCATATACAAGGAGTTGCGGAAATTGAGCAATTTCTTGTCGCAAACCAACCATGGAGGATAGAATGAAAGGAAACAAAAAACTGCTTGGAACGCTGAATGCACTTCTGGCTGATGAACTGACGGCTGTCAACCAATACATGGTGCATTCTGAAATGAACGCGGACTGGGGCTATGAAAAACTGCACAAGCATTTCGAAAAAAGGGCGATCGATGAGATGAAGCACGCCGAAAAGCTTATCGGGCGGATCCTTTTCCTCGAGGGCTTGCCCGTGGTATCCAGCTTGAAAAAAATCACCATCGGTGCCGATATAGCCAAGCAGCTTGCCAATGATCACGCTGCTGAAGTTGAAGCCATTGTGGCCTACAACCAAGCCATCAAATTGGCCGGAGAGGTGGCTGATTTTGCCACGCGTCAAATTTTAGAAAGTATCCTGAATGATGAAGATGCTCATGTTGATAAAATTGAGGAATTGCAGGATCAGATTTCCCAGATGGGGGCAGCCATTTTCCTGACCACCCAGGTCGGTTGAGCCCTATCATCCGGTTTCGTTTCAGGTAAAGCGCATTTCCCGCAAGCGGGCGACCCGTTCCTCGATCGGTGGGTGGGTCGAAAAAAGAGACAGCAGGCTCTTGCCGCTCAGGGGCGAAACGATGAACAGGTGTGCTGTTTGGCGAGTGGCCTGCAGGGGCAATCTTTTGGAATACGAGGTGAGCTTTTCCAGCGCTGAAGCCAAACCTTCGGGGTTACGGGTGAGCCGGACTGCGCCGGCATCGGCCTTGAATTCCCGGGAACGGGAAATAGACATTTGAATAATGGTGGCAGCCAAAGGAGCCAGGATAGCCATCAGGATCATGCCCAAGGCGCCGCCGCGGTTGTGATCATTGCGGCTGCTGCCGGAAAACAAGCCAAGCCAGCGCATCTGGTAGCCCAGGAACATGATGGCGCCGGCCAGGGTGGCGGCAATAGTGGCCAGCAATGTGTCACGGTTGATAACGTGAGTCAATTCGTGGGCGACCACCCCTTTTAATTCCGCTTCCCCCATTAAATGGATGATGCCGCGGGAAAGGGCAATGACTGCCTTGTCCGGGCTGCGGCCGGTGGCAAAGGCATTGGGTGAATCCTGCTCGAACACGCAAATGCTGGGCATGGGGATCTGCGCTTGCTGGGAAAGCTCGCGGACCATGGCATATATCCGCGGTGCCTCACTTTCAGGCAATTCGTTTGCCCGGTAGGCCTTAAGGACGATTTTATCAGAAAACCAGTAAGAGACGAAATTCATCAGACCGGCAAAAACCAGTGCCAGCAGCATGCCCTGTCTTCCACCCGCCATAGCGCCGATAAACAGAAAAATCCCGGTAAGCGCTCCCAACAGTATCGTTGTTTTCATGTTATTCATGTTTTGCTTCCTTTTTATCATCGACCAGGACAATCACTTTTTCATTTTTTTTCATCAACCACAGATCTTCGCGGGCTTTTTTTTCCAGGGCCAAAGGATTTTTTTTGAGCAGTTCGATTTCTTCGCTTAATTTTTGCTTTTCAATTTCCAGTTTTTTTATGGTTTGCCGGAGGAGTTTGATCTGATTTTGAGTTTTGACGATTTCAACGATTCCCCGGTCGCCGAATACGAAAGCCAGGATCAGAATGAACAAAAAGAAAATTAGCAGCAGCGCCAGTCCGCGCGATTGGATAAGGGAATTTTCCTTTTTTTTATTCAAGCGACTCCCGGCCTCATTCTGCTCCCGGCATTGTTTTTAAAATAGCATAAATTTGGGCTGGACGCAACCGCCCGCCTCCGAAAAGGCCGATAGATATTTGCTTTGTTCAAACGTGCGCTTCGTTGTTGTCCTGGGAAAATGTTAAAAAAATTGACAAGTAATGTATATTATATTAAAATTTTTTATATGCGGGATGTAATAAAAAATCTGGTACTTTTCGATTCGCCGCCGGGATTCACTCTCTGCTTGGAGAGAGTTTTCTTTGACAAAAACGGGGGAGGGTTAAATGGAAGAGGATGAGAACAAGGAAGGCATTGGCTATGTTCCGGATGACGATGAACAGGAAGCGGATGAAGCCAAGGCCCGGGACAAAAACTCCCCTGACGAAACAAGTCACAAGAAAAAAGCTGCTAGAAGAACCCATCACAAAATCCATGAACCCGAAGACGCCTTGCTGAAAATTCAGACTGAACGCGATGAGTTCAAAGATAAATATTTGCGCGGTCTGGCCGAAATGGACAATTTCCGCAAGCGCATGAAGAAGGAGAAGGAAGAATATCAGAGATATGTGATGAATGAATTCTTGCTCGACTTGCTGCAGATATATGACAATTTGGAGAGGGCTTTGAAGGCCAAAGGGCATGATGCCGATAAGGGGATCATTTCCGGAGTGGAAATGATCCGCAGGCAATTCTTGGATTTGCTGAAGAAAAACCAGGTGCTGGAGATAGATGCCCTGGGCAAGCATTTCGATCCGGTCTTTCACGAGGCATTGAGCAAGGAAGAGCGGGAAGGAATTTCCCAAGCAGTTGTAGTGGAGATATACCAGAGGGGATTTACCTACAATGACAAATTACTGCGTCCGGTTCTGACAAAGGTGGCGATCCCCATGGAAAAAGACAATCCCCAGGAAGACGAAGCGAAACCATAATGGGCAAGAATATCGGTATCGATCTGGGCACTACAAATTCCTGTATCAGTTACCTTGAAGGGCGTGATGCCCTGATCGTTCCCAACCCCGAAGGCGCCAGGGTGATCCCCTCGGTGCTGGCCCAAACGCATGATAAAAAGAGGATTTTCGGCAATGCCGCCAAGCGGCAAATGATCACAAACGGCAAAAACACAATTTGGGGGATCAAGCGTTTGATCGGCCGCAAATTCAATAGCCCGGAGATCAAGGAGATCGGCAAAAGGGTGGGCTATGATATTGTTGAGGCTGAGAACGGCGACATCAAGATAAAGTTGGCGGAAAAGCTCTATTCTACCGAAGAAATTTCCGGAATGTTCCTCACCTACCTGAAAAACATCGCTGAAAATTATTTGGGAGAAGCCATCGGCGACACGGTCATCACGGTTCCTGCTTTTTTCAATGATGCCCAAAGGCAGGCCACCAAGGTGGCCGGAGAAATCGCCGGACTCAATGTCACACGCATCATCAATGAACCGACAGCAGCTTTGATTTCCTATGGGCAGAAAATCAAGAAAAATGGCCTGTATGCAGTTTACGATCTGGGCGGCGGTACTTTTGACATTTCCATCGTTGAAGTTAACGGCGATATCTATAAAGTGGTTTCCACTCTGGGTGACACTTTTTTGGGGGGCAGCGATTTCGACGCCCAGGTCTGTGACTGGATTTTCCATGAAGTGGAAAGGGAAACTACCGTCGATTTACGGGACAGCAAGGACATCGTGCAACGTGTCATTCAGGTCGCCGAAAAAGCAAAAATCGAATTGTCGTTTGATCAGGAAACCCTGGTCTCAATTCCTTACCTGCATCATTTCAGCGACGGCTCGAATTATCATTTTCAAAAAAAATTGACTCGTCCCCAGTTGGAATCTTTCACCATGGATTTCATTGACCGTTCTCTGGATTTAATAAAGCGTTCATTGGGCGATATCAACGTCAAACCCGAGCAGATTGAGCGGATCATTTTGGTTGGCGGCCAGAGCCGTATGCCCATTATTTATCAGAAAGTATCCGAATATTTTGGAAAGCCGCCCGATATCCAGATCAATCCAGAAGAAGCCGTTGCCCAGGGAGCGGCGCTGCAAGCGGAAATTATCAAGGGCAAGGTCCGTGATTTGCTATTGCTTGATGTTACTCCCCTTTCGCTGGGAGTGGAAACCAAAGGTGATACGTTCACCAAGATCATCGAACGCAATGCCACCATCCCCACAAAAAAGACCATGGTTTTCACTACCATCACCGATAACCAGACAACGGTAAAAATACATGTGCTCCAGGGAGAAAGGGCCACGGCTTCGGGAAACAAATCTCTCGGATTTTTCAATTTGGTCGGTATCCCCCAAACCTTGAAAGGGATTCCGCAAATTGATGTCACATTTGAAATCGATGCTAATGGCATTGTCAGGGCTTCGGCTCAGGACAAGGCGACCGGTCTCACCCAAAGCATGAAGATCCAGCCAGCCAGCGGCTTGTCGCCGGAAGAAATCGAAACTATCATCCAGGATGCCCAAAAATATGAAGAGAAGGACAAAGTGGAATTGAGGCTGACTCGGGACAAATTGCAACTGAAGGAGGAGTGGGAAACCGTCAAGTTTTATTACCAGCGATACATTGAGAAATTGTCTCCTCATGACAGCGCCGAAATCGATGCACTGATCAATCGCACCCAGAAAGCCCTGGAAGGCAATGATGTGGAATTGCTGGAAACCCTTTTAAAAAAAATGAAAACCTATCGTATCATGATCAACAGCATTCTCACTGCTGAATTTTCCAAGTAACTGCGCATGGCCAAAAAGGATTATTATCAAATTTTGGGGGTGAACCGTAGTGCCAGCGCCGAAGAGATAAAAAAAGCCTATCGCAAAATGGCCATGCAGCATCATCCTGACCGCAACCACGACAATCCCCAGGCTGAAGAAAAATTCAAAGAGGCCTCTGAAGCCTATTCGGTCTTGGGGAATGTTGAAAAAAGGCAGATCTATGACCAATATGGTGTTGAGGGTTTGCGTGGCAGGGGTGGCCAGGATTCCGGTTTTTTTTCCGATTCCATCTTTTCCGATTTTGGAGATATTTTAGGTGATTTGTTTGGTTTTGGCGGATCTTTTTCGGGAGGCCGGCAACGGCGGGGGCCGCGCAAGGGAAACGATCTGGGATTGGAAGTGATGTTGACCCTTGAAGAATCATTCCTGGGCGTGGAAAAGGAAATTGGCATCGAACGGGAAAGGAACTGCGATGTTTGCGATGGATCGGGAAGTGAACCCGGAAAAAGCGCTGATGTTTGCAGCAAGTGCGGCGGCAGCGGAAACGTGCGGATATCTCAAGGTTTTTTTTCCGTTGCCACGACCTGCTCATCCTGCCATGGGCGCGGCCGTGTTATTGCCCATCCATGCAAAATATGCCGCGGCCAGGGGCGAGTGCGCGAAAACAAAAAAATAAAAGTGATTTTTCCGGCCGGTATCGATGCGGGAAACCGTTTGCGTGTAGCAGGGGAGGGTGCCGGCGGCAGTGAAGGAGGATCACCCGGGGACCTGTATGTCATGGTAAAGGTCAAGGCGGACAAATATTTTCAAAGGCACGGCAATGATCTGCTTTTCCAATTGTCGGTCACTTTTTCCCAGGCAGCGCTCGGCGACAATGTCAGTATCAAGACATTTGATGGAACTGAAAAAATAAAAATTCCTGCCGCGGCCCAGAACGGACAGGTGTTGAAGATCAAGAACAAGGGCTTCCGGCAGGTTAACCGCTGGAGCCGGGGCGACCTGCTGATCCAGATCAATGTCATGACCCCGCAAACCCTTTCCCGCCAGGAAACTGAATTGTTCAAAAAATTGCGCGAGCTGGAAACCGGCAAGGACAAAACTCTTTTTGAAAGTGAGCGGATAGACTGATGGGGCTAAGGCGTTTTTTTTCTCCAAGTGAAGTTATCGATGATCAGGTCAGTATTGACGGCGAGGAGTACCACCATGTGGCCAATGTCATGCGCTGCCGCCCGGGTGATGAACTGGAGATTGTCAACGGCCGGGGACGCTTGCTGCATGGCCGCATCTCCGCCCTGAAAAACCATTGCCTGCGGGTCAAGGTTCTGCGTTTTGAAAATTTTCCCATGCCCAAGCCCCGGATCATCATCGCTCCTTCGCTGACCAGGGGACATGCCATGAACTGGCTGATCGAGAAACTGACGGAAATGGGCGTAGATGAGATCCGGCCGCTGCTTTGCGAGCGTACCGATGTTTCACACAATGCCGCTCAATTGCGGCGCTGGGAAAAAATCGCCGCCCAGTCCCTGAAAGTCAACAGGAAATATTGGCTGACCCGGATATTCCCTCCGGTCTCACCAGCCGAAATAGTTGTTCAGGCAGAAAAAACGCCAGGAAAGGTCCTGCTGGATGTCGATGCGAAAAAAAACCCCCGACAAGTTTTTCCATTTCCTGTTCTGGCCGTGATCGGCCCTCCCGGAGATTTCAGTGAAAATGAAAAGAAAATATTTCGGGGAAATGATTTTGTACCCATACTGATCAATGACTGCATACTGAAAACCGAGACCGCGGCGCTGGCCATCGCCGCTATTTTTAAAAATGCTTGAACTGAAAGGGCAGCTCGGGAAATATAAGATCGTGAAGAAATTGGGCAGCGGTGGTTTCGGCACGGTATATCTGGCTGAAGACACTATCCTGAAATGCCTGCGGGCCTTGAAGATCCCGCACCGCACCAGCACCCAGGCCGACAAATTGCTGCAGGAATCCATCCTGCAGACCCGGCTGCTTGATCATCCGCACATCGTCAAGCTGCTGACCGTGGACATCCACGAGGGGATCCTGATCATGGTTATGGAGTATATTGAAGGCACTGACCTGGAGAAGATCCTCGACAAAACGAGCACCCTGGAGATCAAGACCGCCCTGAAGTATTTCAAGCAGATCCTTTCGGCGCTGGCTTTTGCCCATCAGAAATCGGTGATTCACCGCGATATCCGCCCTTCAAATATTTTGATCAACCTGGACGGCGATGTCAAGATCGCTGATTTCGGTACTTCTACACTGCTGCAGGAAAAACAGTTCGCCACCACCAAGATCGGATCCCCGCCTTACATGGCCCCAGAACAGTTCGAAGGCAAGGCGGTTTTCGCCTCGGACATCTACTCGGCAGGCAGCCTCTTTTACGAAATGGTGACCGGTTTCCCGCCTATCGTACTGGCCAATCCCATGGAAATATATAAAAAGGCCAAGGCCGGCCAATGGTCGCCCCTGGCCCAGAAAAACCCTTCAGTGTCCCCTGAATTGAATTTTGTGATCATGAAAACCATGGCCGCTGACCTGAAGGTGCGCTATGCCCTGGCCACGGACGTGTTGAACGACCTTGAGAGCATGGGCAGCAAGAACCGCGATTACACTACAGAAATGAAGGATATCCAAAAGCGCATCCAGGCCAGGGAAAGCCGCACCGACCATGTCTGCTGGAACTGCCGTAAGGCCACGGGCCGGCGCGTCAAGACCTGCCCCTATTGCGGCGAAGATCAATAACTGCCCTTCTTCAACTGTTTTGGGCGGAGGCGGGTGGAGTTTTTGCAAATAAGCCGAGGCTTGATTTAAACTGCCTTTGCGGTGATAATATTGCCAGGAGCAACCATGGAACGGGAAGAACTGTTCAGGAAAATCAGCATAGGAAATGAAAAAAAAATGGTGCTGCTGGTGCTGGATGGATTGGGCGGCCTGCCCTTTGACGGCAAAACCGAACTGGAGACGGCCCGCACCCCGAACCTGGACCTGTTGGCCGCGGAAAGCGAGCTGGGACTCAGCCACCCCATTGCCCCGGGCATCACCCCGGGCAGCGGTCCGGCCCATCTCTCTCTTTTCGGCTACGATCCGCTCAAATATGAGATTGGCCGCGGCATACTCGAGGCACTGGGGGTGGGTATCGAAGTTGGTGCCAAGAGCGTGGCCGGGCGCGGTAACTTTGCCACCCTGGAAAATGGTCTGATCACCGATCGCCGCGCCGGCCGCATTTCTACCGAAAAAAACCGTGAAATCATTGCTTATTTGCGTGAGAAAATAAAAAGGGTCGATGATGTCGAAGTAGGCCTCTACTCGGGCGAGGAACACCGTTTTGTCCTGGTCCTGACGGGCGAAGCCTTAAGTGATCAGTTGACCGATGCCGATCCAGAAGCAACCGGCCGGCCTGTTTTGTACACTCGGGCCAAGGGCAAAGCTGCGGCCAAAACCGCACGCATCATCAATAATTTCATCGACCGCCTTACCGCGGAACTGACAGATTTCTACCCGGCCAACACCTGCCTGCTGCGCGGTTTTGCAAAGTACCCGGCCATTCCTTCCCTGGGAGAGCTTTTCAAGCTGAAAGCAGCCGCTATTGCCGTTTACCCCATGTACAAAGGCCTGGCCCAGCTGGTGGGAATGGATATCCTGGAAACCGGCCGCACCATCCAGGAGCAGATATCTGCCTTGAAAAAGCATTACAGCGAATACGATTTCTTTTTCGTGCATGTCAAAAAAACAGATTCTTACGGGGAAGACGGCAATTTTGCCGGCAAGGTTTCTGTCATCGAGGAATTTGACCGTTGGCTGCCTGAAATTCTCGAGCTCACTCCTGATGTCCTGGTCGTCAGCGGCGATCATTCCACCCCGGCATTGCTGAAAGCCCATTCCTGGCATCCCAACCCGGTGCTGCTCAAAGCGTCTTTTCAAAGGCAGACGTTGAAGCCCGGAGTCAAATTCAGTGAAAAAAACTGTGCTTCCGGAATTTTGGGGACATTCTACGCCATGGATGTTCTACCCCTGATGATGGCCAATGCCCTGAAGTTTAAAAAATACGGAGCCTGAACCTGTGCCATATTTAAAATTGGAAGTCGGTGAACTGCAGACAAATGTCTATCTGTTTTTTTCCGCTTCCAGCCGGAAATGTTTTGTGATCGATCCCGGTGCGGAAGCGGAAAGGATCATCGCCGCAATCGAAAAAGAAAAACTACTGCCTCAGGCCGTGATATTGACTCACGGCCACGCCGACCATGTGGGGGCCGTTGCGGCGCTGCTCAGCCATTTTCATATCCCCCTTTGGCTGCACGAGGCGGCCGAGAAAGAAATGCGTTCGCAGGTTAACCGTGAAATTGCCGCAATGTTCGGGCTCGAATTGCCGCCAGCCTCAAGCCGTCTTTTTAACGACGGCGAGACCATTGGTACCGTCGACCTGAAACTTGAGGTCATCCACAGCCCCGGCCACTCCCCGGGCTCCATCCTGCTATATGGAGAAGGGCTGCTTTTTACCGGTGATACTCTTTTCAAGGATGATGTCGGCCGCACCGATCTGCCCGGCGGTGACGATCTGCAGCTGAGGAGCTCACTGGACAAGATCAGGAAATTTCCCGAATCGACCGTCATTTTGCCCGGGCATGGTGCGGCCAGCATCCTGGAACATGAATTGAAGAGCAATCCTTACCTCTGAGCATGGCTGAAGCCGTTTCCCCGCGTTCTCCACTCGAGCAATTTTTACTGCACCTTGAATTCGAAAAAGGGTTTGCTGCCAACACGATCCTCTCATACCGACAGGAGCTGGAAAAATTTTTCGCTTTTTTAAAAAAGAAGCGCCTGGATTATCTGCATGTGGATGAAAAGCATATCCTGGATTTTATCCGTGAAACGGGGCGGGGTGGAGCCGTTTCTTCCCAGGCCCACCTGATCTCCGTACTGAAAAGCTTCTACCGCTACCTGCTCCAGGATGAACTGCTGGAATTCAGTCCGGTTTCCGCCGTCTCCCTGCCCAAGAAGTGGATCAAGCTGCCCAAGTATCTTTCCATCGATGATATTTCCCTGCTGCTGGAAACCCCTGATCCTTCTACGGTCATCGGCAAACGGGACAAGGCGATCCTGGAATTGATGTACGCCACGGGATTGCGCATATCCGAGGTGGTCGGGTTGAAATTGACCGACATCTATCTGGATGAAGGTTTTTTGCGTGTTTTGGGAAAAGGGGGCAAGGAGCGGATCGTGCCTTTCAATGAGATATCCCGGGATTGCCTGAGGGATTATTATGACAACAGCCGGCCGCTTTTGGTGAAGCAGGCACGGCCTGAACAGGTTTTTGTGAATTACAGCGGGGCCATGTTCAGCCGCCAGGGGCTTTGGAAGTTGATCAAGGCCTATGGGCGTAAGGCCGGACTTGCCGGCCGCCTGACCCCGCACGTGCTGCGCCATTCCTTTGCCACCCACCTGGTTGAAAGGGGGGCCGACCTGAGATCGGTGCAAATGCTGCTCGGCCATTCATCGATCACCACCACGGAAATTTACACCCACCTGGCCAAGGACCAGGTGAAAAGAGTATATGACCAGTTCCATCCGCGCAGCGGTAAAAAATAATCCGGACGCAGAATTGGAAGTATAGCATCAAATAGCAGTAATAATCATTTAGAAAGAAAGCCGTTTTTTTATATTGTTTAATAGTGTATGATGTAAAAATGGAAAATGAAAAAATCCACAAAATCCAAAATAAAATGGAAGATAAATCTTCAATAGAACTTCTTGATATATGGAAAAAGAATGATCTTAATGAATGGACTGGGAAGGCAATGGAAGCAATAAAAAGAATATTAATCTCTCGCAATCAAAAATTACCTGTAAAAGAATCATCCAAACGAGAATGCAAAAACGTCCCCTTCAAGCTTCTCAGAACTTCATGTCCTCAATATCGGCGTTGGCATCAGTTCCTCGTGATAGCATGAATAAGCAGAATATAGGGAAATGCGATGCGTGCGACATGCAGTCGGGTCACATTTTTCAACTTAAAGAAACCACGGTCTATTTGAAGTGGGATTTTTATCGTACTGCATGGTGGTATGTTTTTTTGGGCTGGTTTGCATTCCAGACAAGGTCTGGTAAAATACCTTTGCAAGATATTCGTCTAAACGTTTGTCGGGACTGCGTGGGTAATTATTTACGTAAACAACCGATATTGTTTTTCAGTATATTGGGATTGATCAACCTTAGTTTCATAATACTATTTGCCGTCTATGACAAAAACTTTCCTTATTTGATTATTGGCTTGATCTTGTTTATCTCGGTATTGCTTGGAATTCTTTGGCGATCGGAAAGAAAAAAAGCAATTATAAAATGGGACCAGCTACCTGATAAAGAGCGGACATCCTTTATCGAACAACACCCATTTATGTTGAACTTTTTTTATAGCCAATCATTAAAAAGAAAAATATCCAAGGATTTGGAATTTCAGCAGCTTATTGAAAGCCGTATGGCAGCATTAAATCACTCTGATAAAATAAAGAAAAATATTACTTTCAGTCTGGTGAGAACAACACCGGAAGGTTCAGACAAGAATATCAGAGGCGTCGGCCGAGCATTGACTCAATTTTTTAAATAGATTTTTGGAATGTAATTGGATTTAATTTGCCTCTAGTAAGAATTGGGTCTTAAAATTGTATCTTCCCAATTCATTTCTATTGATATAGTCCGTTTTTTGTGTGGCTAAAATGCAGGTAAAAAGCTTACGACCAGTTCCACCCGCGCAGCAAAAAAAAAGATTTTTTTTAATAAAAAAGGACGGGGAGCATGGCTCCCCATCCACTTCTGGCTGTGATTAGAATTTGAAATACAATGTAAGGTATGTGTATAAATCGGCGGCAGGCTTGTCGCCACTTGCGGGGGCGTCGTACAAAATATACTTTACATTGGGGATGATCTTTACGTTCTCGCTCCATGACCAGCCGATTCCGGCCAGGAGGACATTGGCCTTGACATTGTCGGCCATGGGGATGTAATCGATCCTGCTGCCGTTGGGATTGGGATCCAGCAGGCGGTCATAGCGGCCCACGAGTTCCATTTTTTTACTTAACTTGAATACGCCGAAAAGGGACACAAATTTCATGTCGCTGCTGCTATCCGCCTGCCTGGCATTGCGGACTCCGAAGTTGAAGCCGCCCCTTCCCCAGCCGCCATTTATGCCGGCAAAGGCCTGGAAAATATTAACGGAGCTGTCATTGCCCAGGTTGCTATAATCGGCGTACAACTCCAAGAACAATGCTGGAACAGGCTGAAAATTGAGGCGGCCATGAATTGCTTTGCCGCGGTCGGTTTCCGATTTGGTCCCGTCGCCATTGCCGAAGACAATGGCGTAGGTCATTTTGCCTTTTTTGTCCAAATTTCCTTTCAATCCTAATCCTACTTCGCGGGAGTTGCCGAATCTGAAAAGGTCGATCGGCGTTTTTTCCATGGGCCGATAGCCCCAGAATTCCTCCACGTTGTCATACATGTTTGTGCCGATCAGGCCCAGCATCAGGGTCTGCCTGGCGATCTTTGCCGACAAGTAGGCGTCCTTGATATATGGAATGAGTGTCGATGAGGTCTTGAAATCGCCCGGACTGTTCGCTTCCAGGCGAAAGCGCATGGCGATTTTATCGGTCAGGGTGTTGTCGTAGGTGAAGTAAATGCGGCGGAACCAGAAACCGTTGTTGTCTTTGACGGCAGCATCGTGATGCCTGACGGCATAATAATAGTCGCCGATCATCCAGCCTGAAAATTTGCTTTCCCCTTTCAGCCAGGCAGGGGAGATCAGCAGCGCAATCAGCAATACCGGGAATATTTTTTTGTTTTTCATAAGGTTCCTCTTGCCGACACGGTCATTGCTGTCCGATCCGGGACAGCCCCAGTGAGAGCTTGGCCTTGGAGAGGGCAATATATCCGGCTTCGCCAACGTATTGCTGGCCATGTTGCAAGACCCATTTCATGAAAGCTGCCACCAGCTCTTTTTTGGGTTTGCCCTTGCAGACGAAATACAGGTCCCTGGCCGGCGGGCTGGGATATTTGTCATTGGCGATGGCCTTGATGATCGCGTCGCGGTTGCCGTAAAAATTCTCTTCCGGGTCGATGCTGCCGTTTCCGTCAAGATCGATTGGCATGACCGCCGTTCCGGCCATGGGCTTCAACGAAGAGGCATCGTAGGCGTAGTTGATGTTGTTGAAGCCTATGCCCAGGCTATCCTTGCGCACGGCTTCGTTGAGTCCCGGGTCACCGAAAACCCCTATTCCCAGCAGGTCTTCCTGGTTTTTCCCAAAGTATTGAGCCCAGGTTTCGGCCGCGCCGCAGGAATCGGAACGGGTATAGACATGCACCTGGATGTTGCCCCGGGTGCCCACGAGTTCATTCCAGCTCGGCGGCTCTTCGTTGAGCCAGATGCGGGCGAAATCGGCTTTCTTGATTCCTTTTTTCAACAATTCCTTGACCAGGGGGTTGGCCTGGTTGATGACCGGAACCACAGCATCCTTGGCCACGGCAATGAACCAAGCCCCTTTCCTGATTTCAATAGGATGGACTTCGCGGGATACCATGCCGATATCGACCATGTCGGCCAAAGCGTCGGCAATGCCTTTGCCGGCCCCGCCCGCTGAAATATCGAAACGGACCCGGGGATGAAGTTTGCGGAATTCCTCTGCCCATTTCACCACCATGGGATAGAGGGCGAAGGCTCCGGAGATGGTGATCGTACCCTGCAGGGTACGGCCAGCCTCTTGCGAGAGGAGCGGCCGGGCCTGAACGCTGAAATGTCCAAGCAAGGAGATAATGGCAAGAAATGCGAGCATTTTTTTCATGGGATTTCCTCCAGCATAATAAATGATTTTGTAAAAAGAATCGAACTCTGATTGAGAAAATAAATGGACTACAATCATAGTACAATTATAATACAGCAAACTTGTTTGTCAATAGTATTTACTATAAATTATAAAAAAATATAAATTTGAATTTCACCAGCTTTTGGTCTACAATGATCTTGAGGTGATTAATGGAGCGAACCCTGGCTATAATTAAACCCGATGCGGTGCGACGCCAGTTGGTTGGAGTGCTCATCTCAAAAATTGAAAAAAACGATTTCCATATCGCCGCCATAAAGACTCAACGCCTGACCCCAGTCCAGGCGGCGTTTTTTTATGATAAACACCGGGCCAAACCGTTTTATGACAGCCTGGTGACCTATATGTCATCGGGGCAGCTCTTTGCCCTGATTCTGGAGAAACCCTGCGCCATTAAAGACTGGCGGCATCTGATGGGACCAACCAATCCCGAGCAGGCCGAGCCCGGGAGCCTGCGCCGCCTTTTTGCCATTGATGTGCAGCAGAACAGTGTCCACGGAGCTGATTCACCGCAAACAGCAGAAAGGGAAATTAATTTTTTCTTTGGAGAAGGGGGATGAAAAATTTTCAGATCCGCAGCAAGATTGTCAACGGTGTGGCGGTACTTTATTTAAAGGGGCATCTCGATGCTCACCAGGTGGCCCGTTTTGAAAAGGAGCTCATCCGCCTGATCAAGGAAAATAATTTCAATATCCTGATCAACGGCCAGGATCTGAACTACATCACTTCGGCGGGCATGGGTATCGTCATGGGCTATGTAGATGAAGTCCGGGAAAAGGGCGGAGACATCAAATTATGTTCGCTGTCCGATCGGGTGTATGAAACCTTTGATCTGGTCGGTTTTACCGAAATTTATGATTTCATCCAGAATGAGCAGGTAGCCATTGAAAAATTCAGCAATATTTCCCCAAAGGCCTGATTTTTCAATATCCATTCTTTCCCAAACCCAGCTATTGAAGATGGTGGTTGAATTGACCCGGCACATCACCACTCTGTTCAATTTTCATGCCGCCGAGGCGCAAAAAATATCACTGGCCATTGACGAGGCCGTGACCAATGTTATCAAGCACTCATATGGCAATGCCACCGATCAGAATATCACTATCGAATTTTTCCTGGCTACCGGGGGCATCAAGATCCGTATTTTTTACCGTGGCCTGCCTCCGGATATTTCCGATGAAGAGATCAATGTCAACAAGATGATCAAGAAAAAAAAGAAAGGCGGTCTCGGTGTCAAATTGATGAAGACTATAATGGATTCTGTCAGCTACGAAACCGTGGACGGCGAAAATTGCTGTGAAATGATCAAATGGCAGAAAACGATATAAAGCGGTTGCAGAAGGAATTGAAATTCAAGAAATTGCAGTTGAATTCCATTTATGAGCTTTCCTCCGCCATGCAAGCGCAGTTTGACATAGACCATGTCATGCGCATTTTTTTTTCTTCGCTTATGGCTCCCCTGGGGATATCCCGAACATTTTTTTTTGATTTGAGCCAGGATCTTTTCCGCAAACGCGGTTTCAGCCTGAATGAAACGGAAGCCCAGCTGCTCAAAAAAAAACTGAAAAAAACCATAACCGCTGCTGCTTGCCGTGAAGTGGCAGACCTGCCCCAGGACCTTGATGCCTTGAAAAAACTGTTGCTGGGCCGGCAGATCCACTATTTGCTCAATATTTCCGAGAGTAAAAAAAGAACCCTGATACTGGGCTTGGGGCGCAAATTCAACCGACGTGACCTTGAACAGGAGGATTTTGAATTCGCCTATATCCTTTCGCGCTTTATGCTGATCGAACTAGACAACATCCGCTATCTGGCCCAGATCTTCGAGAAAAAGAAGCTGGAGCACGAGATAAAGATCGCCCGCGACATCCAGTTGTCGCTTCTGCCCCAGGGGCTGCCGCAGTTGAAAAATTACGATTTTGCTGTCATTTATAAGCCCATTCAGGAAGTGGGCGGCGATTATTATGATATCCTGAAAAAGAAAAAAAACATTCAGCCGCTGGTGTTGGCCGATGTGGAGGGCAAGGGATTGTCGGCAGCGCTGCTTGCCGCTTCCTGCCAGGCCATATTTCATTCCATGAATGAGTTGTACCTTTTCAAGCCGGCTCAATTCATTGGCAAAGCCAACTCCTTCATCCATGAAATCACACGCGCCAGCCGCTTCATCACATTGTTCTGGATGCTGCTCAATGATGAGAACCCGGCAATAACCTATGTAAATGCCGGGCATAACGCCCCTTTTTTGATTTCAGGCAAAAGCGTCAAGCGACTGGATGCGGGCGGTTGCCTGCTTGGTTTCAGCAACAGCGGGTTGTACCAGGAAGAGACCGTGCCGCTGCGCAGCGGTGATATTGTCTGTGCTTTCACCGATGGAGTATTTGAAGTGCAGAATTCCGCAGGTGAAGAATTCGGTGAGCAGGCTATTTCTGATTTTCTCATTGCCCACAAGCAGATGACGGCAAGCGAACTAAGCGACGGTTTGTACAAAAAAATAGAGGATTTCAGCCGCAATATCAGATTTCATGATGATTTTACCATTTTGATAGTCAAGGTGCGCTGAGGGGGACGAATGAACACTGTGGTACTGGGAATGCAATGGGGCGATGAAGGAAAAGGTAAGGCCATAGATTACCTGGCCGGTTCTTTTGATGTGGTTACGCGTTTTCAAGGTGGCCACAACGCCGGGCACACTGTCTATTACCAGGGCAAAAAAGTCGTTCTGCACGTATTGCCTTCAGGCATTTTTTATCCCGAATGCCTGGCGGTGATCGCCAACGGCGTGGTGGTCCAGCCGCTGCAGCTCGTCAAGGAAATTCAAAATGCCCACAGCCTGGGATTGTCCATGCAGAACTTGATCTTGGGCGAAAATGCGCCGCTGATCCTTCCTTTCCACCAGCAGCTGGATGTGGTTTTTGAAGATTCCCGCTACCAGCGTATCGGCACGACCAGGCGCGGCATCGGTCCTGCCTACGAGGATGTCGTCGGCCGCCGGGCTCTATTTGTCAAGGACTTGCTGCAGGAGAAGGCGTTCCGCTCAAAGATCTCGATCCTGGCCGATTATTATCGGCGCCTTTTCAAGGCGCACGGTCAACCGGTCGATGATATTGACCAGGCCATAGACCAATACCTGCAAGCCGGGATCTTTCTCAAGCCTCATATCGCCAATGCCGCCCACCTGCTGCAGCAGGCCTTCGTGGAAAAGAAAAATATCCTTTTTGAGGGAGCCCAGGGCACGCTGCTCGATATTAATCTGGGCACCTATCCCTTCGTTACTTCGTCGAATACCACCATCGCCGGGGTCTTTTCAGGGACAGGCCTCTCTCCCAAGGCGGTGGACAAGGTGATCGGCATCTCCAAGGCCTATACCACCCGGGTGGGCGAAGGGCCGTTCCCCACGGAATTGAAGGATGAATGCGGCAGCATGCTGCGTGAGCGGGGCAACGAATATGGCTCCACTACCGGGCGGCCGCGGCGGGTAGGGTGGCTGGACCTGGTGGCGCTGAAATATGCCGTTCAGGTCAACGGCGTGGATTCCCTTTTTATCACCAAGCTCGATGTGCTGGATGAGTCGGCCGAGATACAAGTGGCCACTTCCTATGAAAGCCCTGACGGCCGCGGCGTCGATTTTTTCTCGCATGCCGATGCCCTGAGCATGGTTCGGCCGGTGTATCAGGTACTGCCCGGCTGGCGGAAAAATCTCGGCGCCATCCGCCGTCTGGGTGATCTGCCGCGTCAAGTTCGTTCCTACCTGAGTTTTATCGAGGATTTTACCGGAGTGGGCGTCAGCCTAGTCTCGCTTGGCGGAGAACGCGAACAAACGATAGAAATAGAACGTTAGTTGCGCTTTTCTGAAAGCGTCCGGTTGCTGACAGGTTGCTTATTCTACGGCAATGACTATACGCCGGCCGCGGAAAATCCTTTTTTTCAAAATAGTGACTTGTATCCATTTTTTCCCGGGAGCCAAGCGAACCGCGTAATCCTTGCCGGCGTTGAATTCGCGTGGAAAAATCGTCAGGGTCGATACTTTTTTCAATTGCAGTGCCGCAGCATGGACCCGGATGTGCTGCTGGCTGCGCAAATCAATGGAGAGCCGGAACTGGGCCGGGGAGATTTCGGCCAGGCGCGTGCTTTTCAGAAAACCGCCGACAAGGATTTTACGCTCATGGAGACCGGCGATTGATCCGCTGATATAGAAAAGGGAATTCAAGCGAACCAGTGCCGTTTCTTTTGCCTGGCGGGCGGTTTCCGCCGGGGTCAGGGGAGCGGTTCCCTGTGTGACAAAGGTGCAGAATCCGTCGGGCAGCCAGAAATTCCACACCTTGAAGCCGGGAAGCAGGGGATCCTGGAATTGCGAGTCCTGGAGGATCCGCTGCGCTTCCGCTGTGGACATGCCGGTCCGGGCCGACAAAAAATCATAGGCGATCTGAAAATGGGTATCGCCGTCTATCACGACCTTTGGTTGACCCATACGTTTTTCCAAAACGCTGATGCGGTTCTTCAAGGAATGGTATCTGCCGGACAAGACAAGGAAGTCGGCGCAGGTTTTATCGCCGCGTCGCGCCCTTTCCCTTAACGTTTCGCTTTGCTTTATTGTTAAATTGCTGAAATCCCAATCGCGGATGTCCTGAGAACTTGTTTCCCGGATTTTTCCGAAAAGTTCCAGAAGCATTTTTTTTGCCTGGCGGGCGCCCGTTTCATTGGCTATTATCTCATTGACCTGCAATTGGGCCGCGAGCCGGTCCTTGAAGATGGTTGGCGAATTTTTATGGTTTATGCTTTTGGTGGCGGCGACAGGGTTCATGGCTGCAGTCCGTCCTGGAAAAGCCGGCCGGAAAATCAATATCAATCCCAGTAGCAATATTATCGCCAAGGCCATGCCGATGGCCCAATGCCGGAATTTCCAGGATCGCCTGCAGGCCGCGCGACCGAACGGATTGGTATCGTCCTTGGCTGTTTTCAAATCCCGGTTATCTGATTCATGGGTCATTGCCATCCATTATAATCCAAAACACTGCTGCGGAAAAGTGTTATTCCAGATAAAAGATTTCTGTTTCTGCCGGGGCTAATTGCTGCAAGGAAAAGCGAATTAATGTTCTTTTCCTATTTCATCCTTGGCAATGATTGGCTATGGAAAATCCTTGCATCGGTTCAGAATCAATCCCATTTTTTACACTGCTTTTTTCCACTTATTTTTGTGGTAAACAATTTTGCGTGTTTCTGGTCGAATAAACTAACCTGTAAAAATAGAGGTTGCTTATTTCCGGCAACGAGTCATGCCGGCATTTGCTTTCCGCTTCTGGAAAGAACTACTTCTTGGTTTTTTTTGTCTTGACTTTTTTAGACTTGGCCTTAACGACCAACTTGGCCTTGGGCTTTACCTTGGGTTTGACCTTGGGTTTGACCTTGGGTTTGACGACCGGTTTTACCTTGGATTTAACCTTGGGCTTGGCTTTTGCTTTGGCAGCCTTGGCCAGTTCGTCCTTGCTTTTGCGCTTGATGTCCATGGCGTGGGAGCGCTTGTAACTTTGGATGTCCTTGAAACGGCCCTTGGCATCGCGCACGGCATAGAGTTTGGTTCCCTTGGAGCTTCGCATTACTGTTCTTTTTGTTGGCATATGACCTCCCATCTTTCTATAACATGTTGAAATTTCAATGTCAATTTTACTAGCAATTCATTTGTCTTTAATTAATGAAATCATTTGCGTGCAAATCCTTTGCGAGGCAAATAAATTTATGCAGACCTGTTTTAATTACAAAACAATAATTTGTTTAAATAATTTATGTTTGCGGGATTTCAATTTGTCCGCTGTTGTATCTGTCTCTTTGAATCCGTTCAGCTTTTGAAGCGATCGAGGGCGATAAGCAAAAGCCTGGCGGCGCGTTCGAGTTTTTCGGCCTCGATGACATAAGCCAGGCGCACTTCGTCCTTGCCTTTGCCGGGCGTGCTGTAGAATCCCTCTCCCGGCGCAATCATCACGGTTTCGTTCCGGTCGGTAAAATCGTTGAGCAGCCAGCGGGCGAAAGTTTCGCCGTCGCTGATCGGCAGCTTGGCCATGATATAAAAGGCGCCTTCGGGCTTTTGCAGGATAATGCCCGGGTGCGAGGTCAGGATGTCGCACAAAATGTCGCGGCGCTTCTGGTACTCGGCCATGACACCTTTGAAATAATCGTGGGGGAGTTCGTAGGCGCCGATGGCCCCGATCTGTTCCAGGGTCGGCGGGCAGAGCCGGGCCTGGGCGAACTTGGCGATGCCCTTCATTACTTCTTCGTTGCGCGAGATGACCGCGCCGATGCGGGCGCCGCAGGCCGAGTAGCGCTTGGAGATCGAGTCGACAACAATGACGCGGTCCTCAAGTCCCTCGAGCTGCAGGACACTGAAATGGATCTTGCCGTCATAGGTGAATTCCTTGTAGACCTCGTCGGCAATAAGGTAGAGGTCGTGCTTCTTGGCGAAGGCGCCGATGGCTTTCAGCTCGGCGACGGTATACACGGTGCCGGTGGGATTGTTGGGGGAGCAGAGCAGCACGGCACGTGTTTTCTGTGTGACCTTTTTTTCGAATTCGCTGATTTCGGGGAGGTGGAAACCTTCCTCGGCCCTGGCGGTCACCGGCACGAGTTTGACGTTGCAAAGCGAGGCGTAACCGTTGTAGTTGGTATAGAACGGTTCGGAAACGATGATCTCGTCGCCCGGGTCGGCCACGGCGTTGAAAGCGAATGAAATGGCCTCGCTGCCGCCGGTGGCGATGACGATGTTCTTGTTTTCCAGCTTGATCTTGAAGTAATCGAAATAGTGAACCATGGCCTCCTTTAAAGTCTCCAAGCCGTCGGACGGGCCGTATGATAAAACTTTTTCCTTGTATTCGATGATCTTTTTAAGGAAAACGTCCGGGGTCTGGATGTCAGGTTGGCCGATATTCAGGTGGTAAACGGTGGTCCCCCTTTTCTTGGCCGCGTTGGCCAGGCCGGAAAGTTTGCGGATCGGGGATTCCTGGATACTTTGGGCGCGAGCGGATATCTTCATGGTTCCTCCTGTAACGTTAAGAGGGAAATTATAATATTATTTCCTCTGCAAATCAATGCATAGGGGAAAGCAGAAGCGAACTGCAGTGAAAAGATGCGAGTGACAAGCAACAAGGAGCAGCAAGAGCTTGAGTTATTGCCGTTTTCATTGCTCGTTGCTTGTCACTTGTCACTCGGATGCGCTATCATGGGATTAATGAAAGTAGTGATCAACAAGCCTTGGATCCTGGAACGCCAATTATATGAATTAAAAGATGAACTGGGCGCTGCCGGCTTCCGTGTTTTTACCGCCCGCCAGGTCTTCCAGTGGCTCTATCATATAAACAACCAGGATCCTTCAACCTGGAGCAACATCGGCAAAATCGACCGCGAAAGGATCGCGGAGCTTTATGAATGCGAATGCCGGCCCGTTCTGGAAAGCCGCAGCGACGACAAGGGCACGCGAAAATTTCTCATCGGCCTGGCCGACGGCTTGCAGATTGAAGCCGTGCTTATCCGCGAAAAAGACCATTACACTTTCTGCCTTTCGACACAGGTGGGTTGCCCCCTGGCCTGCGCTTTCTGCGCCACTGGCAGCATGGGGTTCCGCCGCAACCTGAGCAGCGGTGAAATACTCACCCAGGTGCTGACTTTGAAAAAAGAATTGGGCGACTGCGGCGGCAGTCTGAACCTTGTTTTCATGGGCATGGGCGAACCGCTGCTCAACTACGACAACCTGGCACAGGCCCTGCGCACCATCGGCGCAGCCGAAGGCCTAGCCATCTCGCCCCGGCATGTCACTGTGTCCACGGCCGGCATGCTGGAAAACCTGAAAAAACTGGAAAGAGATTTTCCCCAGGTCGGGATCGCCTTTTCGCTGAACGCCCCGGATGCGATTCTGCGCGCCGAGTTGATGCCGGTATCTAACCGCGAGAATTTGGACAACCTGCTGGCCCATTTCCGTGGGCACAAGCGCCGCCGGCGCCTCACTTGTGAATACGTGCTGCTGGGCGGCGTGAATGATTCCCAGGCCCAGGCCAGGCAGCTGGTGCGGCTGCTGCACGGCATCCCGGCCAAGGTCAACCTCATCCCCTACAACGAAAACCCATCCTTGTCTTTCAAGCGTCCCGACGAAGCAGCGGTGGAAAAATTCCGCGCTGTGCTTGTCAAACACGGCCTGACCGTTACTACCCGCTGCTCCAAGGGGGAGGACATCCGTTCTGCCTGCGGCCAATTGGCTGTTTCCACCGTAATTTCTTGATTTTTTCCTTATAAAGGAATATAATATATTCTCTGGGGGATCATGAAATCAAAACTTGAAAAACTTAAGGGTACCTGTATCGGCATCGCCGGCTGCGGCGGGCTTGGCTCCAACTGCGCCATGGCCTTGGCCCGGGCCGGGATCGGCACACTGGTCATCGCCGATTTCGATACCGTCACTTTGGAAAACCTAAATCGGCAATACTATTTCCTGGACCAGGTGGGACAGAAGAAGGTTGTGGCTTTGCAGGAAAATATCAGGAAGGTAAATCCCGAAATAGATGTACAGATCCATGACGTGCGCCTGGAGCCAGATCAGGTGGTGAATATATTTAAAAATTGCCGGTTGATCATCGAAGCCTTCGACCGGGCCGACATGAAATTGATGATCATTGAAACCATCACTGAACGTTTTCCTGATAAATTCATCATCGCCGGTTCAGGGCTGGCCGGGTACGGGGAGAACAATGCCCTGCGCACCCGGCGCCTGGGCAACCTGTTCATCTGCGGCGACGAGAGCAGCGAGGTTTCCGAAACATTGCCGCCCCTGGCGCCGCGCGTTGGCGTGGTGGCTGCCCTGCAGGCCAACCAGGCTCTGGAGATCATCATGGACGATCTGGAGCCAAGCCTTGGCGATGATGTCTGGGATGAATGAACAAGGGGAAATCCATGAAAATCAATCTGAACAATAAAGAGGTCAGCATGGCCGGCGAATCGTTCAGCGTTCGAGAATTGCTGAACCTGATGCATTTCACTTTTCCGATGATCGTGGTCAAGATCAACGGCCGCCTGGTCAAAAAAGAGGATTACGAAAGGGTGTTCATCGGTGATGGCGATAACGTCGAAGCCATCCACTTGATTTCAGGAGGCTGATTCAGACACAAGCGAATTATCGTGATGCGTAATGCGTGAAGAGTAAGAAATTAAACTTCAAATCACAAGCACCAAATCCTAAATAAGCACCAAATTCCAATAACCAAATGACCCAAACGAAGAAAAGGTCCTTGAAAAGGATTTCGTTTAGAACATTGGAATTTGGAACTTGGAATTTATTTGGAATTTTAGTCTTCTCTCTTCCCTAGTCACTCGTCACTATGGCTAGCAATTATCTTTAGCGCAGCAGGTCCTGAAATTTCCGCCAGCGCGAAACGAAGAAGGCTTCCACGTCCTTTTCCTTGTAAGGACGGCCCAGGAAGGTGTGGCGGCATCCCATGTAGGCGGCGCACTCAAAGGGCTTTACCGCATGGATGGAGCATTGGTTTTCGGCAGTCAAAAAAACGCAGCGCCCTTTTTCAGCGGTATAATATTTGGGAACCACTGAGCCGGGAGCAGCCAGATAGCGTCCGGCCTTGAGCTTGGCCGGGGCCGGGACATGGAGTTGGCTGTTTTTAGCGCTGGCTGCGATACGCACCAGGTAACCGGCCAGCAGTTCCTTTTCACAGAGGTTCAGAAAAGCGGCAATTTTTTTCATATCGACAGGAATAAGCCGGCCAGGATCTCGGCGACAGGCGCTGATGCACCTTTCACAGGCGCAAGCATCCATTTTTAGCCGCCTTTTCTCTGTGCCGCTTGGCAGCGGCTCTGGTTTTTCAGAACAGTTTCCATAACCCGGCGCGCGGCTTGCTCGCCGCGGCGGATGATCTCGGCCGGGCGATAGAACTCAAACATTTTTATGTCGGAAGTTTCAACATGGATTATGGAATCCGGAATATCGTTGCCCAGCCGGGCGGCGATCAGTTTTTCCTGCATTATCTCCATGGTGGCCAGGAACGTTTCGATCACGTTGGGTTCCTCGTCTACGTGGCCCGCAAGCAGTTTACGGCTTAAAAAATCATCAAGACGGGCCAGCAGCAGCTTTTCTTTGGCGTTGATTTTTTTCCGGCGCCGCGGCCGCAAAGGGCGCGCGGTAATGACGTTGACGGCAATGGTGAAGTCGCTGCCGTTATTCTTCAATACATCGACCGGCACCGGGTTGATCAGGCCGCCGTCGACCAGATAGCTCCTCCCCCGGCGGACCGGCTTGAAGATAACCGGGACGGAAATGGATGCCCGCACGGCTTGCTGCAGGCTGCCGCGATTGAACATTACCTCGCGGCCGCGGCGAATGTCGCAGGCGGGACAATAAAACGGCCGCTCCAGGTCCTGGATGCGCCTGTTGCCGAAAAGCCCGTGCAAAAATCCCCGGATCCGTTTTTCAGAGATCAGCCCCGAACTGGATGGGCGCGGCGCCAGGTAGGGATAGAGGTTGGAATTTTCAAAGCCCAGTGCAAATTCCTCGACGGCATGAATATCGCCAAGCAAAACATAAAGGGCACCTATCAGCGCGCCGATGCTGGTCCCCGAGATCATGTCGGGAACGATGCCGTGCTCCTGCAAAACCTTGAGCACTCCGATATGGGCCAGGCCCTTGGCGCCGCCGCCGCCAAGCGCGATCCCGGTTTTCATCCTCACTTGCCTTTCTTTTCTATGCGCTGCAGGAAATTCTTCAGGTTCAGTCCGCAGATCTTGCGGATTTCGCGTTCCTTAAATCCTCTTTTTTGCAGGGCCGCGACCAAAACCGGATAAGCGGCGGCATCGGCAAGCAGGGCTGGCGTGGATGGAATGCCGTCAAAGTCGCTGCCCAGTCCCACGCAGTCGATGCTCCCAATCGAGGCGATGTGGATTATATGGTCGATCAACTGGTCAATTTCGACCGCATCGTTGCCGGCCGCAGCCCGCAGGTAATATTCCCATTCCACCTGGCTTAAAAAGTCGGGATCGTCCAACCGCCCGGCGGTTCGCTCCTGGATTTCCTTTGAGAATTTTTTGAAATTTTCTTCGATCTGGTCGAAGACGCTGCGCTTGATGAATGCCGGGAAAAAGTTGGCCCCGATGAAACCTTTGCGAGCGTTGATCTCACGAATGAATTTATCCGGTAAATTGCGCGGAATTGGGCACAGTTTTCTGGCGTTGGAATGGGAGGCCATGATCGGGACCGACGTGGTTTTCAGAACCTGGGCGATGGTTTGATCCGAAGCGTGTGACACATCGATGGCCATGCCCAATTGCGCCATCTGGCGGACAATCTGCCGTCCCAGAGCGGTCAAACCGTTGGCCCGGGGCGTGTCGGTGGTCGAATCTGCCCAGTCGGTGTTTTTGGAATGGGTCAGGGTCATGCCGCGCACGCCCAGAGAATGAAAGATATGGAGGATCTCCGGGGAGTTCTCAATGATATGTCCCCCTTCGAGAAACAGCCAGGCTGCGAGTTTTTTTTGGCGCAGCGCTGCCGCCATTTCAGACAACGATGTGACCTTGGCCGCATGGTTGCGTTGAAATACTTTCTGTTCCATGGTCTGCAGAAGCTGCAAAGCCCTTTTCATGGCCCTGTACGGCGCCAGCAGCGGGTCGACCCAGATGGCGAAAATCTGGGCCTTGAGGCCGCCCTTTCTGATTTTCTGAAGATCAAGGTGGCCAGGATTCCTGCTGAAAGCCCAAAGCTGGTCAAAAAGAACGCTGGCCGTGTCGCAGTGGGCATCGAAAACGAACAGATCCGCCGGTTTTGGGGGTGAGCCGTTTTTTTCCATGGTTTCATTTTATAACAATTCCCCGGCATAGCAAAACCCCGGCCCGTTGTTTTGCCAACTTGGCCTGGCTGCGCTACAATATTCGTATTAAAAGCTCCTGAGATTTTATAGTGGCTGTGAGGCGAAAGCATGCGTGAAATCGAATTGCGACTGTCGGACATCAGCCCCGATGATGTCTATGCTTTTTCATATCCCCATCTTCCCGAACGCTACGCCGGTCTGCAGGATAAATTTCCCGGCCTGCCCCTGCTGGTTGTCGACAGGGCCCGGCGGATCGTCAGCGGCCACGATTACCGCCTGCTGCTCCGTCAGCGGGGTAAAACCCGGGCCCCGGCCCTGCAGCTGGACCTGTCGATTCCGGAGGCATTGCTGTTGAATTACAATATTTTGCACTGCCTGTTCGGGCTGAATCTTTATGAAAAGCTGCTGTTCATAAAAAAAATCACTCCTCTGTGTCCAATTGAGGATATCCGGCGCCGGGCTGAATTGAATTTCGCCTTAAGTGCTCACCTGCTTGAGAACCTGGATATGCTGCTCACGGAATCTTTCCGATTTTGCCTGGCTACGGGTCGCCTGGGCTTGAAGGCGGCGCTGAAGCTGGCGGACATGCCAGAAGAAGACCGCTTGGCAATGATCGTCCTGCTGCGGGCATGCAGGTTTTCCGAAAGCCAGCAAGCACAACTTATCCAGCTGTTGGAAGAAACCGCTTTTCGTGAAAAAAAATCCTGGACCGTGATCGTCGCTGCCAGCGGCTTGACGGCGCTGCTGCAGCAGGAAATGCCGCAAAAAAAAATCATTGAGGCATTGCAGGCCGCGCGTTATCCGGCCTGTAAACGAATGGAAAATGATTGGAATCTCTGGCAAAAAAAAATGGCTCCGAAAAACGTTGTCTTGACCCACGCGCCGCTGTTCGCCACAGAGGAAATACAGATCACCCTGACCGCAAAAAACATGGCTGCTGCGAAAAAGTTGCTTGCGCAACTGAAAAAACTTTTTTGAATTGTTGACAATAAACCGTATTTGCATATAATAGATAATAAGAGAGTAAAATGAGCACTCCGGTTTTAATTATAGTTTTTGTGGTCGCACTGGTTTTTTCGCTGGGTTTTTTACTGCTGGTCATCACCCTGGTCCCGGCCATTCAGCAACTCAGATCGCTGCTGCTGGACCTGGAAAAAACCTCTCTGGAAGTGCGCGACCTGGCCCGGGAAGCCAAAAGGCTCGGCGCTATTGCCGAGGAGCGTCTGGAGAAAGTCGATATGGTTATCTCGCAATCCAAGCGCACGGTAGAAAGCGCCGGTGCCGCCCTGCACTTTATCAACCACAACCTGCTGCGGCGCTCGGCCGGTTGGCTGGCCTTCCTGCCGGCCGTTAAAATAGGATGGAATCTGGTAAAGAGAATTAGAGGAGGTAAATAAATGAGTGAAAATACCGGCAGCAAGATGTTTTTCAGTTTTTTGACCGGGACCGTGATCGGTGCCGGCCTGGCCCTGCTGTTCGCCCCCCAATCCGGGGAAAAGACCCGCGAACAGATCAAGGATTTTTCCGGTAAGCTCGGCAATGAGGTCAAGGACTTTTCTGAAAAGCTCAGCGGCGAGGTCAGGGAAGGAGTCGAAAAGTTCAGTGGTAGGGCCAAAACTTTCATTGACGGCGCCAAAGACACTATCTCCAAAAAATCCAAGGTTTAAAAGTAACTTTATTTCTTTGGGAACGGTCGATGAAGATTGCATCCGCAGCCTGAAGGGGATAATCCGCCCGGACGATTGCGAAACTATTAAATAAACAGATTTTTTTTATTTTTCAAAGAGGTTTACGTCTATGAAAAAAAGCGAATGGGAAGAAGGCATTTTAAAAACAACCCTGGCAAAAAGCAGGGAACGCAAGGAGAACTTCAGGGCCACTTCATTTCCAGTGCAGCGCTTGTATGATCCCGGCTCTGTCAGTGAGCTTGATTATGAAAAGGATCTGGGCTACCCCGGGGCCTTTCCCTATACCCGGGGCGTGCAGCCGACCATGTACCGCGGCAAGTTCTGGACCATGCGCCAATACGCCGGCTTCGGTTCGGCCGGGGAATCGAACCGCCGCTACCGCTATCTTCTGGAACAGGGACAGACCGGCTTGAGCGTGGCTTTTGACCTGCCGACCCAGATCGGCCTGGATTCGGACAATACTCTGTGCGAAGGCGAGGTGGGCAAAGTCGGTGTGGCCATCGACACCCTGGAGGATATGGAAATCCTGTTTGCGGAAATTCCCCTGGACAAGGTGTCGGTTTCCATGACCATCAACGCCTCGGCGGCCGTCATTCTGGCCATGTACCTGGCCGTTGCAGAAAAAAGGGGCATCGCTATCGATCGATTGTCTGGTACGATCCAGAACGATCTGCTCAAGGAATACATTGCCCGCGGCACCTATATTTATCCGCCCAAGCCCTCACTGCGCATCATCTCGAACATTTTTTCCTTCTGCAAGGAACGGGTACCCAAGTGGAACACCATATCCATCAGCGGCTACCACATCCGTGAAGCCGGCTCCACGGCGGTCCAGGAACTGGCCTTTACTTTTGCCGACGCCATCGAATATGTCAAGTCGGCCCTGGCCTCAGGGCTGCAGGTGGACGAGTTTGCCCCGCGGCTTTCTTTCTTTTTTGCCAGCCACAACAATCTCCTGGAGGAAGTGGCCAAGTTCCGCGCCGCCCGCCGCATCTGGGCCCGGATCATGAAGGACAAATTCAAGGCTGGCGACAAGTCGCAGCTGATGCGCTTCCACACCCAGACCGGCGGCGTCACCCTTACCGCCCAACAGCCGACGAACAATGTGGTGCGCGTCACCCTGCAGGCCTTGGCCGCGGTCCTGGGCGGGACGCAAAGCCTGCACACCAATTCCATGGACGAAGCCCTGGCCCTGCCCAGCGAGGACTCGGTGCGCGTGGCCCTGCGCACCCAGCAGGTTATTGCTTATGAGAGCGGCGTGGCCGACACCGTCGACCCGCTGGCCGGTTCGTATTATGTTGAAGCATTGACCAACGAGATAGAAAAAGAGGTGTGGAAATACCTCGACAAGATCGAGGCCATGGGCGGCATGCTTGCAGCCATCGAAGCCGGTTTCCCGCAGAAGCAGATCCAGGACAGTTCCTACTCTTACCAGAAAGAGATCGACAGCGGTGAGCAGGTGATTGTTGGCGTCAACCAGTTCCAGGTTCAGGAAGACCTTTCGCACCTGAAAACACTGAAGGTCTCCCCCGAGGGTGAGGAGCTCCAGAAAAATCGCCTTCTGAAAATCAAGAAAGAGCGCGATGCCGCGGCTGTGCAGACGACCCTGGCCAAGGTAAGGGAGACCGCCGCGGGCGACGGCAACCTCATGTCGCCGATCCTGGAAGCGGTCAAGGCCTATGCCACCCTGCAGGAGATCTCCGACCAGATGCGCGCCGTCTTCGGAGAGTACAAGGAAAAGATCGTTATTTAAAATTCAGATGGGCGGTTCTCGAACCGCCCCTACATTTGGCTTTTTTTCACCGTCTACCTTAAACCTTACACCGTCTTCTAATTTGCCCTTTTCGGGAAATACTGGTAAAATCTGCTCATGAAGAGTTTCTTCAAGGTTGACGATCTGGAGATCAGCGAGAAAAGTTTTTTCCTTATCGCCGGTCCCTGCGTCATCGAGGATCCGGGCCTGACCCGCGAAATTGCCACTGAGGCCAAAAAAATCACCGGCGAACTCGGCATTCCTTTTATTTTCAAGGCCTCTTTCGACAAGGCCAACCGTTCGGCCATCAGTTCGGCCCGCGGCCCGGGCCTGGAAAAGGGCCTGCCCATCCTGGCCGCCATCAAACAAGACCTGCGCATCCCGGTCCTTGCCGATATCCATGAGCCCTGGCAGGCCGCAGCGGCAGCCAAGGTCCTTTCCGTCATCCAGATCCCGGCTTTCCTGAGCCGCCAGACCGATCTGCTTCTGGCTGCGGCCGGTACCGGCCTGCCCCTGAACATCAAGAAAAGCCAGATGATGGGGCCGGCCGACATTATCTTGGCCGTGAATAAAGTCACCGGGGCCGGCAGCCGGAGCGTCATGCTGACCGAACGAGGCACTTTTTTCGGTTACAACAACCTGGTGGTGGATTTCCGTTCCATCCCGTTGATGAAGGAGAGCGGCTGCCCGGTGGTCATGGACGCCACCCATTCGGTACAGCGTCCCAGCGCCGCCGGCGATGTGTCGGGAGGTGATCCGCAGTTCATTCCGCTCATGGCTGCCGCCGGCATTGCGGCCGGCGCCAACGGTATTTTTTTGGAGATCCATCCCCATCCCGAAAAGGCCCTTTCGGACGGAAAAAATTCTTTGCCTTTAAATGACCTCCGTCCCCTTTTAATCCGCCTGCAGAAGTTGTATAATGTAGCTTAATGGGCAGTATTGAAACCGGAAAGAAAGTTCTCCAGACCGAAGCCAACGCCATTTTAAAAGCCCTGGGCAAAATCAATCATCAATTCGCAGACGCCGTTGAGCTCATTTTCCAATGCCGCGGCCAGATCGTGGTCACCGGCATGGGCAAATCGGGCCTGATCGGCCGCAAAATAGCGGCCACCATGACCTCAATCGGCAGTCCGGCCATTTTCCTGCATCCGGCCGAAGCCATCCACGGCGATATCGGCATCATCCATCCCGAAGACACGGTGATCGCCCTTTCCACTTCCGGGGAAACCGATGAAGTCATCCGCATGCTCAATTATATCAAGCGCCTGGGCATCAAGCTTATCTCCCTGGTCGGCAACTCCGAATCGACCCTGGCCCGGCAAAGCGACGTATTCATCGACTGCGGCGTCGAAAAGGAGGCCTGCCCTATAGGGCTGGTACCTTCGGCATCCTCGACCCTGACCCTGGCCATGGGCGACGCCTTGTCCATTGCCCTGATGGAAAAGCGCGGTTTCAGCGAGGATGATTTCCGCTTTTTCCACCCGGGCGGGCAGATAGGCAAAAAACTGCTCAAGGTCAGGCACCTGATGCACCGGGGCGAACAGCTGCCGCTTGCCGACCTCTCGGCGTCAATGGAAAACGTGATTCGCACCATCAATGAAAAAAAATTCGGCGTGGCCATCGTGGTCCGGGAAAACGATCAAGTCGCCGGCATTATTACCGACGGTGACCTGCGCCGCTTTTTCCTGAAAGGCATCAATTTTGCCAAGACCCGGGCCGAGGAGTGCATGACCGCCAACCCGCTTTGTATCAGTGAAGACAAACTTGCGGTCGAGGCCCTGAAGATCATGGAAGAACGGGCGGTAACCTCGCTTGTCGTCATGAACGGCGATAACCGATTGAGCGGACTTTTGCACCTGCACGATCTATGGAGAACGGAGATGATATGATGGACCAGAAAGAATTGGCCAAGAAAGTAAAACTGATCATTATGGATGTGGACGGAACCCTGTCGGACGGCAGATTTTTCATGATGCCCAACGGCCAATCGATTAAATCTTTTGATGTCAAGGACGGCACCGGCGTCATATTTGCCCGCCTGGCTGGTTTGAAGACGGCCATCATCACCGGCAAAACCTCAAAGCAGGTTAAAATAAGGGCTGAGGAACTGCAGGTCGACGATTACTTCGAAGGCGTGTACAACAAGACGATCCCTTTTTTCGGATTGCTTAAAAAATACGGCTTTGAAAAAGAGGAAGTGGCATATATCGGCGATGACATCGGCGATGCCGAGGTCATGGGCATGGTCGGCTTCGCCGCCGCGGTTGGCGATGCCCATCCACTGATCAAGCGTGTCTCACACTATATTGCCAAGCGCTACGGCGGCCGCGGCGCCGTGCGCGAGGTGATCGATTTCATCCTTGACGTTCAGGAACAGTGGCAGACCATTTTTGCCGAACTGAAGAAATCGGACAATTGGGAAGAGATTTTCAAGGAGATCAACTCCTAGTTTCGCTTTGCCCGCTCATTGCCAGGAGAGAAACATGCCTTTGCGGAAACGAATTGTTTTTTATTTTTTGGTCATTCTTATCTCGACCGTCTTTTCGCCGTCTGCGGCCGCGGCAGCGGAACCGGCGGCACTGCTGAAGATAGACGACCCCGGCCCGGCGCTTTCGCGGTCCATTGCCGCCGCCGGCGCGGTGCTGGTACAGGAATTGAATTCCTGCCTGCTGGTATACGCGCCGCTGCCGGCTTTGCCCCGGCTGCGGGCCCAGGGAGTCGCTTTTGACGTCATGGCTTACCCGGGCGATGACGTTTCTTTTTATCTCCTTTATTCTGAGCACGATTCGCCGCTGTTTTCCCGAAAAGGCGCCATTCAGTGCCGGCTCCTGGAGGAACACATCTGGTTGTGTTGGACCACTGCGGCCGATTTTCGCAAAAACCTGGTGCAGCCCTTCCGCCTGAAAGCGCTCAGCCTTTTGCCAGCGCCCGCCCCAGCCGCGTTCGCGGCCGTGCCTGATAAGGAAAGCTGCCAGGCGGCGCTCCAGGCCGGACCACTGCTTGCCGACCTGGCGGCGCAGGTCGCGGTTGAACGCTTGCGGGCCGACATCCTGGCCTTGCAGAATTTCAAGACCCGTTTCGCCTCCACTCCCCAGTGTGAGGCTGCCGGAGATTTCATTCTCGGACGCTTCCGGCAGATCGGCCTGACGGCCGCCAGCGACCCCTTTACTTTTGAATCCCGTTATCAAAGCAAAAATATCCTGGCCGTAATTCCCGGACAGGTGGCGCCGGAGTGGATGGTCCTGGCCTGCGCCCATTATGATTCCACCAGCAACAACCCGTTGATCTCGGCACCGGGGGCCGATGACAATGCCAGCGGCACGGCTGCCGTCCTGGAAATAGCCCGCATATTGGCCAAGGAGCGTTTCAATTTTTCCATCGGCCTGCTCTGTGTTTCAGCCGAAGAGTGGGGCTTGTACGGCAGCGCTCATTATGCCGACCGGGCCCTGCGCAACGGCGATAAGATCATCGCCGTGGTCAACCTGGACATGATCGCCTATCCCGGTGACCGACAGCGGGTCCTGGATGTGATCGGCAACCGGCAATCGGAATGGCTGGCAGATCTGTTCATCGCGGTTGCCCAGCCGCTGGTGGAGCTGCGTCTGGCCAAGGTCATCAATTCCTCCCTGAGCTGGAGCGACCATTCTTCTTTTTGGGACAGGGGCTACGCCGCTTTGTGCGGCATCGAGAACAGCGTCAACCCTTATTACCACCGCAGCAGCGATATTCTGGACACGCTGGATCTGGAATTTGCCGCCGAAGCGGTGCAAGCTTCCCTGGCGGTGGTCGCGGCTTTGGCCCAGCCCATCAGCACGCCGGCGGCACCCACAGGACTGCAGGCGCGCAGCCAGGTTTCCGCCTCGCTTTTTTCCAGCCTGAAAACAGTTTACCTGGAGTGGCAGGCCAACCGGGAGCCGGTAACCGGTTATCATGTTTTCCGTTCCGACAAGTCCCACGGCCCTTACCTGCGCCTGAGCGAACAACCAATAGCGACCACGGCATTCCGGGATTCCCTGCTGCTGCCCGGGCAGAATTATTATTATGTGCTGACCGCCGTGGACGAACAAGGCCGGGAAAGCAACTATTCCGCGGAGGTCAGGGACGATGAAAACAACCGTTAAAAAATCAACTGCGTTCGCCGCATTTTTAGCGACCGGATTTCTGCTGCTGCCGCTATTTTCCGCTGCGGCATATGCCGGGGCGGGCCTGGTTCCGCCCCAGCGCTTTTTCATCGGCGCGACGATCGGCTATTTTTATCCCGGACAGGACAGCTTCCGGAAAATATATGCCGGGCCGATTTTTCCGCTCGAGCTGCAGCTGGGCTGGAATCCGAGCCGCAAAATTTCGCTTTTTGCCGCCGGCCGCTACCAGGAAACTTCCGGGAACACGGTACTGCTCGCGGCGCAGCGCCCCGAAGAAACCTATGCTCTGCGCTGGCGCCTGGCGACCGTGCGCCTGGGCCTGAATTATTGGCTGTGGACCTCGCGTTTCAGCCCGTTCCTGGGTGCCGGCATCAATGCCAATTTTTACAAGGAACAATGGCTGGATGTGGCTCTGGAGACAACAGGCACGGCAACGGGCTTTTTTGTTCAGGCGGGCGGCCGCTGCCGCCTGGGCCGCCGCTGGCATGTTCTGGCCCAGCTTGAGTATTCCGCGGTTCCGGCCGCCGGTGACGGCCTGGATCCCGGCCCGGATCTCGGCGGCCTGAACCTGTCCCTGGGCCTGCTGCTGGGAATTTTCTAAAGTTCCTGCCGCTGCCGCGATTTTTTCAGCGGGTCTTCATTGCTTTGCTAATTTTTCAGCCATGCTTTCGAGCAGGGCGTCTGCCGCTGCCGTCGGTCCGGCCATTCCCCAGATCAATTCCCCGCGCCAGGAAAGGCGAATGGGCCCGTTGTAGGGGTCGTTTATAGTCAGGAGGCCGGGCTTGACGACCGGGGCCGGGTTCTTTTTGTCCAGGGCGGCGTATTTTTGCAGCAGGGCAGCGGCGTTCTCCTCGCTGCCGGCCCGGATGATGAACAACTGGAATTTCACTCCCTGCTGTTCGTAGTCGGCTGTGAAAGCCGAATGGAGAAAATCGTGCCCCAGGAAATTATGCAGGATGTAGCGTTCGCCATGGGGGATTTTTCCCGAAGCCGGGAAGGCGGCAAGCATTTCCGGCAGAACATTTTTGCCGCCGATGGCGGCGGCGATGTTTTCGGCAAGGGCCGTCAGAACGGCCTTGCCCTGCCGGCCGAGATCGAAGCTGTTCAGCTTGATATAATAGGCATCGCAAAAAAAATTCAGCACGCCCTCCTCGGCATAACCCTGGCTGCCAATGGGGAAATAATCTCCGGCCAGCGGTTTTTCGGAACTGTAGATCCCGAAGGCGTTTTCCGGCCGGCCGTGGAAATAGATCTCGGCGATCATGGTTTGTTTCTGGCCATTCTCGTAATTCTGCACGGCCAATTGCTCGAAATCGTAGCCCAGGAAATTCTCGGCGGCGCCGTTAATGTGCTCGTAAAGGGTTTCGGGCAGGAAGGTCTCGGCTTTTCCCTGCTTTTGCCACCCGGGCAGTTCGGGGAAGAGGGACGGCAGCGGGAGTGCCGGGGCCGCCAGACCGGACTGCAGCGCCAGGCCGGCAAGGATGAACATAATAATAAGCTTGACCCGTTTCATACCGCCTCCTCAAGGCGCGTCAGGTGCGGCGCGCTTTATTAAAGTTATTATACAACAATACTGCGGTCCGCGAGAACTTTTTCAGGCCAGGCTCTGCCAGACCTTCAGGGCCTTGACCGTATTGGCCACGTCGTGGACGCGGAGGATGGCCGCGCCGTTGCGCACTGCCAGAAGGTTGGCCGCCAGGGTTTCGGCTTCCCTCTTTTCCGGGACCTTCTCGCCGGCCAGCAGTCCGAGAAAGGACTTGCGGGAAATCCCGATCAGGATCGGCAGGTCGAAGGCGGCAAACTGCCTGAGGTTGCGGATGATGGCGATATTGTCTTCCAGCCGCTTGCCGAAACCGATGCCGGGATCGAGGATGATCTTTTCCTTCTTGATGCCGTGGCTCAGGGCGTAGTCTATCTTTTCCTGGAAGTAGTTCCTGATCTCGGCGACAACGTCGACGTAGCTGGGGTCGCGCTGCATGCTCTCCGGAGTGCCCTTGATGTGCATCAATATAACCGGCACGTTCAGTTCGGCCACGACCGTGGCCATGCGCTCGCTGAAGCTGAAGGCCGAGATGTCGTTGACCAGGTCGGCGCCGCCCTCATCCACCGCCAGTCGCGCCACTTCTTCCTTGCTGGTGTCGATGGAGACCAGAACGCCGGTCTCCTCCTTGATCCCGGCGATGACCGGCAGCACGCGGTCGATCTCTTCATTCAGTCCGATGCGCGCAGCCCCGGGCCGGGTGCTTTCACCCCCGACATCGATGATGGCGGCGCCGGCGGCAACCATTTCCCGGGCGTGCGCCAACGCATCGTTCGCACTGAAAAAGCGGCCGGCGTCGGAAAAGGAATCGGGGGTGACGTTGAGGATGCCCATGACCAGGGGTTCGCATTTTTCGAGAAAGCCGTTGCGCAGATATAATTTCATTTTTTTTGGCGCGCCGGTTTTTTTTTCTGCGTTTGCTTGAATATTTCCAGACCCTGCTCCCGGTCATGGAAAGCGCCGTCCAGCTGCAGGTCATAGAGTTTTTTTAAATGCAGGCCCATCTGCCGGCCGGCAGGAACGCCCAGGGCGAGCAGGTCGCGGCCCTGAATGAGCGGCCGGATGGTATCGCGGCTGATGCGGAATTCTTCTTTTTTGGCGCTGAACCAGAGGGCGATCTCGTCCAGTTCGCTGAAATCAAGCGCCGCTGCTTCGCGCGAGCGGCGGTCGGCGAAATCAAGCAACAGCAGCAGCAGGTCTTCGCCGTCCATGTCCTTGACGGCGCGGGCCACGGCCTTGAAGGTGATCTCTTCGCGGTTGCGGTACAGATCAAAAATGCGGTGGTGCTGCTGTACCATCTTGAGCACCGTTTTTTTCAATGAAAAATTCTGCCGGCTGTCAATGCGCAGGCGGTCCAGGAATCCTTCGGCCAGTTTGACGCCCCGGGAATCGTGAAAAGCGGAGGTCACGGTCATGCGTCCGCGTTTGAATTCCCAGGTGGTGGTGGCGGCCTTGCCGCAGTCGTGCAGCAAGGCGGCCAGCAGCAGGGCCAGTGAGCGTTCCTCATCAAGGCGGAATTGCCCGGCCAGCTTTTTGACTATGTCCACGGTGATCAGGGTATGGGCCCAGACCGAATGGTGCCCCTGTTCGTCTTTTTCCGGATGGAAATGGGCGTCCTGGATGGTCAGGGCCAGGGCGCTGAGTTCCGGGAACAGTTTCTCCAGTACGGTCAGGCGAAAGTATTCCTGCAGTCCCGCCGAGGGGCGGGATGATTCGAGCAGCAGCCGGAAAAGTTCGTCGGCGACGCGCTCGGCGCTGAGCTCGGCAAGGGTTACTTTCCTGGCCTTGGCGTAGATGGCTTTATCGACGGCAAAACCGTGCGTTGAGGCGAAACGGGCGGCGCGCAAGACGCGCAGCGGGTCGTCGCTGAAACTGGCCGGGCTGGTCATGATGATGCGCTTGGCGGCGATGGCCTGCAGCCCCTGGTGCGGATCGACGACCGCGCCGTCGGCCAGGCGCACGGCCAGGGAATTGCAGGTGAAGTCGCGCCGGCCCAGGTCCTCTTCCAGGCTGACCTGCGGGCCGGACTGAATGGCGAAATTTTTGTGGGAGTGTCCGGCGGCGTCCTTCTTTTTATCGCGGCGGGGCACGGCGATATCGAAGGTTTTTCCCCGGCGGCTGAACTTGAGCACTGCGAAGCTCTTGCCCACGGTGTCGGTTTTGCCGAAGGTCTCAAGCCGGGCGGCTATCTCGTCGTAGCTGAGGCCGGTGACCAACAGGTCGATATCCTGCCGCGGGGCGGTTTTTTTGTAAAGGAGCGCATCGCGCACAGTGCCGCCCACGACGTAGACGGCGTCCTTGAAGATGGAGACGAAAAATTCCTTCTGGGGAAAAGCGATCTGCAGCCGCTTCATCATGGCTCAATCTTAGCGGTTCCGGCCGGGGAAGTCAATGCGTTTACGCATCGCGATCCCGCCGTGATGGTTCCGCAACGCTCACCACTCCGGGACTGACCGACCTCATCTCGCCGCTGATTAAAATGGCCAACTCGTTCCGGCCAGGCCGGAACTCAAACAGCGGCCATTTTGCCTGCGGCCATCAGCGCTCGCTGGGTCGGTGCCCAGTCCCTGTGTTTCGTTCGCTTTTGCTGAACCCATCGCGGCAATGATGGAAATACTGCCATGTAGGCAATGGTCTTTAACACAGTTGGTGATATAATAATACTCATGACGCAAACGGTTTTCAGCCCTGCCTTTTGGGATAAGCTCGGCGGCCGCCGGCGCCGCATCGAAATAGCCGCCGTGGACCGCGGCGCCCATGAACTGGCCGTGGCCGCGATTTTTTCCCATGACGGCGAAAGTGTCATCTGGCTGAACGGTGAAAACGAGCCGCTGGCGGAAAAAAAGGCAAAGATCGGCCAGTGGCTGAAATTTTTAGGCTGCGAAAACACAGCCGTCCACATCCACACCCTGCCCTTCGAGGACCCCTATATAAACAGGAACGCCGACGTGCGCCAGATCGCGGCCAAGCAGAGGCTGCAGGCCGACCTGGCCGCCGGCAAAAAAATGATCGTGCTGTCAACGCTGGCGGCGCTTTCCATCGGCCTGGAAAAGCCGGGAGCGGCCGGGAGCGCCCTGGAGATCAAAAGCGGCGACCTGTGGGAGCGCAATGAGCTCATCGAAAAACTGACCGGCCTGGGCTACCGGGCGCGCGGCGCTGTGGAGATCGGCGGCGATCTCTCCTGGCGCGGCAACGTGGTCGATGTCTTTCCCGTGGCCGGCACCGCCCCGATGCGCCTGGAATTCGAAGGCCGGCGCCTGGTCTCGCTGCGCTCTTTCGACCTGGATTCGCAGCGCTCCACCGGCACGATTGCCGGCGTCAAAATTACCGAGAACCGTTATTTCCCTGATCAGGCCGCCGCCCCGGGCCCCGACCCGAAGCAAACCGCTTACCTGACGGCGCTGCTGCCGTCCAGCCGGCTGCTGGCTTCGAATTTCAGTAAAATCGAGAGCGAATTCCGGAAATTGCTGGAGAACTTCCGCCGCATCCGCGCTGCGGTGGCCGTAGGTCAGGCCGCGGCGCCCGAAGTCGACGCCATCTTCGCTTTCCCCTACCATGGCAAGAAGCTGATCGATCTGGTCGATTTTTCCGCCGACCCGGCCGCTGCTGCGGAAATCAGCGTCTGGCCCAAAACCATTGTAACCATGGACAGCGCCGACCTGGAGAATTTGCGCCGAAAAGCGGCCTCGGGGTTCCGCCTGCTGGCCTGCAGCGCCGACAAGCGCCTGCTGGACAACCTGCGCGCCCAATTGCCCGGGCTGGAATGTCATTTTTTCAATATTCCCTGCTCCTTCGAAAATCCCCTCCTGCGCCTGGTTGTCGTAAGCGGGCGCAGCTTTCAATACAGTGACAGGCAGGCCCGGGTGCGCGAGATCCCGGCCGAAGAGTGGCTGCAGGATATGGAGGTGGGTGACTGGGTGGTGCACCGCCAGCACGGCATCGGCAAATTTTTTGGCTTCAAGCGCCTGCACTTCGAGGGCTTGTCGGCCGAGTTCCTCAAGATCGAGTACGTGAACCGCGAATTCCTCTACGTGCCGCTGCACGATCTCGACGTGCTCAAGCGCTACAGCGGCAGCGAGGGCGGCGTGCCCAGCCCCGACCGCCTGGGCGGCAGGACCTGGCGGCTCAAGACCGAGCGCGCCAAAAAAGCCATTATCCACTACACGCGCGACCTGCTCAACCTCTATGCCATGCGCAAATCCATCCGCAAAATGGCCCTGGCCGCCGTTCCCGAGCTGGAGGACAAGCTGCAGCAGGATTTCCGCTTCGTCGAGACCGAGGACCAGAAGCAGGCCATCCGCAGGGTGCTCGCCGATCTGGAAGCCGATTTTCCCATGGACCGCCTGATCTGCGGCGACGTCAGCTTCGGCAAGACCGAGGTGGCTTTGCGCGCCGCCCTGCGCGCCATGGCCAACGGCAAGCAGGTCGCTTTCCTGTGCCCGACCACCATCCTGGCCCTGCAGCATTTCAAAAACTTTGAACTGCGCCTGGCCGCCTTCCCGCTGCGCCTGGGCATGCTGTCGCGCCTGGTGCCGGCGGCAGAAAAGAAACGCGTCGTCGCCGCCCTGAAAAACGGCAGCGTCGACCTGGTGGTGGGCACCCATGCCCTGCTGGCCAAGGGGGTGGAATTCAGGAACCTGGGGCTGTTCATCGTCGACGAGGAGCAGCGCTTCGGCGTCTTTCAAAAAGAAAAACTGAAAAAGGGGCGCGAGGACGTCGATGTCCTGACCCTTTCGGCCACGCCCATCCCGCGCACCCTGTCCATGGCCCTGTCCGGGCTGCAGGACATTTCGCTGATCCAGACGCCGCCCCTGGGCCGCCTGGCCGTCAGGAACTTCGTGGGTTATTTTTCCCGCCAGGTGGTGGTCTCGGCCGTGCTGAACGAGATCGAGCGCGATGGCGCCGTGTTCGTGGTCTTCAACGACATCGAGCGCATCTTTCATTTCCGCGACCAGCTGGCCGCCTGGCTTCCCGATGTGGCCATCGGCGTGGTCCACGCCCAGATGGCCACGGCGACGATCGAGAAAAATATCATGGACTTCATCGCCGGCCGCTTCCGCGTCCTGCTTTCGACCACCATCATCGAGAACGGCATCGACATCCCCAAGGTGAACACCCTGATCGTGATGAACGCCGACCGCCTGGGTCTGACCCAGATGTACCAGCTGCGCGGCCGCATCGGCCGCAGCAGCCGCCAGGCCACCGCATATTTCCTCATCGACCCGAAGAAGGGGGAAATGAGCGAAAAGGCCAAAAAAAGGCTGGATGCCATCCGCGAATTTTCCGAGCTGGGCTCGGGTTTCAGGCTGGCCGAGTTCGACCTCAGCCTGCGCGGCGCCGGGGCGCTGCTGGGCAACCGCCAGCACGGCCACGTCGAGGCCCTGGGCTACGATTATTTCCTGGAGCTGCTGCAGCAGGCCATCCGCGAGTTCAAGGGCGAGGTCGAAGAGGAAAGAGCTCTGGCCCTGCGCGTCCACTTCCCCTACGCCATTAGCGAGGAATACATCGCCAACACTTCGGAGCGCATCCGCGCCTACCGCCGCATCCTGGAGAGCCGCGAGCCGGCCGAGCTGGAGGCCCTGCGCGCCGAGCTGCGCGACCGCTACGGCCACATGCCCGCCGGCATGGAAAAGATCTTCTATGTCGGCGCCGTCAAGCTTTTCGCCCGCCGTTTCGGCTGGGAAAAGGCCGAGGTGTTCGCCGAGCGGGTGCAGGTTGAACTGGGCCGCGAACTGGCGAATGCCGGAGCCGGGCTCCCGGCCATCCCCGGCCTGGAAGTGACGGATGGCCGCCATATCGAATTGGAGTTTTATTCGCTGGACGGATTCATGGCCCTGGGCGCCAACCTGGCGCGGCTGTTCCTTTAAGTGCAGCCGCTCCCGTTCCGGGGATCAGAGCGGCGCGATCTCCAGGATTTCCTCCTGATGGCCCGTTTTCGGACACTCCCGGCGCACCGTGATCGCCCCCTTCTCCTTTCCCTTCAGCGAGACCATGAGGTCCATTTGATAGATGCCCTCTCCCGTTTTTTTCCACTGGCCCCGCTTTTCGATGACCAGGTCCTTGGCGGCCAGCTTGGTTTCTTCAATGTTCACGGGGCAGCGCCGGTGAAAACACTCGACGGTCAATCTTACCTTGATCTTATTTTTTGCGCCGGCGGCAGCCGGCTGGGTCTCCATGGTGATGTCGCAGGGGAACAAGCTCGCGGCCGCTCCCGCCAGCAAGATCGCCAGCAGCAGTATTATCGGTTTTTTCATGTTTATCCTCATGTTGTTAGACAATCGGGGAAGGATTTTCTTGCGTTGCCAGGAAAGTGTTAATATTGGTGTTGGCAGCCGCAAAATGATGAACTATTCAGATTTCAGCTATTTCTCTTGCCAACACTAACACTATCACTATCACTGATATGTCGTTGATTGACTATTCTTTCAGGCGCACCCAGACGCCGGTGGACGAGTGGTCGTCGCTGCGGCGGATCTCGAAATCGGGGAGCGATTTGATCAGCGATGAAAGCTGGCGCTGGCCGAAGCTGCGCGGGTCGAAGCCGGGGTCGAGCTGCAGCAGCGCCTTGCCCATGGGGCCCAGGTTGGCCCAGCCGTTCTCCTGCACCACCATCTCGTAGGCCTCGCGCAGCAGCGGCATGGGGTCGGTGCCGGCGTAGAGGGGCTGCGGCTGTTGCGGCTGCTGCGCTTCTTCCTTCTTACCGGCGCCGCGGCCGCGGCCCTGCTCCGGGCGCGGCTTGCTTTCGCGACGCGGCGAGAGGTTCTCGGTGTAGATGAACAGGTCGCAGCCGTTGACGAACGACTTGGGGGTCTTCTTCTGGCCGATGCCCATGACGAAGAAGCCCTCCTCGCGGATGCGCGTGGCCAGGCGCGTGTAGTCGCTGTCCGAGGAGATGATGCAGAAACCCTCGACCAGCTTGCGGTGCATGATGTCCATGGCGTCGATGATCAGGGCGCTGTCGGTGGCGTTCTTGCCCACGGTGTAGCGGAACTGCTGGATGGGCTGCACGGCGAAGTTGTGCAGGGCGTCCTTCCAGGAGTGCATGTTGGAGGTGGTCCAGTCGCCGTAGATGCGGCGGATGGTCACCGAGCCGTGCTTGCCGACCTCGGCCAGCATCTTGGCCAGCAGCGAGGCCTGGGCGTTGTCGCCGTCGATGAGCACGGCCATTTTATAGTCTTTGCTTTCCATGATGGTTTCGGGCATGTTCTCCCCCTGAGGTCATATTCAATTTAGCAGAGTAGGCGCGGCAAGTCAATAGACGGGGAAGAGGGTTCGATGTTCGAAGTTCGAGGTTCGAGGTTGAAGAAAAAAGAGAAACACGGCATGCGTAGAGGTGATCCGCCGGCGCTTCGCCTGGCGGACGGCCGCCCTGGCGTGACGCGTGACGAGGAAGAATGAAATTCCAAATCACAAATTACAAATAACAAACAAAATCCAAGTTCCAAATTCCAATGTTCGAAACAAAAGCCCTTTTGCCTTTTCTTTCTTTGTTTGGGTCATTCGGTTATTGGATTTTGGTGCTTATTTGTTATTTGGTGCTTGGTATTTGGAATTTAAGCAGGGCGACCCGCCCCCTGCGGGGACGGACAAATCAGATCCGCCAAGGTCGGCGGATGATTTGTGCGGCCGGATCGCCCCTGCGGATTGTGGCGGAATGCGGGTTCTCGCAGGGTTTGATGAATCAAAATCCTACGGATATTGGTGATCATGCGGGAGGGTTGCACCCCAAAGGGATTTTAATCTCCTTAAATGGAAAAATGCGGGAGGGTCACAGACCCTCCCCTACATAAAGAGATTGCCTTTTTCTGCTAACACTAACACTATCACTAACACTGAACTCTAGTCGCTGTGATTCGAGATCCCCAATACTACATTTTTCCCTATTGCTTGTTTTGTTTTTAGTATTTATACTTTTCTCTTATTCGCCGCATGGATAATGAGAGAATTCGTCCTCCCCTGAAAAAGCTCACAAAGGCCACCGGCGGGAGCTTGTAAAATGAATTCAATCCAGCACTTGAAAAATAATCCGAACAAGCATAAAAAAGGTTAATTGAGAGAAAAAGGAGATTAACACATGGCTGTTCCAGATTATCAAAGTTTGATGTTGCCAGTTCTCCGTTTTGCAGGAAAGAAAAACGATGAGACATCAACAGGAGAAGCCGTTGAAGCTCTAGCGAAAGAATTGAACTTGACAGATGAGGACATGAAAGAAATGCTTCCAAGCGGTATTCAATCAACCCTTGTTAATAGAGTTAGCTGGGTGGCTACTTATATGAAGAAAGCTGGTCTGCTCGAAGCTACGCGAAGGGGCTATTTTAAAATTACTTCGCGTGGGCAAGATCTCCTCAAAAAGCAGCCTAAAGTGATCAATGTAAAACTTCTCAGACAGTATCCTGAATTTATTGAGTTCCAGCAACTCAAGGGGACGCGAAGAGGTGAGAAAGTAAGTTCCTCGGATGGTACACCCGACATTTCAGCGGCTACTCCATCAGAGGCACTTGAAACTGCCTATGAAAATTTGCGAGATGAGCTGGGAGACGAACTTCTTGCCAGACTTAAAAAATCTTCGCCATCCTTTTTTGAGCGTGCTGTTGTCGAATTGCTTGTAAAGATGGGTTATGGAGGTTCACGCGCTGACGCTGGAAAAGCAATTGGTAGAAGTGGAGATGGCGGTATTGATGGGATTATCAAGGAGGATAGACTTGGGCTTGATGTCGTTTACATCCAGGCGAAACGATGGGATACTAATTCAGTTGGCAGACCGGATGTCATGCAGTTTGCCGGAGCTCTTCAAGCTCAGAAAGCAAATAAAGGTATATTCATTACAACCTCTCGATTCTCTAATGAAGCTAGAAATTATGTCTCTCAGATTGGAAGCAAGATTGTTTTAATTGATGGGGAGCAACTCACCAACCTGATGATAGAGAATGATATTGGAGTATCGACAGTATCGCTCTATCCTGTGAAAAAGATCGATATGGATTATTTTGATGAAAGTATATAGCATAAAAAGTAGTTATTTCCAATGCTTGGAGTCCGGTTTTGAAATGACAGTTTTTTTTAATACGATCAATGATTGATCTTTCAATTCAAGGCCTGGCCCGAATTTTCTTTCTTGTCCGCCACAACTTATAATTTATTTTTTAATCAATCTATGGATGCAAAAGGAATTCTCTCTCTCCTGAGAAGCTTCCCCAGGCCATTATTGGAGCTAGGATAAAAAATGTTAATTCTTTATTTTAGATTATGATAATTATTAGGAGGTTATATGGCACCGAATGAAGTTACATTTGCTATTTTTGATCGACTTTTAGCGGCACTTGGCTTGATCAGAGATCGTCATAAATATAGAAATGAAAGAATAGACCAAGCGTTATATGCTCTTTATGCAGCTCTTAATGAAACAAAGGCATACATTAAGGATTTGGATTCTGGTAAAAAACGAGACCGTAAAAGAGAGTTGGCTTTAGCGAAACTCTGGCATGATTCGAGCATCCCACTTCGTGATATTGATGGCGATCTGGCGGAAAGATGCTTTTTAAAAGGTAGCTATTGGTTGGAACCGGGCACTTGGACAGATGTGATGATTAAAAGAAAAAGAATCAAACTAGATCAAGTCCTAAAAAGTACGAGGAATCTGCTGATGAAAGTCTGATTATGCTAGAATTCTGCCAAATGTATGATTGAGATGAATTTCAAATGTTTTGATTTTTAAGATTTGTTTGAATGAAATGGGGCAGATATTTTTTTCTAATAAAATTGTATTTTTAAATCTCTTTTTGAAACCATTCTCTTGATTTTGATTTGGCCAAAAAGTATTAATGAAAGACCTGGCACCGAATTTTCCCTTGATTCTAAATGGGTAAGAAATTTCTAATAGAAGTTTTAAACAATTAAGTGTTTTTACTGAAATTGAATGATTTTATATTAATAATGAAGGGGATTATAGATGGGAATGATTTTTCATAAAATAATTGTTCATAACTTTAAATGCTTCCGTCATCTGGAAATAGATTTGTCTAATCAGTTGACCTTACTTGTTGGAGACAATGAAACGGGGAAGTCGACATTAATAGAAGCAATCAACCTTTGCCTTACTCAAGATTTATTTGGAAGAAATATAGCCTTTGAACTTTCTCCATATCTTTTTAATAGGGAGTGTGTTTCAGAATACTTTGCAGCACTAAACGCTGGTAATAAAGTTGCCCCACCAAAAATTTGGATTGAGCTTTATTTTACGGATGATCCTGAATTTGCCGCACTAAAGGGTACAAATAACTCTAAAAAAACCAATTCGCCGGGAATTAGACTTTTAATTGAATTTAACCAGGATTTTTCCGATGAATACCTGAGTTATATCTCCGACTTAAGTAAGATAAAAAACATTCCAACTGAGTATTACAAAGTACAATGGTTTTCTTTTGCTTATAAGACTATAACAAAACGAAGCCTTGGGATGAATGTTACACTAATTGACACAACTACAATCCGGCTTCAATATGGTTCGGACTATTATATTCAAAAAATAATTGACGATTCTCTTGATCTTAAAGAACGCGCTGAATTGGCAGTGGAATATCGTAGATTGAAAGAAACCTTCAGCAACCAAGGAGCAATTGCTAAGATTAATGCGAGGCTTGCTTCTGAGAAGGGAAAAATTTCTGACAAACAGCTTCAAGTGTCAGTTGATATTACCCAGAAGGCGAATTGGGAAACCAATTTGACTTCGTATCTTGATGAAATACCTTTTCAGCATATTGGGAAGGGTGATCAAAGTATATTGAAAATGCTAATTGCACTTGATCGTAAGGCAACAGATGCGCATCTTATACTTATTGAGGAACCTGAGAATCATTTATCTTATTCAACAATGAATAATCTTATCAGTAAAATTCAAGAAAAATGCATGTCAAAGCATGTTCTTTTGACTACGCATAGCACTTTTGTTTTAAACAAACTTGGTATTGATAAAGTCATTCTTCTAGCAGAAGGACAGAAGGTTACTTCTTTGAAAAATCTTTCAAATAGCACAAAAGATTATTTTCAAAAGCTGCCGGGGTACGACACATTGCGACTGATTATTTCGAAGCGGCCGATTCTCGTTGAAGGTCCTTCTGATGAGTTGATAGTACAAAAGGCATATTTTCAGAAGAATGGAAAACTCCCAATCGAAGATGATTTCGATGTGATATCTGTCAGGAGTCTCTCCTTCAAGCGTTTTCTTGAGATTGCGGCTTTGCTTGAAAAGAAAGTAGTGGTTGTTATTGATAATGATGGGGACTTTAGAAAAAATATTGAATTAAGATATGGTGATTATTTAAAAAAATCCAATATAAAAATTTGTTATGACAAGGATGATAAATATCCCACGTTAGAATGCCAAATTGCCAAGGTTAATGAACTTGGCTTACTAAACACCATATTTTCTAGGAATGATTTAGATAAAGAATCAATGATGTCATTCATGCGTAAGGAAAAAAATAAGACTGAGTGTGCTTTGAAGCTCTTCAATTATTCTTCTCCAATAAAAGTCCCCCAATATATTCTTGATGCTTTCAGCTTGTAAGAAAATAGTAATTGCATCTGCGGGTGCAAGAAAAACGACTATTTTAGTTGAAGCGGCGCTTCAAAATATTAACAAACGAACATTAATAACCACATATACTATTGAAAACTTGCAACAGGTTGATGATTTCATTTCACAGAGAGTCAGTTGTATTCCGAAAAATCTTCATATACTTACCTGGTATTCCTTTCTACTTCAAGAATGTGTACGCCCTTATCAAAATTTTTTATACGACATCAAGAGGATCAGTAATATCTCTTTTATTGAAGGCAGGTCTGTCATAGGAGTCCCTAGAAAGAATACTGCAGTATATTATCTTCAAAACGGAGAATTGATATACACTGATAAGATCGCTGAATTTGCATGTGTGTGCAATGAACTATCTAAGGGACTCGTAATTGAACGGCTTGAGCAAATTTTCGATCAAATTTTCATTGATGAGTCACAAGATATGGCTGGATACGATTTTGATCTCTTAGAACTATTAGTTCGTTCTAAGATTGATATAATAATTGTAGGGGATTGTAGACAATCAACTTATTTTACAAATTGTTCCCCCAAAAACAAGAAATATAAAGGATATAATATCATTAAGTTGTTCAATGACTGGAAAAAAAAAGGATTTTGTGAGGTTATACAGAAGAATGAGAGCTTTCGTTGCAATCAAACAATTTGTGATTTTGCAGACCATTTATATCCTGAGCTAATCCCCACAATTTCAAAGAATACTGATGTTACTGGGCATGATGGTGTTTTCGTGATAAAGCAATGTGAGGTCCCTCACTATTATAATAAATTTAAACCGATTGTTTTAAAAGATTCGATTAGGACTTCCACAATGGAGCTACCATCAATTAATTTTGGAATGGCAAAAGGCAGGACTTTTGAACGCGTACTCATTTTTCCAAATAAACCTATTTGTGAATATCTGGCAAAAAAGGATTCATCACAACTTAAACCCAGAACTAAAGCGGGTTTATACGTTGCAATTACGAGGGCTAAGTATAGTGTTGCATTTGTTTATGAGAAAACAATTAAGTTATAAAATAATAAATGTATTCTTAAAGTGAAAGTACGTCTAGGGAAGAACAGGAAGAAATGCTGTCAGGTCTTACATTATGACAAAATGGGTTTTCTTATCTAATTGAAAACATATTCTTGTTCTGGGCATTGGCAGAAGCGATAATGCAAGACCTGGCACCAAGCTTTCTCTTAATAGGGAAGATTGGGGGCATGGGGTATTAGTATAATGTCTTGAAATGACAAATATATTCGTGAAAATGGTTATTGATCGACCTGTTAATTCAAGACACGATTCTCATTTTCTTTTCCATGATTTGAAGAAGCCTTCAATGAAATCAATTACAGTAAAAAATAAATATTACAATATCAACAAAAAAAATTGAGCAGCGCTTGATTTTCAGATATTCTTCATTATAATCTAGTATATGTCAAAAATCGAACTGAGATGGAGTAAATATTAATTAACCTATGTTGTCTATTGCAAAGTATAATGTAATAGTTCCTACGGTAAAAGAATTCAGTGGAATATCAAGTTTCTTCAAAATTTCTCCACTTTTAAACCTTTTGCCATTAAATCATAAAACCACAATTCAGTTTTTAATAGATGATTTGCTAAAAAAAGAAAAAAGAGAATTCGTAAATAAAATTTGTATAGTTGCCGATCCAAATAATCTGGATTTGTAAAAAAACCAATTTAATTCCGAGAGATATTTGGGAATAGTCTGTTTCGCAACAGTGTCATCATCATTTGCCCAGGGGATTTTTCCATCTATCGTGGAAGGTATTAATTATCTTAAAGAGAATTATTATAAATCAATTGAGTCATTTGACAAAAATCCAATTATTGTTATTTGTGGTGATACCCTGATTCATGATGATTTTTGGAGTTTTATTTTTGAAACCGCTAAGAAAAAGATTGTCAATAAATCCCCATTTGCAGTTTTTGCTGCTAGTGATTTTACAAAGAATCTTCATGAAAAATCGATTCAATCAAAAGTGAAATTCCAATCACATAATTTGCAAAGTTTTTTTGTAATTAAAAAGGGATCCCATGATGATACCAAAAACAAAATAAATTATAAAAAAATAAATTTCAGAAATGTTGTTGATGTTATTGATAGGCCGTTATATCCAGTTTTTAATTTAAAAAATTATTTAAATAAAGAAAATATTTTGGCAAAATTTACTGGATTGATTCTAATGAATTCTAAAATGTGGAAAGAAATTTTAAATGTAAAAAACCAGATAGCCAATTATTTTTTTATTAAACATTTTATAAATTATTTTATTTTCCCATATTTAAGCCGAAAAGCAAATATTGATATTTGTTTGTCAGAAGAATCTATCAACAATGTATGTTTTGATATTAATTTTCCTTGGGAACATTTGAATGCAGATCGAGTTATTAAGGAAGCTTATCTTGATTGGTACCTAGCTAATTGTAAGTGTGAGCTTGATCATCCGAACCTTGAGGGATATGATGTTGAAATATTAATGTCAGATTCAATGTCTAATAAAATGTCTGATAAAATCGATAATCATCCAAATGGAAGTAAATTCAGAGAATTGCTAGATAATAAAAAATTCAGAAAATTTCGTTGGATTAATGACTCCGATAATTGGATTAGTTCACGAGCGGCAGTAAATGGGATGATAATAAAACCAATAGGATGTAACCCAAAATTTATTGATGATTTCGCAACAATAGAAGGTGTTTGTGTATTAAAGGCGGGATGCTATATTGGGAAAAATGTATTGGTTGAAAATTCCAATCTTGACGAAAGGGTCTTTATTGAAGCAAATACGATAATAAAGAATTCAATTATACTGTCAGGCACAAGAATAATGTCATTTTGCAATATTGCATTCAGTATAATTGGAAGCGATGTGCTGATTGGAGGAAATGTTTGTATTTTATATAGAAAACTTGTCAATTCTAATGTGAATCCTCAGAATGCCAATTATTCTTCATCGTATAATGAAAAGTATTTTACCGAAATAGATGTGATTTGCCACAAAAATGAGTTTGGAACAATTATCGGAGATGGAACAAGGGAGAGCTTGCTCGGTGCTTGACTTCTTGACTTTGTCATGTTGATCACTTGAATATTCTTTAGTGGGGGGATTATCAGTGTCTGGAAACGTGGAAATTTCATAAACACTTGTGCAACACCGGAGATTCACCAAAAATTGGCGCCTATAGGGTAGATAGAGAGAATAGAATAAAGGAAAAATAAAAGGCGGTTGAGAAATCCAGGTTACCACCGGTCTATTGAAATTTAAACCGTTTTCTTCTACAATCGATTCATCGAAAAACAGATTGTCGAATCTGTTCGGGTTGAGTGAGGAGGATGTCATGAGCCGGTTGGAAGCAGCCTACGATCGCTTAGTTCAAAGAATCACAGCCATAAGGAAACGCCTCGCATGGGCAATTGCAGGATTCTATGCCGTTTTCAAAATTATCGGTTCCATCCTGGTCATTCCCAAAATCCGTTTGCAGTTGTTCGATACACAAATCCCCTTCAAGGATAAAATCAATGAAATTGTTTGGCTAGCGATCGTCATCGGGATCATCTTTTTTATTATTTTCGTCGATAAAATCCTGAAATCGAAAGTCATAAAAAAGCTGATTCTGTTCCTGTTGAATCCATTTTCTCTATTATTTGGAAATATTTACCGGGACGGACTTCTGGAAGATATCCATAAAATGACAATGGCCTTGCAGGAGACGGAATTATTCGGACGTTTAGCCGGATTGGAGAACTCCAATATCTCTGACTATTTCATACTCTTTACACATAAGCAACATGACGATCCCGGTGATTATGAGGGATATAAAATGCCTGGTTTTCCCAACGATGAGGCTGAGATCATTATGAAGATCAATACCTGGGTAGCCCATAACCTGATGATCGATTGGCGCAAGGTAAAACCGCGTTGCAGTTGCTCTTATAAAAACGATAAACTGAATAATATCATCCAAAAAACATCTTCCTCCATCATCGGCAGCGCCAAGGAGAATATGATCTGCAAGAAAGTGATGGATAATCTGAAGATCCTAGAGACAACCAATAGAATCACACGGATGCATGGTTTTTTGATCGATTACTTTGAGGCCCCTGCTGAAGACAATAAAAAGGTCGCGTACTTGAAGTACGTTCATGATTCGGACAACCCCGTTGATCAGTACACAGCACTCACCTATGATCAGGTCATGCAACAGGAGGCCATCAAAAACCTCATCCCCATGTCCACGTTCCAGAAACAACAAGGCGACAGGCTGATTGATTATGCCGTAATCATGAAATTGCCGAATATTTTCGCCATCGATCCAGGCCCTGGAGAACAAGTAAAGATCGATCAGGGAAAAACCCTGCTGTTATTCTCAGGTTGCAAGGCAGCAGGACAGGTGGCCATCACCGACTGGATTTTCACGCGGGAGAACCTGATCCGCCTCATTAAAAAATACCCTTCAAAATATTTTCAGGTCTGCCTGAGGATTCCTTATATTTACCAGACACAGAGCTTGCCTCGGATCGAAAGGAACGAAATAACCATTATGTTCGACGAAGAAATCCAGATCGGGTAAATAAAATGAAAAAAATTCCCCTGGTAAAACCCCGATTGCCAAATCTTGCAGAGATCGAGCCTTATGTCCACGACATGCTCGCTTCGGGCCGATTGACCAACTTCAGCAAATACTCGTGCAAACTGGAAGAAAAAGTAGCACAAATACTCGGAGTGAAGCATATCCTGTCAGTGGCCAATGCCACCACCGGGTTGATGCTGATATTGAATACATTGCCCAAAGGTACGGAAGTACTGGTCCCCAGTTTCACGTTCCTGCCCACAGTCCAGGCCATTCTATGGAATTCCCTGAAACCCGTCTTTGTGGATATCGACCTCGACACCTTCAATCTTTCGACCAAATCGATCCGCCAACACATCACCCGCAACACCACGGCTATCCTTGCTTTGCATGCCTTTGGCAACCCTTGCCCGATCGCAGAACTGCAGGAAATCGCTCAAGAACATCACCTCTCTCTCTTTTTCGATGCGGCCCATGCCTTCGGGTCCAAATGGCGCGACCGCCATATCGGGTCCTTCGGCGATGCAGAAGTTTTTAGTTTAAGCGTGACGAAGATACTGCCATGCGGTGAAGGAGGCTTGATCACCACCCACCGGGACGATATCCATACCGCTGTCGAAGACCGCCGCAATTACGGGTTCACATATGGAAGCGAATACGATTGCCGGCATATGGGCCTGAATGGAAAGATGACAGAATTCAGTGCCATAATGGGGTTGCATGGACTCGGGAGGATTGACGAGCAGATCCGTCAGCGAAACGACCTGGCGCAGAAGTACCGGGAAAACCTGGCAGGTATTCCGAGCATTGCATTTCAGAAAGTCATGCCAGAGGCGCTATCCAACTTCAAGGACTTCACAATATACTGGGAGTCCGAAGAGCTCGGAATCGACAAGAAGGCATTCATGAAAAAAATGGAAGAATATGGAATTGAGACCGCCTCCTATTTTTCCCCGGCCGTCCATCAACTCACTTTGTTTCACGATTTATGCGCAGACAGTCCCGGGCTAGAGAATACTGAATTCATCGAAAAACGGATCGTCTCACTTCCTATCTACCCGGATATGCCGGAATCCGATTTTCATTACGTCGTCGATAAGGTCAAAAAAGTACTGGTGGGATAAGCAACTCGACGTATACGCTATTCTTGACTTGCGTTTTCAGTGGGTTCGGTTTACTGAAGTTTGACCCGTCTCTTTTTCTCTCTCTTGGGCAAACGTACAGGAGGCAAAAGGGACGCCCATTGTGTGCCATGAGAAGCTGCATGGTAGATGAAGGCAGGACTTTCGGTGACGGCTTGCAGGAGCAGTCATCATTGGGAATTGGGGACGCCCATTAGAAGGTCACTGTCAAGTAGTTAGTAAGGCATGAGGGTCATGTCTTGAATTATAAGGTTCTAATTTTTCTAGTTCTGACCATCATGCCTCCAAAGGAGTAAGTATGGGTGGCTTTGTAAGTTTAATATTAAGCGTGCTTGCAGGAATAATGTTCTATGGGACCGGGCACCCTGTTTTATTTTGGTTATGTGTGATTGTTGTAATCCTTTCTTTTTGGTCATGGGGAGTGATGCACAATTATGCAATGGAATCCGCAAAGGCTCGCTGGGACCGTATTCGAGAAAATATGATTAAAGAAGAAAGACTTCAAGAAAACATACGACGTCTTGATCGCACCTCTATCCATCCAACAAAAGCCGATATTAATTCTGTGCCAGATTGGATAACCTCCGTGAATATGTTTGTAACTTTTGTTGGGCTTGGATTACTCATTTGGGGAATCATTGCGCGATTTTTTTAGGAAGACAGTAGGGCTAGTCTTTGAATAATAAATTTTTTTATTTTAATATTTGGCTTCAAGTGGGGGCATTGCAAAAGAGAGTGTTAGCAATGATAGTTAAGGAGAATGTCTAATGTCAACGTCCAAATGTAGATTTATAAAGCAAATTGCTGAATTTAGACCGCAAACAGAAATTCGTAATATTCCTGCTAATACAAGGGGCATTTATATTCTTCTGGCATGAGGATCAGGTCTTGAAATGACAGTTCCATTTGTGAATGTGGAAATTGAGCGGATACCCATTTGCTGCTCGCATGAATGTTCAGGGTAGCGGGATAGGATTTAGATAAGAAATAGTTACGGCAAAAGGGAGGAGCGGATGAAGTCAAACGAGACTGATGTAGTGATGGCTTTCATCTCCGCAATCAACCAGGGCGACGTTACCCGACTTTCCAGCCTTATGACGGAGGATCACGTTTTTGTTGATTCCAGCGGCAAGGTGACGTCCGGTCTGGATGTGATGACGAAAGGATGGGGCGAGTATTTCCGCATGTTTCCCGACTTTACGATCAAGGTCGAGAATATTTTCCGCCAGGGAAGCATGGTGGCTGTTTTTGGGTCGGCTTGCGGAACCTACAACGGGAAACGCGGGCTTGTTCCTGAAAACCGGATCGAGATGCCAGCCGCATGGAAAGCCGTTGTGGAGAATGATAAGATCAAATTCTGGCAGGTGTATGCGGATTGGACCGAAGGCTGGAAGGTGATCGAGGAGGATGGCAGGCAGGGCTAGGCACAGTTGTGTTTGACTGGGCATCGGTGTCAGGTCTTTCATGACAATTGGTTTGGGCAAAGTGAAAAACCAGACTTTGGGGACGGAACCAGGCTTTGGGGACTTGACTTTGTGACTTTGATTGAATGAAATGAAAATCATACGGGTAGATTTAAAAAAAACAGAAACAGAAAAAAAAGCTTGAATTTTATTGCAATTACGCTTAAAAAAAGGATTAGAGATTGTCCACCTGGATACGGGCGGATTAGAGGGGAGGTAAAAAATGGTGAAATTGGGAGGCGATAGTTTTAATGGGGAATTCGGTGGCGATGACCCTTTTGGGGGATTCGGGAATGGAGGCGACAATAAGGAAATTCCTGGAAAAGATATTGAAAAGAAGGAGTATTCACAGGCTGAACATTCTGAAAAAATGGATGGTTTGGGTTCAACACCCTTTGGTGATCCGGGAATCAAGTTTTCTTCATTCGATTGTACAACATGTAATCTCAAAATCCTTTCCCAGGAGGCAAGGTGGGAGAAAGGCAGGGCTATTTGTCCTCATTGCAGTAATTTTTTGATTTGAATAATCTCATCTCATGTTCAACACAGTTTTAGAAAAATTCAGCGGAGTATTCAGCCGAAGCTTTATTCATTGCTGCTGGTTCCCATCTTTCACTGCGGCGATTATATCCCTATTGGTATACTATTTCCCTTTCGGATATGTTGTTCCTGTCATGACGTGGGGGGCCTGGAGCGTCCCCAAACAAATTTTTGTTTTGGTAACTTTTCTGCTTCTTATCACCCTGATCGCCTATATTGTCCATGGTGTTTCCTATTACCTCATGCGCATCTTTGAGGGATACTGGCCCAAGTGGTTGCGGCAATTGTTCCAAAAGCGGGTCATAAAAAAATGGAAAAAGTTATGCGATGCAAGAAGAATCGAAGCAGAAAAAGGATCCGATCGCTACTCTTCACTTCAAGCAAGAATCTACTTCGGATACCCGGCGGAGGAAAAGTTTTTTCTGCCCACGTGTTTTGGAAACATCATCCGTTCCGCGGAGATGTATCCGCGAACCATATATGGACTTGATGGCGTGTTTTGGTGGCCACGACTTTTTCCACTCATTCCGGAAGTGATTCAGGACAACTTGAATGAAAACCTTATCGCCATGATAACCCTGATTCATTTCTCCTGCCTCAGTTTTTTTCTTGGTGTATTTTCCTTTTTCCATTTTTTTTGTCAGGGAGAATTTTACTTTGGTCGACAAACTCCAAGGGGGTGGATCGCCTGGGGCATATTCATCGCACTCTCGCTTTTCTCCTGGCTGGCTTACAAGGGAATTATGGCCAAGGCCAATTCCTATGGTCTGCTCATCCGTTCCTCTTATGATCTTTATCGCTTCCAACTCCTCTCTGCCCTGAACTTTGACTTACCCCGGACTCCATTAGAGGAAAAGGATATTTGGTCAAATCTTGAAAATTGGCTTTATAATTTCAACTTTCGGTCTGCCTCCGAACTTGAATACAAAGCCATTGAAAAAAGGACATAAGAAAATCGGCCTTTGGGGAAGGTGCTTGACTTTGGACAATTTGCGATAGAGGAATTAAATGGACGAAATAAAACTCGACGGCTATTGTGGGCTGTATTGCGGCGGCTGCGACATCTATCGGCTGGCGGAGAAGTCGAGGCAAACCGGGGCATGAGGGTCAGGTCTTGAAATGACAGGTTTTAAATTTTGGGGCCGGCAGGGAGTGACTGGATGACGCGTTCGCAGCGCAAAATCATCGCGGATCTTTTGTCCGCGCAAAAGCTGGGCATTCTGGCCACGCTGGGACAGGCCTATCCATACCAGAACATCGTGGCCTTTGCGGCCAGCGGCGACCTGAAACACATCCTGTTCGCCACCAGGCGCCCGACAAGCAAATACAAGAACCTGAAGAGCAGGAAGCGGGCCGCCATTTTCATCGACGACCGTTCGAACCGCGAAACGGATTTCCAGCAAGCCGCGGGCATGACCGCCATCGGCCGCGCGCTGGAGCTGCGCGGGCGGGAACGTGAAAAATCGGCGAAGCTTTTCCTGCGCAAGCATCCCTCTCTGCGGGAGTTCCTTTCGGCACCCGATTGCGCCCTGTTCGCCATCCGGGTCCGGTCCTATCATGTGGTCCTGCATTTTCAGGATGTTTTCGAAGTCCGCATGACGTGATGGTTCCTCTGCGGAAGGCATTTGAAAGGCCATTGGGGACGGACCGTCAAAGCGCAAAAATTTTTTGATATCCCGGGAGGGATTTGCGGGCGATGCTTGCAGCCATGCATAAATCAGAATCGTTTTCCGGGATAGCTTTCAAAAGAGCTTGCTTGTCGATTTAATTCATGGTTAAAATACATATTAGCAAGCAACGTCACCATTTTTCCGAACAAGGAGTTCGCATTGGCATCTGATAAAATTTTCATTGAATTCATCGCAAGGCAAATGGAAAATGCCGGATTTATTTCTCACAGGCAAATGTTCGGCGAGTATGTAATATATTGCAACAATAAAGTCGTGGCCCTGGTTTGTGACAACAAGCTTTTTGTGAAGCCGACCGCAGGCGGCAGGGCATATATAGGCGATGTTGTTGAAGCCCCGCCCTATCCCGGAGCCAAGTTGTGCTTTTTAATAGGAGATGCATATGAAGACCAGGAATGGCTCAGCGGCTTGATCAGGATTACCGCGCAAGAACTTCCGCTTCCGAAACCGAAATGGAAAAAAAGTGCAAAGAGGAAAGCGAAAGATCAGGGAAATATTGACACATGAGGTCAGGTCTTACGTTTTTACAAATGATTCCTGGGATGAAGTAATAATGAAAAACCAGGAACCAAGGAACTATAGATTTTACAGGGCCTATCAAAGGTGCAAAAATCAAAAAAAGCGCCTTCTGCCCATAGTTTGAAAATGGAGGTTGAACAATGCTATGTAAAGGCAAGGCAATCCTTCTTAGTATTCTTGTCCTGACTTGCTTTCAGGTGCGTTTAAACGGCCAGGAAAACGATCCGGGCCGGAAAGTACGCGATGAAGTGAAGGAATTCCTGAAGAAATTCCAGGATGGATATACTGGAAGGGATCTGTCAAAGGTTGGGGAATGGGTCCGGGAATTGATGACCGATGATGTTTGTGTCATGGGTACCAACGGTGTCTTTCCCCATACAGGTGAATGGCAGACGGGAATAGACAAGGCGGAAGAGTTATTCGCGAATGACTGGAAGAGGTGGGGCGTAATGGAAGCGGATGTGGATAACCCCGATATTAGAATTTTAACGCCGGACGTGGCGATCGTGGCAATGTCGGCGACGGTGACCAAGAGCCCGGGAAACGGTTTTGGCAGGAGCAATGAAGAGAACATGGCCCGCTGCTTGAGACGATTGGCCGAACTGGAAAAAGACGCGGCCAAAACGGCTCGGATCAAGCTTTTTACCGCCATCTGGGATGCCGGCATGGTGCTCAAGCACACCGAATTGGGAGAAACATTTGTCTGGCCGATCCGGATTTCAATGGTGCTCATCAAGAAAGAAGGAAACTGGAAGATGACGCAGACTCATTATTCTTATCCCATGTCCGGCTATCCGCCCATCCGGCTTGTTGAAGGAAAGGTGGTTGCCTATTGAGGAATGGGCCAACGGGGTCAGGTCTCAATATTAGACATTGGAGATAGAAGATATGGATCATACAGCGGAATTGAGAGCCCTTGCCTGTAAAATGGGAGTGGACCTGTTCGGCGTGGCCGATCTGGAGCGGCGGCGGGAAGTGCCGGCAGGCATGGGCGGCGATCCGGCCGGGTTGACGGGCAAGTTCCGCTACGCGATCGTCCTGGGAGCGCAGCTGAACAAGCTGGGGGAGAAGGCGACTGGCGTCGATGTAAACTTCTTTTTGGAGAAAGCCGCGCTGCAGATTTCTGCTTACCTGGAGAAGCAGGAAGATCTCGCCCTGATCATCCATCCTGAAGATGAGCTCGATCCGGTCAGGCGCCTGGGGCTGCTGTCGCTCAAGGTGCTGGCCAAGGCGGCGGGGCTCGGCTGGCAGGGGCGCTCGCTGCTTATCGTCTCGCCCGAGTATGGCCCGGTCCACCGCTGGATCGCCGTTCTGACCAACCTGGACCTGCAGCCCGGCGAGCCGCTGGCGAACCGCTGCGGCGACTGCACGCTGTGTGTCGATCAATGTCCGTATGGCGCCTTAAGATTGGTGTCTTTTGCCGATCACCCCGAACGCCGGGAAGATGTGCTGGACGTCAAGGCATGCCGGGGAGACGACAACTGCCTGGTCTGCCTGGAAGTCTGCCCCTGGCTGAAAAGGTGAGAGCGCCGGGAGCCAAAATCCAAAAAGGAGGACACATGAATCCAGACACGAAATATGTGATCCAGACCGACATCAAGTTCGGGGCATTGGAGAAGATCGATATCGGGGCTATAGAAAAGGCGTGTGACTATAATTGGTTCAACCAGACCCTGTGCCAGGTCAACGAATCCCTGGTGCGCCTGGGCATATTCAAGGGCGATTTCCACTGGCACCAACATGAGAAGGAAGATGAATTCTTTTATGTAGTGGAAGGCATACTGTTTATCGATTTTAAGGATCGTACAGTGGAACTCACTCCCAGGCAGGGGATCGTGGTTCCCAGGGGTGTGAGCCACCGGCCGCGCGCCCCCGAGCGCACCCTGGTGCTGATGGTCGAGGCCGCCACGGTAACGCCCACCGGCGATGCCTGATATTGAAGGAAGCAGTTGCAATTAAAGCGATACTGTTTATAATAAAACAAAAAAAAGGAGCAAAATAACATGGCCTATGAAGCCGAGGGAAGAAAGATCGCCGCCGACCTGCGCGCGCAATGCGGGCGGCTGCTCGAAGCGCGGCTGGAGTCGAAGAGCCCCAGCCGCATCGTCCTGGTGTTCGAAAGGCAGACCATCACCCTGCCGGGCAACTTCATTTTCCAATTCGGGTATTCGGGGTCCGGGCCCGATTGCTTTCACTCCTTTCTCCAGGAGTCGGGCTTCAATGTATCCATGGAGCAGATAACCACGGCGAAAGAGGGCGATGTCCTGAAACCTTGATCCGATTCGCAACAATGCGGATTTCATTTTAAGCGGTTCGTGATAGCTTGCCAGGCTGTGGAGGCGGGAAAATGAAAATCAAGATAACCATGCTGATCGTCCTGGCCCTGGGCGGCTGGCAGTTCCTGCAGGCCGACCTGGGGAATCCCGACCTGCAGGCCCTTTGCCGCGTCACCCTGATGGACGGCACGGTGATCGAAGGGGCAGTCCTGGCGGCCAGGGGAGGCTACCAGCGCTACTGGGACGTCAACGGCTTTTACATCACCGAGACACCCGTCAGTGTCAATTCCGACTTCAAGCTGCCGGTGTTCCTGGATTTAGATTTCCTCGCCCTGGAGCCCTGGACCGGGCACAGGTACTTTGCCAACGGCGCCGTGGGCGGCTTCAACTACAAGGGCCGCCAGCCCGTCGTATACTACCTGGAGGACATCACCTACCGCCAGCTTTATGTCAAAGAGACCAAGGTCTCCGAGCGCACCGAGCCAAAGAAGGAAGGCTCGGCCGTTGTTCTGAGCAGGACCATAACCACCTCCAATATCTACCTCCTGCACGAATCCATCCCGGTCTTTACCGAGATCCCCGACGGAGTGTATCTTATTGAGAGGGTAAGTGAGAACTCGCTGTCTTATTACATGAAACTGGCGCCGGCCAAGGTGAAGCGCATCCCTGTCCGCGCCATCGCGAAGTTCGAGCTCCTGCACAAGCCGCCGCAGGCCTGGCTGGACGCGATTGCCGAAAAAACAGCCCGGCTGGAGAAAGCGCTGGCCAAGTGCGAGGAGTGCGAGTATCTTTTTCCGGTCTGGTACCACGAGGTCGTCAGGACGCCGGAGCAGTACCGTCGGCTGTTCAAGCCCTGGGCCGAGAATTGAGGCGGGGGGCCTCGGGAATATCGGGGCTGGTGCTTGACTTTGTGAATTCAGGAAAAAAATAGAAATGAAGTTTCCGGGATAGAAGGAACTGGGGCGATGCTTGAGATCGGCGCAAATTTCTGAAAATGAGATTTGATCCCGCTTGTTCATGAGGAGAACATATGAGAAAAAGTTTGGCCATTACCCTGTTATTCTGTTCGCTTGCGGTTATTGCCGAATCAAAAATCACTGTCATGCCGGAGATGGCCGCACAGGTCAACGCTTACACCAGGGAAAACCTTATCCCCTGGTACAGTGAGAATGAGTTCCAGATCAAAGTCACGGCACAGCTTAGCAACCTGCTGCCGCTGGTAAGGGTAACAGAGGGAGACTACGAATATACTCTGTACCGGGCAAATTTTATTAACGTGCGGGTACTGGCAGGAGAATTGCAGGAAAAAGAACTCGCTTTCTATCTTGAAAGGAGATTCCCCACTCTTCAATCCGGAATAAAGTTCAAGGAATTGTGGCCTTTCCGGAAAGGCATTGTGCTTACTTTCAAGATCAGACCGGTGCAGGATAAATTGCTTATCGTGTCAATGGAAAAGTAATTCGGAGAGGCAATGGTGTCAGGTCTTTCATTATAGCTTTTTTAAAATTGATGACCAGAATCACAAACGCTGGGCGGCAAAAGGATACACAGATTAACAGTCCGTCCCTGAGTTCCTGAGTTCCGGGGAGGAGGAGATGCTGGAGAAAACAAACCTGCTGGGTGCGATCGTGGCCATCGTGTATTACGTTCTGGTCATTTTAATTTTTGTTGCCAGGCTGGCGGGCCGGCCGCGCCTCGAGCATTACCTGGGCTATGCCCTGTTCCTTCTGGCCGTGCCGCTGGCGTACCTTCTGGCCAAGGCGCCGCCGCTGCAAAGGCCCGCTCTATATTATATCCAGATTGTCCTGCTGCTGGTCTATCTTGTGGCGGAGGCACTGCTCGATTACATCTTCAAGATCGATTTTCGCCAGGTACGCTGGATGACCATCGCCTACGTCACGCTTTTTTTCGCCGCCTCGGGCGGCATGCTGGGAGTGGCCGCGCTCGCCGGAAAGTCCTGGAGCGTGGCGGCGATCATCCTGTTCCTGGCCATGGCCGTGCTGGCATTCGTGCAGCGCTCCATCACGGGCATGTGACATGGCGGCGCGGGGAGAGGTCAGCGATCGGCTGGAGAAGACCGGTGACGCTGCGTGATTTAAGGCCAATTTCTCCTGAGATAATCGCTCATAAAATCGTATATAATCACCTAGCTTGCGCGGAGCGATCCGCCGGGCGAACAATGGAGGTGCCTGTGCGCTTAAAACTGATCTCTTTCATGTTTGTTTTCATAGCCGTCACGTTGGCGGTCTTCCCGATCGAAGCTTTCAAGGTGACCGGAGCGTCGCTTTCTGTTTCGGAACGCGAGTACACCGGTTTCTGTCCCCACCGCTTCACTTTCACCGGCAGGATCACGACCAATCGCGGGGGCACGGTGCGCTACCGCTGGCTGCGCAGCGACGGTTCCAGGGGAGCCGAAACCGCACTGGTTTTCACCACGGCGGGCACGAAGACGGTTTCCACCTATTGGCAACTCGGCGGGACCATGGGAACCTATCGCGATCGCTGGATGCAGATCGAAATAGTGGCGCCCAATTCCCGCACCTCCAACAAGGCCGTGTTCGACTTGAAGTGCATTCCCCAGGTGCGCCTGGAGCGCAAGATCTACAAGGTTTCGGGCCGCATCATCGCCGGCGGCCAGCACGTCGAATGGCTCAACGGTCTGCAGCTGAAGGTCAAGCTCATGCGCGGCGCCCGGACGGTCAGCACCTGCACGGCCGCCTTCAACAGCGATGGCATCTGTCCCTATTCGCTGGTCGTGTTCAATGCCCCGGGCAGCTATCGGGTGACGGTGGAGACGGTCCACCCCACCGATCCCGACAAATTCCACCTGTGCTACGGCAGCACCGATCCGGCCGTGATCTGGGTCAATCTGACCGAGGCGGCGCCCGAGGCGGTCAACAAGAACTTCGCTCTCAGCTGGAGCTGGCGCCACCTGGACATGGGCGAGGAGGCCTTCGACTCCCCCTGCTGGTAGCGGGGAAAGCGGGGGAGACCCGATCCGGGCAACAGCGAAGCCGGGTCCCGCAAAGTGCCTTTTCGAGACAAAACCAGGCATTTTTTGGTCCGGTCGCTGCAAGTTTACGTATTCAAAGTCGAAACATGGGAGGATGGCGAAAATGAAGAACCGGATGATTTTCTTGATCGGTTTGTGCCTTTTTCTGGCTCCCCTGCTGGCGCCGGCTATAGACCGCTCCGCGGATGCGGCAGCGATCAGGAAGGTGATGGAGCAACTGGACGAAGCCTACCGGCTGCGTGATGGCCAAGCGTTCGGCGCCCTGATGGCCGAAGATTTTGAAAACTGGCTGGGGACGGACAAGGGTCGGGATATCAATGTCAAGCTCAGCCTGGAGGGATTGAAGAGCCAGACTCATGCGCAATATAAGCGCTCGGGCGAGCTGGGTGTGGTTTTCCTCAGCGCCGACGTTGCGCTTTACAAGGCGTACTGGGAGTTTTCCGGAATGATTGATGCCAAGGGGAATCCCCTGCCGCCCATGAAGCTGCTGGGCGCCTGCGTGATGGTGAAGCGGGAAGGAAAGTGGCTGATGAGTGCATTTTTTTCACGGCCGGCGGGAAAATAGATCCGACCTGGGATACTTGATAACAGAACCTAGACCATGAGCCGGTATTATTTGCTCTATTTTTTCGTGCTGCTGCTCATGCCCGTCGTGGACACGGTGCTGATCCGGGCCCAGCGTCGTCAAGGCCATCCCCACCGTGTAGTTGACCGGCGCTCGCTTTTCGTCCTGTGGTTCTTCCTCGCTGCCGGCCTGGTTGCGGCCGCGGGTTTGCGCACGATCACAGCGGGCTGGATCCAGCTCGCCCGCCCCTTGCTGGCCGCGGTCGCCGTGGCGCTGATGCTCCTGGGCATGCTGCTGCGCTGGGCGGCGATGATCACGCTGGGTAGGTTTTTCAGCGCTCATGTCGAGATCGCGGCGGAACAGCCGCTCGTGACCACGGGGCTCTATCGCCATGTCCGCCACCCGGCCTATGCCGGGATCATCCTGGTAGCCATCGGCATCGGTGTCACTTATGAAAATTGGATTAGCCTGCTGGCAGTCACGGCTATGGTGGTGCTTGGCGTCGCCAACCGGGTGCGCATCGAGGAGAAGGCCCTGCGGGAGTACTATGGTGCCGCCTATGAAGCATACTACAGGAGCACGAAGCGCTTCCTACCGTTCATCCTTTGAGAAGAATTTTGGGAAGCTGGGCTTTGTTACTTTAGAAAAAAAAACAGGCAAAAAAAAAGATCAGGGAGGAAAGCATGGCCATGATGCGGCAGGCAATTTTGGCTTTCGTTCTGGGAATTGGCTCGCTGATCGCGGTTTTTATCAGCCATCTGGCGCTCACGGACATCTATCACGGCGAGGGCGATCTGCGCCTGGAGTGGAATATCCTGCGGTTCTGCCTGGCGGTGATCGTCGCCGTCCAGGTATTCACCTTGGCGACCCTCTGGAGGGTGTTCGGCAGGAAGGGTGACGACAATGCCTGATTCAGGCATGCGGCCGGTAGAGATGCGGTGGAAGGTGAGCGGCTGCAAGTCGACAGCTGGGAACAGTTGCATGGTTTTTCCCGGGGCAGCCTCGCTATTGGGCATTCCGAATTTTGACTTTTTTTTGCCTGCTTCATAAAATAAACTTGCCCAGCGGATCCAGTGTGCTCTGATGTCGCTGAGTGGTGAGAGAACGATCTCTACTTCCTGGGCACAGGAGGGAAAACATGGTAAAAGCGCTCGCGTTTCTGCTTGTCGGCCTGGTGTTGCTTGTTTTTTTCGCCGCCGTGCAGCTGCTGTTGGCGGGGATCAAGACAAGTTCTGTCCGGCTCTGGCTTAAAAGGCATTACCTGAAAAAGCGGAAGGAGTTCTCCATGGAGCAACTCATGGAGGAGGCGTATATTCCTCCCGATGTGCTGTCTGGAGAGAGATTGCTGAATATGGGCTGTCTCCCCGGGATCCTGGCCGGGATCATCATGGTCATCGGGGCGCAAAGCGATACGCTGGCCCTGGTGTACATCGGCGGTGGGTTGTTCCTGTTTTTTTTCATCCCCTTCATTGTCTTTATGGGCAGTTCGAGCAACCCAGGCTTACAGGACAAGAAGAGGAAGGAGTTCGCTGTGAGAAGAGCTAATTGCCTGGCAAAGCTCGATGCGGCCATCGCGGCCGGAGCGGGTGACGATACGATTGTTGCGACCTATCGACGGTTTTGGCGTGCCAACTTCAATACCGACAAGCTTGAAGAGCAAAAGGCGGACAAGCAGATGATCGATGAGGTCTTGTTGGCCGGAGTTAAAGATGACCTGCAGACCTCTTATAAGAATTCCAGCTCTGATAACTTCCTTAGATCAAACATCCTCGGATTGAAAAAACAGATCGAAAAACTGCAGCGGAAAAAGTAGGCGAATGAGGACAAAAGGCATCCTGGCCGCCTTTCTTTGGGGACTAGCAGCTTGAACCTAATTTCTTGTAATTGCAATCCTGGCCAAGGAGGATGCGAATGAAAACCATAGGACTGCTGGGCGGCATCACCTGTGAGTCGTCGCTGCTCTACTACAAGCTGGTCAACGAGTTGACCAGGGAGAGGCTCGGGGGCCACCATTCGGCCAAAAGCGTCATGGTTTCCGTTGATTTCGCCGAGATCCAGCCCCTGACCGAGCGCGGAGACTGGGACGGAGTTCTGGCTATCCTGCTGCGGGCGGCAAGGGACATCGAGAGCGGCGGCGCCGATTTCCTGCTGCTCTGCGCGAACACGGCCCACAAGCTCGCCGCCGAGATCGGCCGGGAGATCGGCATACCGATCCTGCACATCGTGGACGCGACCGCCCGTGAGATCCTGAAGGCGGGCTTGGGCAAGGTCGGGCTGCTGGGCACGCGCTTCACCATGGAAGAGAATTTTTTTTCCGGCAGGTTGAGGGAGAAGCACGGCATCGAGGCGCTGGTGCCGGAGAAGGAGGAGCGTGAGCGCATCCACCGCGTCATCATTGACGAGTTGGCGCTGGGCAAAGTCGATCGCGCCGCCGGCAGGGAGATCTGGGGGATCATCGACCGACTCGCGGCCAAGGGCGCCCAGGCCATCATCCTGGGCTGCACCGAGCTGCCGCTGCTTATCAAGCAGGAACAGGGCCGTATTCCGCTCTTTGACACCACGCTGATCCATGCCCGCGCGGCGGTGGATTACGCCCTGGGAACTTGAAATATAAGAAATGGATGAATGGGGACGGATTACGATGGTATGATTTATGATAATATAGTCAAATCATGAGGCAAGCAAAGACAAAACAATTTCGGCTCGCGGACGGGAAGGGAGGGAAACCCGGCCATGCTGCCTGGCGGTTGGCGATCACCATAGGATTATTTGCCTGGATGACGGTGACCGCTTGCCTGGCCCAGGTCGCGGAACCGCAGGTCTGGCCGCATGCGGGCAGCAGCCTGTGGCATTGGGTCATTCCCCGGACCGACCTCACGGCGGAACAGATCGATGCCGTATTCAAGAAAGCTGTCGCCGAGGAAACGGCCTTCCTGGACAGCAAGTTCGGCGCATCGGTGTTTTTCGCCAAAAAATTCCGCCTGACCAGGGGTAAGGCCGCCAAGAGAAAAGAATACAGGGCGCGGCCCGAAAAAGCCGACAATCTCAGGATCGAGGCCGAATGGCGCAGCGGCTACCTGAACCAGTATCGCGGCCAGTCTTACTGCTACATCGCCCTTGATGAAATCCGCGGCATCGACCTGCATTACCTGCCCAATCCCAGCGGGCTCTTTGCCAAGGCCCCCCCGGGCCGCAACTGGAACGTTAACATCCTGGCCGCGTCCCGCTTCAGTTTTTTATTCGCGCTGGAGGATACGGCCCGAGCCTTCATCAATGCCGCGGCGTCGCTCCTCGAACAGCGGGGCTTGGCATTGAGGTTTTCCCGGTTTGGGCTGATGTGGGAGAACCTGACCCTCGCCCAGGCCACCGACATGGGAATTACGGTTGGCGAGGGCGTCCTGGTCACCATGGTGGCCCGCTCCGGGCCGGCGGGCCGGTCCGGCATCCTCCCCCTGGACGTGGTCCTGGAGGTCAACGGCGTCAGGGTGAAAAACTTCTCCCACTTTTCCCTGCTGCTGGACGGCATCTCTCCGGAGGCCAGCGCCTCGCTGCTCCTGCTGCGGCGCCTGAAAGACCCGCACGAATACCCTGAAGCGACCGCCTGGAATACGCTGACCGTGGAAATGGAGGCGAACCAATGAAACTCGAGCGCAACATCAGTGCCGCTGTCAGCGAAGCCACAGTGCGTGAACGCCTGGCAACCTATTTTTATATGGCCGGCTACACCCAGACCACATCCCAACCGCAGCTGCTGACCTATGGGCGCGGCTCATTTTTCACCTTTTCAGCAAAAGGCTCGAAGGTCAATGCCATCATTCAACTCATCCCAAGTCCCGGTCAGCCAACGTCTGTCACCGTAACCTTCGTTATTGATACTACCGGCCAGTTCGTTACTAAAAGTGAACGCAAGTTCTGGCAAAACGAATTGGACGATTTGGAACGGGCGATCCAGACAGGGGAGATGGATGTCCGTGCCAGTGACAAAGAAACTCGCTCATTGCTTGCGAAAAGTTTGATCGTGGCGGCAGTGATCATCAGCCTGGCAATCATTCTGGCAATTGGCGCCCGTTTCCTGTTTTGAATTGGTGCCGAAATTAAATTTGCATTCTGGTACGGATTGTTAAAATTTAAGACGTGAATTTCGAGAGTAAAGGCAGCTTATAATTCATATAGGACTTACCGGGATGTGTGCGTGAAAGCATTTGCAGCGCAGGCAAACATTGTCGAGAAGTCCCTGGCCAACATCGACCAGTTCCCCCAGGCCCAGGAAACGCCCTCCCTTTGCGGAGTCTTCACTTTGATCTATAACGGCAAAGTTTTGGCCGATCGCTACATATCCGCTACCCGCCTGGCAAATATTCTGAAAAATGTCATTCGCTGAAATGGGAAATACCCGGAGTTGGGTCTCCAGATGGCAGCAATCGCAACTTCCTGAATTGGCTCTCGCTGGCGGATGCGGCCGGGCCGCATTGAAAAATTGTGCGTCCGGTTTTTTATTGATAAAATGAATTGAAATGGAACAGAAGAGGATGGGGATATGGGTAAAAAATTAAATACAGAAAAAAACGAACACAGGGATCCCGTGTGCAACATGACCGTAGCCGGCGATAGCAAATACCAGTACCGCCATGCGGGCGAGCAATATTATTTCTGCAGTGAACATTGCCTGCACAAATTCAAGGAGAACCCGAAACCATACCTGGAAAAGGAAAGCCCGCCTGCTCATGAATCACACGACGGGCCGGTACCATACACCTGCCCCATGCATCCGGAAATCCGCCAGCAGGGCCCCGGCAATTGTCCAAAGTGCGGCATGGCATTGGAGGCGGCGGGCCTGCCGGCGATGCAAACCAAACTCGAGTACACCTGCCCCATGCATCCCGAAGTGCGGCAGGACCATCCCGGGAATTGCCCGAAATGCGGCATGGCCCTGGAAGCGCTCACGGTCGGAGTTGAAGAAAAAAACGAGGAACTCATTGACATGAGCCGGCGCTTCTGGATCAGCGTCTTTCTGGCAGCTCCGGTGTTCATCCTGGCCATGATCGCCGACCTGGCGCCGGCCTGGTTGCCGGCAGGGCTTTCCATGTCCATGGTGCAATGGATCGGGTTCGCCCTGGCGACACCTGTCGTGCTGGGGGGCGGTTGGCCGTTTTTTGTGCGCGGCTGGCAATCGCTGTGCACCTGGAACCTCAATATGTTCACCTTGATCGCCCTGGGTGTCTCCGTGGCCTGGGTATACAGCGTCGTGGCCCTGGTGTTCCCGCAGATTTTCCCTGCCATAATGCAGATGAAGGGCGGCAGGGTGGATGTTTACTTTGAAGCGGCGGCAATGATCACGGCCCTGGTGCTTCTGGGACAGGTGCTTGAATTGCGCGCCCGCTCGCGGACCAATGCGGCCATTCAGCTGCTGCTCGGCCTGGCCCCGAAAACGGCACGAATCGTGCGCAATGATGGGGCAGAAGAGGATATCCCGCTCGAGCATGTACAGGCCGGCGATACCCTGCGGGTGCGGCCCGGCGAGAAAGTCCCGGTGGATGGCACGGTCATTGACGGTGCCAGCAACGTGGACGAATCCATGGTCACCGGTGAACCCATGGCCGTGGCCAAGGCCAAGGGCGCGAAACTGATCGGCGCCACGGTCAACGGAACGGGCAGTTTGCTGATGCGGGCGGAAAAAGTCGGCGCTGATACCTTGCTGGCGCAAATCGTCAGGATGGTAGCCGAAGCGCAGCGCTCGCGCGCGCCCATTCAGAAGCTGGCCGATGTCGTGGCCGGCTATTTCGTGCCCGCGGTCGTGACCGTTGCCGTGGCTGCATTTGTTGTCTGGTCGCTATGGGGACCGCAACCGCGCCTGGCGCATGCCATTGTCAATGCCGTTGCCGTGCTGATCATCGCCTGTCCCTGCGCGCTGGGATTGGCCACGCCCATTGCCATCATGGTGGGAACGGGGCGCGGCGCCATGGCCGGTGTGCTGATCAAGAATGCCGAAGCGCTGGAGATCATGGAAAAAGTCGATACCCTGGTGGTGGACAAGACCGGCACCCTGACCGAAGGCAAGCCAAAGCTGGTGGCGCTGCAAGCGCAAGCAGGGTTCAGCGAGGATGAAATACTGCGCCTGGCCGCCAGCCTGGAACGGGCCAGCGAGCATCCGCTGGCCGAAGCCATTGTGCAGGGGGCAAAGGAAAGGGGGATCGGGCTGGTCAAGGCCGAAAACTTTCAGTCCCATACGGGAAAAGGTGTCACCGGTGAAGTGGCCGGACATGTGCTGGCGGCGGGAAACGGCCAACTGCTGGAAAGCCTGGGTATTCATGCGCGAGACTTGACGCAGCAGGCTGACAAGCTGCGCGCCGAGGGCCAGACGGTCGTGTTGCTCGCCATTGACGGCAAGGCAGCCGGTTTGATCGGCATCGCCGATCCCATCAAGGGCTCGACGGCCGAAGCCATCCGTGATTTGCATGCCCAAGGCATGCGCATCGTGATGCTGACCGGTGACAGCCGCACCACAGCGAAAGCGGTTGCCGACAAACTGGCAATCGACCAGGTGCACGCCGAAGTACTGCCTCAGCAAAAAGCCGAACTGATCAAGGAGCTTCAAGCCCAGGGCCGCATCGTTGCCATGGCCGGGGATGGCATAAATGATGCCCCGGCGCTGGCCCAGGCCCAGGTAGGTATCGCCATGGGCGCGGGTACCGATGTGGCGATCGAAAGTGCCGGCGTTACCCTGGTCAAAGGCGACCTGCGGGGAATCGTCAGGGCCAGGCGCTTGAGCCGGGCCACCATGCGCAATATCAGGCAGAATTTGTTCTTTGCCTTCGTTTACAACACGGCGGGTGTCCCCATTGCCGCGGGGGTACTGTATCCATTCTTTGGGATTCTATTGTCGCCGATCATTGCCGCGGCGGCAATGAGCTTCAGCTCGGTTTCCGTGATCAGCAATTCGCTCAGGCTTAGACGGGTGCAATTGTAAGGGGAAGGTCCGGGGTCTGCAGATTCGAATTTACATGGGAGATTGGCCATGGTTATCAAAGTGAACCCCATTAACTTCGCTGAAAAACTTGCCCGGTTCTCCGAGCACTGGTCGCCGCGGGTCATCGCCGAGATGAACGACTACCAGTTCAAGCTGGTCAAGTTCCAGGGCGAATTTGTCTGGCATGATCACCAGGAAACCGACGAGGTGTTCATCGTGCTGCAGGGCGAGATGGAGGTCGGTTTCCGTGAACGGACGGTTCCCGTCCGCGCCGGGGAGATGCTGGTAGTCCCGCGGGGAACAGAGCATATTACCCGTGCCGCCAGGGAATGCCAGGCGATGGTCATCGAGCCCCGCGGCGTGGTGAATACCGGTGCTGCCGGCGGTGCGCTTACGGCACGAAATGACGTGTGGGTGTAATTGAAAAAAACGGGGCGGCCAGGGTCATTATGGATGGAGCAAATGGCCAACAACAATATCAATCATGCCCAAACCGGTCAGGATTGATTTTCTTGACAAATATAAAACCAGTCTTATACTTGGATAGGGGTCGAACATGTCATTTTTAAATAAGCTGTTTGAAATCATGGTTTCCTTTTTCCCATTGTTAGTGACGATCCTGGGTTTCGCAGTGCTGCTCTGGGCCACTTATCGCCTGCTCATCGGGCGGCATGCCAACCTCGGCAATGAACGCTTGTTTTCCCGGCAGCTGGCCATGCTGGGGTTGATCTTTGTAAGCATCGTGGGCATCTCCCTGGCTTTGCCCGTTAGCGACAGTTCCCGCAATCAGGTCATCTGGGTTATCGGCCTGGTGATATCGGGCATCTTCGCCTTTTCATCAAGCACCATTTTCGCGAATCTCATGGCGGGGATATTGCTTCGTATTACAAAACCGTTCCGCATCGGTGATTTTGTTCAGGTTCGTGATTACTTCGGGCGTGTCGCTGAAAGGGGCCTGTTCGATACGGAAATCCAATCGGAGAATCGAGAGCTGATCGCCATCCCCAACACCTACCTGATCTTAAATCCTGTCTCTACGGTCCAGGCTTCAGGCGCCATTGTCTCCGCGTCTCTTTCTCTGGGCTATGATGTCCATCATGCCCAGGTCGAACCCCTTTTGCGCAAGGCCGCGGAAAAGAGCGGCCTGATTGAGCCCTTTGTCCATATTTTGGAACTTGGGAATTTTGCGGTCACCTACCGTGTCGCCGGTGTTCTCTGCGAAGTGAAAGGATTGCTCACGGCTCGTTCAAACCTCAACAGGGCGGTTTTGGACGTGTTGCATGGTCAAGGCATCGAGATCACCTCTCCGGCCTACCAGAACCAACGCCGCTTGGCGGAAGACAAGCAATGCATCCCCCAGCCGATGTTGGAAAAACGGGCGGAAAAAGCGCCGGGCGCCGAGAAGATCGTATTTGACAAGGCGGAGCTGGCCCAGCAGAAAGAAGATACCAAAAATGACTTGCTGGAAAATATCAAGCAATTGGAAAAGGAGCTCAAGGAAGAAGCGAACGCGGATAAGGATAATATTAATGAGGCGCTTGAAAAAGCCCGTAAGCGCCTGAAAGCCTTCGAGGAAAAAGCGGCGGAATGAGAAAAAACGAAAACGCCGTTAGAAAGTGATTCGCTCGACAGCGTCATGGCGGCGACTTTGGTCGGGTGGCTGAAAAGCACGCTGGGAAAAAGAGATCGAGAAAATCCGGTCCCCGCTGCAAAAAAATCATGAAAGAAATTATCGGTGCCGCGCCCGTTGCCGGACAATTCGCCTGCCATCCCCTGACCAAGGAGCGCTGGAGGGATTTCGCGGAGCTTTTCGGTGCCAGGGGCGCCTGCGGCGGCTGCTGGTGCATGTTCTGGCGCCTGCCGCGAAAACAATTCACCGCCCAGAAAGGCGACGGCAACCGCCGGGCCATGCAGGCCCTGGTCGAAACGGGCGAAGTGCCGGGACTGCTGGGCTATCTCGACGGCAGGCCGGTCGGCTGGTGTTCCGTAGCGCCGCGTGAACAGTTTCCGGCCCTGGCCCGTTCGCGGGTCCTGGCGCCGATCGATGACCAATCCTGCTGGTCGGTCTCCTGCCTGTTCGTCCACCGCTCATATCGCAACCGGGGCGTGGCCACGCTGCTGCTGGGTGCCGCCGTCGACTACGTCAGAGGCAAGGGCGTGCCTTTTCTCGAGGGCTACCCGGTGGAACCACGGGCTGGCAAAACCATTGCGGCGGCGTTCGCCTGGACCGGAATTCCGAAAGCGTTCACGGCCAACGGCTTCGTGGAAGCGGCGCGCCGTTCGCCCACGCGCCCGATCATGCGCTTCGCCTTCGGCGCCGGCACGGCCCGCATGCCGGTCGGGGCAAATTTTTCTTTTTATCCGCTGCCCGGGCCAAAAAATGCAGCAAAGTGAAACAAAAGAAAGCCTTTTCAGCGTATATCTATTCATGAAACATTCACTGATCCTGGCATTGTTCCTGTGCCTGGGCCTGACCACGGTCATTGCCCAGGATGGTCCCACCTGGCTGCGCTATCCGGCCATTTCCCCCGACGGGCGGACCATCGCCTTTACCTACAAGGGCGATATCTACACCGTGGCGACAAGCGGCGGCAGCGCCAAGGCAATCACTTTCAACGAGGCCTATGACCACATGCCCGTCTGGAGCCACGACGGCAAATCGATCGCCTTCGCGGCGGACCGCTATGGAAATTTCGATGTGTTCATTGTCAGTGCCCAAGGGGGAGAACCACGGCGCTTGACATGCCACTCGCGCAACGAGTACCCCTACACATTCAGCGCCGATGACCAGGCGGTGCTTTTCGGCGCTCAGCGCCAGGACCTGGCCAGCCACCGCCAGTTTCCCAGCGCATCGCAGCCTGAACTCTACAGCGTTCCGGCCAAGGGTGGCCGCGTCGCCATGGTATGGACCTTTCCTGCCGAAGCCGTCCAGGTAAGCCGGGACGGGCGGCGAATGGTATACCACGACAAGAAAGGGGGCGAAAACGAATATCGCAAGCACCACGTTTCGTCCATAACCCGTGACATTTGGCTTTACGACAGCAGCAGCGGCGAGCAACGGCTGATCACCGTCTTCAAGGGCGAGGACCGCAATCCGGTTTTCGCTGATAAAGATCAAAGCATTTGCTACCTGAGCGAGGAGAGCGGCAACTTCAACGTTCATAAACTCGAGCTGAAAAATCCCCGGCAGAACCGCCAGCTGACATCTTTCAAGCAGTTCCCGGTGCGTTTCCTGAGCAGCAGCAGTGACGGCACCCTTTGCTTCGGTTATGACGGCGACCTCTATACCATGTCGCCGGGCGGCCAGCCGCGGCAGGTCGCCGTGACCATCCGCAGCGAGGACAAGCGCAACAACGACCTGTTCCTGGCCATCAGCGGCAATGCCAGGGAGATGGATGTGTCGGCCAATGGCAAGGAGGTCGTATATGTGGTGCGCGGCGAGGTATTCGTCTCGGCGGTCGAGGGCGGAGTCACCAAGCGCATCACCGATACTCCCGAACAGGAGCGCTTTGCCAGCTTCTCGCCTGATGGCGAAGCCATCCTTTACGCCAGCGAACGCCAGGGCAAATGGCAGATCTATCAAACCAAAAAAACACGCCAGGAGGAGCCTTACTTTTACGCAGCCACGGTGCTCAAAGAAGAACCATTGTTCAGCAACGGCAACAACAACTACCAGCCGCAGTATTCTCCGGACGGCAAGGAGGTCGCGTTCATCCAGAATCGCGCCTCGCTCGCGGTCTACAACCTGGCCAGCAGGCAAACACGCGTCCTGCTCACTCCGGACGAGCTCTACTACATGTCCGACGGCGACCAGTATTTTTCCTGGAGTCCGGACAGCAAGTGGCTCCTGGTGGAGTATTGTCCGATACTTATGGTGGGGGATGTGGTTCTGATCGCGGCCGACGGCAAAAGCAAAATGATCAACCTCACCCAGAGCGGCCACAGCGATTACCGGCCCAAATGGGTGAACGCGGGCAAACAGATGCTGTGGTTCAGTACCCGCGACGGCCTGCGCAGCCTGGCCAACAGCGGCGACAGGCAGGCCGATGTATATTCCATGTTCTTCAGCCGCGAGGCCTGGGAGCGCTTCAACCTGAGCAAGGAGGATTTCGCATTGTTGCAGGCGATTGAGGAGAAGGAGAAAAAGGAAAAGGAGGAGGCCGCGGCCAAAAGCAAGAAGGGCAAGAAGGACAAGCAGGCTGGCGTCGGTGAGAAACCGGCCGCGCTTACGTTCGCCTGGGACGGCCTGCACGAACGCAAGGCGCGGCTGACCCTGCACTCTTCCTCGCTGGACGATGCTGTTCTCTCCAAGGACGGCGAAACCCTCTACTACCTGGCCAGCTTCGAAAAGGGGCTCAACCTGTGGAGCAGCAAGCTGCGCAGCAAGGAAGCGAAAATGGTGATGCAGCTCGATGCCGAGAGAGGCCGGCTGCAGTGGGACAAGGAGATGAAGAACCTCTTCCTGCTCGCCGACGGCAAGATCTCCAGGATCGACCTGGAAAAGGGCAAGCGCCAGGCCGTTGAGATCAAGGGCGAAATGAAATTGGACCAGGCCGCGGAAAGGAAGTACATGTTCGAGCACGTATGGCAGCGCACGCGGACCGGGTTTTATTCGCCTGGCTTTCACGGCGCCGATTGGCAGGGACTGCGCAGCGCCTACCTGAAGTATCTGCCCGGCATTGGCAGCGGTTACGAATTCACCGACCTGCTTTCGGAAATGCTGGGCGAGTTGAACAGTTCCCATTCCGGTGCCCGATACAATCCGCAGCGCAGCGACGGTGATGACACCGCCTCGTTGGGCATATTCATGGATTACGATTACAATGGTGACGGAATTCGCATCGCCGAGATCATCCGCGGCGGTCCCCTTGACAAGGCAGGCATTAAAATTGAAGCCGGGATGATCATCGAACAGATCGACGGCGAGACGGTCGCCGCCGACCGCGACAGCGCCGCTTACCTGAACCGCAAGGCCGGCAGGTTCACGCTGCTGCAAGTTTTTGATCCACTGACGAAAACCAGGCGGCAGGTTTCGCTCAAACCCATTAAGTTTAACGATGAGTATGCTCTTCTGTACAAGCGCTGGGTCAGGAAGAACGAGGAGGAGGTCGACAAGCTGAGCCAGGGGCAGTTGGGCTACGTGCACATACCAGGCATGGGCGACGGTCCCTACCGCGATGTCTACGAACAGATGATGGGCAAATACCTCGATCGCAAGGGTGTGGTCGTCGATACCCGCTTCAATGGCGGCGGCGACCTGGTCGCCGATCTGGCCATGTTCTTCAGCGGCAGCAAATTCCTCGACTATCGCACCGAAAAGCGCTCATTGGGCTATGAGCCCTCCTTCCGCTGGACCAGGCCCACCGTGGCCATGTTCAACGAGGCGAATTACAGCGACGGCCACTGCTTCGCCTGCGGCTACCAGGAGCTCGGCATCGGCAAGACCATCGGCATGCCCACGCCGGGAACCTGCAGCTTCGCGGGCTGGGAAAGGCTGCAGGACGGCGCCACCATGTGGGGCATGGTCCCGGTGAGCGCCCAGGATGGCCAGGGCCACTGGCTGGAAAACCGGGAAACCGTCCCCGATTTTGTCGTGAAAAACGAACCGTTGGTCGTCGCCGCCGGCCGCGACCAGCAGTTGGAAAAAGCGGTAGCGGTGCTTCTGGAAATGGTGAAATGACCTGCCGCTGAAAATGAATTGCAGTTTGATCACCTAAAGGAAACCGCCGCCGGTTCCCGGTTTTGCCTGATCCGGCCTTTCTGACCGATCCTGTTCCGGAGCCAGGAATCGTGCTGGTCTCACCTCGCTCTTGTAATAGGGGAATCTATGTGGTAAAGAAAAAAAAGGGGTTGGTCTGCTCCACGCAGAGCAAAAAAATTTAGTTTTTATAAGGAGGGTTAGCATGAAGTTCAAAACACTCATGATCATCAAGGCGTTGGTCTGCCTCGGTTTCGCGCCGCTGCTGCTGTTCTTTCCCGGTCCGTTGCTGAACCTGCTGGGCAGTTCGTTCGGTCCCGGGGCGGCCATCACCGCCAGGGAGTACGGCGCGGCGCTTACGGGCAATCTGATGCTGGCCTGGTTCGCCAGGAACGGCGAGGCATCGGTGCTGCGCCGGGCCATCATCCTGAACCTGTTCGTTTATGACGCCGTTGCCCTGGTTGCCATGCTGCTGATCCAGCTCAATGGCGGCATGAATATGCTCGGCTGGGGCGTTGTTTTCGTCTACTTCTTTTTCACCGTCGGCTTCGGATATTTCCTGCTCCCGGAGAAAAAAGCCGGCTGACAACAATCATTTTCCCGCTGTTATTGTTTAGCCTTTTGCTGAGGTGATTTTTCGGGGAAATTAAAAAATACTTTTGGCCTTGGGCTTCGTGCTAAATCCCGTTGCGGCCCTGCAGCAGACCCTTTAGAAAAGCCAGTACGTTGACTCCCAATTGCCGGGTGCGGTAGCCGCCTTCCTGGACCACCAGTTTGGGCAGGCGGATGATGCCGATCATCATGCCCATGGCATGAAAGTCGGCCGCTTTCAAGCTCCAGGTGCCGGTGGGATCGCCCTTGGCCGTATCAGCGCCAAAGGGAATCACCAGGAATTCGGGCCGGAAATCCGCTACCCGCTTCAGGGCTTTTTTCAGCGCCATGCGGTGTTCGGGACCGCTCAGGTTTTCCGGCAAGGGAATGTTGAGGTTGTATCCCAGTCCCTCCCCCTCGCCCCTTTCCTTGCGGAAACCGCTGAAGTACGGATAGGCGAACGAAGGATCACCGTGAAGTGAAACGGTCAGGACGTCCTTGCGCCGGTAGAAGATCTCCTGCTGGCCGTTGCCGTGGTGGTAGTCCAGGTCCAGCATGGCGACCCTGCTGAACCGGGACAGGTATTGGGCGGCCACGGCGGCGGAGTTGAAATAGCAAAAACCCCCGAAGACGCGGCTTTCGGCATGGTGGCCGGGCGGCCGCACCAGCGCATAGGCCAACGGTTCTCCTTGCAGCAGCTGGTCCGCCCCCGTGAGCGCGCAGTTCACGGCCCGGCGAGCCGCCTGGTATGTGTAGCGACTCAAGGGGGTGAAGGTGTCGATGCAATAGTAGCCGGCCGTTACCCAGAACTCCCTGGGCGGACGCTCGGAGTGATGACGTACGGGGAATACATAGGGGTACAGGGAACTCGCCGGATCGATTTCCCTGCTGACCTTTTTTATGAAGCCCACGAGATGGCCGCTGTGAATATCGCGGATGAATTTCTCCTGGTATTGCTCGGTCGGCACGCGGACGAAAAAGTCTGTTTTATCGATCTCCGCCAGTATGGAATCAATGCGCACCGGCGACTCCACGTAGCCGCGCTCCCTGATGTGGTGGATGCGATGGCCTTCGCTGACCACCAGCATGATCCGCTGGGTTTTAAGACGCAGCCCCGTTTCGACACTGACGGGACTCTTTTTGGAATAGCGCGGCGGCCTGAGTTGCACCGGGTCGTCGCGGAAGGAATCCACCACCATCTGGATATACTCGGCAGAGCAGTAACTGCCGTACAGGCGCTGCAGAATGGCTCTCACGATCGTTTTGGCAGTGTCTCGGGCCAGGGGGATGCCGTGGCCCAGATCATCGAAGACGAGATAGGGAGGGCAGACATCTCCCGGCTTTACCGGCGTTTCGTATTTTGTTCCCTGGATGGGCCGGGCGCCGAATTTTTCGTAGAAGCGCAAGCGGGCCGCATTGTCCTTCAGCAAGTGGGACAGCTGGCATAGACCGGCATCGTCCGGGAGGCATTCGAAAAACAGGCCCACGGCCCCCATCTCCTCAGCCTCTTCGCGGACGCGCTCGTAAATGGCGCTGCCGATGCCGCCGGCCAGGATGCCCTTGCGGGTGGCGATGAAATCCAGGAAGGCGAATTTGAGGTCCGGGGCGGCCAGCAGGATGGCGAATCCCTTGACGTTGCTTTTATCGTCTTCGGCCACAAAAAGCAACGTTTGAAACTTGTACTTGAGGGGGTTGTCGATCCTGGAGTTGAGCTCGTGGATCTTTTCCGGTTTCACGGCCGTGAAATGGCTGCGCAGGATGGCCAGTGCCTGGTCCAGGGCCTTGCGATTGCTCGGCGTATGGCGATCATAGATTTTGCGGATACGGAACATGGCAATTCTCCTGAATCATTTTAAGGCATAAAGGGGATTTTGTCATCCTGGTTTAATTAGCCAAGCCAGGCAGGTTACCTGAAAAACTTGTCCTGAATGGGCCCGATCCTCCCGATCGGGGAAATTTACAAACGGCCAGAGTTGTGGTATCTTGGTAGGGGCCGGCAAGCCCGGCCCGGACGGAATCATGAGCATCTATCTGAAAAAACTCGAATTGCACGGCTTTAAATCGTTTCCGGAAAAAACGGTAATCCAGTTCCACCAGGGCATCACGGCCATGATCGGCCCCAACGGCTGCGGCAAGAGCAACCTGGTCGACGCCCTGCTCTGGGTCCTGGGCGAGCAGCGCATCAAGAACCTGCGCGGCGAAAACAATGAGGACCTCATTTTCACCGGCAGTGCCTCGAAAAAGCCCCTGGGCATGACCGAGGTCGGAGCCTATTTCGCCAACAACGAAAATGAAACCTACGTCGCCCGGCGCTTCTTCCGCAGCGGCGAAGGAAAATACATCCTGAACGAAAAGTTCTGCCGCAACAAGGATGTCCAGGACACATTGTTCGACCTGGGCATCGGTGAACGCAATTACTTCATTTTCGAGCAGGGCAGCATCGAAAAAATGGTCAACCTCAAGCCCAGTGAAAGGCGCATCCTGATCGAAGAAGCGGCGGGCATCGCCCAATACCTGGAAAGGAAAAAAGAGACCGCCGGCAAACTGATAATCGCCCAGCAGAACCTGGACAGCCTGGACCTGGTTTTGCAGGAAAAAAGCAACCGCTTGCGCGAACTGAAAAACCAGGTGCATTTCGCCCGCCGCTACCGCGAAATTAAAAACACCAGGAACGATCATCTGAAAGCCCTTTTGAGAAAAAAGTACCTGACCTTCAAGGATGAGTTTGACCTGCAGGGTGGGAAGATCATGGAGTTCCTGAACGGCGAGGCGGCCCTGGTCAGGGAGATCACCGATTTTGACAGGAGCCTGCTCGACCTGGAAACGAAGCGCTGGAAGCTGGACCACGGGTTGAAGGACAACCAGCAGTTTATTTTCGACCGCAACAATCGTCTCCTGGAAGGCAGCAAGGAAATTGAAAAATCGCAGCAGCGCCAGGAATTCCTCAAGCAGAGAATGCTCGAATTGCAGAAAATTGTGGCGGAAAGCCAGGCCGAGATCAAGGAGATCGATAGCCAGGACAAAACCCTGGCCGCGGAAATGAGCGAATTGGACCGGCAACTGGCTGAGCAGGACGGCGGCAACCGCGAATTGGACCTGGCCATCAACGACCTGAAAAAAACCGTTTCCGAGCGGAATGTTCAGGATGGCCACCTGAAAAAATCGATGTTCAACCTGCAGGTGGAGATCTCCCGCAACCGCAACGAATCCCTGCAGTTGGAAAAAACCCTGATGCGGCTCGAGGCGGATATCGGCAACCGCAAACAGCTTATCCGTGAACTCGAGAACCAGGGCCGGAACCCGGAGATCGCCCAGATCGAAAGCGCGGTGCAAGCTTTGACCGAAACCTTGCGCGTTGAAGTAAACGAATCTGAGCAAGCAGCCGCGGCATTCAGGAAAATACAAGCCGAAGACGAAGCCATAGAAAAACAGCTGCGCGAAACCACAAACGAGATCGCCAATCTCGGCCGCCAGAAGGAAAAATATCTGGAGATCAAGCAGAAGATCACCGGTGCCCAGGACAGGCCCTGCTCCGAAAAAAACAACGGTTTCCTGCAGGAACTGCTGGTGGCGCCCAAAAATATCCACTCCGTTTTGGAGAGTTTTTATTTCGATGAGCTGGATGCGCCGATATTGACCGACAGCGAGGTCGCCCTGCAACCTGAAATGCGCAAGGCTTTTCTCAAGCGCTCCGCTGCCGCGGAATTGCCCGCCGCCGTCCGCGCCGCGCCCGGATTCAGGAATTTCGTAAAAAACCTGTTTGAATTGGAAGACAAGGAACTGAAAAAATATTTCCGTGACGGGGTGCTGGTGGATTCGCTGAAGAGCGGCTTGGCCATCTACACCAAATACGGCGTTGACATTGTCACGGAAAAAGGAGAAGTGATCGGCAGCAATGGGGTATTGATCAAGAACCGCGACCGGGGAATTCTGGAGGTGCTGGACGAGATCAAGGCCATCGATAAAAAAATAGCCCTTTTGCAGGAAGGGCTGGTCGGGATCAGGGCGAACCTCGAAAAAGTTTCCCGGCAGAAAGAAGAAAAAGTCGGGCAGCGGGAAAAAGCCGAAACTGCCTTAAGCACTCACAAAGAGGAAGGCATCGTCCTGCGCTCACGCCTGGAGGCGCTGAAGAAAAACCGCGACCTGGGTCTGAAGCGCATCGAGATCACCACCGCCGAAATCAAGGACCTGGCCGCTGAAGCCGGAAAACTCAATGAGCGCCTGACCGAGTTGGAGACGAAAAAAGCCGATCTGGACAAACAAAATGAAACGCTGGAACGCGAAAAAGAAAGCTCCGGCCGGGAAAATGAAAAATTGCTGCAGCAGATCAATGACCGGGAAAAGGAAAAAATCCACAGGGACAACGCCTTGAACCTGATCCGCGAAAAGATCAATTCCCGAAAAAAATCGCTGCAGGAAGCGCAGGGCAGGAACGAAAAACGCCGGCAGCAGATCCTTAACGCCGAGGAAGAAAAAAACCGCCTGGAAATGGAGATCGCCGCCAGCACCGCCAAGATCAAGGAGATCAAGGTCAGCGCCAAGGCCTTGGAAAAGGAAAAGTCCGACCTGGAAAAATCATTAAAAAGAGAGGAGCTGGCCTTGGACGAAGCGAACGGGCAGACAAAGAAAATTTCCGCGGAACTGACCGCCAAAAGAAAGGTCCTGGAAGAGTGGCGCGAAAACAAGAAGGAAAGCGAGATCAAGCTGGCCGCGGTGAAAAAGGATCTCTTCCAGCTTGAGGAGATCGCCGGCCAGGAACTGGGAATGGAACTGAAGGACATCGAGGCCGATCCCGAAATGATGCAGGTTGAAACCGCTCAGCTTGACGCCCAATTCAACGATATGGTGCATAAGCTGAACCGCATGCGTGAAAGCGACCGCCTGAACTTCTCAGCCGAAGCGGAGTACGAGATCCTGGATAAAGACTACAATTTCCTGCTCGGCCAGAAAGAGGATATCGTCAGATCCATTACCGACATGAATGCCGCCATCGCCCGCATCGACAGCGAATCCCGGGAAAGTTTCCTGCAAGCCTTCGCTGCCATCAAGGATAATTTCGTCAAGAATTTCAAGATCCTTTTCGAGGGCGGCGAGGCGGAACTGCTCTTGACCGACAGCGAAAATGTGCTGGAGACCGGTCTGGAGATCCAGGTCCAGCCCCCGGGCAAAAGGCTGCAGAACATGCGCCTGCTTTCCGGCGGTGAAAAAACGCTCACCTCGCTGGCTTTCCTGTTCTCACTGTTCGAGTACAAGCCGTCGCCTTTTTGCGTTTTTGACGAGGTCGACGCCTCGCTGGACGAGGCCAACATCCAGCGTTTCCTGAAATTCCTGCACCAGTTGAAGAGCAAAACCCAGTTCGTCATCATCACCCACAATTTCAAAACCATGGAGGAAGCCGATTACATCTACGGCATCAGCATGGACGAGCCCGGCGTCTCCAAGCTGTATTCCATGAAGATGGCTTGAGGCGGCATGTATTTCCAGGGCCAAATCCAGGTCTATACCGGCAACGGCAAGGGCAAGACCACGGCGGCCCTGGGACTGGCCCTGCGTGCGGCCGGGCGGGGCATGAAGACCTTTATGGCCCAGTTTTTAAAAAAGGGAGAATACGGCGAACTGCTGGCCGTGCGTGAGCGCCTGGCCGATCTGATCACCATCGAGCAGTTCGGCTTGCCGGAATTTCATCATATGCAAAATGGCGTCAGCGCCGTCGAGGTCAAGGCGGCCGAGGCGGGGTTGGCTGCGGCCGGCGCCGCCCTGGCCGCAGGCGAGTACCGGATCGTTGTCCTGGACGAGATCAACACCCTTCTGCATTTCAAGATCGTGGCCATTGAACCGGTGCTGCAGCTCATGGAACGAAAACCGGCAAATGTGGAGCTGGTGCTGACCGGGCGTTACGCGCCCCAGGCCATCCTTGACCGCGCCGACCTGGTGACCGAGATGAAGGAGATCCGCCACTATTTTCAGAAAAATGTCCAGGCCCGGACCGGTATCGAAAAATAGTCCGCAGGGCCGCGGGTTAAAAACAATTTCTTGATTTCCCGCCTTGAGTGCCCATGTATAAATGAAAAGTGGTTTTTTCACTTGACTTTTTATTTTGAATGTTATATGAAATAGACTGCAAATAAATTTCACCGATTCGGGAGGGTCGCGCATGAAAAAAATTATTTTTTTAATGCTTATTTTTTGTTTGTTATTAAGCGTTCAGGCTGTTGAAAAAGTCAGCCGGCTGGGGCAGCACCCGTTCTATAAAAGCCGTGACCTGCAACCTGCCGACCTGAAGATCATCGCCCTGGACAAGGCCGGTGAAGTCAAGATGGGCTTTGAAGAAGCCGGCAATGGCGACCTGGTATTCGCTTTTCTCGAACAGATCCAAAAGGCCGATGTCCAAACCGTGGAATTGAACCCCGGCGACGGCCTGCAATGGATGCTGTTCAAGAAAGGCAGAAAGGTCCAGGTCAAGAAAGATGTGGTCTGGGCCGGGAAAAAGCCGATCGTCGCCTACAATTTCACCATTTTCAGGGACGGAAAGCTCTATGAGTTCATTGTTCCCAAGATCTGCGGCAACATCTCGCTCAAAAATATGACCGAAGTCCCGGCACCGGTTTGCGTTCTGAATGTTTCCCCGGCCGAAGTCGTGCTCGGTGATGCGATCAAGATCGATATGTGCGGATCGGAGAATGCCGTAAAAACCACGGTCACGGTCACCGATGCCGCCGGCGCGGTCATCAAGACCATGGAACTTACCCCCGAGAACTGTTCGGAGGAGCTCACCCTGGACAATGTCGGCGAGTACCAGGTTATCGCGGTCGTTGAAGGCCAGTATGCCATGAAATCGACCAATCCTTGCGAAGCCATGGTCAAGGTGCTTGAACCCGCTCCGGTCGCGGCTCCGATAGTTGAAAAGAGGAATCCGCTTCATTTCCTGATTGAGGGCGGTCCCGGACTTTTAAAGGGAACCTACACGGGCATGTTCTGGGCCCGGGCCGGTATTTTGTACAATCTCGTGTTCGACAAGTTGGATTTTATCCTTTCTCTGGGCGGCGGCATTCCGGTCAAGGGCGATCCCTGGAAGTCTTTCTTCATGGGCAACGCCCTGCTGAACCTGCACGCCGGACCGGCTTACGTGGCCGGCGGTCTGGGTTTCAGCACCAAGGAACGGGTTGGTCGCAAGGGCGGCATCGACCTGGTCGGTGAACTGGGGGTCAACCTCTTCCGCTCCGACGATTCGATCGGTTCGATCTTCGGCGAATTGCGCGCCCCGGTGATCACTGAGGACCGTCCGTTTGAAAATCACCACAAACTGCTGCTGGGTTTCCGCTATATCTTTTAATTCCCGATAGCTCTGCAACTGCAAGGGCCAGGTCCTGTGACCTGGCCCTTTTCTATTTCCTCCGCAAAACATCCCCCGACCTTGACAATGGAATGGCGATTTCCTTATAATATTCTGGCAGGAGAGAGACCGATGAAAAAAACAATCTTTTTGGCCATATTGGCGCTGGTTTCCATTGCGCTCCTGGGCCAGGAGCAGGAACAGGTCACCGTCCAGGACCAGGAGCAGCCCCCGGCCCCGATTCAGGGCAAGGATCTCAAGAGGGTCCGTTTCCCCGAGGCGTTCATTCATGCCGGCACGGAATACCCCGCCGGGGATTACTGGCTGGTTTTGGCCATCAAGGACGGGCAGCCCTTCTTTGCCGTCCAGAATGCCCGGAAGGAACTGCTGTTCGAGGACCTGGCCATCGTCAAGGCCAGGAGGGGTAAGCGTACCGGTTCTGCTTTTTTTGTGGAGAAAAAAATCATGACGGACAAGGAGTATTTTCGCATCAAGGTCACCATGCCGGGGCAATGGCTGCTGGGATATTTCCTGGTCAAGAAATAAATTTTATTTTAGAAAGAGAAAAGCGCTGCTTAGTCGTCCGTGTTTTCCGTCTCGGTTTGGAAATAATTGAAAATCTTCTGGTGTTCCTCTTCATTGCAGAATTCCAGGGGCTCGGTTCCCGGCAGAAAGGCCTCGCTGAAAGGATAGAGGCAGTCAGGGGTCAGCAGCTTGCCGGTGTATTTGTCGATGTCGATCATGTACACTCCCGAAGGAGCGCGGAACTTGTTGGTTTCCGGATACTTGGCCAGGTAGTTTTCCATGAATTTGACGAAAATAGGCGCCGACGCCTCGGAACCGGTCTGCTCCTGACCCAGGCTTTTTTTCTGGTCGAAACCGACCCAGACGCCGACGGTCAGGGTGGGGGTGAAGCCGATGAACCAGGCGTCGGTAAAATCGTTGGTCGTGCCGGTTTTCCCGCCCACGGGGGCGGGTAACACCCTGGCGCGCCAGCCGGTCCCTGATTGCACCACTCCCTGCAGGAGGTAATTCATGATGAATGCCGTTTCCTTTTCGATCACCTGCTTGCGTTCCGGGAAATTCTCTTCGATGATATTGTTGTTCAGGTCGCGTATGCTGCGAACAAAATAGGAATCGACCCGCATCCCGTAGTTGGCGAACACGGTGAAGGCCTCGACCATTTCCTGGAGTGTGACTTCGAATGCGCCCAGGCCCAGGGACATGAACGGCTTCAGGTCGGAACTGATGCCGAATCTCTTGGCATAGGTCACTCCCACTTGCGGAGTGATGTCCTGCAGGATGCGTGATGTGACCACGTTCCGTGAAAGTTCCAGACCGCGGCGCAGGGTCATGGGGCCCAGGTAATCTCCCTTGTGGTTGCGCGGCTCCCAGAGTTCACCGCTCCACTCGTCAATATATGAAAAAGGCTCATCCTGAATTATGGTGGCCGGGGAAAATCCATGCTCGAGCGCAGCCGTATAGATGATCGGTTTGAATGTGGAACCGGTTTGGCGCAGGGCTTGAATGGCACGGTTGAACTTGCTTTTCTGGAATGCATAGCCTCCGACCATGGCCTTGATCTCTCCGGTCTTGTTGTCCACGACCAGCAGGGCGCCGTCGACCTCGGGCTCCTGCTCCAGGCCAAGAGCGAGTTTCGCTTTGCCCTTATCTACGGCCAATATCTTGAATAAGGCGACATCGCCGACCTTGAGCAGGCGTGTTAGCGATTTTTTTGTCCATTGGGCCTCGGCTGCCCGTAACTCGCCTGCAAAGCCGGCTATACGCACAATGGCCCTGGTTCTGCTGATTTCAAGCACCACCCCTTCGATGATCTGTCCGGGCTCGATCCTGGCGTTTTCCCAGGCCGGCAGCCGATATTTGTTGATGTCCAATTTGTTTTCCGGCAAGTTGAACAGTCTGCTGCTGCGCCAGCCCTGGCGCTTGTCCAATGTCCTCAATCCTTCCCGCAGCGCATCCTCCGCCCATCTTTGCATTTCGCCGTTCAGGGTGGTAAAGACCTTCAGGCCGCCCTTGTAGAGAAGGTTGTCGCCGTATTTGGCCTCCAGATACTTGCGGGTATCCTCGGTGAAATAATCGGCCAGGGATTCATTGCCGGCGTCGGATGGTTTTTCGGGAAGCTTCACCGTCAGCGCTTCCTGGTATTCCTTGTCACTGATGAATTTTAGCAGCAGCATTTTCAGCAGCACGTAGTTCCGCCGCTTGAGAACGTTTTCAGGACGCTTGAAAACCGCGTAGATGCCGTTGGGATTGGGCACAATACCGGCGATCAGGGCGGCTTCGGCCAGGCTGATCTCTTTGACTGTCTTGCCGAAATAATAGCGGGCGGCCGCCTCGATCCCGTAAATGCTGCCGCCCAAAAAAATCTTGTTGCAGTAAAACGTCAATATCTGGTCCTTGGTATACTTTTTTTCGATCTGGATGGCCAGCAGCATTTCCTGCAGCTTGCGGGATATGGAAAATTCCGGGGTTAGAAAGAGTCCCCGGGCCAATTGCTGGGTAATCGAACTTCCGCCGCCCCACTTCTTGCGCAGCAGTACGCCGCCGACAGCTCGGACAAAACCGCGGAAATTGATTCCCCAGTGGGAATAAAACTGATTGTCTTCGGCGGCTATGATCGCTTTTTTTAGCGATGCGGGGATCTCGGTGCTTTTGACGATGATGCGTTTTTCGATGGCAAACTCCTTTATGGGAGCATTTTGATCGTCGTACACCGTGGTCATGAGCACGGGATTGATGTCTTCCAGGTTCCTGATCTGCGGAAAGCCCTTTTGATAAACCAGGATAAGGCCCATCAGTATTCCCAGCATGATCGTCACCAACAGGGTGACGGCAATGAAAAGGATTTTCAGATTTTTCAAGAAAAATTTTTTCATGTTCCGCCGCCAGTATACCATATCTTGGGGTCGATTAAAATCGCTGGCTGTTCCTGCCGGGATTGATTTTTTTCGGCCTTTTTTTTATACTGCGCAGCAGGTGGTGCCATGATTAAGGGAATCGGCGTGGACATGATTGAAATCAGCCGGGTGCGGAATTTGATCGAACAGGACATGGGGTTTGCCGAAAGAATTTTCACTGACAGGGAAATCGCCTACTGCGAAAGCAAGTTTTCCAAAGCCCAGCACTATGCGGCCCGTTTTACGGCCAAAGAGGCTTTTTTCAAAGCGCTGGGAACCGGTTTCCGGGAAGGCATGGGCTGGCAGGATGTGGAAGTGGAAAACGATGCCCTGGGCAAACCGCAGTTGCGGCTGGCGGCAGTGGCGCTGTCCCATTTTAAAAAGAGAAAACTGAAAAAAGTACTGCTGTCGATTTCGCACACCCGTGATATGGCCGTCGCCCTGGTGGTCATAGAATAGGATTTTAGCGGGCGTTTTCCTTTCAGAAAAAAAACTATTTCAGCTTGATCAGGTCGGAAGTGACCATGCCGTAGATAATGCGTGAGGTATCGTAGATATTGACTCCGCATTCCCGGGAGATCTGGTTAATGCTTTTTTTGCCGTCGATTTTGGCTATGATCACCCATTCCATGGTCGAAAGGGAAATTTTACGGCGTTCCTGGCGGTCGATGTCGCTGAATTCGGGGATGGCGTCGATGGAGCCGATTTTTTTGCGCAGCAGTTTCCATTCATCGATACGGCGGGCGGCTTCCATGAGCAGGGAAGTAATGGGGCGTATGACGCTGCTGGGCGTATCGAAAGCGCCCTCTTCAAAAACGAATTCTCCATCATCCCAGGAAATGAGCGTAAAAATGGCGTCTTCGCCCTTGAATTCTTCAACATCGGCATGGATGATTTCACCGTTTTTCAGGTAAATTCCCCCTTTCTGGCCGTTGGTGCGCGAGAGGACAAAACGCCCCGTTTGTTTGGAATTGGAAACAAGCTGGATGATATCAGCCAGGTTGATCGAACTTAATGATCCTTTTAAACTCATGGCTCTCACTTATCGGATTTAACTGATCTAAAATAAGATGGTACTGGTTTTAAAATCATTTGTCAAGATTAGCGAAAAAATCAGATTTGAGTGCCCGCTTGCGTTTTGTTTACTCGGAGATCGATTTTTCCTATAATTGGCATATGGATCATCGCAAGCGCATGGAATTTCTGGCCGGGGAGCTGCTCCGCCATCAACACCTGTATCATGTCCTGGCCCGCCCCGAAATTCCTGACGCGGAGTACGACAGGTTACTCGATGAATTATTGCTCCTGGAAAAGCGCTTCCCGCAGTTTGCCGGCGCGAATTCACCCAGCCGCCGTATCGGTTCCGACCTGGATAACGCCTTTCCCGAGCGGCCGCATACGGTGCCGGTGCTCAGCCTGGATAAGCTGTATCAGCCGCAAGAACTCGGGCAATGGCTGCTGAAAACCGCGGCTGCTGCCGGATGCGGTGTGGGCTTTGCCATCGAAGAGAAAATTGACGGTGCTTCCATCGTGCTTTATTATGATCAGGGGGAGTTGCAATACGCACTGACCCGGGGCAACGGCTTGCTTGGAAACGATGTCAGCGACAATGTGCGCACCATCAGCCAGGTCCCCCTGCGCATCGCCGAATCATCGCGGCTCGCCGTGCGCGGAGAGATATATATCAAGCGCGACGATTTTGAACGTTACAATTCCGGAGTGGCGGAAAAATACGTCAATCCACGCAACCTGGCGGCCGGTTCGCTGCGCAATCTCAAATCGGTTCAGACGGCCCGAGTGCCCTTGAACATTTTTGTTTACGAGGGTTTTTTTGCAAACGAGTTCAGCCGCGATCACCTGGAAATTCTGCAGCGCCTGCGTGAGCTTGGCTTTCGCGTCAATCAGCGCCTGGGATTCTTTTCCGATGATGAAGGCAAAAGGTTGCGGGCCCAGCATCTTTTTCCTGGCATCAGCGCCGAGCCGGTGGCGGCCGTGGAGGAATACCTGCGCCGGCAGGCGGCCACCCGGGCCGAAGTGCCTTACGATATCGACGGCCTGGTGGTCAAGGTCGTGGAATTGGCTGTCCGCCAGGAACTGGGAACCACCGCCCACCATCCTCGCTGGGCCATGGCCTACAAGTTCGAGTCACCGCAGGCCCGCACCTTATTGCTGGACGTGCAGGTCCAGGTGGGACGCAACGGCCGGGTTACTCCGGTGGCGCTGTTGAAGCCGGTGGCGATTTCCGGCAGCACGGTCACACGGGCCACGCTGCACAACCAGGACTATATTAACATGCTGGAACTGAATATCGGTGATGAAGTCAGTATTTCCAGGCGCGGCGACGTCATCCCGGCCGTTGAAGAGGTGTTGGAAAAAAGCGATAAGAACCCCGGAATTTTTCAACTGCCCGGCTTATGCCCGTTTTGTTCCACGCTATTGGTAAAGGAAGGCGCCCACCACTTCTGCAAAAACGAGGCCTGTCCGGAGCGGCGCCGGCGCGCCCTCAACTATTTTTGCGCCAGGGAGCAGATGGATATCGAAACCCTGGGAGAAAAGACCATTGCCTTGCTGTTCGCCAAAGGCTGGGTGCAAAGCATCCCCGATATTTACAGCTTTGACTACGGTCAGCTGGCGGGGCAGGAAGGGTTCAGGGAAAAAAAGATCATACGGATCCGCGCTGGAGTCGAAGCCAGCAAATCCAGGCCTTTTGTCAAGGTTCTTGCTGCCTTGGGCTTTGAGGGCCTGGCCGCGGCCGTGGCCGCCGACCTTGTTGACCACGGATTCGACGACATAGACAAGATCATTGCCGCTGCAAAAAAAAATAATTGGGAAATTTTCGCCGCCATCGAAGGCATCGGTGAAACCACGGCGCGACTGCTGGTCAGCCATTTCAGTAAGCCGGAAAATCTGCTTCTGATCGACAGCCTGAAGGCCGCGGGCCTGAAATTTGTCGGCGAAAAGACCGGTGGTGACAGGGTAAGCGATTCTTTCGCCGGCCAGATCTGGGTCATTACCGGGTCGTTCGATCAATTCAGCCCCCGTGCCCTGGCGGCCGCGGCGATCGAGCAGCGCGGCGGCAGGGTCACGGAGAATGTCAGTGCCCGCACCACCCATCTTCTGGCCGGAAGCCATCCCGGTTCCAAGCTGGCTAAAGCCGAAAAACTGGGCTCTAAGATCATCCGGGAAAATGAATTCATTGCACTATTGGGAGCGCCCTGACCCTATCGGTTATAGCATTCAGGGAGAGGGAATTCCAAAAACACTCAGGGATTATTAAGTAGCGGGTAGCGCGTGCCGAAATATGAATTGAAAACCAAACGAAAATTATTCAAAGGCGAAAGGGATGGCTCTATCCCGGCCAGGGGAACCCCGGGCAGGTAGAGGGCGTTGAACACCAAGGTCATTTCTGAAAGGCTGACCGGCTGTGATTCTTTTCCTCGCCGCCGCGAGCCGCGGTAACCGTGATCGGACTGCATGATGATCACAGGCGCCGCTGGCGAATCGGCAATGATCATGGCCGCAGTCTGCAGCAGGCGGCGGCATATATAGATGTACTGCTCCAGGTAATGGGCGGGATCGGCGTGGTCCCAGATATGAAGCGGATCTGCAGGCTTGCCCTGCGCGTCGAAAACGAATGGCTCGTGCGGAGAGAAAAGGTGGACGAAAACCAGCTTGGGGCCCGGGGTTTTTACGACGGCTGGAAGCTCCTTGAACACCTGCAGGATGCGTTCGCGATAAAAGCGGGAAAGGTCGGTTTTTTTAAGTTGCCAGAGGTCGGAAAGGACGCGAAGCAGGGAGCGTTCGAACAGCGCCCGGTAAAAATCATCAAAAAAAATCGAAGCGTGGGCCAGGGGATAGTAAAAGCGCTGATCGGCCGCTTCCAGGAACAGCGATCGCTGGCAGGCAAAATCGATGATGCGGTAGCCCCTGTTTTTCAATAATGCGGCAACGGCATTGCGGCGGACCTGCAGAAAAGGATCTTTCACAGCCGAGAATTCACCCAGGTTCAGTATTGTGGCAATAGCCGGCTCGGTCAGTGTATAAGGGGAACGGCTTTGCTGCGCCACGAAGAAACCTTGCCGGCGCAGCGAGGCAGTGAAAGCGCTGTTGTCATATCCGAACAGGCGCCGGACCGATTCCGGCGCTGCGAATTCATCCAGAACAAAACAATAAATGTCCGGGGTCCGGGTTTGCCCGGCGGGCAGGCGCTGTATCCCTGCCCGGCTTTGCTGCCAATGATCGAGGCGCTGTCCGGCATGGTGAATGGTTATTCCGCCGATGTTCCAGGCCAGCAGCAGCAAAACCGCTGTTTGCAGGACGCGATTGAGAACAGAAAAACTGCGCCTGGATTTAAAAATAAGGACGGTCAGGGCAAGCCAGATGATAGCGGGCGGGACCAAGGCCAGGAGATGTGCCAGCAGAGGACGGGAAAGGAACGGCAGCCAGCCGGCGATTTGATCGTAATATAGTCCGTAAAAGTGAAACAGCGTCACAAAGCTAAACAGCGCCAGCGAGCGCTTGTTGCGCTGGCTGCTGAAAATGCCGGTCATGAACCAGCCGGCGCCGGCGATAGCCAAAGAGGCCAGCGCTGCCCAGATTACCTGGGTCCATTGCACTTCACGGATGTTGCGCAGGTACAAATGCAGGACTGGATATATGCTGAAAAGAAATGGGTATATCCACCATCCATCCCCGGTTTCTTCAATGTTTGGCGATGCATTTTGCAGAACTTTGCATGCCGGGTGTTGTGGAAAATCCGACTTAGGCATCGGCCGACTTGGGGACTTCCTTGCCGCGCAGGGAATGCGGCCCGACCGCGGTGACCTTTACGCGCGTGAAGGCTCCGACCGCGGTCCGGGAAGCGAAATTTACCACCCGGTAGCTCTCACTGCGTCCGATCACTTCTCCGGTTTTTTTCGGATGTTCTTCCGTGATCAGAACTTCGATGGCCTTTCCGAGCCAACTGCGGTTGTTTTTCAATTGGATGCGGGCCTGCAGCTCCTGCAGGGCGTAAAGCCGCTGTTTGGCCGCAGCCGGATCGAGTCCCCGGTCATAATTAGCTGCCTTGGTGCCGGGCCGCGGGGAGTAGATGAATGAGAAAATCGATTCGTATTCCACCTGCTCGATCAACGAAAGGGTCAGGTTGAAGTCGCGCTCACTTTCGCCGGGGAAACCCACGATGAAGTCGGAGCTGAATCTCATATCGGGCATGGCGGCTTGGAAAGCGCGGACAATATGGAGATATTGGGCCCGGGAATAAGTGCGGTTCATTTTTTTCAAGATCCGCGTTGAACCGGATTGGGCCGGGAAATGGATGTGGCGGGCGATGTTGCGGTTTGCGGCCATGACCTGGAGCAGTTCCCGGTCATGGTAGCCTGGATAGGAGGTAATGAAGCGGATCCAGGGCACCGGCACATTGCGGGCCAGTTGGCGCAGCAGCTCCGGGAAGGTGCGACCGCCATTGGCCTCGTGCCAGTTGTTGACATTCTGGCCCAGCAGAACAATTTCCTGGAAACCCCTGCCGGCCAGGTATTCGGCTTCACGCAGGATGGCGGCCATGGGCCTGTATTTTTCGCGGCCGCGAGTGAAAGGGACGATGCAGTAGGAACAGAAATTGTCGCAGCCTTCCATGATGGAAACATAGCCGGTGACCCGGCTGCTGCGGGCCTGGACCGCGGGCACCAGTTCCTGCCATTGATGGTTGAATGCGGCGGCGGCTTCAGCGCGGCGCCCGGCAATGATCTTATCGAGTATCTCGCCGATGCGATAGAATTGATGGGTCCCTACCGCATAATCTATTTTGACTTTTTTTTTGAAAAGCGCTTCCTTTTCCACCTGGGCCACGCAGCCGGCAACGATGATCTTTTTGGCGGATGGAAACTGGCCGATGTAGGAAAAAATTTTTTCCTGCGCTTTCTCCCGAACCGCACAGCTGTTGACAATGATGATATCGGCCGCCGCTTCACTGCCGCAGATACTCAACCCTTTGTTTTCCAGGAGCTGGCGGATTTTTTCCGAATCATTGACATTCATCTGGCAGCCGAAGGTCTTGATGAAAAAATTCATGGCCGCGATCTGGCCAACAGGAGCTCGGCAGCTTTCAGCACATCGGCATTGATGGCGCTGCCGGCCATGAGACGGGCGATCTCCCGCACCCGGTCGTCGTCTTCCAGAATCGCGGCCGTGCTGTAGGTCTGGTTGTCCTTGAATTCCTTGCGGATAAGGAAATGGCGGTCGGCGAAGCGGGCAATCTGCGGCAGGTGCGAAATGCTGATCACCTGGTTGCGGCCGGAAATCTTGCGAAGCTTTTCACCCACGAATTCAGCGGTCTTGCCGCCGATGCCGGAATCGATCTCGTCGAAAATGAAGGTGGCGCCGGTTTCATCGCCGCCGATCGATTTCAGCACCAGCATCAACCGCGACAGCTCGCCGCCCGAGGCCACTTCTTTCAGCCGCCCCGGGGGCTGGCCGGGGTTGGAACTGAAATAGAATTCGATCTTGTCGGTCCCGGTTTCCGAGATATTTTCCACGCTGGGGACGTTTTCTTCGCAGCGCACCTCGAAGCGGGCTTTTGCCATTTCCAGAAGTGCCAGTTCTCTGACGATAAAAGCGCTTAATTTGTCAGCATTGAGCCTGCGGTTATGCCGGAGCTTTTCCTGCAAGGTATTGTACGCGGCCAGGGCCCGGGAGATCTCTTTTTCGGTGTCGCCCAGGGAAAAATTCAGATTGAGCAGATCGTCCCTTTCAGTTCGCAATTGTTCATATTTCCCCAGAATTTGTTCCAGGGTCAATTTGTGCTTGGCCTTGAGTTTTTCCAGGCGCGACATTTTTTCGGAAATTTCGTTCAGCTCGTTTTCATTGAATTCCACCTTGCCGGCCAAATCATTCAAAAAAGTTGATATTTCCGGCAGCAGGTTGAAGAAACGATCGATCTCTTCCTTGAAATGGCTGAACTCAGGAAACAGGGTTTGCAGGTAGGCGGCGGCGGCCAGGTTCTTGGCCAGCAGGTTGTAGACCGAATCGTCTTTCTGGTAAAAATCCTGCACCAGGATGTCGGATTTTTCCAGGATGGTCTCGGCCGCGGCCAGAATTTTCAAGCGCTCCTGCATGAGTGTCTCGTCACCCTGTTTCAGGTTCAGGCTTTCAATTTCCTGCAACTGGAAATTCAGGTAGTCGATCCTTTCCCGCGATTGCTTGTTCTTTTCCTGCAGCTCGTTCCACCTGGTTTGCAATGTCTTGATCTGCCGGCATTTTTCGGCCATTTCCCCCAGCAGCTCGCCATGCTGGCAATACTGGTCGAGGAAGATCTGGTGGTTGGCGGTATTGAGCAGGAAAACGTGGTCTTTTTGACCGTAAATGTTCAGCAGCGCCTCGGCCAGTTCCCTGACCTGGGCAAAGGGCTTAAGCTCGCCGTTGTGGTAGGTCAGGGATTTGTTTTTATTGATTTCTCTCTTTAAAATGATCTCTTCGTCGCCCTGGCAGAACAGGGCTTCGACCGTGAGTTTATCCTTGCCGCTGCGCACGATGTTGGCCGGAGTTTTTTTGTTGAGCAGCAGCATGATGGCGTCGATGAGAATTGATTTACCGGCCCCGGTTTCGCCGGTCAGGATATTCAGCTTCGGGGAAAAATCCAGTTCGGCTTTTTCCACCACGGCCAGGTTTTCGACTTTGAGATAGGAAAGCATCAGTCCGTGCAGATCGGGAATAAGGGCGAAATCCAGGCCATCATGCGTTCTCCTTGCTAGGAAAATATACGAGAAATGCCGCTGAAAGTCAAATGGCTCATTTTTGCCAAAAATGCTATACTGGCAGGGATGGGCAAGCCAATCCTGCGTATCATTTTATCAGTTGCAGCCGTGGTCCTTGTTTTGAACCTGCTGCTTTTCAATTACAGCCAATACGTCATCCTGCCGTTGCTGGGGGCACTGTTCCTGCTTGCCGCATTCATCGGGCTGGGGGACGGCCTGGCCGCACTTTTCAAGCTCCCCGCCGCCTCTATCCTGGAAAAGGCCGCCCTGGGAATGATGACAGCCGCGGCTTATTTCTATCTGGCCGGCTTTTTCAAGATCCTGAAACCAATGACCATTCTGGTTTTTTTTGCCGCTTCTGCGGCTGTCTGCCTGTTGCGCTTTTTTTCCGGGCCAGGCAAACATGAAAGCCGGGCCGGGGTAAAAAGTTTTTTCGCCAGGCCTTTGTCCGAATATGGTGTTTTCCTCGTCCCCCTGGTTTACGCGGCGCTGCCCCCTTCTTTTTACGATTCGCTGGTCTATCACCTGGGCATCCCCAACCTGTACCTGCAAAGCGGCGGTTTCGTGGCCACGCCGCAATTCGTTTATGCCAACACTTTCATTTATTATGAGATATCTTTGATCCCGGCGCTGTTTCTCGGCGACCTGGTACCGCGGCTTTTTCATTTTTTCCTGGGAACCATTTTCATACTGGCCGTGGCCGATGAGGCGGTCGAATGCTGGGGGGTGCGAAAAAAACTGCCGCTGATCCTGGCCCTGGTTTCTTTGCCCATGACCCTGTTTCTCCTGGTTACCTGCAAGAACGATCTGAGCGGCGCCATTTTTATTTTCCTGGCCATCAGGCAGTATCGGCGGGGCAACTGGAAATGGTCGGCCGTGTTCTGGGGTTTTGCCGTGGGCATCAAGTATTTCAATCTGCTGCCGCTGGCGCTTTTCCTGCTCCTGACCACCAGGCCCTGGCAAAAATCAGACCTGAAAAAATCGGCACTCATGGTCCTGATAGTCATCCTGGCGGTTTCGCCGCTGCTGGTCAAGAACCTGCGTTTTACCGGGAACCCGTTTTTCCCGTTTTTGCATGAAGCATTCCCGTCGGCTTTTTGGGACGCCGACCGTTTCACCCGCATGCAGGAAGATGTGGGCCGCATTGTGCAAGCGCCCGCCGCTGTGATCCGCTGGCCATACGCGCTCTCTTTTTTCAACCACGGCTATGGTGGACTGGTCGGGCCATTTTTCCTGATCTTTTTGCCTTTCCTGCTCCTGGGACCGCTGAAGGAAAAAAAATGGCTGTTTTGGGCTCTGCTGATCCTGGCCTGCGCTCCCTTCCTGACGGCCAGCTTGCGTTTTGTGTATGTTGCTTTCGTGGTGCTGGCGATTTTTTCCCTGCGCGCCTTTGAAGCGGCGTCCGGAAAACTCCTCAAGATAGTTTTTTACGTGCTGCTCGCCATCAATTTCGCCATGGGTATTGCCCTGCTCGAGAAGTTCTATTCATTTCACAGCGCCTGGAGCGGGGCATTTTCCCCGGAACAATATCGCGAGCACTTTTTTCCCACTTATCCGGCCTTTGCCTATATCAACGCCAAGGCCCCGCCGCAAGCGAAGATATTGCTGGTCGGCGAAGCCCGCAATTTTTATTTGCAAAGGCCCTACCTGCTTTCCTCGGCATTGGATTACTGCATTTTGAATCGCTACCTGGCCTCGAGCCGCGACAGCAATGAATTTATCGCTGCCATCAGGAAGGACGGCTTCTCGTACCTGCTGGTGAATTTTTTCGAATTTGAGCGCCTGCAGGCTAAATATGCCAACATGGCTGCCGGCGAAAACAAGAAACTGATGGATTTTTTACGCGCCCTGGCCCCGGTTTTCAGCCGCGGCCCGGTAAATCTTTACGAGATCCCCGGCTCCAATTAGCGTGATCTGAATTCCAGGCGATACAGATGATCACCGCCTGGAAGCTTGGCGATTGGAATAAAGCGCATCGCGGCAGCCAAGCGCTCAAAATCAGTTTCCCGTATATGGTGGAACTCCAGCAGTATTTTCAGCGCTTTCCCGCCCAGCGCGATTTCATCCAGGGTATAGACCGGTTGTCCGCTTGCGATTCTTTTTCTCAGCTGCGCATCAATTACATGAAGCGAATGCCCCTTGCCCAGGAGCCAATCCAAAATCAGTACTTCACGCCCGGCAAAATATGGTATGTAAATTTTTCCATGGCCATAACCTTCAAATCTGCCGGTTATCAGTACCTGGGCGTTCAGCGGAGTGGAACGGCGGATGGCCGCAGCGACCTGGTAGTTGGTGTTTTTTTCGATAGCGCTTTGCGGCATGATTCCCGAGAACAAGTTGATCAGCAACAGGCTGCTGACCAGGGAAATGCCGGCCAAGTGCCCGGCCAGCGGTTTCAGCCGCGAAAGGGAGACGATGGCGATAAGCAGCAGGGGGACCAGGGCGTGTATTTTGAATTCCATATTGCCGGGATCCCAGAAACTGAAAAACAGGAGGAAAGGGAGCGACCAGAAAAGCATGGCCCGTTTGAATGAGCGCTTTTCTTCCGTGTCGGAGCGCTTGCCGGCCATTATCAACAGCAGGAAAAATCCGCCAAAAACGATCCAGGCAAGAACTCCCGGTCCGGCCACCAGCGCCGTTTTCATGGCCGTGAACGAAGCAACCAATGTGGAGCGTGACCAAAACTGCAGATAACCGCTGTGATAACCACTGTATACATCGCTGCCGAAGAGCATGTCGGCTAGAATGCGCAAAACCGGTTTATGGGCCAGGGCGGCATAGGCGCCGTACATGGTTAACATGAAGCCGGCCCAAGCCAGAAAAAACTGCCCGAACCGCTTCCAGGATAAACGTTTATAAAGAAAATAAAAAAACACTGTTACGGCGATCAGCAAATTGGTCAAATGAAAGCCGGCGGCAACGCTGAGGCAAAAAGCCGCCCCGATCAGCTGCCGGGTCCGGGGCTCCCGGGAAACGAGCAGGTATAAACCGCTGGCCACGAAAAATACTCCCGGGACATGTCCTTCGGCGTCTACGGCATAGAACCAGAAAGCGTGCGCAAAGGCAACCGCGGTCACGCCAAGCAGGCGCAGGCCCCAGGTCAATCCGATTTTTTTCAGCAGGCGCCAGACGACCGCCAGGGTCATGACGGCGAAAGTCATGGAGAACAGCTGCAGGTGAAAAAATTCCAGCACCTGGTAGTGAAAGACAGCTTGCAAAATCCGGTAAATCAGGAAGTTGACGGGAAAATAGAGCAAATGGTGCGCCTGTACCACGGCCAGCCAGTCGTGCTTCAGCAATGCGTAGCGAAGCATTTGGCTGAAAACGGTTCCGTCAAAACTGTAACTGGCCGGCAAAAAGCTGAAATAGAGCAGGGGGATGCCTAAGAAAAACAGCATCAGGAGCGAAACTTTCAGGATGGGCCGAAAATCAATTTTATCCATTGCCAGTATTTTATGGGAATTCGCTGGAATTTCAATAGCCGGCCGGGATTGTTTTCTCAGCGCAGAATGGTTTTCTGCTTAAACTGCCCGATCAGCCTTATGCGTTCACGCAATGCCGGTTGGCCGGGATTCAACTGCAGCGAGTGTTGATAGTGGGGCAAAGCCTGGTCAGCCCGATGCAACTCGAAAAAAAGATTGCCAATCGAGTTGAGGATGCGGAAATCGCCACTCCCCTGCCGAGCCAGATCTTCGATCCGCCGCTGCCCCTCGGCCTCGTATCCGGCCAGCAAGGCCAACCTGGCTGTTTGCAGCTGTCCGGCCACGCCGGACAGATTGTCTTGTGGCCAGAGTTGCCAGGCCTGGGCGAAGTTGCCGCGCTTCAGGAAATAAATGGACTGCTCCGTAAGCGGCAGGGAATTAAAAGTGAGCTTTTCCCTTTGGACCAGGGCGAGCCATCCGCCGCTCTGCGGAGCGGCAAGTGCAGCCTCCCCTGCTTTTTCCCATGCGGCGAAAGCCAGATAGCGCTCGACACGCATCTTTTTATTTTGCTCCGTGGGCGAGGCGAGAACCACTGCCTCAAGGACCGTTTCCGCTCCCGCCAGATCGCCCCGGGCCTGGTGGATCTTCAGGAGCTGTACCTGGCGGCGGTTGGACTGCGGGTAAGTGAGCGGCAGGGAAGCGATCTTCTCCAGCCAGCCAATGCTTTCGTCGTAGCGGGCCTTTTCGAAGGCGATTTCGGCCAGCTGCAGGGCGATGGAAATGGCGGTGGAGTTTTTCATTTTGAATGACAGGGCGTGATACAAATTGGTTTCAGCCCCAAGGAAATCACCGTTTTGAATGAGTTGGCCCGCATATTTATTCAGAAAAAAACTGTCGTTCGGGCAGGAATGGAGAGCGTTTTTCCAGAAAGCTGTTTCGCTGCTGTATTTTTTGCAGTTGCCGATCACGGTAAGCGCCGAAATGACAATGAGCATGAAAAAAAGAGATTTTCTCAAAAAAGCGGGCAGACCGTGTAGCAGATGACTCAGAACCCAGACCCAGCCTACGGCGGGGATCATCAGGTAGCGGGTCGAGATGCTGAACGGATAGATCGGTGTAAAGACCATCAGCAGGTATCCGGCCATGAACGGGGCCATCCAGATCCAGGCGTAAAGGACCGGCTTCATTTTGCGCCCCAGCCAGGGCATGGTCACAAGCAGCAAAAGGAAAAGAGACCCGGAAAGCAGATAGGGCAGGGTTTGAACCGCAGCCACGGGAAGAAACATGTCATATTTGAACGGGAACAGCAGGGAACGGAAATAGTATCCCATGACTCCCAGCAGGCTGCTGGTATTCTCCCATATGGTAGGGAAAAAATGGATGGGAATGCCGCTGCGGCCGATGACCGAGGACTTCAGCAGCCAGAATAAAATCGTGGCGCATAGGAACGCAGAGTGAAGCGGCAGGGTCAGGCGCTTGCGGTGGCCGAGTTCGAGGAGAATGAAAACCGGCAAAAAAAACAATGCTGCCTCTTTGGAAAACAGGGCGAACAAAAAAGCGGCCAGTGCTATAAAACCATAGCGGGCGCTTCTTTTTTCCAGGAAAAGATCAAAGGCATAAAGGGCAAGCAGGCCGAAAAGAAACATCAGCAGATCGCAGCGGCCCACCACCCAGCAGATGTTGTCCAGATTGAGAGGGAAGAGGGCGAACAGCACAACCGCCGTTTCGGCGACGCCCGGGGCGGCTGCCTGGCGGTTCAGGAGCAGGTACAGGACGATCAGTCCGGCGATAAACAAGAGCAGGTTCAGCAAAGATAATCGGAAAGGGGACAACCCCCAAATTGCCTTTTCCATCATGAAGGAGAGGATCATCATGGGCCGATAGTAATCGTACCCTGAATCCCTTTGGCTGGTGGAAGCCCAGTAGCCGCTGTGGAATGGAGCGGTTGCCGAGAATTCTCCCTGCAACAGGACGTTTTCCTGGATGACGGGTTTGGAATCCCATATCAATTCGTGGTTTAAAGACGGAAAATAAACCAGCATAGTCAACAGCGCCAGCGCCACGGCAAAGAGAATTTTCTTATGCTGAATTGGCAGTTTCATTTATCCTGGAAATAAACGCGTTCAAGATTTTTTTTGAATTCCGCCGGCGAATATTTGCTCAACAGCCTTTGTCCGCGGGCAATCAATTTTCTTTGCATCTCCGCATCCTCCAGCAGATTTCTGATCTTTTGCGTCCATTCATCGGCATCAAGCGGCTGGTCCACAAAAACTGCCGCATCAGCGAGTATCTCAGGCAGCGATCCGGCGCGGGAAACGATGGCTGCGGTTCCGCATTGCAGCGCTTCGAGCGGCGGATAGCCGAATCCTTCATTCAGGCTGGGAAAGACAAAAGCGGCGGCATTTTTATACAGCCAGGCCAGTTGGCTGTCGGGGACGTAGCCGGTGAACGTGATCAGCGGGCGGTCGTGTGCCGGCAATGCGCTCAGCAACTGGGCCGCTCTGGCCGCGCTGATCTTTCCGGCAATGAGCAGCGGCACCTGCAGTCGTGAGATCGCCTGCAACAGGGTTTCCAGGTTCTTAACCCGGTCGGCCCCGCCGCTGTACAGCAAGTATTCGCCGGGAAGTGAATTTTGCGGTTCTTCGGCAAAGGCGGGAGTGATGCGGTTGTCGAGCATGCAGTGGATAATTTCTATCCTTGTTTTATCAATGGGAATGAATTCCCGCAGATCGGCTGCGGTCCTGGCCGAGATGGCAAGCACTGTATCGGCGCGGAGCGCTGATTTGATGATCATTTTAAAAACCAGCCGGTGGCGCACGGAAAAAAACTGCGGAAACTTCAGCGGGGTCAGGTCGAAAACTGTAAGGAGATAGCGGACGTTCCGCGTCCGGCCCGGCAGGCCATAGGCGGTCGAGTGGTAGCAGACAGCACCCTGCCCTGAAAAAATTTTGGGCAGCGAAATGGAATCGGTCAGCGTGATCATGCGCCTGGGCAGGGCGGTGAATACTTTTTGGGTGCTGGCGGGCAAGGCGTCATTGCCCCGGAAATGAAGAAATGCGGCACGCTCATCGCTGCCGAAGGTTTGCGCAATGTTCCTGACATAGCGGCCGATGCCGCGAAAAGCGGAATAGGTCTGCAGGGGACGGCCGTCTATGATGACTTGCATGGCAACCCCTGTATTTCCCGGCAGTATTCCTCCGCCGCTCTTTTCCAGGAAAAGTACGGCTTGCGGACCAGCCAGCGGTCCAGCAGAGGCCTCCTGGCCTCTTCCTCCTGCTGCAGAAATCGGGAAATGGCCGCGGCGATGAGTCCGGGAGCGGGCCGCTCCGCGAAAAGGGCGAGATCGCCGTACAATTCCGCCAGCGAACTGCGGCGCAGGAGCAGGGATACGGTGCCGCAATTCAGCGCTTCCATGGGCGGCAGGCCGAAGCCTTCGTATTCGGAAATATACAGGAAAAGGCAAAGCGAGGAGTAGAAGACATTGAGCTCATTTTCGGGAAGGCGTCGCAGCCACAAGACATCTGCTTTGTTTTTTTTCAACGCGCTCTCCGGCACGGCGTGGTTTTCACCTATCAGCAACAGGACCGTGTCGGAATGCCGTTTGCGCAGGATCTCCTGGGCGGCGATGATCTCGGGAATATGGCGGCGCTTGAAAAAATTGCCCAAAAAACCGATCAGGCGTTTACCGGCAAGACCGTGTCCGGCTTTCCAGGCCTCGATCTCGCTTGCGGCGGCGCGGCGGAAGCGCTCATCGATGCCCAGGTGGATGCGCTTCACCTTGGCGGCCGGAACGTCCGTGCGCTTGATGATTTCATCCCTGGAAAAATCGGAATCGGTAAATATGACCCTTGCTCTTTTGAAGCTGTGAGCGCCGGCGAAGTTTCTGTATAGACGGTTCAGCGGCGAATAATTGTCGGGCAAAGCTTTCCAGGAAATATCATGAACGGTCAAAAGCGAGGGGGTCGGCAAAAAAAAAGGCAGTGTATAATTTGGAGACCAAAAAAGATCAAAATGGCCGCGGTGCACTGCTTTTTCAAGCAGTGTATTTTGCCAATAAAGATAACTGCCCTGCCTGGCCAAAACTTGGGTGCGCAGATTCGGGAAATCAAGCCGGGTTTCGCAATCCTCCTTCAGGAACAGGGTGTATTCATTGGCGGCATCCAGGGGGAGCAATTCTCCGAGCAGCGACTGAAAATAGCGGCCGACCCCGGTCCTTCCGGAGGAGAGACAGGCGCCGTCCAGGGCGATCTTCAAAGGCTTTTTCCCGTTTCCCTTTTGACTTCGGCAACGACCATGATGCGATTTGCCCATAGCTGCATTGGCAGCAGCAGGGACAGGAGCCTGGCCAACAGCGATTTTACGCTAAAGCGGAATTTCAGCTTGCCGTTCTTCAGCGCATATTGGCCAAAATGATCGTTGAAGTATCCTGTATCAACGACATGCATTCCAGCCTGTTTCAGCAAGAAGACAATATCATCAGGGCTGTACAGGCGAATGTGCGGCCGCCAATCACTATTATTAAAGAGGTGGCTCTCCTGAACCGGCCCCCATGGGGACTTTCGGCGGCAGAGCATCTGGTAGGCAAAACCAAACCATAGGGGATTGTCGGTTGTTATGAACAGCAAGCCATCTCCAGTCAAGCTCTCCTTGATTTTATGTAAGACTGGCAACGGATTAAAGAGGTGTTCAATGGTTTCGAGCAGGAAAACGGCATGGTATTTTGCGCTTGTCAGCGGGATTTCCCGGCCCGAATTTTTGCAAATTGCATTTTCGCTGTCGATATCAAAATCGATGAAACGTATATTGGCCGCGTTCAGGTTATTCCTGAATTCCGGCGTCATGCCCAGTCCGATCAGATCGATTTTTAGCCGTTGGTCATAATATTCATTGAGCAGGGAAGCCCAACCGCCCGGGAAAGGTCCGATATCCAGGACACAATCCTCAGGCTGCAGGGAAATCGATTCGGTCAGTTTTTGTAGAGTCAGCCGGTAGCGGTAGGCGTGAAGCTCGGTGAAACTCATGCCGTGCAGGGACTTGGGAAAAGCGTCGCCCAAAATTTCTTTCGGCAATGGTTTGTATGTTTTTAGCCATTTGTCAAATTTTATTTTATTCATCGTACCGGGAGGCTACCAGCAAGGGAAATTCCCTGAAGCTGGAATCGGAACGGTTTTTTCATCTTGGCAATTATGATAACATTCTTTCCCCCCTCCTTCAACCTTTCCACTCGGACGAATGCAGATGAACCAGGCTGTTCTTTGCATCTGCTGCCCCGAACCAGTATAATGGAGCCAACGAATATGGCACTGAGTGTGGTATGGATCAATTTTAACGGTTTACGCTTGCTTCAGGAGCATTTTGCTTCCGTTGTCGATGCCGTGCGCAGCGAGGAAGCAGATGCCGAATTCATTGTGGTGGACAACGCTTCTCATGACGGCTCGCCGGAATGGCTTGTACAGAACTATCCGCATGTCCGGCTATTGCCCGAGGAGCGCAACCGCTTTTTCGCCCCGGCGGCGAACCGTGGCATTGGGGAAGCGCGTCACAATTTGGTGCTGCTACTGAATCCCGATGTGCATGCGGTCGAGCTGCACCTAGGTAAAGTCTATGCCCGGTTTGCAAGCGAAGAACGTCTGTTCGCCATCAGTCCGCGTTTGATCGATCCACGCGACGACAGTCAGGAAAAACTGTTCGCCTACCGCCTTAGCCTGGGTACGGTCGATCTGGTGGCGCCGCGACATTTTTCGCCGGAGCAGGAGCGTCCGATTCCCTACGGTACCGGCGGTGCGCTCTTTCTGCGCCGGGATGTTTTTCTTGCCCTGGGAGGGTTTCGCGAGATATATGCGCCCTTTTACTGGGACGATCCCGATCTGGGCCTGCGGGGCTGGGCGGAGGGCTGGCGAACCATTTATTTCCCTGCCAGCCGTTTTTTTCATTTCCATTCCTCGCTGGTTGCGGCCTGGCATGACCGGCTTGCCGTGCGGCGCGTCTATGAGCGCAACCGCCTGCTGTTCATGCACATGAACCTTGGCGGGGCGGCGTGGCGGGTGAATTACGCGTTGTGGCTGCCATTGCGGCTGCTCCGATCGCTGCTTACCGACCGGGTGTTCTGGCTCGGCTGGTTCGATTTCCGCCGCCTGAAACGTCAAGTTCCGGCTGCCTGGCGTGGCCGCAGGAATCCGAACATCGACCGCTTTCTTTTTTCCGTCGGAGAATAGGGTGGGCGAAAAGGCCATATTTGGTCCGCTTGTCAGTGTGATCATTCCCAACTTCAATTATGGCGATTTCGTCGCCGAGGCCATCGAATCGGCTCTGGGGCAGAGCTACCCGGGTGTGGAGGTCATTGTTGTTGATGACGGCTCCACCGACTCATCGGCTGCGGTGATTGCTGCCTTTGCCGGCCGCATCCGGCATATGGCTAAGGAAAACGGCGGGCTTTCATCGGCTCGCAACGCCGGCATCAGCATTGCCCAGGGCGACCTGCTGCTTTTTTTGGATGCGGATGACGTCTTGTCTCCTGATGCTGTGGATGGGCTGGTGAACGCCCATGAGGCCGCCGGCGGCGGCGACCGGCTTGTCTACGGCGATTCTCTCTTTTTTGACGACTCCACTACGTGGCCGATGAAAAGAAAATCGCCATCGGGGCACATCTGGCGCGCGCTGCTAGGCGGCAACTTTATCTGCTGTCACGAGGTCCTGGTTCCGAAGCGCCTGGCATTGGCGGCTGGGAGTTTTGATGAAGCCCTGAAGATGTCCGAGGATTTCGATTTTTGGCTGCGCCTATCCAGGGAATATGAGTTTTGCCATGCGGCCGTGACGGTGGCCCGGCGCCGCATACACGGCAAGATGATGTCGCATCAGGCCGATGAGCTTCAGTACTGGGCCGGCCAGGCCCTGGAGAAGCAGTGGCGCTGCGTGCAAGGCTGGGGTGAGCGGGCGGCGATCGCCGGAGCTTGCGGGCAGAATTTCCATCTGCGGGCCTATCTGGCCAAGGAGCGGGGGGACCTTGCGGCCATGAAGCGGCTGTCGCTCCGATCGCTCCGTTGGCAGCCATGGCGGGCCAAGAACTGGCTGTACCTGGGATATGCCTGGCTGGCCTGCTGCAAGCGCGCAGCGCACAGGAAATAACGACAAGGATCCGTTCAGTAATGGGAGCGATCCGCATTGTTCCTGTTCATTAGAAAAATCTGCAATAAATTCAATCTGGTCAGCAAATTAATGACAATACTACGGGCACTATTGGCATAAACCTTACTTTTTTGCCAAACCGATCATGGATGCTCCGTTGGGGAGAAGGCGAAAGAATTTGTAATCAAGTTCGATCATCTTTTCGGCTGCACTCTGCCAAAGTCTTTTCCTTTCTGTCAAGCGGCTGCAAACAAAGGAGAAAAAATGCGAACGAAAGCGAAAACGGACATCGGAAAAATTAATACCCTCCAGCAAGTGCTTCACTTCCCCAGATTTCAAACGCCGGATATGTGAAGGGTCCTCCCATTTCCATCTCCTGAACCCCTCTGCAGTTTCTTCAACGTTTCCTGTAAAATGACTGTAAATATGCTCTAGCGAACCGGCATTGGCACATGGGGTGGTCCAAGCGAATGTACCGCCAACTTTTAATACCCGCCATGCTTCTTTGAGAAAATTCTCCAGGTTTTCGACATGTTCCATCACTTCGATGCTGACGATCAGGTCGAAACTATCGTCAGCGAATGGGATGCGCTCGTTCTCAATCAATCTGTAGTGTTCGGGGTTAAAGGAATAGCGCTGCATGAATTTTTCACGGGCCACGGTACTGATATCGCAGCAATAGATATCGGCAAGGGGAAAAAGCTGTTGCCAAAGATGATAAAAAAGACCATTGCCGGCTCCGTAGTCAAGGATTTTCCCTTTGCTTTCCGCATTTTTCCCAAGCCCATTGGTGAAAAAATGTCTCAGGGCTTGCCTCCGCGCCACCTCATATCCTTCCAGTTTGCTCCGGTATCCACCTTTATAGCGCTCGTCATACTCAATTTTTTTATCCGCTCTTTGAGGAACCATTTTAATTCAAGAAATGACCGACAGCAAAATCGTTTTTGCCCATGAGCTGACTCTACATCTGCTTGGCAAAAAATTCAAGCATGGATTATTGTTTGGAATCGTGGCGCATGGCCACAGCCGAGATACAGCTGCTGCGGATGCTGTTATGGTGTAATCTTATTTTTCAGCGAGCGCAGGAACCGAATACCGGCATTCTTTGCTGAGTGGCTGCACAGGCAGGCAAAGGTTGCCGGGTTAGCAGCAAGTGATCGGAATAATAGTCGGAGGCATGAGTGGAATCTTCTTTTGTAGTTAGTCCGGTTATAAAAAAAATCCGCTGCCCATTTGTAATAGCCGATTGCCGCAGTTCTGCTTCGACGGAGTGACGAACCCAAGTAGGGTTTCAGCCACTCAGCTTGATCGCTTGGCAGATCAGCGTGCGAATATGAGCATTCTCGGGCCATCTCGGCATAGAGGTCTTGTAAAACTTTATAGCGGACCGAGACTGAGTCTAGACGGATTCTCCAATCCAGAAGTGTCTCCGGTATATTATGAACTTCGAATTTGGCTGCGAGCCGCAAGAACAGATCGTAATCCTGAGAGAATTCGAAAAATTCCCTGTAGCCGTTCACTTTTTCAATGCAATGGCGCGGGTACATCACCGAGGAATGAGCGAAAGCATTCCCTTTGCGCAAAGCGGCTTTGATTTCCGCATTGGTCTTTGGAGTTCGCACTTCAGAGACTGGACGTTCTTTTTCATCTATTTCTCTGTACCAGGATCCCACGAGTCCGCAAGCCGGATTGCGGATCAGATAATCCAATTGTTTTTCCAACCGGTTGGGATAGGCATAGTCGTCGGCATCCATGCGGGCGATGAATTGGCTATCGGACAGTGCCAGGCCCCGGTTCAGGCTGCGAGTCAACCCCATGGGCCTCTGGTTCCGCTCGATGCGGATACGGGAATCGCTCATGCGCTCGATAATATTGAGGGAAGTATCCCTGGAACAATCGTCGACGATCAAAAACTCGAAATCGGCATGGGTCTGTGTCAGTATGCTGCGGGTAGCTTTCTCGATATATTTTTCGTCATTGCGCACTGCCATAAGAACCGTCAGCAGCCTATCGCTCATTTTTGCCTGCACGAATATTGCCGATGATTTTCTTGCCCATGTTCCGCACTAGGCGATGCAGCCGGCTTCCCACGTTGGCGGCCTGGAGGCAGCGATCGTAGGGGGTCCTTTTTTTGAACCGGTGGTCGACCAGTTCCCTGCTGTCCAGGCCATAGAAGTATCTTGCTTTGATGTCGAACCCGGGCAGATAAAGCAAGCCGATGTCGTCTTCGTATTCGTAGCTGCGGCCTTCCTTGATCTCCCGGTAGAGATGACTGTCGGGAAGGCCCACGAATACATTGAAGAGATAATGGTTCGGACGCAGTCGTTTCATCAAGCGGACTGTTTGTCGCAGATCTGCAAAGGTCTCGCCCGGAACGCCGGCGATCAAACTGCAGTAAGTGTTGATGCCGGCGGCTTTGCTCCAGGTTAGTGCATCAATGATCTGTTTAACGGAGATCCCTTTGTTCAGGTAATCCAGAATCCGTTGGCTTCCGCTTTCTATACCCAGGTAAAATGCCCGGCATCCTGCTCGTGCCATCAATGCGATTAACTCTCGTGACAGGTTGTCCACGCGGGTCTCGCAAGCCCATGAGATGTTTATTTTATTTTGTAACAGCAGTTCGCAAAATTCGCGTGTCCGCTTTTCGTTCAGCGTGAAGTTGTCTTCCCGGAAATAGATACCCTTGGCATTGTGGTCGGTGAGTAAAAGGTTGATTTCATCTATGATCCGCGGAGCGCTGAGATATGAGTAATTCCTCCCCCACACAGAACCGACAGAGCAAAAGCGGCAATCGAATGGGCAGCCGCGGCTGGTGTTCAGCGTGAAAACCGGGCGCTCCTCCATCCACAGGCAGGAATCATCGTAAGGCAGCGGCGTGAAAATGTCCCATGGCTGGGAAGGAAGATCGTCGAGGTTTGTCAATTTATTTCCGTGCAGAATTCTTTCATTGGCCTTGCCGTTGAGAATGTCCGTCAGGGCGGTTTCCCCTTCCCCTATGACGAGATGATCAACACAACCGGGGATGGTTTCCGGCAGCACCGATACATGCGGGCCGCCAACGATGATTCTTCCGTTCCAAGTTCCCCGTCGCCGCTGTTGTTCCAACTCACGGAGAATCTGAAATGAATCACGTGAACAAATGGTGTTGATTTGGATGCCGACGCAATCGATGTCATGAAGCTGCAAAAATCCTTCGCTGATGAAGGGGGTCGGCTGCAGATAACGATCCTGGAAAAAAACGCGGTGCCCTTGCTGGCGGGCTATGGCCATCAAGTATCCCAGGCCCAGCGGCGGGCGTTTTTCATTGGTAAAAAACGGGCTTTTCGCAGGCGCGGCGGAGGTTACGAAAAGTATATTAATTGTGACCTCCTGCTTTTCTTGCGAAAAAAAAGAGACGATTGCTGAAAATCCTGATTTGTTCAAAACCACAAGCGGTCAGGCGACCGATCATTTCCGATCGTGTGTTGATATGCAGGTGGTAAGGGTTGCGGGCGCAGACGGCTTCGGCTTCTGCAAGGGTTTCGGGGAACGTGGAGCTCCCTGCCAGTATTCCGCCGGGTTTTAATACCCGCGCCACTTCACTCAAGTAGCGATTGATCTGCTGGGCAGGGAAATGCTCGATGCTTTCCATGGCCGTAACCAGATCAAATGTCCCTGAAGCGAACGGCAGGTCAAGTACTGAAGCGTTGACGTAATCCGTATTGCGGCTGGGCCAGAGATTTTTCGCTACGCTTAGAGAACGGGCATCCTTGTCCACGGCAAAGGTATGAAGCGCTACGGCATCCAGCAAAAAAGCCCCCCAACCGATTCCGCAGCAACTATCAAGAATTGTTTTCCCTCTTGCGTAATGCATGGCCAGGGCGTAGCGCAACAGCATGATTTTTCCCCAATCCGCTGGCTGCAGTTGCGGATTTCCGGGCCAATCGCGCTCAGCGGTCGTCTGTTGCAGCTGCCGGGTCACCTCGGGGCCAAGAACAAATGAAACGCGTTTGTTATTATGGATATGGCGGCGGTAAATGATGAAAAGCAGCATTTTTTCCCGGACCCGATGAATTCTACTTGATATCCGATCCGCGATTTCCCCGGCCTTGGCGAACAAGTCATTTCTCCTGCCGATAATCGATATCCAGTAAATTGCGGCCGCTGGCATGGGCTTGGCCCCGGAATTCGACAGGAACGCGCCACCAGAACAGGAGTTCCGTTCTTTTTTGCGACCAGATGGCCAGAATGATCTTGGACCACGATTGGCAGAGCGGAATGTCCTTGAAGGTGATTTCCAATATGCCGGTGCCCTGATTGATGTCTATGCGGCGGCCAAAAGCTCGGTTGGTTGCCTGGAAGTAAAGTCGCGAATCGCTGCCATTGCTGATCGCTGTATCGATTTCTATGTCCGGGAAACTACGCTGTGCTTCGTATGAAAGACGAAATGTGAAAGAGTCGCCGGGATTCAGTTTTCTTGCAGAGGTTTCCACATGCACAAACTGGATCGAGTCGTTACCGCTGCAGTTTTTATCGATCTCAGTATTACTCTGCTGGATAAAGAGATGGTTGTATCCATGGATGCCGTCCTGGGGGCTGTGAAAGTATTCCGCCTGTCCCTTGTCGAGAAGAAGGACATGATCAGAGAAAGACGATATAGTATGCATATTGTGGGAGATTATAATCGTAGTGCAACCGTTTTTTTTCAGTTCGCCGATTTTGTCGAAACATTTACGTTGGAATCCTTCATCGCCGACAGCCAGGACTTCATCCACCAGGAGAATGTCAGGCCGGCAATGTGCCGCTACGGCAAATCCAAGCCTGACGTACATTCCGCTTGAATAGTGTTTGACGGGAGCATCAAGAAAATCGCCGATATCAGCGAATGTCACAATGGCATTGAACTGGCCTTTCACCTCCTTTTTTGTCATGCCGAGAATGGCGGCGTTAACATAGATGTTCTCTCGGCCGGTCAGCAAGGGGTGAAATCCGGCACCAACCTCGATCAGCGCCCCAATTTTGCCTTGAATGCGAACGAGTCCTTTATCAGGCCAAAAAATACCGTTGAGGATCTTCAGCAGAGTCGTCTTTCCTGAACCATTCGGGCCGATTATGCCAAGTGTTTCTCCGCGTTGAACATTGAAAGATGCATTGTCCAGAGCCCAAAATTCTCCTGGACGCAATCGGCCGGGGCGTGATCCAAGCCCCAGGATGTTGCGGGAGATGTCTTGCATCCCGTACAGCATTGACCGTTTCAGGGAGCGGCAGTATTTTTTCGAAAGTCCGGTAACAGCTATTGCGGTTGGCAAGGCCATACTAGATCCTTTCAGCCACTCGGGTCTCGGTGAGATGAAAAGCTGCCAGACAAAGTAGAAAAGCCAGCAGGGCAGCGAAAGAACTCCAGATGAATCCCGTCCAATGCGGGCTTTTGCCGAACAGGATCAGATCGCGCGGCAAGTTGATGAGGTAATAGAGTGGATTGAGCTGACTGATCCGTGCCAGGCCTCCCCCTTTTGGCAGGGGGTAAAGAATAGGTGTAAGGAAAAGAAGAAATGTTATCAGCATCGCCAGGATATTGCCTATATCGCGAATGATTCCGTTTAGTAAGGCAAGAATCAAACCCAATCCCAACAGCAGGATCAGCAGGGGAAGGGCAAGAATGGGGATGAGTATTATCCACATGGTGGGAAGAAAACCATAAACAAGGCATAATAGAAAAGACAAAGTGGTAAGTACGGCCAGGGGAATCAACGCTTGGCAGGCTGAAGCGATTACCAGGGCCTTCTTGGAAAAATTGATTTTTACCACCATCGCGCCTGCTTTGACAAGAGAATTGGAAGCGGCAAGCAGGCCTGTCGAAAAAGTCTGCCAGAAGGTCAGTCCCCACACGGCGAACAATGGATAGGGGACATCAAGTTGGCCTACTGTGAAGATCCCGGAATGATTCAAGATAATAAATGTCAATACGCTGACCAGCGGTAGAATCAATACCCAGAATATGCCGATGAATGATTGTTTATATGTGGCAAGCAGGTCCCGTTTAAACAACTGGATTATCAGCCAGCGGCTATTTTTGATTTCCCTTGTAATTTCAGCGAACATGGCGAAGTATCCATTTTTTAGCGAATTGTCTGGTTCGTAGAAAATCTCAGGGAGATGTGTTTTTTCTTTCTTTGAAACTTCATCCAAATCCATTCTGTCACATTTGCTTTTCATGGCTCATATGATTTATTTTACCATATTATCGGCCGCAAATGATTCAGAACTGTCTTATGATCTCACTTATCTTTTCCTGGGCCTGTTTTTCCAGGTAGGGGTGCATGGGCAGGCTGAATATCTCTCCGGCGATCTTTTCGGCTACCGGGAAGTCGTTTTTCCGGTAACCCAGGTCGGCGAAGGCCTGCTGCAGGTGCAAGGGAATGGGATAATATATGGCGGTGGGGATGTCGTTTTCGCGCAATTTCTTGATCATCTCATCGCGCCGGGGATGGAGTACCGAATACTGGGCCCAGGCCGAGATGTTTTCGGGCAGAATGCGGGGCACCTTCACTATTCCCTCGAGCAATGTGCTGTAGCGGGCGGCTGCTTGCTGGCGCAGTTCCATCTCTTCGGCAAATATTTCCATTTTGGCCAGCAGAACCGCCGCCTGCAGGGAATCCATGCGGCCGTTGATGCCCACGCGCACGTTGGTGTACTTGTCGGCCCCCTGGCCGTGCACGCGGATGGAGAGGAGCTGTTCGTAAATCTTTCTGTCGTCGCTGAAGATCATGCCGCCGTCCCCGTAGCAGCCCAGCGGCTTGGCCGGGAAAAAGCTGGTGGCTGCGACCTTGGCCAGGGCCCCGGCTTTTTTGCCTTTATGGCTGGCACCGAAGCTCTGGGCGGCATCTTCCAGGATAAACATACTGTACCTGTCGGCAATGGCCTGAAGGGCCTGGTAATCTGCGGGCTGGCCGAACAGGTCGACCGGGATAATGCCCCGCGGCTTTAATTTTTTCTCGGTTTCAACTCGTTCTATTTCTGCCTCGAGTTTTTGCGGATCGATATTGAATGTTTCCGGATCGATATCCACGAACACCGGTGTGGCCCCCAGCAGGCGGATGACCTCGGCCGTGGCGATGAATGTGAAAGTGCTGGTAAATACGGCGTCGCCCGGGCCGATGTTTTCAACCATTAGCGGCATGAGCAGGGCGTCGGTGCCGCTGGCCACCGAAACGGCGTACGGGACGCCGATGAAAGCGGCCAGTTTGTCTTCGAGTTCGCAGATCTCCGGTCCCAGGATGTATTGGCCGTGGTCCAGAATTTTTCTGAAACCGGCTTCAATTTGCGGTCGTATCCTTTTCTGCTGGGCTGCCAGATCGATGAATTGCATGGATTTATCTCCTTTGTCCTGGTTGAGTGTTCCAAGCCAGATACAACTAATCATACATCATTTTCATGCTCCCATGCAAATTCTGTTTATGCATGAGAGGTTTTGACAAAAATTGTCACTTCTTGTGACCGATATTGGCATCTTGCAATGTGGTAAGGCTTGGAAACCTTTTGCCTGCTTGTGTGTTTGACTTGGCAGGTAAATTGCTTGTAAATAGCAGATCCTTAAGGAGGTTCTGATGAACAAAAAAGGTTTTACCCTGATTGAATTACTGATCGTTGTGGCCATCATCGGCATCATCGCCGCGATCGCCATCCCCAACCTTCTGGTTGCCCTGCAGAAAGGCAAGCAGAAAGCGACCATGGGCGACCTGAAGACCATCGGCAGCGCCATCGAAAGTTATGTAACCGATTGGTCCTTCGCACCCCAGGACGATACTTTCGTTTCCAATAACGCCGGTGCCGTTTATTTCGAGCCGTTCTACATCAAGATCTGCCCCAAGACCGACGGCTGGGGAAACCGTTTCCTGTATGAAACCCCCGCTGGCGACCAGTACACCATTTACTCCGGCGGCCGCGGACCCCAGGCTGCTGCCCTGACCCCCCCGACCCCCGCCCTGTATGATTGCACCGCCCTTTCCGATTTCAACAACGACATCGCCTATTCCAACGGTCTCTTCACCTACGGCCCGGTAGTCAAAAGATAAGCCTGACACGTTCTTTGCTGAAAAGCGGCTGGAAATATTTTCCAGCCGCTTTTTTTTTGCTGGTTAATTTTTCGGCCAGCGGCGTCAAACCTTTATTCTTTCTGCGCCTCACTTATTTTTTATTCTTGCTGGCGCTGTTTTTTTTCTGTCGCCGCGTCAACCTGCAGAAGATCCTGGCCCCCATCAGCGCCGGCATCGCCCTGATCGTCTTCCCTTACGGCATCGCCCAGAAATTCATTATCTTCCCCTTCATTCTCGGGCAGCCTGATTCGCTGCATTCATTTTTTGCGCAGGCACTGCGTGTCCGGGTTACCTCCGGCCGCATTTTCTCGATCTTCCCCCTGCCCACCCTGTACGCCATGGTCTGCGGCCTGCTGCTGATCTGCATCGTCCACTATCTCTACCGGGCCCGGGGCTGGGGCCGGATCTTCTGGTCTGTCCTGCTGCTCTTGGGGGCCGTCAACCTGGTCTTGACCCAGTCCTTCGGCGGCATCATTTTCTTCACCCTGGCCGTGCTGTTCTATCTTTTCGTATCGGGTGTTTTCAAGATCAGGTACCTGGCGCCGCTGCTCATGGTGCTGGCCCTGATCTTCTTTGCGGTGACGGCCCTGCGCTTTTCCGAGGCCCGGGAGCTGGCCCCGCTCAAGCTGCGCTTCGCCAACTGGCTGCAGGCCAGCCGCGTGATCGCCGCGGCGCCGCTGCTGGGTGTGGGGCTGGGCAATTACGAGGCCGCGGTGCCGGCGCACATTTATCCCGGCGAACCCGCCTCAATCTATGCCCACAATTTTTTCCTGCAGCTGGCGGCGGAATCCGGAGTTCCCCTGTTCCTTGTGCTGATCGCCCTTTCCTTTTTTTTCCTCAAAAAAAACCTGGTAAATTTATTGCACCCTGAAAACGCCTTGTTCGCGTCAGCTGCCATCCTTGTCCTGCTTTTCAATATTTTCGATGTGGGCAATTACTTTTTCGCGGCCGGGATCAGTTTTGTCGTAGTGTTTTCCCAACTCGTCAGGGTAGAGTTCCCGCTGCGGCTGCGTCATTTTGCCGTGACCGCCCTGCTGGCCGTCGCACTGCTGGTCAACGAAGCCGGCGCCGCTCAACAAAAAACCGCCGATCTTTGGCTCGGCCGCCAGGACTTGGTTCAGGCCGAAGCCCATTACCGCCGCGCCCTGGCTATCAGTCCCCGGGCCTTCCGTTCCTGGCTGGGCCTGGCCCATATTGCCTGGCAGCAAAATGATTATTCCAAGGCCGAGCGGATCTTGAAAAAAGTGCTGCGAATTTACCCGGAGCAAGCGTATGCCAATTACCGGCTTTCGCAAGCGGCCCAGCGCCGCGGCGCTTACCTGACAGCTTTGGTTCACGCCCGTCAGGCAGCCGCTGCCGACAAGAAAAACAGGCAATACCAGAGGTGGTATGAATTTATTAAAGCAAATTTTGCCAGGTAGCCCGCGCTTTCAGGAAGTTGAATTTTCAGTCCTTTCCGGGTGGGCACTGCTCTTTCCCGCCAAGCAATCCTATTTGTATTTTCTTGGCTTCTCTTTATTGCTGGCTGCCTTTACCTTGCGGAAAGTCATCACGCTCAAAAATATCACTCTGACCCGTTTTTCCTCATTTCTGCTCTTGTTCAATGCCATGTTCATCTTCAGCACTTTTTTTTCTCCGCATCCTTTCAAGTCGCTTTTATTTGTCGGTGATATTCTCCTGGTTTCGCTGTGGTTCATCCTGTTTTATTTGGAAAAAAGCGACACGGGCCGCTACCTGCGTCTGCTGGCCGTGCTGATTTCAGTCTCGTCACTGGTCGTGCTGATTTTCTTTGTATGGCGGGGCGGCAGCGGTCCGGCCGCGCAAATTTTAAAAAATCCCATTCTGCAAGGCATTGTTTCGGCATTGGCCGCCCTGGTTTTTCTCCATGCCCTGCTGCAAAGATACGGTCATGCCGACCTCGTTCTGCTGGGGATTAATTGCCTGGCCGTGATCATAAGTGCTTCCAAGGCTGCTTTTCTGGGATTGGCCATGTTCGCCGCGGTCATGATCCTTGCCCGGAAGCGACGGTGGTTGGTGTACTTTTTTTCCATCTTGGTGCTGCTGGTGCTGTTGCCCAATCCCCTGCGGCGCATGGTAGTGCATTCGCTGCACCAGGACCCCTATGTTCTGAACCGGCTGGATATATGGAGCATGTCGGCCCGCATGTTCCGCCATCATTTTTGGACCGGGGTGGGTCCCGACCTGTTCATGGAGGCAGCTGGGCGCTTCAATTTTCCCCAACAGAAAGGGCCGTCGCACTTCGGCAAAGTTCCCGAGTCGCCGCACAGTGATTACTGGAAGGTCATCGCCGAGAACGGCTTGCCCGGCCTGGTCCTGGTCATGGCCTTCCTCTTTTTTGCCATCCGGCGCATGCTTTCGCCCCCCTGGTTCGACCTGCCCAAGCTGCTGCTGGGTTTTCTGCTGCTGCAGATGCTTCTGATCAATTGCCTTTTCAATTTCTTCTTCATTTTGATTATGTTTTTATTGCTGCATGACTTTCTTGTCGTGCGTCAGAAATTTATATCAATTCAGCCAGGCTTGCGGATCTTTTTTTCATCTTTGCTTATTTTTCTGGTTGTCACCCTGTACCTGTCTCCTTTTTTGGCAGACAACTTTCTGGATTCTGCGTTTGCTGAAAAAAACATTGTACGCCGTTTTGCCCTGCTCAAGCGTGCGGCGCTTTTCAGTCCCCTGGACGAAAGGGTGCCTCTGGCCAAAGCTGAAGTACTGGGTGCTTTCGCCAGAACGCAAGCCAGCCTGGAGGCCTGGGCTGACGCCGTTGCCAACCTGCGTCAGGCCCAAAAACTGGATGGTTATGGCAATGCCGCACTTTTATTGGAATCGGCATTGTACAGGGAGTTCTTGGCCAAACCTATCCAGTACCCGGCTTTGGGTGAAGAGATACTGGCGCCCCTGCGCCGGGCCGAAGAAAATGATCCCTTCAAGCCGTTTTTAAAACTGCAGCAGGCTGTCGTCCTGCGCGAGCTCGGCCGCCGCCGGGAAGCCCGGCATCAGGCCCTGGCCGCCCTGGACCTCGAACCCGATTACGTGGCGGCGCTGGTATTCGTCCATGAGCTGGACGGCCTGCCGTTTTCAGACCCCGCCTTGCAGAAGCGGCTGGCCCAAATCCTCGCCAAGGCGAAAAAACTCGGCGCCAGGCCAGGTTCCTATCTGGCCAAACTGTATGAGCTGCCTGATCCGCCGGCCGCGGGGCGATGATCAGTCTACTTGGGCTTGAGCGCCGCGCTGATCCAGAAGCAGGGCTTCCAACCTGATGAAAACGTAGGGATTGCGATAGTCGTTGGTGCGGATCTTGACCATGCTGTTGAAATTCGCCTTTTCAAAAGGGGTGAAGCGCAGGGTGATCTCGCTGCTCTTTTTGGGGGCCAGTATGTTGGTTTTGAATTCCAGGGAGACCTCGGGGGGGCAGCTGATCTCGAGGATGCGCAGGTCCATGTTGCCGCTGTTGCTCAGGTTGAGCTTGCGCGTGTAGGTTTTTCCGATACTGACGCTGCCGAAGGAGAAATGGTCGGGTTTGAGTTCTGCCTGGGCAAAATCCTTCAAGGTCACGGTGCCGCTTATGGTCAGGCGTACTTCCGGAGAGTCCGGATCGTTGCTGGTAACCGTGATGGTTTTGACGACCTTGCCGTTGTAGCCGCTGGTATTGAATTTGCTGGAGATCGTACCTTTTTCCCCGGCCTGGTATTCTTTTTTGGCCAGGGCGGTGGCGGTGCAGCCGCAGGCGGGGACCACGTTCTTGATAATAAGGATATCCGTGCCCGCGTTTTCGAATTCAAAATTAATATCCACTATTTTGCCGCTGTTCACCTCGCCGAAATCAATGACCGCGCTTTTGAATTTGATGGTCGGCTTGGCAACCAGCACTGCTGCCAGCAAAAAGATCATGATGAATAGATTTTTTTTCATTTTCCCTCCAATTCCTTGATTTTCTTTTCGATGATACGCAATTGATCCTTCCAGGCGGCCAAATTCCTGGCCAATACCATGTTCTTGCGCCAGGAAGCGATATCCTGGTGCGGGATGCCGGCGACGATCATTCGCGTCTTGATTGATCCGGTGACGCCCGATTTGGCCGCGATCATGACCCCGTCGGCAATCTGGACGTGGTCGGCGATACCCACCTGCCCGCCCATGATCACCTGGGCGCCGATCTGCGTGGAACCCGAAATGCCGGTTTGCGAGGAAATGGCCGTGTTTTTGCCGATGCGGACATTGTGGCCGATCTGCACCAGGTTGTCCAACTTGACGTTTTCGGCCAAAACCGTTTCCTCGATGGTCGAGCGGTCGATGCAGGTATTGGCGCCGATCTCGCAACCGTCGCCGATGATCACTTTGCCTTTCTGGGGGATCTTGACCGCCGCGCCCTCGGCGTCGCGCCCGAAACCGAAACCGTCGGCCCCGATGACCGCCCCGGGATGGATGATCACCCGGTCGCCGATTTCCACGTTTTCACGGATGACCGCCTGGGAATAGATCAGGCATTCGCGGCCGATTTTGACATTGTGATAAATGGTCACATTGGCGTGAATTTCCGTTTCGGCCCCGATCTGGCTGTCGGCGCCGACAAAAGAAAAAGGGCCGACCCGGACATTGGCTCCCAGCCGGGCCTTTGCGGAAATGTCGGCGTTGGCGGCGATACCAGTGCAGAAGGGCATCCGGGGATGGAAGTATTCCAGCAAGCGGGCGAAAGCCAGGTGGGGATCGGAGACCAAGATAAGGTCGGCGTAGGCGACCGGACTGTCCGCGACGACGATCAGGGCGCCGGCCCGCACATCGGCAATATCCTTGTTTCCCTTTTCCCTGGATACAAAGGCAATATCGCTTGGACCGGCCTTGGTCAGTGCCTGGATCCCCTTGATCTCAAGGGAGCCGTTGCCGCGCAGCACGCCGCCGACAAGGGCGGCAAGTTCTTTCAGTTCAGGCATTTTTCTCCTTGTCCAGAAGATAGGTCATTTTTGCTCCATAGAGCATTATGCCCATGGTGAGCTCCATCCAGAATCCGAACAGGATAATGGCCACGATCGGATCCTGCATTTTGCGCAGCAAGGACACGTGCACCAGGTAGTAAGTATATGCCCTTTTGATGGTTTCCCACAACAGGGCTGAAAACAGTGAGGCAGTGAATGCCGCCCCTACCGCGACTTTTTTTTCCGGGATCCACTTGAACAAGATGTAAAAAAACAACAGAGTGATCAGGAATGGCAAGAGGTATTTGATGAGAAACCCGTTGGTTGCCTGAATCAAAGTGGAATCGATGAAGCTTGAGGCCTCGTATTCCCTGAAAACTGTGGTGATGGTCGAAATTAGCCCGGTTATTAAAAAAGAAGAAACGATCAGGATGACAACAATGATAAGCAATCCGAATTCCTTTATCCTTCTGATGAAAAAGCTGCGCTTGGTATTGATGAAAAACATGTCATTGACGAAGCGGACAATTTTTTTAAATACCAGGATGCCCATGAACAAAAACACTCCCAGTCCGAACAGTCCCAAGTGGCTGATCCTATCGCTCAATTCGCTGGCGTGGTTGAAAAAAACCGGGGCGATCTGTTGGAAAAACTCCGGTGAAAACGGATAGATGTTTTGCAGGGCGTCGTCCGGAGTGCCCATGAATCCGGAAAACAGGTAGGAAAAAAAGATCAGCAGAAAAAAAGATGAAAAAATCGAATAGTAAGCCAGGATAGAAGATTTGTCGATGCCGTTCTCGTGCAAAAAGCACTTAAGCGCCAGCCAGGCGCTTTTCAGAATTCTTAACGGCGCCGAGGTGCTTTTCTTGCTTTTCATTGTCTGACAACAGGGAGGGCGCCAGGGCCATTCCTGTTATCGCCAAATCACTGGACCGTGTATTTGCCCCAATTGACAAAAAACAGAATCAGATCAATGAGCAGAACATAGATGACCAGGGACTCCATCAGGGCCAGGGCGATGATCAGCAGGCCGCGGATGGAATCGGCAGAGGCCGGGTTGCGGGCTATGTTGTCTGATGCATTGCAAAAAGCCTTGGATTGACCGAATATGCCCATAATGGCCGCCACGGTCAGGCAGACACTGCCGCAAAGGATGGTCCAAAAAAACAAGGATGTGGGGGGCATGGATTTTTCCACACCCTGCGCCGGCAGCAGTGCTGTCAGGGTGAGTAGTCCGGCAACGACCAGGAATAATTTTTTTCTCATAAGCGTTTTCCTCCTATTATTAGTGTTCCGATGCAATGGCGCCGGCGAGATATACCGACGACAGCATTATAAAGATATAAGCCTGAAGCAAGGATGTGAAAATGGCCATGGCCATCATGGGCAGTGGCGCGAAAAAAGGTACCAGTGCGACCAGGGTGATGATTACCAGGTCTTCGCCGAAAATATTGCAGAAAAGCCGGACGGTCAGTGACAAGGGCCGGGAAAAGTGGGAGATGATTTCTATTGGTGTGAACAGCCAGCCCAGCCACCAGGCCGGTCCGGTAAATGTTTTCAAGTAACCGAAAAAACCGTGTTTTTTTACTCCCTGAGAGTGGTAATACAGAAAGATGAAAATAGCGCAGCCGGCCGGGGCGTTCAGATTGGCTGTGGGCGAGGCCATTTCAGGCAAAAGCCCCAGCAGGTTGGAAAGGGCGATGAACAACCCCAAGGTTCCCAGAGCGGGAATGAATTTCCGTCCTTCTGTGCCGATCATGTCGTCAACTATATTGCGGAAAACCAGGTAAATGGATTCCAGAAGGGTCTGCATTTTGGTTGGGAACATGGCAAGATTTTTTACGGCGAGTTTAAAAAAAATCACCAGGATCAGGGTGACGATCATGGCCATGATCACATGGGCGGGAAGGGGATCCCCTTTAAAATGAATGCCAGCAATGGCGGCGGTGGATTTCAGGAAGCCATTGATCCAGACGGCGAATAAGGGATTATGTTCCATGGAAAAGGTTTTTGCATAAACGCTGAATTCCCGCCCCGACAATACCCAAATAAATCATCGCCAGTCCCTGGATGAAAAAAACAATGCCGTTATTGGCCAGGCGGTGGATGATAAAAAATGTTCCGGTAATAACGAACAATTTCGCCAAGCCTGTTAAGAAAAACATCGTTTTGTCCTTGCCTTTTTTCAGTACGCGGTTTGTGAGCCGGATCAGTATGAAAAAGCCGGTAATACCGATAGCGGCGCCCGTAAGGGAAATTATACTATAAATGATGTTCTTTGTAAAAAAAAAAATCAGAACAGCAGCCAGGATTTCTGCGCCGGCAGTAATGCGTATGAGGTCTTTGAATAAATCATCATCACTTTTTTGGTTCATGTGAGCGGGTTACGGAAAAAAGGTTGAAAAAACCGGCCAGGATTCCATAAATGATGAAAATAATGGTGAGATAAGGATCGGTTTTCAACCATTTGTCCAATAAATAGCCGATAGTAAAACCGACAAGAATGGAGGCTGGAAACATCAAGCCAACCGAAGAATAATCGATCCATTTTTTCTTGCTTTCCCTCTCGGGAAGATCTTTTGACATTCAGGCTCCGGCTTGAATGGTTTGCCGGCGCTTAGTAATCCTCGTCCTCTTCGTCATCCTTTAAATCGAAACCATCCAGGTCCTCTTCGGATTCCTCGTCGCCGAAATTCTCATCTCCTTCGTAATAGTTCATGGTTTCGAAATCCTCTTCGCCGAATTCGTTTTTACGGGTTTCAATGGCTTTGTAAAACTCATCTTCATCTTCGTAGTGGCGGATGAAATTGGCATCCAACTCACTATAGAAAAGTTCCAGATAGTCGTCCTCGATGTAGCAAAAAATAGACATGTGCTCATCTGTGTCCAGGTCTCCGATCACTTCAATGACTTTTGTGGCTGCGGCTTTTAGCGTATCAAGCGTTTGCCACGATATGATTTCCAACTGTTCCATCGGCAATCACTCCTTTTCAGTTTTAATATTGTCTTTATTTAATTTGATAATATGTTTTTGTCAAGTGTTTTCTAAATATTTTTTCAGATATTGTCCGGTCAGCGATTTCGTGCTTCGCAGCATGGCGATCGGACTGCCGCTGAAAATAAGCTGCCCGCCCCTGGCGCCTCCCTCGGGACCGAGCTCGACAACATAATCGGCGGCGGCGATCAGGGCCTGATTGTGCTCGACGGCCACCACGGTGTTGCGGTTGTTCAGCAGCCTGGCGATGAGTTTCTGGAGTACGGCGATGTCATAGCCGTGCAGGCCGAAGGACGGCTCATCCAGCAGGAAGAGCACATCCGTTTTTTCCTGGTTCAAGTATTTAAGCAATTTGAGTTTTTGCAGTTCGCCTGTGGACAGGCTGCCAAGTTTTTCCCCCAATTGCAGGTAGCCCATGTCATTGTCCTGCAGGTTGCTTAAAACGGTCTTGACCTGCGGAATCGCGGCACCCAAAACGCCGCTGAATTCCTTGACGTTCAGGGCCAGAACGTCGGCAATACTTTTGTTCTTGTGGGTGATTTTCAGCACATCGGGGGCGAAGCCGCTGCCGCGGCAATGGCTGCAAACGCTTTTTACGGCCGGCAAAAACTGCATTTCGATTTCCAGATAACCCCGGCCCTTGCATTCCGGGCAGCGTCCCAATGGCGAATTGAACGAGAAGTGACCGGGCAGGTACCCGAGCAGGCGACTGGAATGCAAAGCGGCAAAGAATTCCCTTATCGGGGCGAAGATATCAAAAAAGCCTGCGATATTGGTGCTGCCGCGCATGTGGCTGATTCCCGGGTCGATGTGAACGGTCTCACTGATGCCGGGAACGCGTTTGTTTTTAAGATAGATCTCATTATATAAAAGTGTGCTCTTGCCGGCCCCGCTGACCCCGGCGATAATCGTCAATGCCTGGCGGGGAATTTGCAGGCTTAAATTTTTCAGATTGTGAGCGCAGGCGTTTTTGAACGTCATGAACCCGGGAACGAATTTTTTTTCAGGGGAGACCTGAGCTTTAATATGGAAATATTTCTGAGTTATCGTGGTTTGCGAATGGAAGAATTCCTCCTTGCTGCCGCTGAAGATGACTCGCCCGCCCTGGCTGCCGGCGTGCGGCCCCAGTTCGATAACATGGTCGGCAAAATGGATGAGGCGCGGGTTGTGTTCGACCAGTACAATGGTGTTGCCGTTCTTCTTCAGTTTTTGCAGAAAAAAATTCATCTTTTCGTAATCGGCCGGGTGCAGGTCGGCCGAAGGTTGGTCGATGATCAGGAGCGAATCGGAGAGGGTAGAACCCATAATGAATGCCAGATTGATGCGTTGATGTTCGCCCTTGGAAAGGGTGAATGTCGGCCGGTTCAGCGGGATGTAGTGCAGGCGGCTCTGGATCAGGAATTTCAGCTTGGCGGCAATTTCAGTGAAAACGTCAGGGGCTATTTTATTCTGATAACAGTTTTTGTCCAGAGCCTTGATGAAGTCATAAGCGGCGCCGATGGTCAGGGCCAGAAAATTGGCGATGGTCCGCCCCTGAATGCGGAATGACAAAACCAGGGGATTGAAGCGGCTGCCGCCGCAAGCCGGACAGGGGGCCAGGTCCGCGTCGATGGCCGGCACGTCACCGAAACCCTTGCATTCCGGGCAGGCGCCCCGGGCGCTGTTGAAGGAAAACAGGTTTTCATCGGGGCTTTCATATTCCATCTGGCAGCGGGGGCAGAAGAGACCGAAAGGGAAATGGCAGGGTTTGCGGTTGTGAAAAACCGTGATGATGTTCCTGCTCATGGCCATGGCGCTGTCGACTGCTTCGAAAATGCGGCTGCGGTCTTGCGGCCGATTATCCAGTTCGTCGATGAGCACCAATATCGGCTTGTTCTTGTTTTTGCCGTCGATGCCGGAGCTGTGACCGTCCCGGACCTGAAAGGTGTAGCCGCGGTTAATCAGGAATGGAATGTCTCCTTTATAGGAGAAACAAATTTGCAGTTGGCCGGGGCCGAGCGCGAGCAATTCCTGGACCACTTCATCGATGCTGAATTTTTTTATTTTAGCGCCGCAACCCGGGCAGTAAAAATCGGCGATCTTGGCGTAGAGGATACGCAAATAATCGAAAATATCGGAAGCCGTGGCTACGATGGAGCGAGGATTTTTGTGCGGCTTTTTTTGGCGGAAGGCGATAGCCGGAGGCAGGTTCTCGATCAGGTCGATATCCGGCTTTTCGATCTGATCGAGAAATTGCCGGATATATGGAGAAATGGATTCAATGTAACGAATGTAGCCCTCGGCGTACAGTGTGTGAAAGGCCAGTGATGATTTGCCGGCGCCGCTGACGCCGACGATGGCGGTGATCTTTCCCAGGGGAATGGCGGCATCGATGTTTTTCAAATTGTTGGTGCGGATGCCTTTGAGAATGATGTTTTTTTCCATGACTGCCTGTCCCCATGGGGACAAAAAAGTAAAATCGATTATAACATTTCAGATGGGCAATAAACAGGAAATATTACTTTTTTATGGCAAAATCACGGTCGGAAAAATCGTTGACGCGCAAATCCTTCAAGAGACAGATACGCAGCCGGTATTGGCCGCTGTCGGGCACAGCGGTCGTTATTTGCCAATCGTAGGCACCGCTGTTTGGGACCGATTCGGCAATGATCGCGTATTGTTCGCCGCTTTTAAAAAGCAGGATGGCCACGTTGCCGCTTACGCCCAACGACTGCCACTTAATCCGGACCTGGCAGCCGGTTTGCAGAACTTCGCCGCCGTTGGGAAATTCAATGCGTATGAAGTTGTCTCCGGCCTGAAGCGCCAGGGTCAGCAAGATCAACAAGGCAATCCTTTTGATGGTCATCACAATTAAATAAAAGTTTTGTTCAACAATCTCAGCAAAAAAAGAAAAAAATTTTGTTGCCGAACCGCTTGCGCCCGGAGAGACTCGAACTCCCAACGCGCAGCTTCGAAGGCTGCCGCTCTATCCTTTGAGCTACGGGCGCGGCCGGCAGGGGCATTATAAATGGATTCGCGCCTTACGGCAAGGAAAATAAATGTGCTATACTTTTTCCATGGCCAAGAACATCACTTTTGATCAGCCCGTAGCGGAACTGATAAAAAAACGGGTTTCCTGCCGCAGTTTCGATGGCCGCGGCCTGGAAAGCAGAATGCTGGAAGCTTTGGAGAAATTTCCGGCCGGTCTGGCGCTGCCCTTTAAAAACCGACTCCGCTTTGGAATCATCGACGGGGAAAAAGTTAAAGCTGAAAGCATGTTCTCCACCGGCAGTTACGGAATGATCAAAGGGGTGCGTTTTTACCTGAGCGCCCTGGTCAAAAAAAACGCGCCGCGCCCCTGGGAGGACATCGGGTTCGCCCTGGAGGCAACTGTCCTTTATGCCACTGCGCTTGACCTGGGCAGCTGCTGGATCGGCGGCATCTTTGACCGCAAAAATTTCGGCAGGGTTCTGGGTATGGGTGCGGATGAGCTGTTGCCGGCGGTGGTGGCCGTGGGTCGTCCGGACGTGAAACGATCCCTGCGCGACCGCCTGGTACGCTGGAGCGCCAAGGGCAACCTGCGCAAGGGGCCAGCCGGACTTTTTTTTGCTGGTGATTGGCAAACGCCCTGGCTATATGAGGAATTGCCGCAATGGTCACCGGTTTTAGAGTGCGTGCGCCTGGCTCCTTCTGCTTCCAACAAGCAACCCTGGCGCATTGTTTTCCTTGATGAATCCTTTCATTTTTTCCTGGACCGGGACAGGGCCTACAGCGCCTTGATGCCAAAAGCCGACCTGCAGCGCATCGACATGGGCATTGCCATCTGTCACTTTCAACTGGCGGCTGCCGAAGCCGGCTTGAAGGGCGATTGGTCGGAGAATGAACCTAAAGTGCCGGGTACTCCGGGTCACTTCGAATATATTATTTCTTATGCGATCCGGTAGGAATAAAAGGGGCTAAGCCCCCGTCCTACAACTCTTTATAACTCACCCCAACCCCCTCTCTTGTGAAGAGAGGGGCCGTTTCGTTGCTTTCTCCCCTTCTCTTGGAAAGAGAAGGGGCGGGGGGATGAGTTGTGTGCTTTGCAAAAAGGATTACCAAGTGAAGTTCATTCTCTTCAACATCGAACTTTGAACGTCGAACCTCGAACTAGTTTTTCCCTCTCAGCGATCCCTCGTCCAGGTATTGCTGGAACAAGCGTCCCCAGCTTGATGATTTCAGCCAGCGCTTGTAGATCTTGCTCTCCTTGAAAGGCCAGTGCAGAACGTCGTGATAAAAATATGAATAAAAATTTCCCAGGTAGAGGATGGGCGGGCGGGTCATGGCTTTCTGCAGGAAGCGGGTGGGGCCGAACCAGGTAAACCAGCCTACGACCTTGTGAAAACAGAAACCAACCTGGAAATTCCAGTTTTCCCTGGCTGCGTCCAGGTCACCGACAATTTCGATCTCTTCGGGTTTACCGATGCCCAGCCCGCTTTCGTGGGCCAGGCGGATGTAGCGGATGGACATGGGGTCGAAGCCCATCAGTTTGGCGGCCACGGCATCAATGGCCACCTGGTCGGCGCTGGCCAGAATAACGTTTTTTTCCTCAGGGGTCATCACGCGCGGACCCGGGCCATTGCCGGCCATGGTTCCGTCCATCAGACAGAACAAACCCGGGTGGATCTCCTTCTGGATGGCCAGCAAGTCCACCAGAGTGTCGTGGATGTGGGTGTGGGTCTGGTGGCGTTTGTGGTTGAGCAGGCCACCGAAAGCGTTTTTCATGGCGCCGGTTGTGGTGGTATAGATATGGCATTTGACCGTGGGCAGGTGGACCATGTTTTTGCCAAAAAAATAATCGGGAATGCGCAGTTCGTCACCGTAAATTTTATCCAGAACATGCATCTTGGCTTTGGGTTTGTATTGCACCCATTCCATGTCCTTTGCGCGGAAATTGAACAGAACTTTTATGCCGTGGTCTGCGAATATCGGCTTATAATTGTTCAGGTCCTCGCCCTTGAAGGCATTGGTCACCTCGGTCTTGTTCTGCACGCAGGCGATGTCGTTGAAGCCGTTCTTTTTCAGGGCCAGGATGGTCGCTTCCAGCTGCCAGGGGGTGGTATTGGCTGATGGCAAGGGATAATGCCAGGAGATGTTGTCCTTGATGATGGTAGTGCGGCTCCTGTCAAGCTGGTCGGGACCGCCGGCCAGCTCGAAGAGGCGGATGTAATCATCCAGGACGGTTTCCGGCCTGGTCCTTAAAATTGCGACCTTTGCTTTTTTCATTTTTTGTTTTCCTTGCTCTTGATGCTGCCCATTATACCGATGTCGGTTCAAAAAATCCAGAGTTCATGCCGGCGGCGGGAGAAAGCCTCTCTGATCGGTCGGAAACAGCGCGTACCGGGAACTCGAGCCATGTTGACAGCCGGGGGGAGAATGCTATACAATAGCCGGGCGCGGTGAGTGTAGCTCAACGGTAGAGTATCGGATTGTGGATCCGATCGTTGCGGGTTCGAATCCCGTCACTCACCCCAGTTCCCATTGAAAACAGCCCATAAAGCAGCTCGCTTATTGGAAAAATTCATATAACGGCCGGTTATTGGAAATGAATCCATGATTTGTAATTTCCCTATTCATCAAAAAACCAAAGGCCATTTTTTTTTGATTGCGGCCAGGTCCTTGTCCTTGGCGATATAGCTTTCCAGATAGCCGCATTGGCCGCAGACGAAATTGTTGAGCGAGGCGGTCCGCAAAAGCGAAACCGGGATGGTGTTGCTGTGTTGCATTCCCGACTTGTTGGACACGGAGCTGCCGTTGAAAACCTCTTTCCCCCCGCAGCGGGGGCATATGCCGTTTTTCATTGTTCCTCCTTGGCTGGTGTTTGTCCGGCCTGGCTGTCGGCGGGCGGCGCTTTTTTACGGCGCCGGCCGATGGCCTCGTGCAGGATGGATTCGATCTGGCCGTTGACGCTGCGGAAATCGTCGGCGGCCCAGCGTTCCAATTCTTCCCACATCTCCTGGCTGAGGCGCAACAGGAATGACTTTTTGGCAGGCATGGACGGATGACTGACTGCTTATTTGTACAGGGTGCCGGTATTGATCACAGGCGTGGCTTCCGATTCGCCGCACAGTACCACCAGCAGGTTGCTGACCATGGCCGCCTTGCGTTCTTCGTCCAGGTTGACCACATTTTTGCTTTCCAGGTCTTCCAGCGCCATTTCCACCATGGAAACTGCGCCGTGCACGATCTTGCGGCGGGCGGCAATGATGGCTTCAGCCTGCTGGCGGCGCAGCATGGCATTGGCGATTTCCGGCGCGTAGGCCAGATGGGTGAGCCGGGTTTCCTCTACGCGCACTCCGGCTTTGGCCAGCCGCTCCTGGAGTTCCTTTTTTAAGACCTGGGCCACTTCGTCCATGCCGCTGCGCAGGGTCATTTCTTCTTCTTCGCCGTGATCATAAGGGTAGCAATTGGCCAGGTGGCGCAAAGCGGCGTCGCTCTGGATCTTGACGTAGTGTTCGTAATGGTCGACATCGAACAGGGCGTGAGCAGTGTCTTCTACATGCCAGACCACGACCGCGGCGATCTCTATGGGATTGCCGCGTTTGTCATTGACCTTCAGCTTGTCAATTTCGAAATTACGGATGCGCAGGGAAAGGGTATAGGTGGAGCGCGGATAGGTGAGTTGCAAGGGATTGGTCCAGTGAAATCCGTCACTGCGCACCGTCCCCTTGTATTTGCCGAAGAGCACCAGCACCTTGGCTTCGTTGGGCTGCAATGTGAAATACCCCATGGGCAGGATCATGCTGACCGCAATAAGTAATATGCTTTGGACGACAATTCCCAGTAATGACCAGTTATTGGCCAGCGCGGAATTAAAAAAAAGCCAAATAAGTGTGACAAGCAGCAACGCATGAATGCCAACCGCGACCCAGCCCTTGCTTGAATTCCCTTGTTTTTCGTTTGTCATAAAACCTCCTAATAGCTAAAAGATATCAAAACAATATCAATAATATAGCATTACATTTTCCTCCTGTCAACAAAATATTTTTTATTATGTGAATTTGAGGTGTTACTTGTAAATAAATTACCCAATTCCTTCGTCCGACTTAGTGCAGAATGACCTTGTCCATTGGTGAAGGCTGTGCCAAAAGTGAGCAGTGGAGAGCAATGTCGCCCGTTGACAGGAAAAATTTCATAGCCGGCGCCTGTGATCGAGGTTGGCATGCGAATTGCTACTTCATTTTTGAATTGGCCCGAGCACCATTATTTCCAGGTGTGTAATTATGACCAAAAGAAAAGACAAAAGAATAAACAAGAGCCTGCTGGTCGATATCAATCAAAACGGCTTCGAGCAGATGGGGGTTACCGTTAATGTCTCCCGCCGGGGAATGTGCATTGCCACGACCGAAGTTTTCCCTGCTCAAAGCGAGCTTTGCATCCTGAGTGCCGCGGCCGACGACATTTACCCCGTCACCGGTGTGGTGGTCTGGAACATGAAAAATGGATTTGCCAGCAAAGACAATGTGCCAGCCGGATTGGGCATCAGGATTTGTACTGCATCTCCCGGATACTATAAGTTTATCGCGGCCATGAAAAAAAACCGGCGGCTTCCAGTTAAAAATCGATTAGTCTGCTGATTTTTTTGTCATATCCAATCGGTTTCGCCCGATTTTCATCAATTTCACATTTTTCCTTTCTTTACAGCAGCATTAATTTAATATAAACTTTGAATTCCTCAATCATTCTTGCCAAGGAAAAAAACATGGACAGAAAACAATGTTATGACAGCCTCATCGATGTGATAGGCAATACGCCCATGGTTAAATTGAACCATGTGGTCAGTGATGTTCCAGGCGAGGTTTATGCCAAACTTGAATTCCTGAATCCCATGGGCAGTTGCAAGGACCGCATTGCCCGCTACATGATCGAAAAAGCGGAAAAAGAGGGGAAAATAAAAAAAGGCGACCTGATCATCGAAAACTCTTCGGGCAATACCGCCATGGGCCTGGCCCTGATCGCCATTCAAAAGGGGTATAGGCTGAAAGTAGTGGTCCGCGACCGCATCAGCCGGGAAAAGCTTGACCAGCTGAAGGCGTTGGGAGTCGAAATCCATATGGTAGACAGCTCGCTGCCACCCGAATCCCCATACAGCTACAACAATATCACGCCGCTGCTGGCCCGGGAAACGCCTGATTGTTATTTCCCCGACCAACACAACAACCGCGACAACAACGAAGCTCATTACCTGGGCACGGGTCCGGAGATCTGGGAGCAGATGGGCGGCCGGATCGATTTTTTCGTTGCCGGCATTGGCACCGGCGGCAGCATCGGCGGCACGGCCCGATTTCTGAAGGAAAAAGACCCCAGGATCCAGGTTGTGGCCGTGGACCCCGTGGGTTCGGTTTTTTATGAATATTTCCACAAGCGAAAGAAAGTCAAACCCGGGCCCTACCTGCTGGAAGGACTTGGTGATGAATTCCTGATCCATTGCGCCGATTTCAGCGTCATCGACGACATGCTGCAGGTGACCGACAAGCAGGCTTTCCAAGGAGCCAGGGAATTGGCCCGGCGCGAAGGGATATTGGGCGGTGGATCGTGCGGCGCGGCCCTTTGGGGGGTGCGCCAGCTGGCAAAAAAGATCGGCCGCCCGGCCCGCATTGTCACCATTTTTCCCGATGGCGCCTCCCGATACCTGAGCACGATCTACAATGACGATTGGCTGAAAGAAAAAGGTTTGCAGTAGACATTCAAAAAAAACCTTGCCAATTCAGGCTGACTGCAAGTTATCAAGAACTTTTTTGTTTCATTTTCGTATTTGAGTTGTTAACTGGAGGCACCGGATGAAAAATATTCTTATTATAATCTTATTTGCTCTTGTACTGACTCTGCCGAACCTGTCCCAGGATCAGGATATCAAATCCCTGTCTTTGGATGAAGTAATCGAGCAGGCATTGAAAAATAATCTCGACCTGCAAATCGAGATGTCCAACCCGGAGATATCCCAGGCGCTCTTGGACAAGAATGCCGCGATATTCATTCCGACCCTGACGCTTGATCTCAGCCGCGGGTCGACCACTACGCCCAGTTCCAGTATCTTTACTGGTGCCGATATCGAAAGAGCCGATTCAGGCATATTGTCCTTCACCATTTCCCAGAGATTGCTCCTGGGGGGCAGCCTCAATATCGTTCTGGATAATTCCCGCAATTCGACCAACTCGGTTTACAGCAATATCAATCCCCGCTATAATTCACAGCTCAGATTCAGCCTGGTTCAACCCCTTTTAAAAAATTTCGGGCTTACGGCCACCAAGAGAAACATCTATATTGCCCGGAATAACAAGGACATGTCGCTCTTTGCCCTGAAGCAGCAGGTGATCAACCTGATCTACCAGGCCGAAGAAGCATATTGGAACCTGGTCTACTCGCACCAGAACCTCGAGGTCAAGGAGAAATCGTTGCAGTTGGCCAAGGACCTGCTCAAGCAGAATGAGATCCAGGTTAAAGTGGGCGTCTCGGCTCCCATGGATATTCTGACCGCCCAGGCTGAAGTGGCATCCAGGGAAAGCGAGTCCCTGCAGGCCCGCAGCCAGATCCAGACCTATGAAGAAAATTTGCGCCGAATTTTAAATATAAGCCAGATGCGGGAAGCCATCGTCCCCCAGGACAAACCGCTGTTCAGTCCCCTGCAGGTTGATTTCAACCAATTCCTGCTGGAGGCCCTGGAAAAGCGGCCTGACATTGAGCAGGTGCGGCTCGACTTGAAGAGCAAGAACATCGACGTTCGCTATTTTCGCAATCAACTGCTTCCCAACCTGCAGTTGACCGCATCCTATTACGCAAAAGGTCTGAGCGGCACTCCCCAGGACGTGGATTTCAGCCTTCTGCCCACCGATTCGGTGATCAGTGATATCGGAGGCAATTTAAATGATTCGCTGCGGGACGTGCTGAAAAACCTCTATGGCAATTATTCCTTCGGCCTGCAGTTGTCCGTCCCGCTTTTCAACACGTCGGCGCGGGCCGACCTGGTCCAGGCCCGCTTGAATCTGGAGCAATCCATGCTGCTTCTGAAAAAAACCGAGAGCACCATCTATTCCGAGGTCAAGCAGATCATCATGGACCTGGAAACCACGGCCAAGATCGTCGAAGCCAATCGCATTTCCCGTGAATTGGCCGACCAAAAACTGGTTGCCGAACAAAAAAAGCTGGCGGTCGGCCTTTCGACCAATTACCTGGTTTTGCAATATCAGCGTGATTTTTCCAACGCCCAGATCGCCGAACTGAAATCGCTGATCGATTACAATCTGGCCCTTTCCCGGGTCAACAAAGTGCTTGGCACAACCCTGGAAAAGCACCAGATCGTATTCTCTGAAATGTTGCCAAAAATTTAAGCAAGTAGGGCTGTTTTTCGCTTAGTTGTTTACAATCCTATTCTTTTCTGTTAAAATAAACTCTCATTTCGCATAAATACTAGGAGGAAATTGTGAGTATTACCAAGGAAAACAAGGAAAAACTGATCGAACGTTTTCAGATAAACGACAAGGACACGGGTTCATCCGAAGTGCAGGTATCGATTTTAACTGAAAGGATCAGGAATTTAACCGAGCATTTTAAAACCCACAAAAAGGACAATCATTCCCGCAAAGGTTTATTGACCATGGTTTCAACCAGAAAAAAACTTTTGAACTACCTGCGCAAGACCGATTATGACAAATATTTGAAAATCATCCAGGAACTGGAATTGAGAAAGTAAATTTATTCAGGAGACATATATGCAAAAAACAATTCAGATCGAAATAGACGGTTCTACCTTAAAAATCGATATCCATCGTTGGGCCCGGCAGTCGAACGGTTCTGCCCTGCTCACTTATAAGGACAACATGGTCCTGGTCACAGCCAACATGCGCGAAGAGGCAAAAGCCGCCCAGGATTTCCTGCCGCTCATGGTGGATTTCAGGGAAAACACCTACTCCGCCGGTAAAATTCCCGGCGGCTTTTTCAAACGGGAAGGCAAGCCATCGGAAAAGGAAGTGCTGCTTTCCCGGCTCATAGACCGCCCTATCCGTCCGCTTTTTGCTGACAACTATAATCACGACACCCAGGTCATCGCCATGCTTTTGTCCGCTGATTTCAGCATCGACTATGATTCAATGGGAATTATCGGCGCGTCTGCAGCCCTGATCTCCTCAACTATTCCCTTCAGCACCCCCCTGGGTGCTGTGAAGATCGGCTGGAAGAACAATGAGTATTTCATCAATCCCGGCCAGGATGTTCTGAAGGAATTGGAAATGGTGTTGCAGGTGGCCGGAACCGAGCAGGAAGTGGTTATGTTGGAAGCCGCCGGCAATGAATTTTCTGACGAGGTATTCATGGAGGGTTTGCGCCGGGCCAAGGAAGTGATCGCCAATATCTGCCAGGCGCAGAAAGAACTGCTTAATCCCGATAAAATGGTCGTAGCCGCCAAACCGGAAACCGAGGCTCTGGTGGAGGATCTCCGCGGCAAGTTCTCTGCCCAGATCCGTGACGCCATTTTTACCCAGGACCGAGTACTGCGCCGCTTGAAGATCAAGGCCATTCAGGAAGAGATCATGCAGGGCAAGGACGATGAGGAAGTCGCCAGGATCAAGGGAGCTTTTGAGAAAGTGGAGACCCAGATCTTCCGCCAGACCTTGCTTCAGGGAAAAAAGCGAACCGACAACCGTGCTTTTGATGAGATCCGGGCCATTTCCATTGAATTGGGCATTCTGCCGCGCGTCCACGGCTCGGCGGTTTTCACCCGCGGCGAGACCCAGTCACTGTCGACCGTGACCCTGGGTTCAGAAGACGATGCCCAGAGGCTGGATAACCTGAACGGCGATGAAACCAAGAAAAAATTCCTTTTACATTACAATTTCCCGCCTTTTTCGGTCGGTGAAGTCAGCTTCCTAAGAGGCGCCGGCCGACGCGAGATCGGGCATGGCAACCTGGCTGAAAAATCCCTGAGCAAAGTGATCCCGGACAGTGAGAATTTTCCCTATACCATCCGCGTGGTTTCCGACATCATGGAATCCAACGGCTCCTCATCCATGGCGACGGTGTGCGGTGCTACCCTGGCCCTGATGAACGCCGGAGTGCCCATCAAGGCGCCGGTGGCCGGCATAGCCATGGGCCTGGTCAAGGAAGGAGATCAATTCGCGGTTCTTACCGATATCGCCGGTTATGAAGATCATTTTGGCGACATGGATTTCAAGGTGGCCGGTACCGAGAAGGGCATCACAGCCATTCAACTGGATATCAAGATCAAGGGATTGACCGATGAGATCATCCGCCGCACCATCGAGGATGCCCGCAAGGCATATTTGTTCATTCTGGCCAAAATGAAATCTGTAATCGCCGTTCCTTCCGAAAAACTTTCCGAATACGCTCCGGTCATTCTGACCATGATGATCCCTGTTGATAAAATCAGAGATTTGATCGGCCCGGGCGGGAAAAACATCAAGGAACTTGTGGCCACTTATAGTGTCAAGATCAATGCCGAAGATGACGGCAAGGTTTCCATTGCCGCGGCCAACCGCGAATTGGGGGAAAAAGTGATCGCCCGTATCGAAGCCATGACCGGATCGCCTGAAGTCAACAAAATCTATAACGGTAAGATCAACCGCATTGAAGATTACGGGCTGTTTGTGGAGATCATGCCCGGCGTGACCGGACTGCTGCATGTATCGGAAATTTCCAATCGCCGCATCCGTGATGTCCGTCAGGAATATAAACTGGGTCAAATGATCGAAGTAAAAGTCTTGGCCCTGGATCGCGACAACAAGATGAAGCTGAGCCATAAGGTTCTGGAAAATCAGCCGCGCGACGGAGAGAACTGAAGTCCGATCCGTTACGTGTCCGGCTGGGAGGCGTGATCATGCAGGATCGCCATGTGAGCAAAGACAGCTGTTGTTTACCGGTTTTTCTCAAGACTTCCGGCTGCCAGCGCGGCTTCACCTTGATCGAGGTCATTACCGTAACCGTGATCATCGCCATTCTGGCTGTGGCCGCCATTCCCCTGGCCCACAACGCATTTCAACGTGAAAAAGAGATCGACCTGCGTCGGGCTTTGCGCACCCTGCGCACGGCAATCGATGAGTACAAGAAATTTGTCGAGGAAAACAAGATCGAAGTGGACGAGGATTCCTACGGTTATCCGGAAAAGCTGGAAATACTGATCACGGGTATTGAATACAAGAACAAGAAAAACAAGACCCGTCTGGCCAAATTTCTGCGCCGCATCCCTTTGGACCCGATCAACCGCTCTTACAATTGGGGGCTTAGTTCCTATCAGGACAAACTCGGATCCCGCCGCTGGGGCGGGCAGAATGTCTGGGATGTTTACTGTGACTCAAATAAAAAGGCCCTGGACGGCAGCTACTATCGCGATTGGTGAAGCTCCGTTTCCCGACTGACCTCCATTCTGAATCGACCAATTTCCGGTCAGAAGTTCAGGTTCATGCCCAGGGAAAAATCCAAACCTTTGGCCGGGGGAATGTCAGGATCGGCATTGGCGAAATAAACGCGATCGAACAGGTTGGAGATTTTGAAGAACATGAACAGGCGGTTGGAAAAATAACAACCGGCTTTGACAGAGGTGACGCTGTAGGCGGGAACAGCGGTTTCCGCCGGGCCCGGGTATTTCACAGCCGCTGAGGCCAGCCAGTTCACTTCACTCCAAAACCTGCCCAACCAGAATTTCGCCCCCAAAAACAATTTGGCGCTTGGAATGTCGTTGATCGGCTTTTCGCTGATTGTGCTTCTGCCCACATAGTAGAAAGCGTTGCCGAACAGTTCCAGTTTTTTCAGAGGATAGAATTGAAATTCCAATTCCAGGCCGCGAATGCGGCCCTGTTCGATGTTCTCGTAAGTGTAGGAAGTGTCGCTCAGCTGAAATTTTTCGATCATGTCGTTTACAGAATACTGGAAGAAGTAGGTGCCAAGGAAAATGTTTTTATAGTGGATTTTCAAGCCGGCGTCGAGGTTCAGGCTTTTTTCAGGTTTCAGATCGGGATTGCCGACGATGGAGCTGCGGCCGGTGATGCCGGTGTAGAATGCCTCGCTTAATGATGGCTGGCGATAGGCAGTACCGGCGTTGAAAAACATGGTAAAAGTATCCTTGATTTTTCTGGTAATGCCCAGAAAAAAAGCCGGCGCCCACGAAGAGTTTTTCAAAAAAACACCGTCAGAAACGGCATTTCTCAAAAATGCTCCCAGTCGGGCGCCTGCCAGCAGGTCAAAAGCGGCCAGCCCCGAGTAGTCCAGCATAGCGTACATTCCCAGGTCGTTGCGCTTGCCGTTTTCCACGGGAAAGGATCTGCTGCTTAAAAAATCGTTTTTCCATGTTTCGTTTTCCATATCGACATTGGTCCGTCCGAAATAATCGACACCGAATTGGTAAGAAAGATTGCTGCTCAGGCTTTTTTTAAGGGCCGTGCGCACGCCGAAATCAATGGCGTTATTTTTTGAGATATCGACTTGTCGGCTTGCCTGCTTGATTTTGTCGAGTTCATAATCGTTGGGATTGAGAAAAAGGGAAAAGTTAAGGGAGCTGTTCGCTTTCGGGAAATTTTCGCAATAGGTGATATTCAGCAGATTGATGTTTTCCCGCGGATAAAACGATGAAACGGCCGGATCATTTGTTCTTTCGGGCTTGCCGATATCCCGGCCGGCAGATTTCAAAAAGCTGAGATTGAAGCTGCGATTTTCGGTTTCGCAGCCGGCAAAGAGATTCCCCGTGTAATAGCGGTACCCTGAGTTAAACACCCTTGCGCCAGCAGCTGAATAATCTCCGGCTTGTGAAATCTGCATTGCGCTGAACACTGAATAGGATCCGAATTTTTGGTTCAGCGAAAAGCCGCCATTCAATTTTTGGTCTGCCGAATTGCCGCTGATGTTCAGGGCGGCAAAGCCGGGTTCGGCATTTTTGGCATCACGGGGTATGATCTGAATCACGCCGCCGATGGCATCGGAACCATAGAGAACCGAAGCTGCAGAACGCACGACCTCTATTTGCTGGACAAGTTCGGGCGGGTAAAATTGCGCCGCCGCGCCGGCGCTGCGGTCGCTGGTGATGCGCGCCCCGGCGGCCAGCAGCAGGATACGCCGCCGGGCCAGGCCGCGGATGCTGGGCGTGACCGCAATGCCGCCTTTACCGATGAAATGCATACCCGGTGAGTTTTGCAAAGCCTGGACGATGGTCTCGGACTGGCTTTCCCTGATCCCGATCTTGGAAACAACATTCTGGGCGAAGGGTACGGCAATGGTTTTTTGCGATTCATTCAGAGCGGTAACAGTGACATCCTCCCTAAGGAGTTTCAGGGGAATGAGGTACACTTTCAGATCAGGCGTTATTTCCTTCAGGACAACTGTTCTTTTCTCAAGGTAGTGTTGCGGGCTTTCAAAGTAAAGTTCAATAACGGTTTCGCTGGCATGGACATTAAAATCGAATTTACCTTTTTCGTCTGAAAGCAGTGAGCGTCCGCCGGAACCGATCCTGACTTGAACACCGGCCAGCGGCCGGTTGTAAATATCCTTGACCGTGCCATGGACTTCAATTCCTGGCAGGGGCAAAGAAAGCAGCGCTGCTAAAAAAACGAGCCAAGACAGTTCTTTTGCTTTGGGCATGGATTCCTGTTTTGTTTTTACGTATGCGGGCGTTTTTTGTTTTTCGCCAAGGTTATTGCAGATGAATTTTGAATTTGCTATCATGTGCTGCGGGAGGAAACTTGTACATTCTGGGTATCGAGTCGTCCTGCGATGAAACAGCAGTGGCCGTGGTCGAAAGGGGCGAAAAAAACAGCGTGCGGGCCGAGCAGATCAAATCCCAGGTCGACCTGCATGCCCTTTATGGCGGGATCGTCCCCGAAATCGCCGCCAGGACGCACTGCGAAACCATCGACCTTCTGACCGGCCGGGCATTGCAGCAGGCCGGTGTCGGCATCGAGGATATCGATGTTTTGGCGCTGACCCAGGGGCCGGGGCTGATCGGCTCCCTGCTCATCGGCCTGGCGTTCGCCAAGGGACTGGCCATGGTCCACGACCTGCCCCTGGTCGCCGTGGACCATATTGCGGCTCATATTGAATCTCCCTTCATCAACCATCCGGAGATCGCCTACCCGCTCCTGGCCCTGGTGGTTTCCGGAGGGCATACATCGCTTTTTTACCACGAGGAAAAATTCAATGGCCGGGTGATCGCCAAAACCCGCGACGATGCCGCCGGCGAGGTCATGGATAAAGTGGCCAAGCATTTCGGCCTGGGTTATCCGGGCGGACCGCTTCTTGACAAGCTGTATATAAAAGGTGATTCCAAAAAGTTCACTTTTAAAATACCGCGCATGAGCGACGGCGGTGCTGATTTTTCTTTTTCCGGATACAAGTCGGCGCTGCTGCGCCAGGCCCAAAAATTGAATATCCAACCCCACAGTAAGGATTTTTACGACCTGCTGGCCTCTTTTTCAAGCGCTTTGGTCGAATATTTACTTGCCAAAACCCTGGCCGCGGCCAAAGACCTGCCCGTTCGCTCGTTGATCGTTTCCGGAGGGGTCAGCCGCAATTCGCTCCTGCGCCGGCGCTTCAGCGAGGAATGTGCCCGGCTGGGCATTCCGCTTTATCTGGCCGACCCGAGTTATTGCACTGATAATGCCGCCATGATCGCCTGGCTTGGTTATGAAATATATCAGGCCTATCCTGACCTAAACTATTTTGATCTCCATCTCAATTCCTATTCCCGAGCTCAATTCCGGGAAAGCGCCAGGCACCGCTAGGTCTCATCGCTGCGGCAGGAAAAATAATTTCGGAATAAGGCTTACGGCTCACGGCACCAAGTAAAATCCCAAATTCCAAGCACCAAAATCCAAACAAGCACCAAATTCCAATGAGCAAATGACCAAAACAAAGAAATAGCACTAGCAGGGCTTTTGTTTTGGACATTGGAATTTGGAACTTGGAATTTATTTGGAATTTGTTATTTGGGATTTGGTGCTTTTCCGTTTCCTGCAGTGCGCCGCTTGCCGTACTCCGAGTCTTTTTTAGCTACTTCCCCGGGCACTGCCGGCGCACAGCCTCGGGCAGATTTTTATTGCCGTAGACGCGGTCGAAGTGGGCGCTGAATTCAGCAGCCAGTTTTTTGGCCCGGTTCTCAAAGGCTTCCGGGTCCTTCCAGGTGTTCTTGGGCTGGAGGATCTCGGCCGGGACATCGGGGCAGACGGCGGGAATATTGATGTGAAAGGTTTTGTCCTCAGCATAAGCGGCACGGTCCAATTCTCCGTTTAAAACTGCCCGGATGATGGCCCGGGTGATGTTGATGTCCATGCGCTTGCCCTCGCCGTAAGGTCCGCCGCTCCAGCCGGTGTTGACCAAATAGACCTGGGTGCGGTGCTTTTTGATCTTTGCGCCCAATAGCGCAGCGTAGTCATTGGGATTGCGCGGCATGAACGGCTGACCGAAAAAGCGGGAAAAGGTCGATAGCGGTTCAACGATACCGGTTTCAGTTCCAGCCAGTTTTGAGGTGTAACCCATCAGAAACCAGAACATGGCCTGGTCCTGGTCAAGCTTGGCTACTGGAGGCAAAACGCCGTTGGCATCGGCGGTCAAAAAAATAATGGTTTTGGGATGCTTGCCGCGGGAAGATTTCTTGATGTTCGGCAGCGAGGAGAGCAGGTAAGAGCCGCGTGAATTCTCTATCAGGCGCGAGTCGTTGAAATCGAAGGTTCCGTCCGGATACATCATGGCGTTTTCTACAATGGCGCCATGGTTCAAATAGGACGCCTCATGGGTGATGGCATGATAGATCTGGGGTTCCTTGGCCGGATTCAGGTTTATCAGCTTGGCGTAGCATCCGAATTCGAAGTTGGCAATGCCATGCTTATCCCAGCCGTGCTCATCGTCGCCAAGCAAGGCCCTTTCCGCATCGGCGGACAATGTGGTCTTTCCGGTTCCGGAGAGGCCGAGGAATAGGGCGATGGCTCCATCACGACCTTCGTTGGCCGAAGCATGCAAAGGCAGAATCCCTGCCTTGGGCAGCAGGAAATTCATCACGGTAAACATCAGTTTTTTAACGCTGCCCATGTAGGCCGAGCCCATGACCACTCCGATGTTGTGGACAAAATCCATGGCCACTACCATGTCGGAGGTACTGCCGTCGGGAAGCTTGCGCAGCAGGCCGTTGTATTTCTGCTTGTCAAGTTTGTCGACAGGCAGGGCGATGAGGGTAAAGGGCTGGCCGTGGAAAATGCTGCGCGCGATGTCCTTGGGCAGCGGGCGGAACATGGTCGCAGCAAAAAGCGTGGTGACGGCGCTGTCGCTGATGGTACGCACCGGCAGGGCATAACGGCTGTCGGCGCCTACGACACGGTCAGTAATGTACAATTTTTCCTTTGCCGCGACCCTGGCCAGAACATCCTCCAGGATCATAGTGAAGGTTTCCGGCGCCAAAGGCAGGTTGTTCGGGGAATCCCAGTCGATTTCCCGGTCGATTTCCGGCCGCTTGACCGTCCAAGTATCCTTGGGGCTGCGCCCTGTTGATTCCAGCCTCGTCCAGGTAGCCAGGGCTCCGTTTTTGCTGACCAGGACCTCCCTGTTCTTCACGGCCGCTTTGATCAGAGCGCGGCGCTTGGGGTTGATTTGAACGTTTCCCTTTTTGTCGATGAGAGCCGTCAATTTTTCCAGGAAATTCATTTCATGCTCCTTTTGTTAAGCAGGAAATTATAAATCAACGGCAGCATAAAAGCAACTTTTTTGGAGCTGGTTTGAGCCTGGACGGAGTTGACAAGGGCGGCAGAATAATGGTAAAATCTCTTTTCGGAGGAAGTATGAAGAAAGATATTCACCCAAAATATATGGAATGCACCGTTATCTGCGCCTGCGGCAATACCTTTAAAACCCGTTCCACCCTGGCCAAAATCGAAGTGGAGATCTGTTCATCCTGCCACCCTTTCTTTACCGGCAAGCAGAAATATGTCGATACCGAGGGCAGGATAGAGAAATTCAAGAAGAAGTATGGATACAAGGAACAGTGAAAAGATATTCTCCTATCTTGAAAAGATCCATGCCCGCTTTGAACTTATAAGCACTGAGCTGAGTGTAAGCGAAACCGCCCACCAGCAAAAAAAATTCCGTGAGCTTTCCAAGGAATTGTTCTTGCTCAGGCCCTTGGAAGGGAAGTATCATCAACTGAAAAAACTTCTGCGGCGCCTGCGCGAGGCCGAGAGCATGCTGACTGCGGCTGAAGAAAAGGAAATGACCGATCTGATTCAGGAAGAACTGACAATTCTGAATCAGGAGAAAGAGGTATTGGTCGGGGAAATTGAGATCCTCATGGTTTCAGACCGCGCTGAAGACAACCGCAACGCTTTTCTGGAGATCCGCGCCGGTGCCGGCGGCGACGAAGCGTCGCTTTTTGCTGCCGATCTGCTGCGCATGTATACGCGGGTAGCAGAAAGAAAAAAATGGCAGGCCGAGATCATTTCCACAACGATCTCAGGAATCGGCGGCATCAAGGAAGTCATCCTCTATGTCAAAGGCACGGAAGTTAACAAGTTCCTGAAATTCGAGAGCGGTGTGCACCGCGTGCAGCGTGTCCCCGAGACGGAGGCTTCGGGGCGCATACACACATCAACGGTTACCGTTGCCGTGCTGCCCGAGGTCGAAGACGTGGAAGTGGATTTCAATCCCAAGGATATACGCATTGACACCTACGCGGCTTCTGGCCCTGGTGGACAGCACGTGAACAAGACCGAATCGGCCATTCGCGTCACCCATTTTCCGACCGGCATCGTGGTTACCTGCCAGGACGAAAAATCCCAGCACAAAAACAAGGAAAAGGCCATAAAGGTCCTGAAAGCACGATTGTTCGAACACGAAAAAATCAAGCAAAATGAAAGCATCGCTTCGAGCCGAAAATCCCAGGTGGGATCGGGCGAGCGCTCGGAAAAGATCCGCACATACAACTTCCCCCAAAGCCGGGTGACCGACCACCGCGTCAACGGGCGTAATTTCAACATTGGTCTGATTATCGACGGTGACCTGGATGACCTGGTGGCCGAGTTGAGTGAAAGCCATGTACGCTCCCTGATCGAGCAAAAAATCAAGAGCATTCTGGCCTAGTGCTTTACTCTGAACTTTTTGCCTCTCACCTGAAGCAATTGAAAACCGGGGAATTGTCAAGCGCGGTCGAGATTTTAATCGAAAAAGCCTTCGCTATCAGTCGTACCCAGTTTTGGATAAAAAAAAACCAATCCATTCACGACAGGGGCGGTTTGCGAAAATTCAGACACTATTTCGGGCGTTTGCTGGCCAATGAACCTCTGGCTTACATTTTAAAGGAAAAGGAATTTTTCGGTGAAAAATTCCTGGTTAATCCAGCTGTTTTGATTCCGCGTCCGGAAACCGAACTGCTGGTTGAAAAAGCCCTGGCCATCATTGGAAAAAAACCGGCGCGGATACTGGATATCGGTGCAGGCAGCGGCTGCATTTCCATTGTTTTGGCGTTGAAAGCGCATGTATTGGTCACGGCTCTGGAAATAAGCCCGCCGGCCCTGAAGGTATTGAAAAAAAACATCGCCCGCTTCGGTCTGCAAAAAAGGGTCAAGGCGGTCAAAGCCGATCTTTTCCCGAAAAAGCCAGAACTGTTTCAGTTGATTGTCGCCAATCCCCCCTATCTTTCCAAGAAAGACTGGGATATTTTACCTCCGGGCATCAGGGATTTTGAACCCAGGGGCGCCCTGGTAGCCGGTCCGGCCGGAACCGAAGCGTTGGAGAAGATCATTGCCGGAGCTCCTGGCTATTTGCAGTCCGGCGGGTATCTGCTGCTCGAAATCGGCCAGGGGCAACTGCGGGCGGTGCGCGTTTTCCTGAAAAGGGCAGGGCTGCGGGAGACGCAGTGCATTTGTGATTATGGGGGAATTGCCAGGGTGATCGCTGCCTGCCTATGAAGGTCCTCTTCGTCAATCCCTACATATACGATTTCAGCGCTTATGACTTGTGGCTGCGTCCGCTCGGGCTGTATTACCTGGCGGCGAACGTCCGCAGCCACAGCGATGCCGAAATTTATTGGCTGGATGCCCTGGACCGTTTTCAGGACGGAATGGAAATTCGCGGTCGTGAAGACGGCCGCGGCAAGTATCCACGCGAGTTTGTCGAAAAGCCCGGAATCTATCAGGATGTGCCGCGAAATTATTCCCGTTACGGCATACCTCTGGAACTTTTTCAAGTCAAAATGGCCGCTTTTCCTGAGATGGATGTGATCCTGGTCACATCGCTGATGACCTATTGGCTGCCAGGACTGCAATTCACTCTGAAATTGCTTAAGCAAAGGTTTCCCAGCGCCAAAATAGTATTGGGTGGTGTTTTACCCAGCCTGGCGCCAACGGAGACGCAAGCTCTCCTGCCGGCCGATCATTATGTCAGTGGATACGGAGAAACAACCGTACTGCGTATTCTGGAAGGTTTGGGCGCAAGGGTGTCGCATGCTCCTGACTTTGCCGAAAATATTGAATCACCTTTGCCTGCCGTTGACCTGGCCGGAACGCAGAAATATGTCCCCTTGCTGACATCACGCGGCTGCCCCCTTCATTGCAGTTATTGCGCCTCCCGGCTCCTGAATCCAGTTTTTCTGGAACGCCGATCCCAGGATATTCTATCCGAGATAGAACAGCGGCGGCTGGTTTTTAACAGCAAACATTTCATCATTTTCGACGATGCCCTTTTGCTTAACAAAAAAAAGCGTTTCCTGCCGGTTTTTCCCGTTTGGCCGGGGACAAGCAAACCCGATCTCGCTTCCACACCCCCAACGGCTTGCATGCCGGCGAGATCGACCGTGAAAGCGCGGTTGTGTTGCATGCAGCCGGTTTTGCCACTTTGCGCCTGAGCTTCGAGTCGCTGGCCCCTAATATTTTACGGCGCAGTGACGGCAAAGTGAATAGGAAACAAATGGAAAATGCGGTCAACTGCCTGGAACAGGCCGGGTATCGTCGCGGTCAGTTGGGTGCCTATCTGCTCTTCGGCTATCCGGGACAGACCGTGGAGGACATGAAAAAATCGCTGACGTTCATCAATGAACTGGGGTTGGTGCCGCATTTGTCAGTTTTTTCTCCGGTCCCGGGCACTGCTGATTTTTTTGAACTGCAGCAGCAGGGAGTACTGGCAACGCCGCTCGACCTTCTGGAAACGAACAAGATCTACTTTTTATATCAAAAATCGGGTTTCAGCCTTGAAGCGATTCTGCAGATCAAGGAAATGGCCGCGGCAATTTCCCATGCCAACCTGGAGGCTGCAGAAGGGAATCCTTTATAAACGGGTGACTCAGGGGGTTTGCGGGATTTTCTTTTTTCTTTTGCGTAAAACCCAGCCGGGGATGTTTTTTTGGCGCTGGCGAGCCACGGCCAGGGCATGGCGGGGAACATCTTCGGTGATGGTGGAACCAGCTGCGACGTAACTATCGCTGTGGATTGCAAGTGGAGCCACCAGTTCCGTGCCCGAGCCGATAAAAACATTGTCGCCGATTTGCGTGGAATTCTTTTTTTCGCCGTCGTAGTTGCAAGTTATGGTGCCGGCACCGATATTGACTTTCCTGCCCACCCGGGCGTCGCCGATATAGGTCAAGTGCATGGCTTTTGATCCCTGACCCATGATGCTTTTTTTCATTTCCACGAAATTTCCGATCTTGGCTCCTTTTTTTATCTGCACACCGTTGCGCAGGTGGCAATAGGGGCCGAGCTGCACGTCTGCCTCAACAAGGGAATCGCGGATGACCGATCCGGGCAGGATGACGCAGCCATCCCCGATGCGAGAATTTTCGATATAGCTATTGGCACAGATTGTTACGTTTTTGCCGATCCGGCAATCGCCCTTTATCGTGACCCCTGAACCGATCACGGAGTTCCTGCCGATGGGCATGAGCCCTTCCAGGTAAAAATTGCCGTAGTTTTCAAAACAGACTCCCCGCTTCTGCAGTTGGCGAATTTGCCAGGCTATCAGAGCGGCTTCAATTTTTTGCGGTTCCTGCAGTGGATTGCAGAAAATGACGGGATTCTTGAATTCCAGGCATTCGACCCGGGATTTTGCTCGCAGTGCTCTGATCAGGCCTGGTTCAAGTACAAGGCCCTCATTTTTGAAATAAGATCGGCTGACTATGAAAAAGGGCTTACCCGCAGGGGCGAACAGTCCGGCAGAGGTTTGGCTGTTAAGTTTCAGCCAGCGGCGCAGCTCCTGGCCGGATTGTTCATTGAAAATGGGAAAAACCGCCTTATCAAATACAAAAAGTAGGTCAAAATCAGCTTTGGCTTTGGGCAGGGACAAAAAATGGCAAAAAGGAAAAAAAACGGTTAGCCAGAAGCGCAGGTCCCGACCACGGCAAGCGAAACGATCGCTGGCGGACTGGCTGCAATCGGCTACGGCCGCGATCATTCGACGAGGTTCAGGAAATCCTGGTCCTGCAAAAGGGGCTCGAAATCTGGTTCATTGTAAACGATGACTTTGTAGTGCTCGTCTTTTTTCAGGCATTTCCCCACGTATCGCAAGGTATTGGCCGTATCCTCTTTTTTCAGGTAAGCGGCAGCCATAAGGAAGTAGAGGAATGCGTCCCGGTAATTATTTTTTTCAGCTTGAGTAAAAAATTCCAGGGCTTTGTCGATAGCGCCTGCGTTCAACTGGTAAACGCCTTCCCAAACGTAATCCTGAGCGCTTTCCAGCTTAACGGTTTTGGGATGGGTCTGGGCGTCGGCCATGCTTTGGTACACTTTTGCCCGGGCCTGGATCTCCAGAATGCTGAAAAATTCAGAATCCTTGTAGGTTTCAATGATTTTTTTAAAGGCCTCACCGGCCTTGACGAAGCTTTTTTTATGAAATAACTGCAGTGCCTTTTCGTACTCTGCAGTGATGGACTGCAATTCTTTCTCTTCTTTGAGTTTCATGGTTTTTAAAACCTCCAAAAATCTATTCTACATCTTTTGGGAACATTTTTCAACAGGGATCGGGAAAGCCGGGAAAATAAAAATCAGTATCAGAAAAAAACTTTTTTTAAAAATATGAAATTTTGATTGAAAAAATTAATTGCCGGACTTGTAACGCTCCGGGATTACCCCCAGGACTTCAATGCCCGCGCCTTTGGCGATGTCGATGATATGCAGCACGTCTTTATAGTAGAGACCATCATCGGCGCGGATAAAAATGGTTTTGTCGGTGCGGGTCTGGTACAGGTCGCGCAGCGTGTTTTCCAGCAAGTTGAAATCAACTGTATCCTGGTTGATTTTGATTGTCTGGTCGCTTTCCAGGGTCAATACGATGGCGCTGGAACCCCGCGGGCCACTGCCTTCTTCCGCCTGCTGGGTTTCCGGGAGCTTGACATCGATTCCCTTCTGCATGACCGGCGTAATGACCATGAAAATGATCAGCAAAACAAGCAGGATATCACAAAGGGGAACAACGTTGGGTTCGGATTTTTGTTGGCTTGAACCAATGTCAACACTCATAACGGACCTCCTCGATGAAAAATGTAATTTAACAGAGAAAATAAATAATGTCAAGTATCCCTGCTAAAAAATTAATATGAAGGGGCGCTGTGAGGTTTTGCTGGGAAAGTTGAAATTTTATTTTTTTTGGTTATAGTATTGGCATGGCGCGAAACATTATTTTAAAGGAAAACACCATCAATTGTCTGTTGGAGACCAGCGTCGAGAAGTTCGGCGCCCGTCCGGCCTTGAGCATGGCCCTGGAACCGCCACTGACATACAACGATCTTTTCAGGTCGGTCAGCGATATGGCGGCCATACTGAAGAAACAAGATGTGATCAAAGGGGATAAAATAGCCATTTTGGGAGAAAATTCTCCCAATTGGGGCATTGCCTGCCTGGCTTCCATGCGTATCGGGGCTATCTTGGTGCCAATATTGCCGGATTTCCCCGAAAGTGATATCCACCACATTATAAATGATTCGGAAGCCAAGATCCTGTTTACCACCCAGAAACAGATGGAAAAAGTGTTGGGAATTCAGGACCACAAGCTGCAGACCGTGATCACCCTCGATGACTTCAGTGCCGAAACCGACGTTCTGCCCATTGAACCCATTTCCCAATTCATAGAAAAGGCTCGGAGTTTTATCCGCCATATCCCTGATCGCATGGGTTTGAAGTCCACGGCGGTCAATGAGAACGACGTCGCCTCCATCATTTACACTTCGGGGACATCGGGGCATTCCAAAGCGGTCATGCTCACCCATAAAAACTTCATCACTAATGTGCTGACCACTTCCAACCATGTGCTGGAAATTCATCCCGAATGGACATTCCTTTCCATTTTGCCCCTTTCCCACTCCTATGAATTCACTCTGGGATTCCTTTTTCCGTTGCTGAACGGAGCGCGGATCGTTTATGTCGGGAAAACACCGACGCCGAGCGTGCTGGAGAAGATCTGCAAGGTGGAAAAACCACAGGTCATTCCGGCCGTACCCCTGATCATGGAGAAGATCTATAAAAAAAAGGTTCTGGCCGCTTTTGAAAAGAAAATCGTCCTCAAGCTCATTTCCAAGGTTCCGGGAGTAAAAATAAAAATTTATCGAAAGATCCGGAACAAACTGGTCGAATTTTTCGGCGGCCAGCTTGAAATCATGGCCATAGGCGGTGCGGCCATCAACCGCGAAGCCGAGACCTTTCTTAAAAAATCGGGATTCCCCTACCTGATCGGCTATGGTTTAACCGAATCGGCGCCGCTGCTGGCCGGTGGTCCCGATGGTGACGAGACCATTGCCGTGGGCTCCACCGGCAAGCCCATCCCGGGTGTAGAGATCAAGATCGTGGGTCCCGATCAGCAGACCGGTATCGGGGAAATTCATGCCCGCGGCGCCAATATCATGAAGGGATACTACAAGAATCCCCAGGCCACCAGGGAGACGGTGGATGCCGAAGGGTGGCTGCATACCGGCGACCTGGGCCATTTCGATAAATTCAACAACCTGTACATCAGTGGTCGTTCCAAGAACATGATCCTGATGGCCAATGGCGAAAATATCTATCCCGAAGCCATTGAGGACAAGATCAATGCCTGCATGCATGTGGCTGAATCCCTGGTGATCGAGGATAAAGGCCGCCTGGAAGCCTGGGTTTACCTGGATTATGACCTGATTGACGAGGAAACCAAAAGCCGGAGCCAGCAGCAGAAACTGGAATACATCGACGAGTTGCTGTTGCGGCTAAAAGATATCATCAACCCCCAGCTTTCCTCTTTTGCGCAGCTCACGCGCTTTGTCGAACATAAGGAGCCTTTCCAGAAAACCGCCACCAGCAAGATCAAACGCTACTTGTATCAGCATTGAAATTTCACGGTTGAGTGGGTTGCAGGAGATTGATTATATTATTGGGGCTTGATTTATCAAGCCCTGCATATGGTCCGCTTTGTGTTTTATTTTTTGATCCTGATGCTCAGCTTGCCGTTCTGAATGGCTACACTGACCCTTGCTTCGACCAGGTTATGGGTCAACATCTTGGCTTTCATGCTGTCTATGATATTGACTTTTTCCCGGTCTGTTTTGCCGCTGACGGGCAGTAGTTCCATGTAAGCTTCATATAAGCGTTCAAAACTGTCTTCGTCGTTCAAGTTCAGGGATATTTCCCGATGCCCTGTATCGCGCTTGGGTGGAGGTACTGTCTGGAAGGCCTTTTTCTTCTTGATTACATTGGTCCCGGATTCCAATTCATTGAGTTTTTTGAGCCACAGGTTGTTGTAGAGACTGAACCGGGAAGCAAGGTTCTGGATAATCATGTCCATCTTGGCGGTCTTGGCACCGCCGTAAATCATCCTCCTTACCGCCTTTTCAATGTATTCGCGCTCCTTTTCAGGCGGCATTTTCAATTCGCCGGAGAAAAAAAGAATGTATTTGGATTTAAGTTCATCGATCTTTCTTTCCAGATCGACTATTTGTTTTTCAGTGACTGCCGAAGTCGGGTTCAGGTGGTCGTCAAACGGCATGCTTTCCCCTTGTTTTTTTATTCACTGCCATGGTTCAATAGTTTTGGGCCGGCTCTTCCCCGCTCAGTACTCGAGCTACGCCTTCGGCCAGGGCTTGCATTTCGTCTTCGCCCGCATACACATGCACCGGGGCGATGAATTGGACGCGTTTGCGGATCAGTTCGGTGAAAAATTCATTGAAAGCGATGCCGCCGGTTATAAGGATCGCGTCAATCCGGCCGTCCACCACGGTGGCCAGCGCCCCGGTTTCCTTGGCCACCTGGTAAGCCATGGCCTGGACTACTTCCACGGTTCGCGCTTCTCCTTCCAGGTACTTGTCCTTTATTTTCAGAAAATCCTTTGAGCCGAGATAGGCGAAGAGGCCGCTGCTGCCAAAAACCATTTTTTCAAATTCCTTGTATTTCAGGTTCTGGTCACATATGTGACGCGCAACTTGCAGGATGGGCAAGCTGCCGCTGCGGTCGGCCGAAAATGCCCCTTCTTCGGAAGGATTGACAGCGTCGATCATGCGTCCATTCTTGTGCAGGGAGAGGGAATTACCCGTGCCCAAATGGATGACCAGCAGCGTGATCTGCTGGTAAGTCAACCCTTTTTCCCGGCAAAAGCGCTTGGCCACGGCCTTCATATTCAGGGCGTGGGTCAGCATCACCCGGCGGAACAGGGGATGGCCGGAATAACGGGCCAAGGGTTCGGCTTCATCCACGGAAACCGGGTCTACGATGTAGCAGTTGATCCCGAACTTGCCGGCCAGCGAATAGCCGATCTGGGCTGCCAGGTTGGAGGCGTGCGATCCCTGGCGGGCTTCTACGAGATCATCGACCATCTCCTGGCTGACGACATAAGTGCCGCTGGCCAGGGGCTTAAGCAGTCCGCCCCGGGCAGCCACCACGCGGAGTTCAGCCGGGTCGATGCCCTTTTTTTGGAGGAGCTCCCTGATCAGGCTTTCACGGAAATCCTTCTGCGAGTTGATGTCTGGAAATGGGGACAACTCTTCGTCGCTGTGCTTGATGGACTCTACGAAAAGCGGGTTGAGGCCTTTATAGACGGCAACCTTGGTGGAGGTGCTGCCGGGATTGATGGCCAGGATCAGTTCTTTGGGCATGCTTTCCTCTATATTCGGGATTTGATGTATTTGCCGATGACGAGTTCGAGTTTTTTATAAGTTTTTGCCGGGATCATTTGCGGGGCGGTGATAATGGAGTTGGTCAGGGCGCCGGCGCAGAGGCAGGAGTCCCTTTTTTCCGGGAGTTCTCCTATGATCAGGGGCAGGAGTTTTTTCATATTGGCCACGCCCAGGTTCAGGTTGGCGATGACCATTTCCACGGTGACCGATTCCTCGCTCTGGTGCCAGCAGTCGTAATCGGTGACCATGGCCAGGGGCAAAAAGCACATCTCCAGTTCCCTGGCCAGCTTGGCTTCAGCGGCCTGGGTCATGCCGATCAGGGAATAACCCATTTGGCGATAGGCCAGGGATTCGGCGCGGCTGGAAAACTGCGGCCCCTCCATGTTGCAGTAGGTTCCGCCCAGATGGGCGGTGAGTCCCGCCTCCTTGGCCAATCGCAAGGCCATCCGGCCAAGCGGCAGGCAGGTCGGATCGGCAAACGGCAGATGGCCCACTACTCCGTTCTCAAAGAACGTCTTTTCCCTTTTATAGGTCAGGTCTACGTATTGGTCGGGAATGACTATTTCGCCCGGCTTCAGCTCCTCTTTCAGCGATCCCACGGCGGTGATGGAAAAAAGGTATTCCACATTGAGCATTTTCATGGCAAACAGGTTGGCCCGGTAGTTCACTTCCGAAGGATTCAGGTAATGGCCGTGGCCGTGGCGTGACAAAAAAGCCACCGAGCGGCCCTGCAGCTTGCCCAGCATGAGTTTTTCCGATGGCGTCCCGAACGGTGTCTTCAGTCTGATGGCATGGGCATCCTCCAGCCCCTCCAGGTCGTAAAAACCGCTGCCGCCGATGATTCCGATCTCCGCGTATTCCATGGTGTCTCCTCGGCAAGATTTGCTCTGTACTGATTATCAAAAAAAAAGCTGTTAAAGTCAACCGGAAATTCTATCCGGTCGGGGAATGATCCATTATTTGCCGTCTAACCTTGCTGCGGGAATAAAGAGGCGCGGCATGCAGATCATTTTGGCAAACAATCTAATTATCCGTTGCGACCGGGACAATCGATATGTCAGGGAGCTTGACAACCAGCGTGCTTTTTTGGTTATAATCGGGGTTATGAAAGGTTTTTTAAACGGTGATGCCCGGTTGCTGAAGGCGATATTTTCAGGAGATACAGCCGCCTGGCAGAAATTCATCCTGCAGTATTCGAATTTCATTTACCGGGCCGTGATCAAATACACCGATGATTATGATGAAAAAATGGCCATCTACCTGCACATCCTGGAAAAACTCCATGAGAACCGCTTTGCAAGATTGCGACGTTTCGCTTTTCAGGCCAAACTTTCCACCTGGCTGACCGTGGTCTCCCGGCGCCAGGCCCTGGATTTTCTGCGCAGCAAATACGGCCGCGATTTTCGCTTGAAGAAAATCCGAGTGGTTTCAATCGATGCCGAACCTGATTATCTGAAACTCCTGGCCGATGCGGCAACCCCAGAAAAAGAGATGGCTGCCGGGGAACGGCAGGAACAACGGGTACGGCTGGAGAGTGACCTGGAGCGGGCCATGGCTGTTCTTTCCGATAAGGAGCGCCTGGCCGTGCAGCTGGTTTATTTCAAAGGGTTGAGGATCAAGGAGGTCGGCAAACTGCTAGAACTGCACTCAGCTTACAAATTTCTGGGACGCACCCTGAAAAAGATCAGGGGCGAGATGGAAAAGCGAACCCGGTTCAGCAGAACCCAGGTGCGGGACGCGTTGGAGGGGGAAGCCCATGAATGACCATATTTCCGGCGAAGATCTGGCAGCTTATGTTGACGGAGTGCTGGCGGACAAAAAAAGGGGAGAACTGGAGTCCCATTTTTCCCGTTGTCCCGAATGCCTGGAAGCACTGGCCGAGATCGTCGATATCCAGGGCAGCCGGGTAAAGGTCCCGGGCGAGTTCTTGCAGCAAGCCCTTGGCGAGAAACAAGCTGCGCGAAAACCGGTTCTGCCCTTGCGGTTGGCTTTCGAGATCGCAGCCGCCTTTCTGGTCGTGATTTTCATCGGCTATTTTATCCTGGGCAACTACCGTTTTCGACAGGCCGAAAGCAGAAAAAAGGAACAAGCTGCCCCGTCCGTTTCCCAACCGGTCCCGCAATTATCGCCGCAGGTTGATAAAACAATTACTGTACTTGCCGGCAAAGTTGAAGAGGCCGAAACTGCCAAAACCAAGCGAATGCCGGTTGAAAAAAATGTCAGGCCCGCAGCTGTTCCGATACTGATTCCGGAAAAAGAAACAGATCATGATTTTGCGCACAGGGATCGGAAAAATTCCCTGATTGACGAAAACGAAATACGGGAGCAAGAACAGAAGTTTCAAGAAACGCCGGCGCAGCCGGCCCGGGCTGAAATGGATAAAAGGGGCGATGTAAAATCGGAGCGTTCCCGCTCCGTACAGGCCAAGACAAGCGCCGGAACTGTCGAGCCGGCTTTGGCCGCGGGGACCCGGGCTGCCCCACAAGTCGGAAAAGAAATGGCGGACGCGGTCCTGCCGGCCCGGGCTAAAAAATATGAAAAAGGCGATGAAGAAGCGTTCCCTGCAGAGTTCAGGGAAGCGGCTGCGATCTCCAGTGCCATGCAGTTGTTCCTGGCGGCCACTGGGCGTGCCGCTACGCCCGGGGGGATGGAAATGGCGGTATCGGTACCGCGGCCAACCATCCGTATCGAGGGCGATGTCACCTGGTCCGACCTACGCGATCCTGAGCTTCTGGCCGGCTGGTACTGGTTCAAGAAAGGCATGGTCATGGAACTGGAAATCAACGGTGCCGGCCAGGTGATTGCTGTGCTCCCGGTCGGTCAATGGGAGCGCTCAATGGCGGTCAGGGCGACAAATGCGGTCAGGCAATTGACCTTCTCCATTTCAGAAAAAAAGTCACGCCGGGCCAGGATCTCTGTTTCCGGATCTTCGCCTAATTGACGGTAAAATCTTTTTTGGAAAGAAAACTGCCATCCACGGTGATCACCACTGTCCAGCCGCCTTTTTTTTCAGAATAGTATGATTGGGACAATGTGTCCCAGGCCGCGAAATATGCCAGATATTTGCCCTTGGCGTTGATCTCCACGGTCTTGGAGCGGCGGATCAATTTGTTGTCGGGCGAGTACCAGTGCCATTGCAGCTTCAGCGGTTTGCTCACCTGCAGGACCTTGATCAGAGAGTAAATTGCCGGAGCTGAGGTGGTTACCGGCTCATCGATTATTAATTTTTCAAAGTCCATGGTCGCTGGCTCGGAGTGGACAATTGCCAGGGTACCGACTATGCATTCGGGATCCGGCGGTACCGTGACCCGAAAACTGAAGCAGGACAATGTGCAAAAAATGATAACTGCCGCGGCCAGAGCCGGGATGCCGGTGCGCAATTTGCAGGGCCTGAGTGATAATGGCGCCATGGCCGCTATTGTAAGGGATATCCAGGTGCTTGGCAAGGTCTTGGAGTTTTCTTGACTTTGCTCTGTGAAGTATGTATATTGAGCCCCTGGCTGGACCTTCGAGTTCCTTGCGGGCTCGTTTTTGAGTAAATGCAAGACATAACAATTTCTATTCAGGGAAGCAAGCCGTTAAAGGGAAGTGTTGCCATTTCCGGCGCCAAGAACGCCGCCCTGCCTGAGTTGGCGGCTGTATGTCTCAGTTCCGAAACCATCGAATTTCACAATGTCCCCCTGGTGGAAGATATCAAGGTCATGCATGCCGCCCTCGCGGAAATCGGTGCCCTGGGCGAAATCAGCGGCAATTCCATAAGCGAAACCATGCCGGTTCTGCGCTCGCCCCTGGTTTCTGTGCAGACCGCCCAGACCACGCGGGCGTCGATCCTGCTGCTCGGTCCCATGCTGGCCCGCCACGGCTATGCCAAGATATCCTTTCCCGGCGGCTGTCCCATCGGCGAAAGGAAAATCGATTTCCACCTGCAGGGATTGGAGCAAATGGGCGCGGAAATTAAGTCTGAAAGCGAATATCTTATTGCCCGTTGCCGGCGGCTCAAGGGTATTGAGTACATTTTTCCCGGCAAAACCGTGACCGGGACCGAAAACCTGCTTATGGCCGCGACATTGGCCGAGGGAACCACGGTTCTGGGCAATTGCGCCTTGGAACCGGAAGTGACCGACCTGATCCGTCTGCTGCAGGAAATGGGCGCCGATATTTCCCGTCCCGACGATGAAACGGTCGTTGTCCGGGGCCGGTCCCGGCTTCATGGCGCCAGCCACCGCATCATCCCCGACCGCATCGAAGCCGGGACATATCTCATAGCCGGTTGTTTCGCCGGCAACGAGATCCATTTGCAGGGGGTGATCCCCGAACACCTGGGCAGCCTGCTGGATATCCTAGGGAAAATGGGCGCCGACATCACCGTTTCCCCCCATGAGCTATACGTGAAAGGCGTGAAATCCCTGGTGCCGGCCGAAGTGACCACCCAGCCTTATCCGGGTTACCCCACCGATCTGCAGGCACAACTGACCACGCTGATGACCCAGGCGGATGGAGTTTCCCGGATCAGGGAAACGATATTCAATGATCGTTTCCGCCATGTGGGCGAATTGAACCGTTTGGGAGCCGAAATCAATATCAAGAACGATACGGCGATCATTATGGGACCCACCCGACTGCGGGGCGCGGTCTTGAAAACCACCGACCTGCGTGCTTCGGCCGCCCTGGTCCTAGGCGGACTGATCGCTGAAGGTGAAACCAACATCCAAAATTCCTACCAGTTGTTTCGCGGTTACGAAAACATGCCGGATAAATTGCAAAAATTGGGCGCTGCCATTACAATCTCTCGGAGGTAAAAATGGATTCATGTATTTTTTGCAAGATCGCCAGTGGTGAGACCGCGACTTCATTCGTTTACGAAGATGATCTGACCGTCGCTTTCAAAGACCTGCAGCCCCAGGCTCCGGTTCATGTTTTGCTGATCCCGCGCCGGCATATTGCCTCCTTGAACGAGGCAAACGATCCCCAGCTTCAGGGTCATTTGCTGCTGGCAGCCAGAAGAACTGCTGAAAAAATCGGGCTAACGCAATACCGTCTGGTGATCAATACCGGAGCGGATGCCGGGCAGTCGGTTTTTCACTTGCACCTGCATATTCTGGGTGGGCGCCAGATGAACTGGCCCCCAGGCTGAGGAGTGATCATGAACATCACCTGGCTCGGGCATGCGGCCCTAAAAATCCAAGGCAGCAAAATTGTTTTTATCGATCCTTTTTTAAGTGGCAATCCCTTGGCCTCCCTGCGGGCTCAGGATATTGCCCACGCCGACCTGGTCGTGGTCAGCCACGATCATGGCGATCATTTGGGCGATAGTTTCGCCATCTGCCAGAAAACCGGTGCCACTTTGGTGGCGTTGCATGAAATCGCTCTGGCTGCCGCTGAGAAAAATATCAAGGCTGAGGGCATGGGCATCGGTGGCACTGTCAATGTGTCAGGAGTGGATATTTCCCTGGTGCCGGCTTTTCACAGCGCCGGCTTGGGCGGCACGGCCGCGGGCATCATCGTGGCCATGGACGGCAAGACAGTTTACCACGCTGGTGATACCGGACTGACCTTGGAGATGCAACTGATCGGAGAGATGTACAGCCCGGATATTGCTTTCCTGCCCATTGACGGCCGCTACAACATGACGCCGCGCCTGGCCGCCAAAGCCGTCGAGTTGCTGCGCGTGCCCCGGGTCGTTCCTATCCATTATGATACTTTCGCCATGATCCATGCTTCGCCGCAGGAGTTTGCGGAACAAGTCGGAGCGACGAGCGAGGTGACCATTCTCCAACCGGGAGGATCGGTCGAAATCTAAATGCCATACATCATTGACGGCAACAACCTGATCGGCTGCGCCCCTGATTTTTCCCTCTCCGACCCAGAAGCGCGAACCAAAATGATTTCCATTATCAAAAAATTCCAGGAGAGTAAAAACACCAAGATCACGGTTGTCTTTGACGGGGAACCGCAGGGCAGCGAATTGCGCAATCCCATCAACTCCAAACTGACCGTGGTTTATCCGCGTTACGGCCTCAGCGCCGATGATGAGATCAAGAAGATTCTGGAAAACTATCAGCATCTGAAAGAGACCGTTCTGGTGACCACTGACCGCGAGCTGAAATCTTTTGCCAAGGAAAAAGGAGCCAAAACCATCAATTCCATTGAATTTTATTTCACTTTGAAAAAAGCTTTTGTGCTGCACGGTAAAAAGGAGGAAACCCTGAAACGTGTGAACGCCCGGGTATCCCAGAATGAAGTGGAGCAATGGCTGAAAATTTTCAACAGTGAGTAAATGAAGCGCTTTTCCCTGATCGGCCCCGAGAGCGATCAGATGATATGAAATTCCATGGCTTTCATCACCGCCTGGGTGCGGGTCTTGACAAGCATTTTTTTGAAAATATGATGGGTGTGGGTTTTAACGGTTTTTTCGCTTAAAAAAAGTTTTTCACTGATGGCAAAATTGGAAAGGCCCGAAGCCAGGGCCTGCAGGACCTCGATTTCACGGTTGGTCAAGCCGAAGGTGCTGAGCGGTTTTCTATAAACGATCTCGGGATTAGTGTCCTCCAGAAGTTCGCTGAGCAGCTGGTGCGACAGTTCGCGGCTGATCCAGATCTGCCCCTCCAGAATGCAGTTCAGGGCCTTCTTGAGATTGGCTTTTCCGGTGTTGGCCGGAAGAAAGCCCTTGGCCCCGCAGCGGATAAGCTCCCTTTTTTTGTCATCACTGAAATCACAGTTGATTAGCACCATCTTGGCGTTCGGAAAAATGATCTTAAGATTTGAGAACATTTTTTCCGGGTTTTCCAAAAACAATTGGTTGCAGGATGCGCAGATCAGCAGCAGTGCCGTATCCAGGCTGAAATCGCTTTTTTTGACATAATCGAACGCATGGTAGGTTCGTAACAGGCAGTATTCCGTATTTTCTTTCAAAAAATTTTCCAGGCCCTCCTTGAACAGCAGATGGTGCCCGATCAGGATGATGCTGATTTTGTTTTTGTTGCAGTCCTGCTTTAGGGCGAGTTCCCTGTCCCGCGCCTCCACTGCGGTTTTGATCTTGCGCAGGATGGCCTCATTGTCGGTCGATTTGGAAAGATAATCGAACAGCCCGGTTTTCATGGCGTCTATGGCGCTTTCATATGTCGGATAACCGGTGAGGATGATAATCCGCAAAAGCTCGTCAAGGGATTTCAATGCAGCGCTGATATGCAGACCGTCTTCATTTTTCAGGTGCAGATCGACCAGGCAGACGGCGATGTTTTCCGCTTTGACAATTTCCTCGGCTTGTTTCCTGTTGGCAGCTGTAAAAACCTTGAACCCTTCATTTTTCAACCATAATTGCAGGGTTTTGAGCACCTCAGGATCGTCATCAACGATAAGCACATGAGGTTTTTCAGGCATTTTCCAGTCCTCCCCGCGGCAGCGTCACGATAAGATGGGCTCCGGATTGGCCTGTTTCCACCAGGGCCATGCTGCCGCCGTGCCTTTTGATGATATGGTAGGAGATGTAAAGCCCGAGGCCGGCCCCTTTTGTTTCCTTGGAAGAATTGAACGGTTCGAATATTCTTTGTTTGACGGCAGCCGGGAATCCGGGACCCGAATCACTGAAATGGATCTCGTAAGCAGCGCCGTGGCGCTCGGTTTTTATGGCGATCTCCCCCCGGCCGTTCATGGCTTCACTGGCGTTCAGGATCAGGTTCATGAAGACCTGCTGCAGGCTGTCCGGATTGCAGAAGATCGGCAGTGCGCAGCTTTGTTTATTCCTGACAATGATGGTATTTTTGATCTGTTTTCCCAGTTTCAACACCCGGCAGGCCGTTTCCAGGATGGAATCGATATCGCTTTCCTTGAAGGTCTCCAGGTTGATCTTGCCGTAGTCCAGCAGTTTTCGTGTGATCTTGCGCACCCGCTTGATCTCTTTTTCAGCCAGGGGCAGGACTTCCGCGATATCGCTGCTGGCATTTTTGATCTGCTTTTTGATGACGGCGAGCGAATTGCTGATAGCGAAAAGCGGATTGTTGATCTCATGGGCGATGTTGGCGGCCAGCCTGCCCGTAGCGATCAGTTTTTCGTTCATGACCAGGCGGCGCTCCATTTCCTGGTGGCGGATGTTTGCATTTTCCAGCCGCTCCAGCATCTTATTGATATCGTGGCTGAGCTGGGCAATTTCGTCATGACGTTCTTCAACCAGGCGGATGGTGAGATCGTCAAATGAAGTGATATGCTTTGTTTTTTTCGAAATATTCTTCAGGCGCTGCAGCAGCATGCGATCTATGAACCCGTAATAAATCGCCCCGGCCAGCATGGTGCACAACAAAAGAGCGATCAGGAAATTCCGCACTGCCTTTTCCTGAATGCTGAACATGGTCTTGCCGGCGTCGATCCTGACGGCAAAAACCGCTTGCCCGGTCGGGTCACGGAATAAACTGTAGATGCTCAGGAAGTCCTTGTTTTCGCTGAAATAAAAATCGGTTTCGAACAATGCTCGCAATTCATTCTGAGCCAGATCTCTTTGCAGGTCGGCCGGAGTAAGTAAGGCAATCTTTTCCTGGATGGAAGCGCCGAGCCTTTGCATGAAAGATCGATCGACCATACGGCCCATCACCACCCGGCCGTTCATGGGCCCTTTGCCGTCACTGTGCATGATCGCTGCCGAGATGATGATCAGGGGACCAAGCTCCGAGGCGGTGATGAAGGTATCCTGATCCGGCCGGGAAAACGAAAGCAAGAGGCTTTTCCACAATGGATTTTCAGACCTGTCGCCCAAAGCGAAACTGACAAAACGGCTGCTGTTCTGGTCAAAACCCTGATGGAAGATCACTTGCCTGTCGCGATTCATTATCAGGATCAGGCTTAAATCAGATTCGGGAACCACGCTGCCAGGAATGGACTCCACTTCGAATTCTTTGGACGGCTTTTCCGAGTAATTATACATCGCGTCCCAGGCAGCCCAATCATAGCATAGGGTGGCGATCCTTTTTTTTTCGTTGGCAATCGCATGGGCTAATCGCTGGGCGACCTTGGCGGTATAAATGTTTTTTTGTTTATTTTCCGAATGGGAGATGGTCAGGTGGTTGAACAACAGAAACAGCAAGAAAAAAACCAGCCCCAACCCGGCAATGAAAAAAATTATTTTTTTCTTCAAGGTCATCAAGGGAATTATAGTATTATCAAAACGCAAATACAACTTTTGTTGTATGAAAAAAAAAAGTAAATACAACTGAAATTCCCTATTTTGCCCGATTGTGTTCAATTTTTTGAATTTCTATCATAAAAACAATGAATATTGCAAAAGATTTGTTTTACCAAAGGTTTTGGAAAAAAAATTCCATAAAACAAGGAGAAAAAAAATCAACATGAAAGGGATCAAAAAGTGGATGTTGGGTTTTTGTCTGGCGGGCATTTGCGCTTCTCTGGTTTTTCTGCCGGGGCTGCTGACCGGCAATGAAGAACGGGCTGACAATCCGGTCGCCAAGCGGGAAATGCTGCAAAAAGAATTAACGGAAATGCGGGCCGAAATGCGGGCCAACGGCTGGGATTTCGAGATCGGCATCAATCCGGCCATGCAGTACAGCATCGAGCAGTTGTGCAATTTCAAGCCTGAATTGAAGCCGGCAATTTCCTCTGCTTACGAACCTGGTGACAGCGCCATGGTGGCTGCCACTTTGCCCGCAGCATTCGTCGGCACCTACACTCCGATCAAGAACCAGGCCAGCTGCGGCAGCTGCTGGGCTTTTTCGACTATCGCCGGACTGGAAGCGGCCATCAAATGGAAAAATGGCCTGACTTATGACCTGTCCGAACAGCATCTGGTTTCCTGCAATCCTTATGGCTGGGGCTGCAATGGCGGCTTTTTTGCTTTCGACATGATCGTTCCCTCCATGGGCTATTACCCCGGTGCCATGCCCGAAGCCTGCTTCCCCTACACCGCCCTTGATTCGCCATGCTCCTACTGCGCTTCGCCGACCTGGTATCCGGTCGCCTCATGGGCCTATGTCGGCACCAGCAGCACTGTGCCCACGGTCGATGCCATCAAGAACGCTATCTACACCTACGGTTCGGTCTCGGCCGCCGTCTATGTCGACCGTTACTTTCAGGCCTACAAGAGCGGCACTTTCACCACCTGCAAGAAGAGAGTGAATTCGGTTAACCATGCCATCATCCTCTGCGGCTGGGACGATGCCAAGGGCGCCTGGCTGTTGAAGAACTCCTGGGGAACCGGTTGGGGCGAAGCCGGATTCATGTGGATGAAGTACAACTGCAACCGCGTCGGCCATGGTGCTTGCTACGCCATTTATTGAGAGGTCGATTAAAAAAGTTCTTTCTCCATCTTATTCCTTAGAAAAAAACCCGCTCTCTGCGAGGGCGGGTTTTTTTTTGTTTCTTGCCATCAAGGCCGCGGTTGCAATTATTTTTTATTTTTTATATCATGAAAAAAGGAGGCAACCATGGAAGAAAAAACCTATATTCCGGCCGATGTTCCCAATGATGCTCTCAATGAATATCTGAGCAATTACGATGAAATAACCTTGGGCTCGGGACGGTTGATGCTGTTCGCCGGTGACCAGAAGATCGAGCATTTGAATGATGATTTTTACGGTGAGGGTATTGCCGCCGACGATAACGATCCCGAACATCTTTTCAAGATCGCCAGCCAGGCCGAGATCGGAGTGTTTGCCGCCCAACTGGGGCTGATCTCGCTCTATGCCAACGATTACCCGGATATTCCCTACCTGGTCAAGCTGAATTCCAAGACCAACCTGGTGAAAACGGCCCAGCAGGATCCCCTTTCCACCCAGATGATCGACGTGCGCCAGGTGGCTGAATTCAAGAAAAACACCGGGTTGAACGTCCTCGGGGTCGGCTACACCGTGTATCTGGGCAGTGAATATGAAAACACCATGATCCGCGAAGCGGCCCAGGCGGTGTATTGGGCCCATCGGCATGGGCTGGTCACGGTGCTGTGGATCTATCCGCGCGGCAAGGCGGTCAAGGATGAAAAATCTCCCGAACTGATCGCCGGCGCCACGGGTGTGGCCGCCACCCTGGGGACCGATTTCGTCAAAGTCAACTATCCGAAAAAAGAAGGTCAGAAACCGGCTGAGAGCTTAAAGCAGGCTATCAAGGCGGCCGGCCGGACAAAAGTGGTCTGCGCCGGAGGTTCCAGTATGGAGCCCAGGGCTTTCCTGCAGCAATTGCACGACCAGATCTTTATTGCCGGCGCCTCGGGCAACGCCACCGGCCGCAATATTCACCAAAAGCCCCTGGAAGAAGCAATTCGCCTGACCAACGCCATTACGGCCATCACCGTTTACGGCAAGTCGGTCGACGAGGCTTTCCAGGTGTTTTCCGGGAAAGAACCGCGGAACTGAAAGGGCGTTTTTTTTTAAGCGGATAAGATCTATCTTTTGTTTTGCGGGTCGAGCCTTTTCAAAACGCGAAGTACCACTTCCATGTCCTTGTTCAGGGCGTCGATCTTCTGTTCGATGCGGATCAACCGTTCGTTCAAAGCGATGGTATTCGCTTCCAAGACATTGGTCTTTTCCCATACATCGTTCAGGTTCGCGGCCCGCTGCATGACCTGGGGCTTCACCGTACCATCGACCTGGGGATTGGCGGCCTTGCTGGCCACGAAAACCACCAGTACCATGCACAGCATTACGCCCAGCAGTATGCTCTGCCAGTTCAAATTGATTTTTTTTGCTTTCATCTCCGTCCTCCTGATTAATATCTTTTTAAAAGTTACCACGGGCGCAGAAATATTGCAATGCCGCCCCTGGATTTTTGAATGGTTTACTGCGGTGATTTTTTGAGCGCCGGCGCTTTGATTTTCCTTATACCGGGAAGGGATGCCTTGTCCGCGCACCCGGCAGGACTCGAACCTGCAGCCTGCTGATTAGAAGTCAGCTGCTCTATCCATTGAGCTACGGGTGCCTGCCTGATTATCGGGGCGAGTAGATTTGAACTACCGACCTCCTGCTCCCAAGGCAGGCGCGCTAACCAGGCTGCGCTACGCCCCGCTTGCAGTGATTCCTAAAGCTCGGAAATGTCTCTTCTCATCCGTTTGCGCATGCGCTTTTTGGCCTGGGCGGCCTTCAAGCGTTTGCGCTCGCCTGGTTTTAAATAGGCGGTGTGCTTCTTGATCTCCTTGATAATGGCTTCCATCTGCACTTTTCTTTTGAATCGGCGCAGGGCGCTTTCAAACGATTCGCCCTGCTGAACTTCTACAAAAGCCAATTGCGATCACACTCCTTTTTTTTAATTTACAACAATCGGTGAGAATCATATATACTCCATTTTCCCAAAACTGTCAAGAAAAACTCAAGCCAACCCCTCTCTTTCCCAAAGAGTTGGGCTTTTCTTGCCAAGAGAAGAGGTGGGGATGAGTTTTGCATACAGCCCCGACTCCTTGAAAAGGAGCCTGAATCGGGTTACAATAAATCATGGCCATGAAAATCGTATTTCCGGTCGCCGGGGTAGGAACGCGCTTTCTGCCCGCCACCAAGGAGGTCCCCAAGGAGATCCTGCCGGTCATCGACAAACCCCTGATCCAGTACGCCGTGGAAGAAGCGCTGCAGAGTGGTTTCGAAGATTTCGTTTTCATCACGGCCCGCGGCAAGGAAGCCCTGGAGAGCCATTTTGTACCCAATCCCGGCCTGGATGATTTTTTAAAACGGCACGGCAAGTCCCACCTGCTGGACGGACTGAAAGATTTCTACCATAAGAATTTCATCTACATCCGCCAGAAGCAGGCGCTGGGTTTCGGCCATGCCATCGCCCTGGCCGAAAAGGCGGTCGGCAATGAGGCCTTCGCCATTTCGCTCCCCGACGACCTGATCCTGTCCGTCAGGCCGGCCATGGCCCAGATGCTGGAAATCTATGAAAAATATCGCTCCCCGGTCATCGCCTTCATGGAGGTGCCGCGTGCCGACATTCCCCGCTACGGCATTGCCGCCGGCCCTTTCCTGGAGGAGCGGGTCTTCCGGATCGAGAAACTGGTGGAAAAGCCGGCGTTGGCCGACGCCCCCTCCAATTACGCCGTCATCGGCCGCTACATCATGACCCCGGATATCTTCCCGCTGTTGAAGTGCGAAAAAAAAGGGGCCGGCTCGGAGATCCAGCTTACCGATGCCGTCGTCGAACTGATGAAGCAGCGCCAGGTGCTAGGTTATTTTTTTGAAGGGCGGCGATTTGATGCCGGCACAACCCTGGGCTACATTGAAACCCTGATCCATGTCGCCTTGCATCGTGAAGACACGCGCGATTTCACCCGCCGTTTGCTGCGCGACCTGGCAAAAAATGAGAAACTATGAGGTGTTCTCCACCACGGCCGATACGGGGATCAGGTTCAAGGGCCGGGATTTTCCAGACTTTTATGAAAATGCCTTGCGGGGCTTGAATCTCCTGCTTTTCGGTTCCCAGCCCCGGACAGCCCGCGACGACGATTCATTTCATTTCAACTACAGCGGTGACGGGCCGGAGAACGTGCTGGTGAACTTTCTGGCCGAGGTGCTGTTCCTTGCTTACCAGAAAAAAAAACAGGTGCATGCCCTGGATTTCATCCATGCCGACGATTGCCGGCTTGAGGCTTGGCTGCGGTTGGCCCCTTGCCTGTCCGTGCCGAAAGTCGACATCAAATCGGTCACCTATCACAACCTGCGCCTGGTTGAAAAAGCCGGCATGAAACAGGCGGCAGTAATTTTTGATATTTAAATGTCCAAATCCAGGAATTTTGAAAGAATGTCTCCCTGGCGCTGGCGCTTAAGCAGGAGCGCCGACAGGGACATGGTCGCTGACGCCGAGGTCTTTGCCTCGGAAGGAATTTTACAGCAGGCGCAGGATGACGGTTCCATCGAGCAGGTGGTCAACGTGGCTTGCCTGCCCGGTTTGGTCGGGAATTCGCTGGCCATGCCCGATATCCATTACGGGTACGGTTTTTGCATCGGCGGCGTGGCGGCCTTTGCGGCCGAAGACGGTCTGGTGCTGCCGGGCGGCGTGGGCTACGACATCAACTGCGGGGTGCGCTTGCTGGCGAGTTCCATCCCGCTAAGCGAATTCAGCGCCGCCGCCGAAAGTATCGGCTATGCGATCTTGCAGCGCATACCCAGCGGCTTGACGCCGCGCAGCAATTACAAACTGAACAAGAAGGAATTTTTAGGCGTTATCAGTAGCGGCGCCCGGGAGATCGTCCGCAGTTTTGGCGGCCAGGCCGTTGATCTGGCTTTCATCGAGTCCGGAGGATGCCTGCCGTTCGAGACGCCGGAGGTCATCAGCGCCAAGGCTTATGAGCGCGGCTGTCCTCAGGTGGGTTCGCTGGGTTCGGGCAACCATTTCATCGAGGTCCAGGTGGTAGAGGAAATCTATGATGCGTCGGCCGCCCGCTTGTTCGGCCTGGAAAAGGATCATGTTGCCATTATGATCCATACAGGTTCGCGCGGTTTCGGCCACCAGATCGCTTCTGATTATATTGAAATATTCCGCAAAAAAAACCTCGGCAGTGCCAGGCTGAAGGATCCGCAGCTGGTGCACGCTGCCATCCGCTCCCCGCAGGGACGGAATTACCTGCAGGCGCTCAACGCGGCCAGCAATTTCGCCTGGGCCAATCGCCAGTTGCTGCAGGAAGACATTATAGTGATTTTTGAAAGAATTTTCCGCCAGGGCAGGGAAAAACTCGGCCTGGCCCTGGTTTATGACCAAGCCCACAATATTGCCAAATTTGAAAAACACCGCATCGGCAAAGACATGACCAGCCTGCTGGTGCATCGCAAGGGGGCTACTCGGGCTTTGCCCCCCGGTCATGGCGATGTGGTGGAAAAATTCAGGGATATTGGCCAGCCGGTGATTATCCCGGGCAGTATGGGCAGCCGTTCCTATGTCCTGCGCGGCACCGAGCGGGGCGCAGCCATAACTTTCGCGTCGTCGGCCCATGGCGCCGGCCGCCGGTTAAGCCGCCACCAGGCCATCAAGTTATCCGCCCAGATCGATGTCCGCGCCCGGTTGCAGAAAATGGGTGTTTTGGTGTACAGCTTTTCCAATCAGGGCCTGCGGGAAGAAATTCCCGAGGCCTACAAGGACGTCGATGCAGTGGTTGATGTAACAGTGGCCAGCGGCATTTCAGAGAAAGTGGCCCGGCTGCGGCCGCTGGTGGTCATCAAGGGGTGAGCGATGGACAACGTAAAGATCGCCCAACAAGATGTTTTGGCCGGTCGCTTGCGCTCCGGTTCAACTTGACGTTGGGTGGATGCGAACCGGAGGTGTTATGTCATCCCGATCGATAGACTCCCGTAGCCCGCGCCTGTCCTGGAGCCTCCTGTTGGCGGCCGCGTTGGCGGCGATCGGCCTGCTCAGGCTTTTCAGCGATTTTCTTACCGACATCGACCCGACCTGGGTGTCGTTCCTTGGCGACTCGCCCCTGCGTTTCCTGGCACGCACCAGCGACGGCTCGCTGGCAGGCAACCTCAATGTCCAGTACTTCAAGGTAATGGCGATCCCTTGCGGACTGGCTATCCTCTTCCTTGTCAACGGCGGTTTGACCGGCGGTATTGCCGCGGCGGAGCGACGCTGGGCAAATCCCCGGTTTCGCTTGACCTGCATTGTCACCCTGGCAGCGCTATGTGCATTCTGCGAAGTCGAGAAGGCCACGCACCTCCTGGGCCTGCCAACCGGGCTTGTGAAGGGCGAGAGTGCGTGGCTTAACCACGTGGCTCATACCGTTGGAGGTGTCTTGTCCTACCCGCTGTCATTCCTGTTTCGCTATCGCGTGCGAACAGCTGCGGACACCCCAGGTCTTTCACTCCAGAAAGACCCAGATCGCCCTGGGAACTGACCTGCACTCCAGAAGTGCAGGCCCGGAAGGACGGGGCTCCGCTCGGCATGGCGCTGCCGCTGATATCCGGCGTTATGGCCGATCGTTTCCGGCCGGCACCGGGCCGGCAGCGGCAATGGCGCCATTGCGCACGCGGATTCTATAGACAATCTGTGTGGCGATATTTTGGGCCAGCTGCACTTCGCAGTCCGGCCAATGCCTGGACAGGCGCAGGGCGGCGTAATAGGCGATCTTTTCAAAATTCCCGGCATTTTTGGAATCGCTGTTGTAAACGATCACTGCTTTTTTTTCAGCGTCCACGGCCCGGATTTCCACCAGGCCTTCGGTGTTTTTCAAATAATTCAGGGTGCTGGCCAGTGATCTTTTGCCGCCGCCCTTGCCGCCGATGATCGCCAGTGTGAAAAAGACGATCAATACCACTCCCAGTCCGGCCGCGACCGCGTAGATCATTTTGTTGGATCTTTCGGGATTGATCTTTTTAATTTTTGTCCTGATCATGGCTGCTCAACTTGTTCCAGGAAAACGCATGCCGCTTCGGCCCATAAAGTCTTTTTCATTAGCCTTGCATCTGGCGCTTACGGGACAACGACGTTGTTGAAAACATCGTTGATGATATCGTCGCTGCTCAGGGCCTCGGCCTCGGCTTCATAACTAAGAATAATACGGTGGCGCAGGACATCGCGGCCGATGGTCTTGACGTCTTCGGGAGTAACATAGCCGCGGCGGCGGATAAAGGCCAGGGCCTTGGCCGTTTCGGTCAGGTAGATGGAAGCCCGGGGTGAAGCGCCGAAGCGGATCAAGTTTTTCAGTTTGGCTATGCCTGCCTCTTGGGGAAAGCGGGTGGCAAAAACCAGGTTGATGATGTAATCCTTGATGCGTTCATCCATGTACACCAACTGGTAGGATTTCTGCATTTTTGATAGAGCGGATTTGTTCAGGACAACCTTGAGAGGAATTGCACCGCCGCCGGCCATGCGGCTGACGATCTCTTTTTCCTCGTCCTTGAGCGGGTAGGTGACCTTGACCTTGAGCAGGAAGCGGTCGATCTGGGCTTCAGGCAGGGGGTAGGTTCCCTCCTGCTCGATAGGGTTCTGGGTGGCCATGACCATGAACGGCTGGGCAATGGGGTGGCTCTCGTCGCCGATGGTCACCTGCAGTTCCTGCATGGCTTCCAAAAGGGCGCTCTGCACTTTTGCCGGAGCGCGGTTTATCTCATCGGCCAGCAGCAGGTTTGTGAAGATCGGGCCTTTGCGGGTATGAAATTCGGCGGTTTTCGGATTGAAGACCATGGTGCCGGTAAGGTCGGCCGGCAGCAGGTCGGGGGTGAACTGGATGCGCTTGAAGTTCAGGTCGGTGACCCGGGCCAGGGTCTTGATGGCCAGGGTCTTGGCCAGGCCGGGCACGCCTTCGAGCAGGATATGCCCGGAAGTCAGCAGGGCGATCATCATCCGTTCCAGCAGCTCTTTCTGCCCGACGATGACCTTGGACATTTCGGCCATGGTCTGGTCGATGACCATGCTCTCTTCCTTGATTTTTTCGTTGATGAATGTCAGGTCTTGGGCCATGGCTCCTCCTAATAGTGTTTCTGGCGGTAATCCGCACCCATGATTTCAATGCTGCGGGCCATTTCAAATAAACGGCTGCGGATGCGGCTGCCGATGCGTTCGCTTAAGGTCTCTTCACTGGCGATCTTTTTATCGAAAAAATTGCTGGCAAAGAGGGTGATGCGGTTGTCGTTGTAGCGGCGGTTGATCAGGTAATAGATGTTGTCCTCCACCCAGGGGCTGGGGCGTGAAGCGCCGAGTTCATCGAACAACAGCAGTTCCGTCCTGGCCAGGCGCTGGATCAACTGTCCGATGTTGGAAAAATCTCGGCTGGCGGCGTCTTCTCCCGATTTCATTTCCCTGGTCAGGTCGTTCCAGTCGATGTAGATCACCTCGCAGTTCTTTTCCTTGATCAACTGGTTGCCGATGCAACATAACAGCCGGGTTTTACCCACACCGGTGGCGCCTTGGAACAGGAGGCCCATGTCCACGGCCGGATAATCGGCAATGAACTTTTCGGCAGCTTTCTTGGCTTTGGCCTGAGTGGGATTGGCCTTGTCGGGGAAATAACTTTTCAGCTCCGTAGCCATGAAGCGCAAGGGAATATTGGCGTTGCTGGCTTTCAATGTTTGCATGCCGTTTTGCCGGCACTGGCAGGGGCGGGCTATCTCGCGTTCCCCGACCTTGACCAGCACCCAACCGCTGTCCTGACAAGTCTTGCAGTTTGTTTCCTTCAATTCAATGCTCCGTATATGCCCTGCTTGTGCAGCTGCTTCTTCAGCTTGGCCAGGGCTTTCATCTCGATGCGCCGGATACCTTCCGGGCTCATGTTCAAATGCTTGGCGATCTCGCGCAGTTTCTGAGGCTCTTCGTCCTGAAAACCGAAGCGCAGGCGGATGATCTCGGCTTCGCGGGCGGTAAGATTCTGTATGTCTTCCTGGACAAGCTGGCGCACCGAACTGCCGGTCAGGATGTCCAGGGGGTCGTCGACCGAATTATCGGGCAGGAACGTGGTCAGGCTCGACGAATGTTCGTCGTGGAGTCCCTTGTCAAGCGAGATGATCTCATCGGGCACGGCCAGCATCACCTTGATCTTTTTTTCCGGGATCTGCAGGTGGTCGGCCAGCTCTTTTTCAGTGGGGTGTCTTTTCAATCTCTTGCTCAGCTTGAAATAGGCCTTTTTGAAATTCAGGTAATCGTTAAAAAAAATATCCGGCAAAGAAATGATGTTCTGGTTTTTTGAGAGATAACGCCTGATCTCACTGCGCACCCACCACAAAGCATAGGTGAAAAAACGGTTTTCCCGGGTCAGGTCGAATTTTTTCAGGGCTTCGATCAATCCCTTGTTGCCTTCGTTGACCAGGTCCAGGAAATTGTCGCCCTTGAAATAGTATTTCAGGGCTTCCCTGACTACCAGGCGCTGGTTGGCGATAATGATGTTGCGAAAAGCCTCTTCGTCCCCTTGTTTGGCTTTGACGATCAGTGCCTTTTCTTCTTCGGCGCTCAGAATCTTGATCTTTTTTATTCGTTGGAAGTAGAGGTTGAGCGAATCCAGCGACTCGCTATTTTTCTTTTTTATCATCCTTGAAAAGGGCCATGGGCGGCGAAGAAAATTTGACCAGTGAGATTTTTTTCTGTTCGAAAATCTCCTCTTTGCCGACAAAAAACTCTTTTTTCAGTTCTTCCAGGAAAAGGGTGAATTCTTCCTGCATTTTTTCCATCTTGTCCTTCATGTTCATGACAATTTCAATGCCGGCCAGGTTGACGCCCATTTCGCGGGTCAGGTTCAGGATGAATTCCAGCTTTTTCAGGTCCTCTTCACTGAACTTGCGGGTGTTGCCCTTGCTGCGCGACGGGATGAGCAACCCCTCTCGCTCATAAAGGCGCAGGGTTTGCGGGTGGATGTTGTACTTGCTGGCCACGGCTGAAATGAAATAAGTTTTTTCCTTCATCGCAACAATTCCTCACGCGGGTTGTAAGGGGATACTATTTCGATCTCCTTGAGCAATTCTCGCACTTTCAGATCCTTGGTGGAAGGCGGAACGATCTTGATCTCTACACGCAAATCTCCGTTTTCCCTGGTTTTGGGATTAATGATGCCTTTGCCTTTTAAGCGCAATTTCTGCCCCGACGCCGTACCGGGAGGGATCTTGAACAAGGAAGATCCTTCCAGGGTGGGGATCTCGATCTTGGCCCCCAGCGCAGCCTCGGCATAGGTGACCGGCAGGGTCATCTCCAGGTCCTGCCCGTGGCGCCGGAACACTTTATGTGCTGTTACCTGGATGGTGATGATCAGGTCGCCATCCGGGCCGCCGTTGCGGCCGACGTTGCCTTTACCGCTGATACGGACCTTGGAGTCGTTATCCACGCCGGCAGGTATCTTGACCCGTAGGCGTGTGGTTTTTTCCACCCGGCCGTCACCGCCGCAGGCGCGGCATGGGGCTCCGGGCAAAATGCCGCTGCCGCCGCAATTGGGACAGATGGTGCCGAATTTCATGAATCCTGTCTGTTTTTGAATGCGGCCCTGTCCCCGGCAGGTCGGGCAGACGGTCTGACCTGAAGCGGCATCGATGCCCTTTCCCTTGCAGGCGGGACAGGATTCTCTGTGGCTGATCTGTATCGGGGTTTCGATGCCGTTGGCCGCGTCCATGAAATTAAGGTTCATGGAATAATTGAGATCCTCGCCGCGCTCCGGCTTATGGCTCTTTTTTCCGGCCTGGGTGCGCGGACTGCCCTGGTTGCCGAAAATGGTCTCGAAAATATCTCCGAACGTGCTGTTGCCGCTGCTGCTGAAATCAAAGCCCTCGAAATTGCTGCCGCTGCGGCCGCCGGCACCGCCACGTGCACCTAAGGAGCCATGGAGGTCGTATTGCTTTTTTTTTTCCGGATCCTTCAGCGTTTCGTGGGCTTCGTTCATCTCCTTGAACTTCTGTTCGGCTGCCTTGTCGCCGGGGTTCAGGTCGGGGTGATACTTGCGGGCCAGTTTGCGGTATGCTTTTTTGATGTCAGGGATGCTGGCATTTTTGCTTACGCCCAGGATCTCATAAAAATCTTTCATTGGTAAAAATATTACTCCAGGGCGCTAAAAAAATCAATAGTGCCGCACAGTCAGGATGGCATTTGACGGTTTTGCCCGCTTCATCTATAATCGGCCCTAAGGGCAGTGAGGACAGGATGATCGAAAAAAGTGTCTTACGGGAACTGGTATCGCTGGTTGGCAAGAAAAAGGTTTTTACCGACCGGGAATACCTGCTGGCTTATTCCTATGACGCCACGGGCCTGGAATACCTGCCTGAGGCAGTGGTGTTTGCCGAGCAGGAAGCGGATGTGGAAAATGTCATAGCGGTTTGCCGCCGCCACGCCATTCCTCTGGTCCCGCGCGGCGCCGGTGTGGGTTATACGGGCGGGTCCCTGGCCGTCAATGGCGGCCTGGTGCTGGTTTTTACCCGCATGAACCGCATCTTGCTTTTGGATAGGGAGAATTTCCTGGCCGAGGTGGAGCCGGGAGTGATCACGGCCGACCTGCAGGAAGCGGCGGAAAAAATCGGGCTCTTCTATCCGCCCGATCCGGCCAGCCTGAAGACCTCGACCATGGGCGGCAACGTGGCTGAAAATGCCGGCGGTCCGCGCTGTTTCAAATACGGGGTGACCGCCAACTATGTCCTGGGGCTGGAAGCTTTCCTGATGAGCGGCGAAAAGATCCGTCTGGGAGCGCACACCATCAAGAACGTGGCCGGTTACGATTTGAAAGCGCTGTTGATCGGTTCCGAGGGCACCCTGGCCGTGGTCACCAAGGTGATCGTGCGCCTGCTGCCGTTGCCGCCGCGGCGCCTGCTTTTCCGCGTCGATTTCTCCTCGCTGGCCGCCGGGGCCCGTTTCGTGCAAAGCGTCATCCAGGGTCATGTCCAGCCCGCGGTGCTGGAATTCATGGACAAAAGTTCCCTGCAGGCAGTATATGCTTACCAGGGCATAAGCGGCGACCCTCGCGTTCAGGCCGCGGTGCTGGTTGAGATCGACGGCAGCCCGGCCGAAGTAGTGGAAAGGGAAGCGTTGTTCATGGAGCAGGTCGCCAGGGCCGTTCCGGTCCATTACGAGCGGGCCGAAAGCTTTGCCGAACAGGAGGTCCTGTGGCAGACGCGGCGCAGTATTTCCCCGGCCATCGCCAAGTTGAAACCCAAAAAGATCAACGAAGACATCGTGGTTCCCGGCGGCCGCATCCCGGAAATGGTCGAATTCATCGAGGCGTTGGCAGTGGAATTCAACCTGTGCATCGTGCTTTTCGGCCATTTCGGCGACGGCAACATCCATACCAACCTGATGGTCGATCCCGAGGTCGCAGAGGAAATGAAACGGGTGGAGATCGTCCTGGATAGAATATTCAAGCGTGTGGTTGAGATGGGCGGCTCCATCTCGGGAGAGCACGGCATCGGCCTGAGCAAGAAGCCCTTCATGCACTACCAGTTCGGTCCGCTGGAAATGCGGCTTTTCCGTGATATCAAAAAGGTGTTCGATCCCGACAACCTGCTCAATCCCGGCAAGATTTTTTAACGGCATCAGGGTTTTGCGCGAATCAAGACGGAACCTTTCAGGCCCGTGATTCGTTATAATTAATGAAACAAGGAGAACCATGAAAACGAAAATTGCGGCGATTTCATTTTTATTATTGGTCGCGGTGTTTCTTTGCGGCTGCGACGTCAGCGTCAACCGCAGCGTCCGTCTCCGCGACGGCGAACGCAGCCGCGGCTTGTCCTCGGTCAACGGCAGCATCCATGTGGGCGCGCGCTGCGTGGTGGACGGCAATTGCCGCACGGTCAACGGCCGCATCGAAGTGGGTGACGACTCAAAGGTCGGGGACCTGAATTCGGTCAACGGCCGCATCCGCATGGGAGCGAATGTCGACGTGGACGGCAATGCCAAGACGGTCAACGGCTCGATCAGCTGCGGCAGCGGCACAAAGATCCACGGCCGCTTGGGCACGGTGAACGGCCGCATCGAATTGCGCAATTGCGAAGTGGATAAGGACGTCAGCACGGTCAACGGCGATGTCCTGCTGCGCGAAGGAAGCGTGATCCGCGGCGACATCGTCATCAAGGGCAGGCACGGCAGTTTACTCCATCAGCCGCGCCTGGAGATCCGCCTCAGTGAAGGATCGCGGGTTGAAGGCCGCATCCTGGTCCGTGACAATGATATCGATGTCAAGGTTTATTTGAGTAAGGATTCTGTCGTCAAGGGCGAGATCAGCAATGCCCAGGTGATCAAGGAATAAAAAGACGGCTGACGGTACACGGCTGACGGTAGACGGTAAGAAAGGGGTTTCCATATTATAGGCAGGATCGATGTTTTAGAAAGAAAGGAAAAATTCCAAATCCCAAATAAATTCCAAGCTCCACATGCCAATAACCAAAACCAAGGCGATTCCAGGTTCTTTTAATAGTTTAGGTCATTAGGGCATTGGAATTTAGAGCGGTCTTGGCTTGTTAGCCGGCGAAAAGGGTGTGGGTGGAGTAACCAGGGTCAGAAGTCAGGTTGACCCCCAGCTTGCGCAGGCCGGCCTCGTCGCCGGGTGTGGGCATGTGGGTCATGTGCACCTCGCAGTTGCGCAGTTCGGACAGTTTTTCCACCGCGGCCTGGGCCGCCGGATTGCCGCTGGCGCTGATGCCCAGGGCGATCAGGGTTTCGTCCAGATTCAAACTGACTTCCCGGCCTTTGAGGATATCCTTTTTCAGGTGTCCCAGCGACTCGGTGATGCTGGGCGGCATCAGGTGCATGCTGTCGGGAATCCCGGCCAAATGCTTGGCGGCGTTCAGGATCAGGCTGGAGGAAGCATGAAGCAGGGGCGAGTTCTTGCCGGTGATGATGGTGCCGTCGGCAAGCTCGATGGCGGCGCCGCAGTAGATGCCGGCGTGGCCCTTGCCGGTCGTTTGCGCCTCCTGGGCCGCCAAGCGCGCCGGGCGGACCACTTTGCGGCTTTCATCGTTCACGCCCAGATCTTCCATGAACAGGCGCAGGCGCTCCACCGTGTCCTTGTCCACCACGCCCATGGCATACTCGCACTGGGTGCGGAAATAGCGGCGAATGATCTCCTGGGTGGCCGCGGCGCGCACGACCTGGTCGTCGCGGATGCCGAAGCCGGCGCGGTTGACCCCCATGTCAGTGGGGGAGTGGTAGACCAGAGGGTTTTCGGTGATCTTTTCCAGGATGCGCTTGACCAGTGGAAACGCCTCGATGTCGCGGTTGTAGTTGACCGCTTTGATGTCGTGGGCCTCGAGGTGGTAGTGATCGATCAGGTTGATGTCCTTCAGGTCGGCGGTGGCAGCCTCATAAGCGATATTGACCGGGTGGTTGAGGGGCAGGTTCCAGATGGGAAAGGTTTCGAACTTGGCGTAACCGGAACGGATGCCGCGCCGGTGTTCATGGAAAAGTTGGGAGAGGCAGGTGGCCAGTTTGCCGCTGCCGGGTCCGGGACCGGTAACCACCACGATGGGTTTGGCGGTTTCGATGTATTCGTTGGCCCCGTAGCCCTCGTCGCTGACAATGGTGTCGATCTCGGTCGGATAGCCCTTGGTGAAACTGTGGGTGTAGACTCTGATGTGGCGGCGCTCCAGCTTGTTCTGGAATGCTTTGGCCGCGAACTGATTGGCGAAGCGGGTGATGACCACGGCGCGCAGGGAAATTCCCCAGGAGTCCAGGTCATCGATCAGCTTCAAGGCATCGGCATCATAGGTGATGCCGAAGTCGGCGCGGATTTTTTTTCTTTCGATGTCGCCGGCGTAGATGCACAGCAGAACGTCGGTTTTGTCCTTGAGCTGCTGAAGCAGGCGCATTTTTACGTTGGCATCGAAACCGGGGAGCACCCGGGAAGCGTGGTAATCGTATAGCAGCTTGCCCCCGAACTCCAGGTAAAGTTTGTTGTGAAAGGAATTGACCCTTTCCAAAATGGCCGCAGTCTGTTCCTGCAAGTATTTTTCGTTGTCAAAACCTATTGCTTTGGGCATGGCATGCCTCCTGATTCGGAAATGGTCGTTAAAATAGGGAGATTATTTGTCCAACTGGACGGCCTGGGCAAAAAGCTTCACCATTTCTTCGAATTCGGCGAATTTGTCGAAAGACAGGTTCACGCCTTTTTTCGTCGGCGCCCAGTCGCCTGATTCGGCCTGGAACCAGTTGCGAACGCTGAAATACTTTTTGCCCTTGAAGGCGGAAAGGGAAAAAATGATCTTCTGGGTGGGATTCAATTCCATATAACCGATGTTCAATGAATCCGGGTTATCCTTGATGAAATCGGGTTCATTAATGGCCACTTGTTTTTGTACCGCTTTTTTTAATTCGCTGAAATCCATTTTTCTCTCCTGCTTGCAGTTTATTTTTTTTTGATGGTCTGTTCAAAGAATTCCGCCGCCTTTTTCTTTTTGGCCTGTTCCAGCGATTTGGCCTGGGAAAAACGCTCATCCGCCGCCTCTTTTTTCTCCTTTTCCTTGTTCAGGAGTTCCTCGAATGATGAGATGGTTTTTCTTTCGCTCCTTTTGTGCTGCACGACATTTTTTTTGTCTGCGTCCACCCACAGGTTGGCATGACAAACCGGGCAGTGAATTTCGATCAGGTTGTCCATATTTTCGATTTTAATACAAGCCGGGGCAAATTTCAATAAGGAACTCGGATTAATAAAATATAATTCCCGGGCTGCGCCGTTGCGGCAAATCCGGTTGTCAGGACCGATTGACATGGACGGTGAATTGCGGTAAAAATAAACGATATGAGCAATCCGGAAAAAACCCTGGTTCCCGTGGTCCGCTTCGCCCCGTCGCCGACCGGATACCTGCACGTCGGCGGCGCCCGCACCGCCCTTTTCAATTTTTTATTCGCCCGCCATCACGGCGGCATATTTATCCTGCGTATCGAAGATACCGACCAAAAGAGATTTCAAGCCGAGGCGCTGCAGGAAATATTCGCCAGTTTGAAATGGCTGGGCCTGAATTGGGACGAGGGGCCAGAAGCGGGCGGGGAACGCGGTCCCTATTTCCAGTCGCAGCGTACCGCCATCTATCGCCGCCATGCCGAGCAGCTGCTGGCCGCAGGCAAGGCCTATCGTTGTTTTTGCAGTGAAGAGCGGCTGGCGCGCATGCGCGCAGAGCAGGAAGAAGCCAAAATGGCTCATGGCTCAGGTTATGACCGTCATTGCCGGCTTCTGCCCGAAGCAGAGGTGAAGACACTTTTGGCAGCCAACACTGCCCACGTAGTCCGGCTCAAGGTCCCGGACAACCGCGTTGTGGTATTCAACGACCTGATTCGCGGCGAGATCTCCTACGACAGCTCGCAGCTGGACGATTTGGTCCTGCTCAAATCGGACGGCTTCCCGACCTATCACCTGGCCAATGTGGTTGACGACCATTTGATGCAGATCACCCATGTACTGCGCGGCGATGAGTGGATCGCTTCCACACCGAAGCATATTTTGATCTACGAAGCCTTTGGCTGGCCGCCGCCTTTTTTTGCCCACATGCCGGTCATACTGGCCGCGGACGGCGGCAAACTGTCCAAACGCCGCGGTGCCGCTTCAGTCCTGGATTACCAACGCTCCGGTTTCCAGCCGGAGGCTCTGCTGAATTTTCTGGTCCTGCTGGGCTGGGCCCCGGGTGGTGACCGCGAGATAATGACCCTGGACGAAATGACAGCCGCTTTTTCCCTGCAGCGGGTTTCGGCCAAGGCCGCGGTTTTTGACGAAACCAAGCTGGAATGGATGAATGGCCATTACCTGCAGCAGCGCAGCCAGGAATCCCTGCTGCCCGAGGTGATGGCCTGTTGGGAAAAGCTTCTGCTGCCGCCCCCGGCGGCGCTCGCCGATCAAGCCTATGCCAGAAAGGTTATCGGGCTTTTCAAGGAACGCAGCAAAAAACTCAATGAGATCGCAGAAAATTCGGGTTATTTTTTCCGTGATCCGGTCGCGTATGATCCGCAAGCGGCCAGGAAATATTTCAAGGGCGAAGTCTTATCGATCCTTGAACTTTTGGCCGAAAAACTGGCTGCGCTGGAACCGTTCAGCCACGAAGCCCTGGAAGGTCTCTATCGTCAGGTTGCCGAAGGGTTGGGTTTGCCGGCCGGCAAACTTATCCACCCGACGCGGTTGGCGGTAAGCGGTGTCAGTTTCGGTCCCGGTCTGTTCGAAATGCTGGAGTTGCTGGGCAGGGAAACCGTCATCCGTCGCCTGCAAAACGCCGGGAATTGGATCGGGAACACGGCGGGCAAAGAGGAATGAAGCGATTGAATATGCATCTTGACAGCAAAACGCGAGGGTAAAATGGCAGCTGAAGATTTCACGCCGGGTCTGAATTTCATACGCACCATCATCGAGGCTGACATCAAGGCCGGCAAAAATGGCGGCCGCGTCCATACCCGTTTCCCGCCCGAACCCAACGGCTATCTCCATATCGGCCACGCCAAGTCCATCTGCCTCAATTTCGGTCTGGCCGCTGAATACAAGGGCTTCTGCAACCTGCGCTTTGACGATACCAACCCCGGCAAGGAAGATGTCGAATACGTCGATTCCATTATGGCCGATGTGCGCTGGCTGGGCTTTGACTGGCAGGATCGTCTTTACTATGCCTCCGATTATTTTGAGCAACTCTACGAATTCGCCCTGCACCTGATCGGCAGCGGCAAGGCCTACGTCTGTGACCTGACGGCCGAGCAGGTGAGGCAATTCCGGGGCACGCTGACCGCATGCGGCATCAACAGTCCCTGCCGGGATCGCTCAAAGGAAGAAAACCTCGATCTTTTTAAGCGCATGCGCGCCGGGGAGTTCCCTGACGGCACCTACGTGCTGCGCGCCAAGATCGACATGGCCTCGCCCAACCTGAACATGCGCGATCCGGTCATCTACCGCATCCGCCGCGAAAGCCACCACCGCACCGGCGACAGTTGGCTCATCTACCCGATGTACGATTACACCCACCCGATCTCCGATGCCCTGGAGGGGATCACCCATTCGATCTGCACGCTGGAGTTCGAGGACCATCGGCCGTTCTACGACTGGGTGCTCGACAACCTGCCGGTGCCCTGCCATCCCCAGCAGATCGAGTTCGCCCGTCTGAATCTGAGTTACACCGTAATGAGCAAGCGCAAGCTGCTGGAGCTGGTCGAAAAGGCCCTGGTGCGCGACTGGGACGATCCGCGCCTGCCGACCATCGCCGGCCTGCGCCGCCGCGGCTACACTCCCGAGGCCATCCGCAATTTTGCCGAGCTCATCGGCGTGGCCAAACGCGAGAGCATGGTCGACATGGCCCTGCTGGAGCACTGCCTGCGCGAGGACCTGAACAAGCGGGCCAGGCGGGTCATGGCCGTGCTGCGGCCGCTTAAGGTTGTCATCACCAACTATCCCGAGGGCCAGGTGGAAGAACTAGATGCCGAGAACAATCCCGAGGACCCCGCTGCCGGCTCGCGCCTGCTGCCGTTTTCGCGCGAGCTCTACATCGAGCAGGAAGACTTCCGCGAAGACCCGCCCAAGAAGTTCTTCCGCCTGTCACCCGGGAAGGAGATCCGCCTCAAGCACGCCTACTACATCCGCTGCGATGAGGTGATCAAGGACGCCAAGGGGGCCATCAGCGAGCTGCGCTGCACATATGATCCCGAATCGCGTGGAGGTTGGACGAAAGATGGACGCAAGGTGCTGGGCACTTCGCACTGGGTGTCGGCAGCCCACGCCGTGGACGCCGAAGTGCGCTTGTACGACAAGCTCCTTTCCGTTGCTAATCCGGCCGATGAAAAAGAGGAAAAAGATTTCAAGGAATACCTGAATCCCGCTTCTTTGGAGATCTTAAAAAACTGCAAGGTCGAGCCGAGCCTGGCCGCTGCCGCACCCGGCGACCGTTTTCAATTCCTGCGCCAGGGCTATTTCTGCGTTGACGACGATTCCTCCCCGGCAATGCCGGTCTTCAACCGCTCCGTCAGCCTGCGCGATTCCTGGGTCAAAATAGAGAAATCCCAGCAGGACAAATAGGTTTTTTTAAATATTGCCAACCAAAATAGGCTTAGCGGAATTCCTTGCTGACGATGGTGATGGATTCGGACCAGGTGATGTCGCCCAGGGGCGTGGATACACTGGGGCGGGCGTCAAGGGCCACGCGCGAGATGTCGCCGCGCTTGCCGCCCAGGGCCAGGGCCAAATCGAGCAGGTCGTCGTAGCCGTGGTTGCCGAAGAATTCATAGAGATCCAACTCCAGGCGCAGGGGAATAATGGTCGACTTGCCGCTGCCTGGGATTTCCAGCGCTTTGTCGATGCCGCCACTTATGGTGGGTTGGTCATCGATCAGCAGCCGCCAGTCGAAACGTGTCAAGGTGGAGATGGTTCTGGTTGAGCCGCCGCTGCCGTCATTGGGATTGCGTGCTTCCACGTTCAGCAGAAAACGGGCCGGCAGGCGCTTGCTGCGAAAGGCGGATAATAGCTGGATGCCGTCGGTTATCGAGAAGTCCCTGAGCTGGGACTTCTCGTTGATGCCGATCCCGGCCAGGGAAAAGTCGCCGATCCCCTCCAGGCGGAACTTGAGCCTTTGCAGATTGGACAAGCTCCTGGCGATCTCGCCCAATGTCGCGCAGCCCTGCAGCAGAAGAATGCAAAGTAGAAGAATACCTACCCGAATTCTTATCGAATTCATGGTTCGCTGGGAGTTTAGAGTTTCCTGAGCAGGGTCGCCAAAACCAGCAGAGCGAAACCTGCCACTATCAGGTGGATAGAATAGGGGGCCAGGGCGGCGATATGCAGGACGCGGAAATGCTGAAGGATGCCGATACCGCCGATGATGACCGCTATAAGCCAGGTGGAAAACATGGGAGCGCTAAGTTTCATGGGTCTCTCCTTTTTTGCTGTCATCTTAAGCATGTGAAATAAGAAAGTCAACCCCATTGCGGCTATGCCGGGATCGATAGAGCGTTTGAATTACGGAACCAATGAGCGCTTTACTTTCACTTTCCCGCTTGTTAGAATACATCCTCTTTTTCAAGAGAGGATGCTGAAAACATGTTCATTCCGCTTAAGGATTACAATCCGACCCGGCGGTCGGCTGTGGTTGTGGTTATCATCATCCTGATTAATTTTTCCATTTTTATATACCAGAGTTATCTGTCGCGCCAGCACCTGCAGAATCCACTTTTCGCCTCCGATCTGCGACCTCTGGCCTGGCCCTCCAGCCTGGAGTATTTTGTCCTGAAAGACGGCCTGGTCCCGCGTGAATTCGTCATGCAGCAGAACCTGGAAATACCGGTGGGCACGGACCGCTGGGGCCATGAGGTCGTCTACCAGCGCCGGGTTTCCCCCCCGCTCAGCCTGCTTTTTTCGCTTTTCATGCATGGTTCCTGGCTGCACTTGCTGGGCAACATGCTTTTTTTATGGATCTTCGGCAACAATATTGAGGACCGGCTGGGCCGGATAAAATTTATTTTTTTCTATCTGCTTTGCGGCATCGGCGCCAGTTTGACGCACATATTGTTCAACATGAATTCTCTGATTCCGGTTATTGGCGCCAGCGGAGCGGTTTCCGGAGTGATGGGTGCATACATGGTGCTTTTCCCCCACGCCCGTGTGCGCACCCTGGTTTTCATTTTCATCCTGATCACCACCATGGATATTCCGGCCGCGGCTTTCCTGGCCATCTGGTTCGTCTTTCAATTCCTTTCGGCTGGAGGCGGTTCTGGCATAGCCTGGCTGGCCCATGTGGGCGGGTTCATCCTGGGATTCCTGCTGATAAAATTTCTTACGGATAAAAAAAAGCCCGTCGTGGAGATCCTGCAGTAATTTTTCGCCATGAGGAGGTCATAGTGGAAAAACAAGCCGTCAATTCCAGCGCAGCGCCCAAAGCGCTGGGGCCATACTCCCAGGCAGTGCGCTGGGGAAATTTGCTGTTCCTTTCCGGCCAGGTGGGCATTGATCCCGAAACCGGCATACTTGTTGAAGGTGGCGTGGAAGCCCAGGCCCGTCAGGTTTTCAAGAATCTCGCGGCCGTGTTGGCCGCGGCCGGAATTAATTTTCGCAGGCTTCTGAAAACCACGGTATTCCTGAAGGACATGGCCCATTTCAAGACCGTCAATGAAATATACGCCGCGGAGGTGCCGCCGCCTTATCCGGCCCGGGCCGCGGTGGCCGTCAAAGAGCTGCCGCTGGGGGCTGAGGTCGAGATCGAAGCCATCGCCGCGTTGATAGATTGAGCTGCTCAAACCGCTTCACAGCCTGATGGATATTTTGCAGGCTGAAGATCTCTGGGTGGAGTGTATTACTGCTGGAAGTCGGCAGCCGGTCCTGCGCGGGATCAGCCTGAATATCCCTTACAATCAGGTCACGGTACTGCTGGGAGAGTCGGGGGCCGGCAAAACCATTTTGGCCCGGGCCTTGAGCGGCCTTTTGCCTGATGGATTTTTTGCCAGCCGCGGCCGGATTTTATTTGGCGGCCAGGTCATGTCAGGATCCCCGGCATGGGCCCTGGTTCGCGGCCGAAAAATATTCTACACTCCCCAGAACGCCGCGGCCAGTCTCAATCCCGTCCTGACCATAGGCCGCCAGATCCGCGAAACCAGCCGCATAAGCGCCAAGGAGCTTGGGGAAATGCTTTTGCGCCTGCAATTTGCCGATCCCGAGGGCATCCTGCAGTCATATCCTTTCACTCTGAGCGGCGGTGAAAACCAGCGCTGTTTGCTGGCTTTGGCCCTGGCCGTCCGTCCGGACGTGCTGATCCTGGATGAACCGACGGCCGAAATCGATGCCGCGGCCCAGGAAGAATTCATCGAGGTTCTGCGGGACTACCAACGCGCCCATTCCCTGACAGTTCTATTGATCTCGCATCATTTGGGCTTTGTCAAGGCCATCGCCCAGAACCTTTGCGTCCTGTCCCGCGGTGAATTGATCGCTGCCGGAATTCCGCGGGATATTTTCAGTTCTCCCGGCCATGCTTATACCCGGGAGATCGCCGACTACCTGGGAACAATTTGATGGATACGCGCTTCTGTCTGCGTGCTGTCGGCAAAACCTACCACAACCGCCGGAGCGGCCGTTCGCCGGTAAAAGCCCTGGCCGGGGTGGAGCTCAATATCGAGGAACGCTGTGTCAATGCCATTGTGGGCAGATCGGGAGCCGGGAAATCGACCATGGCCAGGATCATCATGGGCTTTGAAAAGCCGGACCAAGGTTTGGTGCTCTATCGCGGTCGGCTGCTGGCAGAAGCTCCGCTGCAGATCTTTCGCCGCCATAACCAGATGGTATTCCAGAATCCCTATCTGGCCGTGAACCCGCTTTTTACCGTGCGGCAGATCATTTGCGAACCGCTGCGCGCAGCCGGCGCCAACGCTGCGGCCTGCCTTGAAAAACTGACCGAAGTACTGGAATTGCTGGAATTGCCTGTCGGGTATCTGGAGCGCTTGTCCCATGAACTGTCAGGCGGAGAACTTCAGCGCGTGGCCCTGGCCCGGGCCCTGGTTCTGGAGCCAGAATTCCTGGTGCTGGATGAGCCCTTTTCCGCCCTGGACGATCTGACCGCCATGCGTATCCTGCTGCAGTTTAAAAAAATCTTTCTGCGCCTGCAACTGGGAATACTGTTCGTTAGCCATCATCCGCGCCATGTTCAGGTCCTGGCCGACCGGGTGGCGGTTCTGGAACAGGGTAAAATCATCGGCCAGTGATTTAATATGATCGCAGCGGGTCTCGCCTTGAATCCCGGTCCCTGATCTATTTCAGGGTGATGGTCTTACTCTGTCTTCCAGCGTGGCGGGATTGGTATGCGATCGTCAGACGGCCCGAGCCCGAGACCAGAAACTCGTGTTCCACCTTGCCGAAGCCGGGAACGATCAGGAATTGCAGCTCGGGACGAAATTCCTTGAAAGCCACCTGGTGCAGATAAATATCGTGGATTTCACCACCGGCCACGACCTTGATGCCGCTGCCGCTCAAGGCAAGCATATCCTGGGGGTAAAGCTTGTTTTTTCGGGCCTGGTAGCTCATTGAAGGGATGGCCCCGGCGTTGGCCAAACGGGTACGCACGCGGGTCAGGCCGTTTCCCATGGCCTTGGTTTCCATTATTTCCAGGGAAATGTCCGGCGTGCTTTTGGCGCTGAAAATCACGGCTGAAGCGTTGCGATGCACCAGGTCCTTGAGCATGAACGGCGCCGGCAGGCGGGAACTCATCTTGACCCAGCCGCCGATCTCGATTTTTCCATAGTGCGGATGGTCGAACTCCCGCCAGGGCTTGTACAACTCGCCCTGGGTCAAGTGGTCGTTGAACCTGATCCTTTCCTTTTCCAGCGAGCGGTTCTGCCGGAAATCATAACCGCCCTCCTCATCTTCTTTCGCTTCGGCCGTTTTCTCTCCGGCGCTTTCTTTGATGCTGGCAAACCGTTCGGTTTTATTCTGGAAAAGCTCTCCGACAAAGCCGTAGGCACCCTGGGTCATGACCAGCCATTCCAGGGAATCGCCATAGGTGGGGTAGAGGTCCTTCCAGCTGATCATGTAGCGGTAACCGGGGGTAATCCTTTCCGCCTGCTGGCCCAAGTAATCGTATACCGCGATGTCCTGGCGGGGATATTCGCCCTGGGCCTTGCTGCTGGGGCCGCGCAAGTACATGCCGCCGGAATTATGGAAGGTCCAGCCGATACAGATGTTGGGCCGCCGCTCGATGAATGCGGCCAGGGCTTTGGTGATGGCGCCTGAAAAGGGATATTCGCCGGCGCCGCTCTGCACGTATTCGGGCATCCAGTCGAAGCCCCAGTTGCGGTTGCCGTCCACGTACCCTTCGGCGTCCTCATTGATCTTGCCGTCGCCGTCATTGTCTATGCCTTCATCGCCGAGCAGGGCCCATTCACCTTTTTCACCGGGCTTGATCCTGACCAGCAGGCGCTCGTCGTCGGGGTCGGTCTTGAAATTTCCGAAGGGATCGCGCTTGCGCATCTGGCAGATGTTGCCGTCGCCGTCCAGGTCGTCGGGAAAATCCTCGTCCACAAGGCCGTCGCGGTCATCATCATGGGGGATGCGCAGGCTGCGGTTGTCGTTGGGGGTGTTGGCGTCGGCGAAAAAATGAAAGCGCCCGTCGGCATTGACCACAGGGATAACGTAAAAACAGCGGCTGTCAACCAGCTTGGTGATTTCGCTATTTTGGCCGTATTCGCCCAAAAGGAATTGGAGCAGGTAAAGGGCTACCTCGCCGGCCTGGATCTCGTTGCCGTGGATATTTCCGTCGACGTAGATCCCGGGCTTGAATGCTTCGGCGCCGGTTTTGGGATTGTTTACCGTCAGACAATAGACTGGCCGTCCCTCTTCGCTTTTCCCCACCAAATCCAGCCGGGTTAAGCTGGGATAGGCCTTGTGCAGTGCTTTCAGGGCTTCGACTATCATGTCATAGGTGTAATAAAAATCGAAGCTTAAGGGGATGCGCACCATGTGGGCCGGCCTGCCGGCCGCCGGCAGTACCAAGCCGCAGAGCAATATCAATATGGCTGCGATGGAAAACCTTTTCATTTCACTCCTCCCAATTGGATGACTTTACTGTCGTCCCAACCCGTAGGGTGGGCGAGTTGGATATTCAGCCTCTGTCCCTGGCTGCGGATGATCCAAGTGAATAACTTGGCCTGACCGCCGCCAACCTCTCTGACAATGGTTCTCTTCAGTCCTTCGATCAGGGTGAGATCATCCCCCTTCAGGGTGATCACGGCAGGGGGCACGCGGTTGTTGCGGCTGCCCATGGCGGTGGGAAAGGGCAGATATCCGTAATTTTCCACCCAGACCTCAAGGCGGTAAACACCGTTGCCTAATGGCTTGCTGGCAGTTTTGCTTATGAGCAGGCGGGGCAGCTTGGCGGCCAAGTGCCAGACCCAGGGAACCTGGCGCTGCAGGAGTTTTTCAATCATGGCTGCGGGGGGAGTGCTGGTCGTGTAGGGGACGAAGCCGCCGATTTCGACCGCGCCCAACGTCGGATGTGAATAGGGTTTCCAGGGGACGAAGCCCCGGCCCTGCAGTTCCTTGTCCGAGAAGGCCAACAGGGCTATCTCGGTCTCGTCGCCGCCTGAGCTGTCTTTGGGCTTGGGCATTTGCCGCATCATTTCGGCCATTTTTTTGGTTGTCATCATGCCCCCTTTCAAAGCGTTGATCACCATGGCAGCTTTGAATTCCTCCGGGGCGCCCGAGGCTTTCAAAAAAACGCTGATCTTTTCCTCGCCCAGGGCAATAAACTCCTCGCTGCTCATGCTCTCCAGTTGTTCCGCTGTGATCTGGGGCGTGGGTTTTTCATCTTTTTTCACTTCGGGCAAAGTCCAAAAATCCATGCTGAAGGTGGGCAATCCCAAATGGTAATATGACCACAATTCGAACGAGCCGTCTTTGGCGTCGGGCGTTTCCAGGCGGCCGCCGTCCAGTTTGCCTTTTTTCAGGAATTCCTTGAACTGTTTGGCAAGTTCCTTGTAATAATTCAGGTCTTCGGGCAGGGGATTCACCACCGCCCCCAGGCCCAGGAAACTGGCCACCATGGATTCAGTAAGTTCCATTCCCGGGGGCGCCATGGTGCGGGCGATTTCCATGACCTCGGCCATAGTATAAGTTTTCTCGGTGTCTACGTTTAAAAAAGCTCCGATCTGCTTGGGGATTTTTATCTTGCTGAAATCGGCTTCGCCCTTGCGGCCTGCGCGCGGGGGTTCCAGGCAGAAATTACTTTCGCCAAAAGTGACGGTCATGGCGATTTCCGGATGTTGGAAAACAAAACGGATCAGGCCCAGGCTTTCGCCTTCGCTGCCGGCCCATCTCCCGCCGTTGCGACTGAAAAAGCGGAATAAATGGGGGAAATTAATGCCGATGTTGACTCCGCCGGGGCCGTCCTCGCCGTATTGGCCGTCACCGTCATTGTCCAGGCCTTCGGGGTAAAGTTTGAATAGCCCCTTCTCCCCTTTGGCCGCATCGGCTTTTTTCATCAGTCGCGGATCACTTTCCAGGGGCAGCCAATCCCCCTCGAGATCCTTTACGCGCATCATGGTGATAAGACCGTTGCCATCGAGATCGTCGGCACCGTCTTCATCGCTGCGTTCATCCATGTCGTCATTGTGCGGCCGGCCGTTGCGGCTGTCCCGCAGCAGGGGCTTGACGAAGTATCTCTCCGCCGCGTCGGGATTGCCCAGCGGCAGAATGAACCAGCCCTTATCCTGACGGATTTCCGGTTTTTCCAGGATGGAGCGAATCAGGAACAGCGCTGCCTCCGAAGCCAGAGGAACTGTGCCTTCCAGGTTGGCGGCCACCAGTACGGCCGGCAGGCGCTTGGTTTTGCTTCCGGCCTCAGGACCAATATATAGAATGAACAGCGGTTTGCCGTCCGGAGAGGCAGCGATCTCAATCAGGTCGGTCAGCTTTGCCTGGCTGCGGGAGAGGTCCTTCAAGACCTGGTTCAGTTCAGCAGGAGAATGGTAGTGGTCAAAGACGAGATCTGGCTTGCCGGCCTGGATGCTGGCTCCAGAAAAAATCATGCACAGGATCATTGAAAATATTTTTTGTTTCATTTTCACCTCTATGGGTTTTTCTGCATGGCAAAAAGACATGCCGCTTGGCGATTGGATCATACGCTTGTACGGCATTTAGCCGGATAATGTTATTTTTTGTTTGCCAGGACGTTTCAACATCCGGGCTTTTGCGCCGTTAGAAAGTTTTTTTGATAATAGGCAGCCGAAGCACGCATAGTATCAGCTGCATGGGGTTCCAGGGCGATGGAAAACGGGCAGGGCAAGCCGGCCATCACCGTTTTGGCCGCCTGCCAGTCGATGCTCCCCAGTCCAAGGGCCAAGTGGTCGTCGCTGTTGCCGTTGTTGTCGTGAAGATGAAAATGAATATGTTGTCGGGGATCGAGATAAAAAAGCCATTCCTGAAAAGGGATGCGGGCAAAGACTTGATGGTGGCCGAAATCGAAACAATGGATCAGGCGCGGCCGCCCGGCTTTTTTCATCAATTGCAGAACTACATAGGGAGTGGGTTCGGCGATGTTTTCCAGAGCAATATATGGACCGGTGTCATCCTGCAGCAGGGTTGAAAAAAAATGAGCGCTGCGCTCCAGCCATTGCTTGAATTGCTGGCTGTAATAAATGGGATCGTAATTGAAATGCATGACCACCAGCTTGCTTTCCAGGGCGGCGGCGATTTCCATGACCTGCTGCATTTTTTTCAGGCTGAGCCGGCGAATATCCTCGGCGGCGCTTCCAGGCCAAATATCCATGAAAGGGGCGTGGATGGTATGCTCGCGAAAATCTCCAAGAATTTTTTTTGTTGCGGCAATGGTCCGAACTGAAAATGCCTTCAGCTTTTCGGCTTTAATGTATACTTCGGGGCAGGCATTCAAGGCGGCGATCCCGGCCGCTTCCCGGTCCAGGCGCTCGCTGGCGACCCGGATGAAAAGATCTTCAAACATCGCGGCCGCCGATCAGCTTGTTGACCTGGTAAGACAATTGCTCTATCTTGAAAGGCTTGGGAATGAAGTGGCTGATCTTGCTCTTGAAGATCTCCGTTTCCAAGTATTCCCTGCCATAGCCGCTGGCGATAAGGATCTTGATTTCCGGTCGAAGTTCTTTCAGGACATGAAATACTTTTTCTCCGGATATGCCCGGCATTTCAATGTCCAGGATGACCAGCGTTATTTCAGTGCTGTTTTTCTTGAATGTTTCGATGCCCTCAGTGCCGTTGGCGGCTGTCAGGCATTTCAAGCCCAGGGTCTTGAGCATGTCATGGCCGATTTCCCGCACCACTTCCTCGTCATCGATGAGCAGCACCATGCCTTCGAGATGGGCCGCCGGTTCTGCTTCTTCCTGGGTTATGGAATGGAATATCTCTTTGGCAATTACGGGCAGCAATATTTTGAAAATAGTGCCGCGGCCGGACTTTGAATCCACTTCGATCTGACCATTGAAGTCGCGGATGATCTCCCGAACAATGGCCAAACCCAATCCGGTGCCCCGACCTTGGCCCTTGGTGGTAAAAAACGGCTCGAAGATCTTATTGAGGTTCTCCTGGCTGATGCCGCCGCCGTTGTCGCTGATTTCGATCAGGGCATATTGCCCGTCCAGCAGGTTGCTCTGGTTGCTGATGTCGACCAGATCGGTTTTGATGTGCAGGATGGGTTGCTGAATATTTTCCAGGGCATCCCGGGCATTGATGATCAGATTGATCAGGACCTGAGAAATCTTGGTTTTGTCGGCCCGGAGCAGGATCTGGCTCTGATACAGCTGAATGTCCAGGTTAATCACTTTCAGGTTCATGGCCAGGAAATCCAGCGATTCCTTGATCAGGTCATTGAGGTTGATGATCTCCTTTTCAGCCATTTTCTTGCGCGAAAAATTCAGCAGCTGGTTGATAAGGGTGGAAGCCCTTTCGCTGGAACTGATGATCGTGGAGACGTATTTTTTCACTTTGGGATTGTCGGCGATCTTTTTTTCAAGCAATGAGGCATAGCCCATGATGCCGCTCAAAAGGTTGTTGAAGTCGTGAATGATATGGCTGGTCAACAAGCCCAGTGACTCCATTTTCTGGGCCTGCAGCAGCGAGGATTCCAGTTTTTTCAGCGCTGACACATCTTCGATGTGAATGACAACGCCGTTCTGCTCGGCGGTTACGGGATAAAGTGTCAAGTTGGCGATTTTAAAATCCTCTTCACCGATGAATACCTTTTCATCATTGAGGTAAATGGTTTTTTTCAGGATCATGATCTCGTTGATGATGTCCTTGTACTTGTCGAACAACGGCAAAAGCGTGTAGAGGTTTTTGCCGAAGGCGTTGGCGAATGTGACATCGAGGATTTTCTCGGCCGACTGGTTCCAGGTAGTGATCAGGCCTTGGTTGTTGATGGAGATTACCGCGTAGGGACTGGCGTTGATCAGTTTTTGCATGAATCCCTGTAAAGACCTTAGCTGGGCGGTCAGGCTGCGCCATTCCGAAATGTCACGCAGCAGGATAATGCCGCCGATTATGATGTTGGCGCTTTTCAGGGGCTCAATGATAAGGTCCACGTAGTTTTCTTCTTCAAGGATGGGATTGACGGTGTTGATGCGGTGGAAGCTGTTGCCTCCTTCAAGCACATTGCGCACCAATTCATCGAATCCGCTCTCAATTGAATTCCTGGTTACTATGGAGTTGAGGTTTTGGCCGATGATACTGACTCCGGAGGTTTTGATCAGGTCGCGGGCCCTGGTGTTGATGAAGGTGATGCGCAGTCTGCGGTCCACGATGATGATCATTTCCGGAATCGATTGAAAAATCTGCCGCGAGAACAGGATCTGGTTTTTCAGGTTCATCTCGGCTTTTTTGCGTTTGCTGATATCATCGATCACTGCCAGGTAACCGCTGATCCGGTTGTTGAAATCCCTGATCTGGGAAAGGGACAAGGCAATGTCGATTTTTTCTCCGGTCTTCAAAGTCAGCGTGGTTTCCTGGTTAATGGCTTGCTCGTTTTCCTTCAGCTCGGCAGCGATAGTGCGCCTGAATTTTTTTTCCAAATAGTCACTGACGCGCAGCTTGGCGATCTCCTGATTGCCGATCCTGAATATTTTCAGTCCGTACTCGTTCATGGAAACGGGCCGCAGGCGTTCATTCAGGGTGATGACAATGGACTGGGTGGTTCGCATCATTTTATCCAGGTACTCCCGGGCTTCATTGGTTTCGTTTATTTGTTTGTGCAGCCGGGAGAAAACATTTTCGATGTTGGTGAAGATTTCGTCGATTTCATTAAAAAGCTGCGAACGGTGCCGTGGGCCCCGGCTGTTTCCCGTTTGCTGAAAAAAAAGCAAGCTGTCATTGATCTGAGTCAGCGGTTTTAACAGCGACGCTTTAAGGAAAAAAAACAGCAAGACCATGAATAACAGCAGGAGCAAGGCGTTTAATGTGAAAAAGGTCATAGCGCCCTTTCGGATATTGGCAAACAGTTTTGCAGAGCTGAGGGAAAAAACGTAATGCCAGCCTGTACTTTCTTGTCTATAAACAAAAACCATTTCCTGTTCGTTGTCAAAGCTGAACAACTTTTCAGAAAAAGGCCCCGCTTTAAGGGCAGCCAGGATTTGCCGGGTCTTTTTGTCGCGGATCATGGAATTGAAATCAAACTTTTGGCCCCGGTTAAAATCAGTTCTTTTGTAAAGGGGTATGAGTTCAGGGTGAATGATCACTTGCAGGGAGTCGTCGGTGATGAACAGGTTTGCGTTTGAGTAATATTTGTCGGTTTGTACCAATTCGAGCAGTTGCTCGATCGGAATGTCATGGCCGACAATGCCCTGGAAGCGGCCGGCGCTGTAAACCGGCATCACCAGGCTGGTTACCCATTTTTCCCAGGTGTCATCATAATGCAGACCGGAAATTTTGGCTTTTTTTTCCGGATTCGTTTCCGGAGTGCCGAGTGTATAAACCGCGTCTTTGCTGAAATCGTAGTTTTCGGCTATTTCCAGGGCGCGTAGCGGCGGGGAAACAGCCAGCCAATTGTCTTTGGAAATGAAATAAGTGCTGAATACCGAGGGTTTCAAGGAGCTCAGATAGTATTGCATCATAGGCAGGCCGGCGGCGATCGTCTCGGCCTGGGTCGGAAAATCAGCGCTGTTGGGGGTGTATATTCCCAGGGCAGTTTCGCCCAGATCGATTTGAAAGCGGGATTGCCGCAGTGGCAGGGAATCACTTGCCGATGAATCTGCCGGCCGGGCCAGCAGCTTGGTGAAAATGAGCGCTGTCTGCCGCGCGGCCCGTTTTTTTTCGAGCCAAAAATCGTTCTCATGCTGCAGGATATTGTTGAAAATCCTCCGGCCGTTTTCCTTGAAATCCTTGTTCAACCAGTGATTGAAAAGTGAATCCTGGCGCCAGTACTGTATGGAGACAATGACAATAAAACAGATAAGCAGAATGACGAAAAGCTTCAGGGATGGTTTTTTCATCAATGCTGGATTCGAAGAATCGGCATCTTTATTTGCTTTCCTCTTGATCCTGATAAATGATTTTTATGCCGGAGATTTTTTTCTGGATCGGGAAAATTCCCAGCAGGACCTGGCCTGAATTTTTGGTTTTGGCGTAAATTTTCATTTTGATGTTTTTCCAATTGGCCATGTTTTTTATGAAGGCTGCCTTGGATGTTGCCCGGTAGCCGAAGAAACCCTTGACAAAAATCTCTTCGCTGACCTGGCCGGGCAGGAGCGGCTCTTTTATAGTTTCAACAAAGCCATCGGTTAGATTTTCTCCGCTTTCTTCAAAAATGAAAATGCAATTGAAGCCGATATACTGCAGGGGACGGCTGCCGGTATTCTTAATTTTAAAAGTGAAGGCCGGGACTATGATCGCTTCGTCGGGCCTGACCTTTTTGTCGACCCAGATGGAATCATGCCAGACGATTTGAATGGATTCGGCCACTTCCTTGTCGCTCATGGTATCCTGGATCACGGTTTTATAAAACAAGAGAATCATGGCCAGTCCGATGATAAAAATCAGCAGGGAGGCCCAAAATTTGGTGCGCTTGTAAAAAGGGACATTTTCAGTGATTTCTTTGAACAAATCGTTGTTTTCGCTCATTAATATCTCCTTTTCATTTATATATATCATTTGGATCAATATTTCAAGCCGGAATATTATTGCAAAAAAAAAAGGGGGAGTTTTATGCAAACTCCCCTTTTTAAAAAAAGTTTAGATCAAACGATGCCGTAAGCGAGCATGGCCTTGGCGACCTTGACAAAACCGGCAATGTTGGCGCCCATAAGGTAGTCGCCCTTGCTGCCGTATTGTTCGGCGGCGTCGAGGCACTGCTTGTGGATGTCCTTCATGATTCTTTGCAGGTTCTGGTCGACCTGTTCGCGGTTCCAGTAAAAGCGCTGGCTCTGCTGCGCCATTTCCAGGCCGGAGACGGCTACGCCGCCGGCGTTGGCCGCTTTGGCCGGGCCATAAAGCACATTGTTGCCCTGGTAGACCTTGATCGCGGCCAGATTGGAAGGCATGTTGGCCCCTTCGGAAACGCAGAAACAGCCGTTCTTTACCATGGCCTGGGCGTGCTCTTCGTCGATTTCGTTCTGGGTGGCCGAGGGGAAAGCCACATCGATCTTGAGGCCGTCCTTGATCACGTCCCAGACGCTTTTACCTTCATAATACTTGGCCTTGGCATGCTTGCCCAGATAATCTTTGATGCGGGTGCGCTGGACTTCCTTCAGGTTGATGACATCGGCCAGTTTTTTGGCGTCAATTCCCTCTTCGTCGACGATGGTGCCGTTGGAGTCGGAAAGGGTGATCACCTTGCCGCCCAGCTCGTTGACTTTTTCAGTGGTATATTGGGCGACGTTTCCCGAGCCGCTTACCGCGCAGCGCAGACCTTTGAAATCCTTGCCCCGGGTGGCCAGCATTTCGGCTGCGAAATAGACCGCCCCGTAACCAGTGGCTTCGGGCCGGATCAGGCTGCCGCCGTATTCCCGGGCGCGTCCGGTCAGTACGCCTGTATGTTCATTACGGATTTTCTTGTAGTAGCCGTACATGAAGCCGATCTCGCGGCCGCCGACTCCGATGTCTCCGGCGGGGACATCCACGTCAGCGCCGATGTGACGGTACAACTCGCGCATGAAAGCCTGGCAGAAACGCATGACTTCATTGTTTGATTTACCCTTGGGATCGAAATCACAACCGCCTTTGCCGCCGCCCATGGGCAGGGTCGTCAGTGAATTCTTGAAGACCTGCTCAAAGCCGAGAAACTTGATGATGCCCAGGTTGACCGAGGGGTGGAAACGCAAACCGCCCTTGTAGGGGCCAATGGCGTTGTTGAACTGGACGCGGAAACCCTTGTTGACATGAACTTCACCCTTGTCATCCATCCAGGGGACGCGAAAGAGGATGGCCCGGTCCGGCTCAACAATGCGTTCGTAAATCTTTGCTTTGACGAATTCGGGATGTTTCTGGACCGTGGGTTCCAGCGTTTCCAGAACCTCCTTGACCGCCTGGTGGAATTCGGGTTCACCAGGGTTTTTGCTTTTGACTTTCTCAATGAGTTCTTTGATCACTGACATCTTTTATCTCCTTAAAAAAATTTGACAAGCCACATTTGCTTTCAGGGATTTTTGAATTGAAATTTACAATTAACAAAAATGGCAGGGAATGTCAACTGCTTTCCTTGACAAACCGCGGAAAAAAATCTATTAATGGTAGGCATGCGACTGTTAAGAAATATCCTGGCTTTTCTAATTGCTTTTTTGCTCATTTTATTCAGTTTTATCCCGGTTTTGATCGTTTCCGGTCTTTTTAAATATAAAAAATTCCTTTTTTCTCAATCCCGCCTGGTCATTAAAACAATCCTTGCACTCCTCGGCGTCCAAGCAAGGGTCCGGGGTCTGGCTGGCGTTGATTTCTCGGTTCCCCAGGTTTTTATCTGCAACCACCTGTCGAATCTGGACGGTCCGCTGCTGGTCAGTGTCCTGCCGGTCAACCCACGGGTGCTGATCAAGGCCGAGGCCCGTATAATTCCCTTGGTCGGCTGGGTGATGAAACTGGCCGATTTTGTATTCGTCGACCGCTCCAGCGCCCAGCGCCGCCAGGAGGCGCTGGGCGCTGCAATCGAAAAAGTAAAAAAAAATTGCTATTCTTTTCTTGTTTTTCCTGAAGGCACTCGCAGCAAAGACGGCAGGATGCGGGATTTTAAAAAGGGCAGTTTTCTGATCGCCCTGCGGGCCGGCGTGCCGGTTTTGCCCGTGAAAATTTCAGGTACCCGCCAGTTGATGCCGCCGGGTCGAAGAACCGTCGGAGCGGGCACGGTCGAGATCGAATTCTTTCCACGACAGGAATTGAAGAATATCGCAGAAAGTGAATTGGCGGAATTCATAAAAAAACTGCAGCAAAAATTTTATGCGGATAAAAACCATGAAAATCATTGATCCTGAAAAAATTCGACGCCGCGCCAGCTTGCTGGCCGTCCTGAATGAGGATCCCCAGGTCGGACGCGCCATCGATCTGCTGGCTTCAGCCCTGCAAAGGGGAAGCAAGGTGCTGGTGTTCGGCAACGGCGGCTCGGCCACGCAGTCGTCTCACTTTGCCGCCGAGTTGGTCAATAAGTTTTACTTTCGGCGCCAGGCCCTGCCGGTCCTGGCCTTAAGCGCCGACATGGCCAATGTGACCTCTATTGCCAACGATGAAGATTTTAAATTCATTTTTACGCGGCAGCTGGAAGCATTCGGGAGCAAGGGCGATGTGGCCCTGGGCATCACCACCAGCGGCCGGTCGGCCAATGTCCTGCTGGCCCTGGCCAAGGCCCGGGAATTGGAAATGCCGACCATCGCTTTGGCCGGGAGTCAGCTGGAACACCTGCGCGAGGTTCCCGTGGATGTGCTTATCGTTGTTGATGACCTGGACACACCGACAATCCAGGAAATGCACTTGTTCTTACTGCATGTTATGGCGGAAGCGGTTGAAAAGAGATTATTTGGAGGAAAGCATGATTGAACTGTCTTCACGGGTGAACACAATGACCAGCTCACCGACCCTGAAACTGCTGCAGATAAAAAAACAGCTGCAGGCCCAGGGCAAGGTGATCCTTGATTTCGGTGCCGGTGAACCCGATTTCTCCACACCGGAGAACGTCAAAGCGGCCGGCACAGCCGCCATCAGGAACAACTTCACAAAATACACGCCCACTTCCGGGATCGCCGAACTGAAAAAAGCCATCCAGGATTCCTATCAGGCCGAGCAGGCATATGCCGCCAAGGACAGCCAGATCGTGGTTTCGCCCGGCAGCAAATACGGCCTTTTCCTCCTGCTGCAGGCCATTGTCGATCCCGGGGACGAAGTGATCGTTCCCCTTCCTTTTTGGGTTTCGTATCCGGAAATGGTGAAGTTCTGCGGCGGCCGGGTTGTCTTCGCCGATCACCTGCTGCCCGACCGGCTTTTTGAACTGACCGCCGCTTCGTATATTTCCCGGTGCAGCGCCCAGACAAAAGCCGTGATCGTAAATTCGCCTTCCAATCCCACCGGCAAGATCATGAACAGCGAAGAGTTGGGAAAATTGATCGATTATTTTTACAAAAAAAACATCCTGATCATCATCGATGACTGTTATCGAAAAATCATTTATACCGCCGGGGAATACCCTGCGCCCATGAATATCGTGCCCGCCGCCAGCGAGCATGTGGCGGTGATCAGTTCACTTTCCAAGACCTACGCCATGACCGGTTGGCGCATCGGTTATACCATCGCTGCAGAGAAACTGGCCGCGGCCATGACCAAAATCCAGGAACATTCAACCTCCAATCCCTGTTCGATCTCCCAGAAAGCTGCAGTGGAGGCTTTGTCCGGGGATCAAAGTGCGGTGCGGACCATGGTGGAAGAATACCGCCGGCGCCGTGATTACTTTGCCCGCCGGGTCGATGAGATCGGCCATATCACCTATGCCCTACCCGACGGTGCTTTTTATTTCTTTGCCGATTTTTCCCATTATATCCAAATTAAAAAGTTCCAGGATGACAACCAGTTGGCCATGGATATTCTTGAAAAATTGAATGTCATTCTGGTCCCGGGATCGGCTTTCGGTGCCCCCAATCATCTGCGTATTTCCTATGCCACTGCCATGGAAGACATTCAGGAAGGTTTGCGCAGATTGGAAGAATATTTGCGCAATGGCCGCTAGAAACATGAGTATTTCTCCGGACCGCAGGCTGTGGAGCGCAGCATCCTGATGGTATTGGATTACAAAGACGTCTCCTTTTCGTTCAGCAGCCGCCAGGCCCGCCGCCGCCGGCAAAAACTGAGGCTGGCATTTCTTGTTTTTTTTATTCTGGTTGTTTTTCTCGGTTATGGTTATCTGAAAACCAGTTTGGCTGTGGATGAAATCCAGGAACTGCTATTGGCCGACCGCCTGACAGAGGCTGATAACCGCTTGCGGGCCGTGGAATCCTCATTTTTTCAGCAGGGGAATATCCGTGAATTGCGGGCTTTGCATGAGCTTTTCCAGGGACGGCTGGCTGAGGCCGAAAGGCAACTGAAAAAACTGCAGCAGGACGATGTTTCGACCTCGCTGCGTTCCGGGCAATTGTTGAAGTGTTTTTTTGACCGGGGCGAATATTTGCGGCTCAAGATCTACACCGCTTACCTGCTGCCCCGGGGGGATGACCATGTTCTCTGGTTCAGCTCTCTTTGCCAGGCGGCGTTTCTGCACTTCGACGAATCAGAAAAAACCGTGGCCCGGCTTTCGCCCTCATATAGAAAGGCCAACGGCAAAGCCCTGGAAGTCCTGAGCGATTTCAACCGCTCCTTGCGCCAGGGGCGGGTCGACTATATTTTTGATAAAAATGACCGGCCGCTGGCCTTTTTTGATCTCGGGCGCCGGGTTACCCGTTCATTGATCCCGGGATTGGACCTGGGCGATTTTGATGCGCAGTTTAAAAAGGGTGCGCGCACTTTTCGCCTGACCCTGGATTCTGGATTGCAAAAAAAAGTTGACCGTCTTTTCAAAGATTTTTTCGGCTCCCTGGTGCTTCTGGATTTGCCGGAAAACAGCATTGCCGTAGCCTATTCGAAGCCCAGGTCGTTTGCGGCCGCCAATGCCGCCTTTGTGGAGCAGTTCGAGCCCGGCTCCATCATCAAGATAATTTCACTGCTGGCCTATTTGCGGTTGGACGAAGGCGCCTTGTTTCCTCTGGTTTGCCCGGGCCGGCTCTCCTTCAAGGACAAGGTTTTTTATGACTGGATCGCTCATGGTCCGGTGCGCGATTTCAGCCAGGCCCTGGCCCGGTCGTGCAATTTCAGCTTCGCGCGCATGGGATTGCTGGTTGGCTCCACTCGCCTGACCGAGCTGCTGCAGCGCTTTTTTTTCAACGGCCCGTCATTCACGGATGGATTTATCAAGCTGCATACCGGCAGCTTGAACAGCAAGCTCACGGGTGATTACCAGCTGGCCAATCTGGCCGTGGGGCTGGAGGAAATCAGCATGACCACGGTTCACGCTGCCGTTCTGGCGGCAATTTTTTCGCAAAGCGGTCAGTTTTTTTCGCCGTATCTCGTTGACGATGTCAAAAATATTCTCGACCTCGGTTTTTATCGCCGCTCCGCCAGCCCGGTCCGGGTCCTTGCCGACGATCTGAATTTCATGCGTATCAAGAAAGCCATGGTGGATGTGGTGGAAAATAAAGACGGCACCGGGCACCGGGCCCGCAGCGAAACGGTCCGGGTGGCCATCAAGACCGGGACCGCCGGCAGTTCCCGCCAGGGGCTTGACGCGGTCATAATTGGATTTTTCCCGGTCGAAAAACCTCGCTATGCCTTTGCTTTCAGACTGCAGGGCGCGGGCAAGGCTGAATTGAAAGGTGCGTTTTTTCTGCGCGATCTATTGCAATCTCTTTATCAAAAATGAAATGAAAAAAATATTTCTATTAGCATGTTGGCTGCTTCTGACGTTCGGCCTTGCGGCCAGAACCCTGGTCCTGCCGCTGGCCGTGGACACCAAAAACCATGCTTCGTTTCAGTGGCTGGGTAAGGCGGTTTCCTTTTACCTGATTGCCGGCTTCAGCCAGAACTCCTTGCCCGTATGCCCCGAAGAGGAAGTCCAGATCATTCTGAACCGCAACCTGATCCGTTTTCCCTTCAATATAACAAAAGCAACGGCCATGGTCCTGGCCAACGAGTGCCAGGCGGACCGGCTTCTGTGGGGGAAGATTTTGTACAGTGATAAAAAATCTTCGCAGATGCAGGTCCAGCTTTTTTTGATCGATATCAAGGAGCAAACCCAAAAAAACTTGCCCTTGACCAAGGGAAATTTCAGTGACATATACCGGATTCAGGCCGAAGCGCTTAAAGCTGTCGTCAAGGCCATTGGCCAGGGATTTCCGGGGACTGTTTTGCCGCAGTTGAACCTGTCCTTGCCCGATTATGAAAAACTCATTAAAAGCCTGCTGCTGAATGACAATGACAAAAAACTGGAGCTGTTGCTGCCCCTGTCCGCAAAAGGCGCCCGCTCCGATTGTTTGAATTTTGAACTGGCAAAAATTTTTTTGGAAAAACGCGACCTGGAAAAATGTGAAACCCATTTGAACCTGGCGGCCGATACTCTGCACTTCAAGGATAAAAAAGTTTTTCTGTCGGCACTGGTCAATTTTTTTAAAGGCAATGCCGACATGGCCTTGAGCCGTTTCATCAATTTGCAGCGGCGGAATCTATATCCGCTCGCGACCCACAACAACCTGGGCGTCATTTACCTTGGTAAGGGCGATTTGCCTATGGCTGAAAAGTGCCTGCGCTACGCCCTTTCCCTGAAAAGGGATCCGGAAATCTATTTCAACCTTGTCCTTTTGCTGCAGACTACGGATAAAAAGGAACAGGCCTTGCAGGAATTATCGCGCGCCCTGCAGCTGTTCCCCGACAATGACAAATTGCTGGAACTGTTTTCCTTTTTCCTGGCCGCGGCCGAGAACCGGGACACGCTCAGCCAGGCCTTCCGGGATTATGTACAACTCACCCTTCCGGAAGAACAAATCCCGCCCGGCGGATATCTGCTCATGAATCCCTTCCAGGTCGGGCTGATTTCCGAAGTGTCCTTGCCCGGCAACCTTTTTTATATTGAGGCCCGCAATCTTTTTTTGGAAGGTGATTTTGAAGGTGCCATGCAAAAGGTCGAGGAAGCCATGGAGGGCAATCCCTTCCAGCCCGAGAATCACCACCTGCTGGCGCTGTTGTCCATACAAAAAAAACAGTATATCCAGGCGGAAATGTATGCCCAGAGCGCCCTGTTCCTTGAGGAAACAGTGGACAACTACCTGCTGCAGATAAAGGTTTACCAGGCTGGAAAGGAAAAGGAAAAATTACGCAAAGTCCTGGCCCGGGCCCTGCGGAAATTCCCGCAGAATCCGGAATTGCTCCGCTTGAGCGGCCGCTGAATGCCCGCGGCTGCGGAGCGGCAACCAGCCATGATCGTCAGTGTTTCGCGGCGCGGCGATATCCCCGCTTTTGACAGTGGTTGGTTCATGGCCCAGTTGCGCCGCGGCGCCGTAGATGTGGCGAATCCCTTCCATCCGTCTCAAAAAAAACAGGTCAGCCTAAAAAAGAAAGATGTCGATGCTTTTGTTTTTTGGAGCCGCGACCCGCGGCCGTTCCAGACCCATCTTGCGGAAATCGAACGCGGCGGTTACCCCTATTATTTTCTGCTCACGGTCACCGGCTATCCGCGCCTGCTTGAGCCCTCCGTTCCCTCCCTGGCGGCTGCGGTCGCTTTCTTCAGCGCCTTGGCCGCGGCAATCGGCCGGCGCCGCGTCATCTGGCGCTACGATCCGGTGATCTTCACGGAGAAAACCGATTTCGATTTTCATGTGCACAATTTCTCCGGTTTGGCCGATCTCCTGGCTCCATTCACTTCCCGGGTTATCGTCAGCTTTTTCGATCCCTACCCCAAGCTGGGCAAGCGCCTGAAAAAAGCCGGGATCGACATGCATACGGCAAGCGGCAGCCCTGCCATGCAGTCCGAACTGCTCGTGCACTTTGCCGCCGTGGCCGCCCGAAACGGAATTGAAATCCAGAGTTGCACCGAGGCGACATTGGCAGCAGGCGTGCTCCTGGGCGCCAATGCCCGTCCCCTTGTGGAACCCGGCAAATGTGTGGACGATGAATTGCTGAATGAACTCTTCGGCCTGCGTCTTTCCTATCGCAAGGACCCGGGGCAAAGAAAATTGTGCCTGTGCCAGCAGAGCGTGGACATCGGCAGTTACGGCACCTGCCGTCACGGCTGTCTTTACTGCTATGCCTGCTGATGCAGGAAAACCATCCGGGTTTACCGAGCGTACCAATACCTTGCAAAAAAAACCGGAATGGTTATAATTAATTGATCTTTCTGCAATCCGGAGGTGGCCGATGAAAAAAAATGGATATCGTTCGCTCGAATTGGATTCCAAACTGGAGCGCCGTGATTTTCTGAAGATCGGCAGCGGTTCGTTGCTGGGAGCCGGGCTGCTGCTGGGAAGGCCGCCGTTGTTCGGGCAGGAAACAACCAAGCCCGCGCCTGCGGCCAAGCCCAAGACCAACATCGACGAAGCCATGGCCGTGCCGCGCACGAAATACTCCCTGCCCGGGCTTTTCCCCGGCAAGGTCGTCGCGGTCAAGGATGAGCAGGCCATGAATGAAAAGGAAGTGAACGGCAAGGTCGTGGCCGGCATGTTCGAAAAAGGCATCCAGGCCCTGACCGGAAAACCAATGACCGAGAGCTTCAAACTGTTTTTTAGCAAGAGCGATATCGTCGGAATCAAGGTCAACCCCGTGGGAGCGGGATTGATCTCGACGCGCCTGGAGGTGGTCGATGCCGTGATCGCCTGGCTGCGCAGCGGCGGCATCCCGGCGAAGAACATCGTCATCTGGGACCGCTTCGACTATATGCTGGCCGACGCCGGTTTCACCCCGGCGCGCTACCCGGGTGTCAGCATCGAGGGGCTGCAGACCATGGACGAAGCCGCGGCCGAGGGCAAGAGCCAGGACGACAGCCGCTGGCTGGACAAGGACGGCCGCCATGTCAGTGAAAAGAACTTCGACCTTAATGCCTATTATTTCGCCGATGTCGAGGCTCCCCAGGACAAGGCCCATCTCAACCAGCATGTTTTCAACGGCAAGTACTCCTATTTCGGCATGCTGTTGACAAAGAACCTGACCAAGATCATAAACGTGCCGGTCTTCAAGAACACGGGCAACGGCATTTCCATGGCCACCAAGAACCTGGGTTACGGAGCCGTCTGCAACACCAGCCGCCTGCACAAGCCGTTGTTTTTCGATGTCTGCACCGAAGTGCTGGCCTTTCCCGTGATGCGCGACAAACTTGTGTTGAATATCACCGATGGCCTGCGCGCCCAATATGACGGCGGCCCCGGCCCGCTGGCCCAGGCGACCTGGTTCCTGAACACCCTGTTTTTCGCAAGCGACCCGATCGCCCTGGACATGACCTGCCACAACCTGCTGCTGCAGAAGCGCAAGGAGATGAATGTCAAAGTGAACGAGCACCCGATGTACAGCGAATACCTGCGCTATGCCCAGCGCCTGGGCCTGGGCATCGCTGATCCGGCCAAGATCAATTTTTTACAGACCTGATCTAAAAATGAGAATTTTTTCGGCAGGCTTGCTGTTTTTCATATTTTCCCTTTTGACCATGGTCCCGCTTCCTGCCCTGGATTTACCCGGGGATCATTTTTCGCCGAGCTGGATCCGTTCCGGAGCCTGCGAAAAATATGATCCGTCGGGCCTTTACAATGTGATCGATGGCGGAGCGGAACTTTTCCTGGAGATGGGATTCATTGATCTTCAGGTTCAGAAGTATCTTGGTTCAGGTGCGGAGATCGCCGTGGAAGCGTACCGCATGGAAAATGAAGCCGCGGCTTTGGGCATGTATCTGCTCAAGTGCAGCAAGGAGACGCCGCTGCCCGGGATCGCCGACCGCCACAGCGGCGACCGCTTTCAGATCACCTTATTGAAAAGCAATTATTTTGTTTTTATCAATAATTTCGCCGGCAGCCAGGACCTGCTGCCGGTTATGACAACATTGGCCAGGCAGATCGCTGCGTCCATTCCACCCGGCCGGGCGGTGCGCGAGCTGGATATCCTGCCTGCCGAAAACCAGGTGCCGGGATCGGCGCTGCTATTGCGAGGACCCTATTCTTTACAGTCGGTTTACACCCTGGGGCAGGGGGATATTTTGCTGCTCGGGGGGAAAATATTCGCCGCTGCCGCCGCTTACCATGAAGCTTCGGGCCCGGGCCATACAATGATCGTGGTTCCTTACGCCGATGCCGCTCTGGCCCGCGCCGCTTTTGTTAACCTGCGGCAAAATTTTGATCCTTATCACCAGGTCCTGGGTGCGGGCGCTGATTTTTTTGTGTTCAAGGACTTCCAGAATTATTTTGGCCGGGCTGAAATCCGGGAAAATATGATAGTGATATTGGTCAAGTTGTCCCAACAACCTGACAGCCGTCTGGAATAATGGTCAGATGAAATCATCAAGGAGGTTGCTGATGAAAAGAACGGTTTTTTTAATGGTGTTTCTGTCCCTGTTGTTCGTTGTGGCCGCCGATTCGGCTGCCGCGGAAAAAAGTAGTTTTTCAGATGAATATGAAGCCTTGCGGGCTGATATCGAGCAAAAAATGACCGGCATCAACAGCCGCGAGGCTTACGAAAAGCTCATGGCTGAAAAAAAGAGCGGGCTGGAATCGTTGCTGGCCCGGCACGCGGCCGATCCGGCCGGCGATGCGCCAGAACTGCTGCGGGCCCGCATCCTGATCGACCTGAAAAAATACCAGGAAGCCGAAAACAAGCTGAGCGCCCTGCTGGACGCTAATGGCCCGCTGCGCTCCGAGGCCCAGCTGTACAAGGCCAAGATCCTGACCGAAACGGAAAGGATCGCCCAGGCCGTTCCCCTGTTCAAGCAGGTGGAGGCCAAGCTGCCGCGCACTCCCGATTTCTTCGAGGTCGCCTTCGCCCTGGCTTTCGAGGCCCCTGACGATGCCCTGCGCCAGGAATATTGCCGCAAGCTGAGCGAGGCTTCCGACCTGCCCAAGCAATTCTCAGAATACCGGGTGTACTTGGTGACGACCCTGGCCGAGATCGAGGTAAAAAAGCGCAATATCGCCGCGGCGCAAAATATCCTGCAGCAGGGACTGAAGACCCATACCGGCGAGCGCGAGGTCAAATCATTGCAATCGGCTCTCAAACAGCTGGAGTTCATCGGCAAGCCCGCCCCGGCCATCGCCGCCGAAAACTGGCTCAACAGCAAACCGCTGGCTCTCGAAGCCCTGAAAGGCAAAGTGGTGATCATCGATTTCTGGGCCCCCTGGTGCCCGCCCTGCCGCAAGGTGCTCCCCACCCTGGTCAAGGACTTCAACGAGCTCAAGGACAAGGGGCTGGTCGTCATTGGTTTCACCAAGCTTTACGGCAGCTACCGTGACGACACCCAGAACAAGGGCAAGGTCGATGCCGATGCGGAAAAAACGCTGATCCAGGGTTTCGTCGAACGCAACGGCTTGCCATACCCGATCGCCATTTCTGACAAGGGCGAGGCCTTCGCTGACTACGGTATCGCCGGCATCCCGACCATGGTTTTCATCGACAAGGCCGGCAATGTCTATGACATCAAGGTCGGCTCGGGCAACGAGTCCGAGATCACCGCAAAGATCAAGCTGCTCCTGGCCGCGAAATAGTTGCCGTGGCTTGCTGATCGATCGTCGGGACCCTGACAGCAGATTTTTGTCTTGATTTTTTGTCCATCCCGGCCTAGAATGAACTTGCGAGTGAAATAGGTTTTCCTATTCGTTGCTATGCAAAATTTCAGCAATATCCCGCAACCAGGAGGAAAAATGAAAAAAAAGATTCTGGCAACCTTTACCATCGCTGTGGCGCTGATCCTTTTATCGGGCAGCGGCGTAGAAGCGGCTCAAAGCAACGAGCCTTTGAAGATCGGTGCGCTGGTCCATGGTTTTAAACTGGAACAGAAGCAATTCGTCAAGGAACTGGACGGGGAATGCTACCTGTTCAGGCACCTGAAAAGCGGGGCCCGCTTGTTGAAGGTCGTCAGCAAAGACGACAACAAGGTTTTCAGCGTGGCCTTCAAGACACCGCCGCCGGACGATACCGGTATCCCGCATATCATGGAGCATTCGGTGTTGAACGGCTCGGAAAATTTTCCGGTCAAGAGCCCGTTCGATGTCCTTTCACAAGGATCATTGAACACCTTTCTCAACGCCATGACCGGCAGCGACTTTACCATCTATCCGGTGGCCAGCCGCAACGACAAGGATTTTTCCAATCTGATGCATGTCTACCTGGACGCGGTGTTCAAGCCCCTGATATACAAAGATCCGAAAATTCTCCAGCAGGAAGGCTGGCACTATGAGCTGGAATCCCCGCAAGGCCCGCTGGTTTTCAAGGGGGTCGTTTATAATGAGATGAAGGGCGCCTATTCGGCTCCGGAAAGGCAGCTGGGATATTTGATGGACAAGGCCCTTTTCCCGGATAACCAATACGGGAATTCATCCGGGGGCTATCCCGATGCCATCCCGCAGTTGACCCTGGAACAGTTCAAGGCTTTTCACCAAAAATATTATCACCCGGCCAACAGTTATATCTATTTATACGGCAACGGCGACATGGAAAAAGAATTGGCCTTCATCGATGACAACTATCTCTCCGGCAAGAGCAAGATCGAGGTGGACAGCCGCATCCCGATGCAGAAACCTCTGGCCGAGCCCAAGGTGGTGCGCGGCAACTATGGAATACCCGAAGGGGTCGCGCCGGCAGGGAAAACCTATATCGCCCGCAGCAGTGTCTACGGCTTGAATACCGACCAGGAATTCAATATTGCCCTGGATATTCTGGCCGAAGCCCTGGTCAATCACCAGGCGGCACCGTTGCGCCTGGCCCTGCAAAAAGCGGGGATCGGCAAGGATGTTTCGGCTAATGCCGATAACGTTCAACAGCCGGTCTTTGCCATATCGGTCACCAATGCCGAAGCCAAGGATCTGGAACGATTCGATCAGGTTTACCGCGATACCTTGAAGGAGGTTGTCGCCAACGGTTTTGACCGGACCACCCTGGAAGGGATCATCAACCGGGCGGAATTCAATCTGCGGGAAGGGCGGGGTTCCTTTACCGGCATCATGGGCGCCCTGATGGCCGCCGGCGGCTGGATGTTCGCCGACAATCCTTTCATCACCCTTTCATTCAATAAGGAGTTGGCGGCCATCCGCTCCCGGCTGGATCAGAAATACTTCGAGCGCTTGATCGAAAAGATCTTATTGAATAACCCACATGTTTGCACGGTGGTGCTGGAGCCCCAGCCGGGTCTTGAAAAGCAGCTGGCCACGGAATTGGAAGCCCGGCTGGCTGAAATAAAGGCAAAAATGAGCCCGGATGAGATCGCCGCGATCGTGAAGCAGACCAGGGAGCTTATCGCCTATCAGCAGCGCCAGGACGATCCCGAGGCGCTGAAAACCATCCCCCTGCTCGAGATCGTTGATATCGAGAAAAAACAGGAGGATTTGCCGCTCAAGACGAGCGCCCTGGCTGAAATACCGCTTTTGTATTTTGATACTTTCACCAAGGGTATCGTCTACCTGGACCTCCACTTTGATGCCAGTGCTGTCGACCAGGAATTGATCCCCTACGTCCAGCTGTACAGCGAGCTGGTGGGCATGATGTCGACCGCCTCCTTTGCTTATGGCGACCTGGAGAACCAGGTCAACCTGCATACCGGGGGGATTTTCACAACCCTGAACGCATTGGCCGTAAAGCGCAGCGATGAACAGCTGAAACCCTATTTCGTGATGCGCGGCAAAGCCATGCCGGAAAAAATGAGCCGCATGCTTGACCTGATGAAGGAGCAACTGCTCAATTCCAAATGGGATGATGAGGCCCGTCTCAAGGAAGTGCTGCTGCGCACCAAGGCGCAGTTTGAACAGAGTCTTACCCGCAATGGCATTGGCATTGCCATGAGGCGCCTCGGCTCCTACCTGTCCAATCGCGGCGCCTATCAGGATCTGACCTCCGGGTTCGGGTTTTATCAATTCTTGTGCGACATCAGCCGCGAGCCCGATTTGAAAACCATCGCCGCCAAACTCAAGGCGGTGCAGGCTGCGGTCATCAATCAAAACGGCTTGCAGGTTGGCGTGACCTGCCAGGATGAGCAGTTGCAGGCGGTCAAGAAGGCATTGCCTGCCGTTTTGGCGGGTCTGCCGCAGCATGAGTTCAAGGCTGTTGCCTATCGTTTCGCCAAGGAGCCTTTGAACGAAGGATTCCAGGACGCGTCAAAGGTGCAATACGTTTTGAAAGGCAACGATTACAAGAAACTGGGGTTTCAATACAGCGGCAAGATGGAGGTATTGCGCCAATTGCTGTCCACCGTGTATCTGCAGAATACCATCCGCGTGCAGGGCGGCGCCTACGGCGGTTTTGCCATCATGAACAATACCGGCTTTCTGGCCTTTGCCTCTTACCGCGATCCCAACCTGAAAAAGACAGTGGAGAACTACATGGGGGCCAGCCGCTTCCTGTCCGACCTGGCCCTGGAGGAACGGGACCTGCGCCGGCTGATCATCGGCACCATTTCCGATTGGGACCGGCCCCTCAATCCCAGTCAGAAAGGTTATGCGGCCGTGCAGCAATACCTCATGGGCGATACGCTGGCCATGCTGCAAAAAGAACGCGATGAGATCCTGGCCACCACGGTGGACGACTTGAAAGCGTTTGCCAAAATGGTGGAAAAAGTGATGGCCCAGAATGTTCTCTGCGTGGTCGGCAACGAAAAGAAGATCGAGGATCAGAAGGATCTGTTCAAAAAGATCCTGCCTTTGAGGCAATAGACTTTTTTTACCGGGCAATTTCTTAAAACAAGCGATTCCGACCGGGCCAAAAAATATTCGCGGGGCCTACTCGCTGTAATAGCGGATGGTGCGCGTCACCGCCTGTTCGCAGATTTTGCAGAGGGGCTTGAGGCCGCGGCTGAACATCAGGCAATCGAGCATGGGACGGAACAGCCCCTTGGCGGCGTAACCGGCGCCCTCGAAAGCGCCGACCTTGCCCTGGAAGCGGCTCTTCTTGAAAAATGCGTTCACTTCCAGGCCGTTCAGCCGCGACATTTCCTCGCTCTTGGCCTGCAGGGCTTCGATCTCCGCCTTGGGGGCGTTGGCGCGTTTCAAAGCGGCGATCTTCTCGTTGGTCTCCCGGCGCTTCTGCTGGTAAACTTTTTCCATCGCCTCATATGCCGCTTTTTCCCACAGCGTTGGCACGGCTGTTTTTTTGCTCACGAGTTCCTTCCATTTGAGATTTTTCGGATCGAGCAGGGCGGTGATGTTGGCCTCCAGCGGCTCCACGCCGGCGGGGTAGAACTCGTTGTAGGCCACGGCCGAGGTGTAGTACTCGTCGGCCAGGCAGCTGAAGGAATGGCCGAATTCGTGCAGGCAGAGGTACTGCTGCCACTGGTTGTCGCTGGTGAAGGTGCAGTAGAGGTTGTAAATGCCGCCGCCGCCGTAGCGCGGCGAGTTGACCATGATCATGATGGCGTCGTAGGATACGTGGGCGGCGATATCGCGCAGGGCGCGGTTGTCGTCGGTCAGCAGGTAGCGTTCCGAGCCGAAGGAGTCGAACGCGGCCCCCAGGCTCGTGTTCCTGAATGAGCCGAAACTGGGCTCATCGCAGCCGCTTTCTGTTGAAGGCTTGAAAAGGCCGCTGATATTGAAACGGTCCCGGAAGGTTTGATAAGGTTCCTGGCTGAGGATAAGCTCGCTGAAGCGCGCCAGGTCCAACTTGAATTTTTCCTGTTCGGCCTCTGTGTAACCTTCGCCGATGATGACCAGGTCGACCTTGTCGGCCGGAGCGCCGTTATTAACCTGCTCGATCACTTGCACATCGTCAGAGAGCTTTTCCTTGACGATGAACGGATCGGCGGGATCGATCTCGCTGCTGAATACCGCTTGGGGTATGTTCCGGCGGTCGCGCAGCAGCACCTCCAGGCGGACCTTGTTCCTGGGGAAAGGCAGGAGCAGGGATTCGGAAAAAGTTTTCTTGACGCCGTTCACGCCCGGCTCGGTGGTCTTGTACTCGCCGAAATAGCTGTCAAAGCCCTTGCTGTAGATAAGCGTCCCGGAAACTGCATCGTTCACCCGCAGCAGGTAGCGGCCCAGCTCGAAGGGCACGACGGGGTGGCGCGGGTTGCCGGCCCAGGGCCCTTCCAGGATGACGCGGTCGATGGTGAACATCTCTTCCTTGGCGTCACCTGTGTGGAACACGTCCACGCGCAGGGTCTGGTCCAGGAAATATTTGTCAAACTCGATGGCTTCCTGGGCGTATCCGGCAAGAACTGCCACCAGAAGTATCACCAGAAATATTTTTTTCATAATTTCCTCCACGCTGAAAAAAAATCATAACACGGCGGCCGGCCGTGAGCAAGAAAAATTCAAAAAGTCCCTTTACGGAACTAAAACCGTCTCGAGGGAATACAGGAGTTGTGATTGCTTTTCTTTACTGAAACTGTTAAAATTTTATTTCAAGTGTAATTTTACTTTTTAATATAGGGCAATTTTGGAAAAAAGCGAAAAAACGTTTGGTTTCACAAGCGGCCCCGTTTCTGAGGAAGGCAGCGGACCGCAGGAGCTGGCCTACCTGAACCTGGTCAAGCTGGCGGCGGGAACGGTGATCAACGGGCGCTATCGCCTGGAGCGGCTGATCGGCCAGGGCGGCTTCGGCATCGTCTTTTCAGCCCTGGACCTGACCTTGAATTCGCGGCTGGCGGTCAAGTTCCTCAATCCGCGGCTGGCCAAAAATGAAAAAAAGTTCCTGCGTGTCAAGCGCGAGATCAACCTCTCGCGCCAGATCAGCGATACGCGCATCATCAAGGTCTTTTCCCTGGAGATGTGGCAGGGGATACACTTCCTGGTCATGGAACTGGCCGCAGGCCAGAGCCTCAAGTTCCTGTTGAAGGAAAAGGGGCAGTACAGTTGGCCCCAATTTAAAAACACATTCCTGCAGATCCTGGAGGCGGTTGAGGTGCTGCACCGGCACGGCATTGTGCACCGTGACCTGAAGCCGGCCAATATTCTGATAGCTGACGAACAGAAGATAAAAATACTGGATTTCGGACTGGCCAAGGCAGTGGACGACATTGACAAAACTTCCACGGTTGGCGAGGTCGTGGGTTCGCCTTATTACATGTCTCCCGAGCAGATCCGCGGCGAGACTGCCGACTGCCGCTCCGATGTCTACCAGCTGGGGCTGATCCTTTACCGCGCCCTCTCCGGCCGCCACCCTTTTGAGCACACCAGCACCATGGAGGTGATCTTCAAGCAGCTCAACCAGCAGCCGGAACCGCTTGCGGTGACTGGCAGCGCCTTGCCGCGGTTTTTGCATTTCGGTCTGGAGAAAGCCCTGGAGAAATCTTCGGTCCGGCGCTTCCGCGATGCCGGCGCCATGGCCCATTTTTTTAAAAAGGAAAGGCTGACCAGGCTGTCCAGGCTGCTTCATTCTCTGGGCCGCCGGCCAATAAAGTGGGCCCTGTCCGGCACGGTGCTGGCTGCCCTGCTGGCCCTTGGTTATTTCACTACTTTGGGCTCGCGCGCCGTCCACTCGCTGCGCAATGACGGCTGTGTCCTGGAGGCGCGCAACCGCTTCGGCGTCCGGCTCTGGCAAAAGGATTTCTCCCCTTTGCACGTCTACCATTCCAGCCAGACGCGAAGCATCCCTCCGGTCGAATTGAATACCGGTTCCCTGGGCAACATTCTCCGCCAAGAGTTGGACGGCAAAAAGGTTGTGGTTGCCTTTCTGGCTCCTCCTCCAAACCAGGTCTTTCCTCCGGAGCAATCCATCTCAAGCCAACTGTCAGTAGGCCAGCTGGTTGTCCTGGACCTGAATGGAGAGGTTCTGAAACGGGGGCCTTTCCTCGAGCAATTTGAATTTGAATCTTATGATTATGTCAGGATCATCAAGCCGAAAGCGCTCAAGCTTTTGGCCGCAAATCCACAGGGGGAAGCGCAAGCGCTGTTGACCGTCCAGCACTATCAGAGCATGTATCCCTTCGCCTTGATCTATTTGCGGGGGATCAAAAAATACATCTTCACCAATCCCGGAACATTTGCGACCACGACCCTGGGAAGCAGCGAGGGTCTTGCCAAGTTCATGCTTTTCGGGATCAACAACCTGTTCTCCCACATGAATTTCGTCGCCGAGATCGGCTTCGCCACGGCGAGTAATGACAACCAATTAATCAAAGGTATCCCCAATTTATTGCTGGATGATGGGCTTAATATCCCTTTTGAGAACAGACTATTCATCCTGCCTGCCCAAGTGCGCTTGATAGAGAATGGCTGGCTGGAAAACGGCCTTGCCCGCTTTAATGAGGGAAAGACCGGCGATGTTCTGGAGCTTGACAGGGAGGGTCGGCTGACGGTACAGACAAGGGACGGCACTTTTTCCTATTACGATTCCTGCGATATCCTGCGTCGGGCATATACCCTGGTCGATTCTGCTTGCAAGGAAAAGATAAAGAAGGGTAATTTGAAAAATGCCCTGGAATCGATCCGCCAGGCGATCGGTCTGCCCCTGCAGAATCCCTACTTGCTTTCGGCCCTGTACTACCTGCAGGGCGACCTTGAGATCGGGCTCGGGCGTTATGGCGAAGGGGAGAAAACCCTGTTGCAGGCGCTGGCATTCTATCCCGGCAACAACGACGCCAACGAAAGGTTGTGCGAGATGGATTTGCTGAAAGGCGATCCCGATGCCGCCATTCAAAGGTTGACGGATACCCATTCCGACAGTTCCGAGTTCTGGGGCTTTTCGAATTTCGGCGTGAGCCTGTTCAAAAGTTATATTTTTTTGCATACCGGCATGTTCAGTAATGGCAAAGAGGAGCTTGGAAAGATCAGGCTCAGTCTTCCAGAACTGGCGATCTTCTGCCAGGCCATGGCCGATTTGTTCCAGGGTAAATATGCCGCCGCGCTGGACATTCTGCAGGAACTGGAAAAGCAACCATTGGGCGTTGTCGACCTGCGCGAACTACGGCTGCTGCTGGCTCGTGCCTTGCTCCTGGATTTTACGGACAACGAGCGGGCCAAGTTCCTTTTCGACGATGTTTTCCGCAATTCGCTGGTTTTCGGGACCCTGGCCGAAATGTCTTCCTATTATTTCGTGGCCAAGGGTGGCCGCGCCGGAGAAGCAGGGCGCAGCGCCCCTCCAGCCTTCGATCGGCTGGTTAACAGGGCCCGCGGCGATTTCATGACGCGCCTATGGCTGTTCTATGACGCCTATGTGTTCGCCAGGACAATGGAAATGGCCGATGACCGGGTGGAGGCCGCCCGCGGCTACCAGGCTTGCATTGACGCCAACCCCTATACCGATTTGGCCGCCCGCTCACGTCAGCGGCTCCGATTGCTGCGAAAAACTCCCTGACCCTGCTTGCCTGTATGAACCGTTTCGGATACAATAGAATTTTAGGAGGCAGCCATGGTTTGTCCCTATTGTCATCGTTTCACTCCCGATCAGGGATTCAAGTGCATCAACTGCGGGGCGGTCTTGTCCAGAAAGGATGCGGTTGCCGGCTACGATGCGGTGGCGCCGCAGGGCCATGTTGACCGCACCTTTTTCAAACCATGGATGCTGCTGTTGCTGTTGCTGCTGGGGATCCTGGCCTATGTTTTTGTCTCCCACCAGGGCCGGAGCGTTGCCGTCAACGCTCATGATCCCGGAGCCGAACTGGCGATCGAGAACTATCTGCTGAAAGGAAAGACCAATATCGTCGATTTTTACAGCGACTATTGCCCGCCCTGCAAAAAGATCTCGCCGCTGCTCCAGGAACTGGGCAGCAAAAGGCCCGATCTGGCCGTGTTGAAAGTCGATATCAATCGCAAGGGTGTCAAGGGTATTGATTGGGGTTCCCCCCTGGCCCGGCAGTATAAACTGAGTTCCATTCCCCATTTCCGCATCTATGACGCCGAAGGCGACCTGCTCCAGGAAGGGCAGGATGCCTATGCTGAAATTATCCGTATGCTGACCTCTGCCGGCATCCGGTGATTCAAGGTTTGCCGGCCAAAGCTGTTTTTAATTTGCATGAGGAGAAAAAAACGTGGATATGAAGATCACTTTCCCCGGCGGAAAAAAAGTCAACGCCGAATACAACGGCTTCACCCATAAAACCGATCAGCTTTTGCGCGCCGGCGGCGAAAACAGTGCCCCGCAGCCTTTTGATCTTTTTTTGGTCTCTCTGGGCACCTGCGCTGGAATATATGTGCTTTCTTTCTGCCAGCAGCGCGGCATCGCCATGGAGGGAATCGAGCTTCGCCAAAGTTTGCAGTTCGATGCCCAGACCAACCTGATCGGCCGGATCGACATCGAGATCATCCTGCCCGCGGTTTTCCCGGAAAAATACCGGGCCGCCGTGGTACAGGCGGCCCAGCTATGCACGGTGAAAAAACACTTGGAAAATCCGCCCAAGTTCAATTTGTTCACCACCATCCGTTAAATTATTCTGCCGCTCGCTCCGGATCGAAAATTTCGATGACGCGGCCGCCGGCCACAATGCGAACAAAGCGGCCCAGCGCCAATATCGGGGCCAGTTCCGGCTGCTTTTTCAACAAAGCGAAATAGTCATTGGAAGCAAAGGCAATGCGCTTTACCGGCAGTTTGGCCGCTGCCTGGATGCGGGCATCGTTCCAGGCACCATTGCTTAAGTAAAAAGCCTTGCCCTGGACGGTTTTGAATTGCTGGCCATGGTTCTGCAAGCGGCTGTCTCCGGACCTGGTTTCTGTGACCGTTTGGGCCTGGTTCAGCTTCTGCAGTTCGCTGCTGGCGCGCACGCTGCCTTGTCCCGACTTGTCTTTCAGGCCGGCGAATTCCTCGCGGTGCTTTTGGGCCATTGCCGGACTGGCAGCCAGACCGCGGCCCAGGGTCATGTCGCTTTCGGCCAGGTCGCCGCGGTCGCGGCGGATCTTTTCATCTTCCACGATCAGGTAGCTGGTATAGGGAGTGACAATGCCGTATTGCCTGGCCAGTCTGACCACTTCATCGACCAGTTCCCGGTTTTCCCCGTGCAGGCGGATCTGTTCGAGCAGGAAACCGACGCGCCGGGCCGCCCAAAGCGGCAGGAGAAAATCGTGGCCGGGATCAGCGGCAGGGAAATCGGTTTGAAAAGTGAACTCCTCGCTCCGGTTGTTCACCCGGCCGCTGACGGTGATCGCGGCCCGGCCTGAACCCCGGTAACGGCCGACCACGGTCAGGGCCGAGCCCCGGTACAGGTCGGGCAGGTCTTTGGGATAAATCTGCAAAGCGCGGACATGTCCGGAAAATGTCAGGCGGATGTCGCTTAAAACCGGCGAACGGATCTTGTCGTAAAAGCGGGCGATGCCGCTTTCAATATTTTCGTTTGCCGCGATGTAAGTACGGAAAGTCCGGGTTTGTTCGGACAGTTTGTCCAGCAGGTGGGTGTTGATGTCGCTGCCGATGGCCACCGGAAAAATGCGCAATTGCCTGGGCTTGGCACGAGGGACGATGCGCAGCAGTGCCTCCTCATCGGTGGCGCCGATGGTCGGCTTGCCATCGGTGATCAGCACGACCAGGCGGGTACGTTGCGTTGTCCCGGCCATGGCCAGCGCCGTTTGCAGCGCTTCTTCGCAGTTGGTGCCGCCGCCGGCCTGCCATTGGCGGACAAACTGTTCGGCCCGGCGCAGGTTCGCGCCCGCGGCAGTCATCAGGCCCGGGAACAATGGTTCGGCTTCGGTGGCGAAGCGGATGACGTTGAAGCGGTCGCCGCGGTTCAGTCGGCCCAGGCAATAGAGAATGGCGTTTTGGGCCTGCTCCAGGCTGCGGCCGGCCATGCTGCCCGAAGTGTCTACGACAAAGGTGATGTCTTTTTCAGCGACATGGCTGTCGGCGCCGCCGCTGTTCGGGCTGACACTGAAGAAAAAAACGCCATCCTGGCCGGGCTGGCGGCAGGTCAGCATGGAAAATCCGAAACGACCCGAGGCGGGCGTGATAAAGACCTTGAAGTCCGTATCCGGGAGGCTGTTTCTGCTCAGGTAGCTCACTTTGGCGCTTTTGGAAGTAAGGCGCTCGATGGTGACCGGGTGGGTCGGGCAATGGATGCCGGCCAGCGGCACCGCTGAACGGATATGCAATTCGATGCTCACCTCGGGTATGGCTTTGGCAGAAAATTTTTCCGTGCCCAGCGGGTAGGAATAGGCGATGCTGCCGTTGCTCTTTTCCAGGACTTCATGATAGGAAATTTTGATCCTCTTTTTGCCATAGGGTTCGATGGGGAAGACGCGCATTTTGAAAACACCGCGACCGTCGTATTCCAGCAGGGCCGGATCGCGCAGCCGGCGCACAATGTCCTGGTAAATGTTCCGGGCTTTGACCGCGTCGAGCAGTTCGGCCCTTGTTTCCCGGCCATCGATCCACATGCTGAAATTGCTGATCACTCCGTTCTTGGGCAAGGGGAACAAGTAATACCCTTCCAGGCGGGAATTGTTGGGATTGTAGAATTCCTGGTCCACAGTTGTGGTGGCCAATCGTTCGCTGATCTCGACCCTGACGTCGTGGCGGACGACCTGCAGGGGGAAAGGCGAAACCGGACCGGGCCGCGGCGGCCGGGGGATGACGATGAAGCCGTCGGCCAGCAGTGCCGTTCCCGAGGCGGCCATCATGGCCAGGGTCAGGAAGAGCAGCAGGGGAAATCGCAACTTTCTGTTTTTCATTTTCTTCTCCATGGCTACGGCCGTTTATTTGTCAAAACTGAAGTTTTTTGCCTTGGCCTGGAGGCGCAGGGCGCGGATGATGGCTGCGTCCAGGGTATCGGCTGCTGAATGGTTTTTCAGTTTGTCCTTGACGAAGCGTTGGCGTTCATCGTGCAGTCGGGCGATCTTTTTCTGCAGCGCTTCCCGTTTGCCCTGCAGGGCGGATACGTATTCGTTCCGCTCCTTCACGGTCATGCCCTTCATTTCCTCGGGCAGTTCGGCCTCAGCCATTTCCTCCAGCTTGACCTGTCCCGTTTTTTTGGCATCGACCAGGTCCCAGGCTGAATTGCTGTATTGCGGCGCTGCTTTGGCCGCCGCCCGTTGGGCCGCGACCTCGCTGCTCATTGAGGCCGCGTTCCTGTCCTGCTCTTTTTGGCGTTTTTTGCCGCTGGCGCCCTCGAGTCCGTAGGCTAGGTAGGTCTGGTTCATCTCCTGGCTGAGGCGGGCGATCTCCTTGTCCTGCGGAGCTGTGACCGGCGGCGGAGTGTGGTTGGCGTCGATGGCCAGGTACTGGCCGTCGGCCAGGTCGGCGCCGCTTTTCCATCCCGTCTGCAGGCCTTCCTGGTAATTGCCGCAAAAAATGGTGTTGACCATGATGCCCCGGGTGATCGCTTCACGGCAAGAGTGTTTATAATCGACCCCTCCCTGGCTGAATGGCTCGTTGCCGGCAATGACGATCATTTTCAGGTCGCCGTTGCGGCGGCTCCACTCGAGATCGCGGACCGCGCTCTGGATGACCAGGCCGCAATATTCCTGGCCGCCGTTTGTTTTCAGTTTGAATAATTGCTCGGAAATCCTGTCCAGGTCGTCGCTCAAGGGCACGATGCAGCGCAGGTAGCCCGCCGTGGCCGGGATGCTGTCCTGGCCGTATTCGTAGAGAGCCACCTGCAAGCGCGGCGCCAGGCCGTTTTTCCTGGCCGTGGCCAGTTCATTGACGATCTTCCACAGTCTTGACTTGGCCTGGTCGATCAGCCCGTCCATGCTGCCCGAGGTGTCCAGCAGGATCGCCAGCTGGATGCGGGCCGGTTGCGCCGCCGCCGTGAGCGGCTGGCCTTGCATGTTGAGTGCCATCCATACCGCCAGAACCAATAAATGCATTTTTTGTCTTTTCATGTTTCCTCCTCAAGATGGGGTGAGACGGCAGGCATATAAAAATTTCTGCCATGGAATCAATTTCAAGAAAAATTTGTCTGTCGCTCACCCGGAAAGTTTTGACCTGCCGAAGTTCGCCTGCACTATCCCATGGCGTCGTCCTGCGGGCTGAAAAATATTCGCAGGAACCCCGCTCATGGGATGGCCGTTTGGCTCACTGGGCAGGTGCCCAAAGACTTTCCTTGAGGTTCGCGCCCAGACAAATTTATCTTGATTGAAAATTCAGTTAATAGTATTAGGGATCAACTTTTGCGGTCGTATGTATCCCCGGAAAACCTTGACAAATAGGCTGGTTGAACTTATAGTAAACCCTGACTCGCTAAGGAAAAAAATGAATAAACCCTTTGCGCCGCTTGAAAATTACGAAAAAAGCAAAAAACGGGTCGGCTATACCCCTCGCCGGGAAACCAAATCCCAAACCTATGCCAAATTGGGATTCAAGTGCGGGCTGGAAGTGCACCAGCAGCTGAAAACCGAAAAAAAACTGTTCTGCAACTGCCCGGCCGGAAAATATCACGAACACCAGGATTACGACGCCGAGATTGTCCGCCACATGCGCCCCACCCTTTCCGAGCTGGGCGAATACGACGGCACGGCCCTGATGGAGTTCAAGACGCGCAAGATCGTGGTCTACCGCATCAAGAACGAAACCACCTGCACATACGAGATCGACGACACGCCGCCTTTCCTGCTCAACCGCCAGGCCCTGGAGATCGCCATGGAAGTGGCCCTGCTGCTCAAAACCAATATCGTCGGCGAATTCCATATCACCCGCAAGCAATACCTGGACGGCAGCATTCCCACCGGCTTCCAGCGCACCGGCATCCTGGGCATCGAAGGGGAGATCCCGCTCAGCAATAAAAAAATCAGGATCATCCAGTTGAGCCTCGAGGAGGATTCCTGTCGTGAGATATCCGACATAGGCCATACGCGCATTTATTCAACCGATCGCCTGGGCATGCCGCTGATCGAAACCGTCACTTACCCGGACATGTTGACCCCCGATGAGGCGGCCGAGGCCGGCCACTATATCCGTTTCCTGACCCGCAGTACCGGCAAGGTGCGTACCGGCATCGGCGCCGCCCGCGAGGACGTCAATGTAAGCATCAATGGCGGCACCCGCGTGGAGATCAAGGGTGTGGCCCATATCGCCTGGATACCGGAACTGGTGCACAACGAGGCCTTTCGCCAGAAGGCGCTGCTGGAGATCCGGGCAGAATTGCATAAGCGCAGCGGCGCCGGAAAAGAGTGGGCCAGTACTGCCAAAGAGGTGGACGCCGAGGCCCTGGGCGATGGAGCCCCGCTGTTCAAGGAAATTCAGAAAAGGAAGCTGCGCCTGCTGGCTGTAAACCTGCCGCACTTCAGGGGCATTCTTTCATTTTTTACCCAGCCCGGAAAAATGTTCGCCGACGAGATAAGTGACCGTCTGAAGGTAATCGCCTGCCTGGAAAAGCCCAACATGGTCCATGGTGAGCAGATCGATCCCTTGCCCGACGAAAGGATTTTTGCAGCCATTCGAAAAATATTGAAAGCCGGCGAAGACGACGCCCAATTGCTGTTCTGGGCAGCGGTCGATGACATCAAGACCGCTTTGGAAACCATCGAGGAGCGATGCCGGCTAGCCTTCAAAGGTGTGCCCAATGAGACCCGCCAGGCCCTGGCCGACGGCCGCACCCTGTTCGAACGGGTGCTGCCCGGCCCGGACCGCATGTATCCCGACACCGACTCGGCGCCGATCCCGGTCGAGGAAGAGCTGATCGAGCGCGTGCGTTTGTCCATGCCGCCTGATGTCCACCAGCGCCTCGGCCAGTTCAGGACCTGGGGCGTTCCCAGCGACACTTTTTCTTTTTTGCTGAGATACAACCTGGCACCCCTGCTGGAAAAGATCAGCGCCGCCTTCGCTGTCGAATCGCGCTTTGTCGCGGTTATCCTGGGGCACAATCTGAAAAACCTGGTCGGCAAAAAACCGGTTTTTGCTGATTTCAATCGCCAGCGCCTTTACGATCTGTTCGCTTTCGTCAGGGAGCAGAAACTGGACAAGGAAATCATAAAGGTCATGTTGCCGGTGGTGGTCGAGCATCCCAACATGGACTTTGAGTCGGTCCTGACCACGGTGAATTTCAAGAGGATGAGCCGGGAGGAGATCCTGGCGCCGCTGCCCCTGTTGAAGGAAAAATTCAAGAAGATCGCCACTTCAAAGGACCCGGCCGCTGCCGGGCGCTGGATCGTCGGCAATTTGCGCAAACTGGCGCTGGGCAACATGCCCATGCGCGACGTGGCGGCGCTGGCCAAGGGGAAAAAATCATGAGCGACCTGTTCAAGGGCTATAAGGGCCCGGCGCTGGAACTGCTGAAAAAATTCAACATCCGCGTCTGGAGCGACACCGGGGTCAAGACCACGCGCGGCGATTTCAAGGGCATCGTGCTGCCGCGCTCGGAAAACGACGACGACTCGCACATCGTGCTGAAGCTGGCCACGGGCTACAATATTGGCATCGCCGTGGAAAATGTCCTGGACATCGAGGAATTCGGCTACAAGGAGGCCCATTACAAGATCCCGGAAAAACAGTTCCCTTTTTCCAAGGATAAGAAGAACGTCAAGCTCCTGGGCACGGGCGGCACCATCGCCTCGCGCCTCGACTACCGCACCGGTGCCGTGATCCCGGCCTTTTCGCCTGGGGAACTTTACGGCGCCGTGCCAGAGCTGGCCGACATCTGCAACCTGACCACCGAAAAGTTGTTCGCCGTTTTCAGCGAGAACATGGGGCCCGAGCAGTACAAGGGACTGGCCAAGGCCATCGGCGCCGAGATCCGCAAGGGCACCGACGGCATTGTCATCGGCCACGGCACCGACACCATGCACCACACCGCCGCCATCCTCTCCTTCATGGTGCAGAACACGCCGGTGCCAATCGTCATGGTCGGCTCGCAGCGCTCCTCGGACCGCCCTTCCTCGGACGCGGCCCTGAACCTGATGCACGCCACCAAGACGGCTGCTGATTCCGACATCGCCGAGGTCATGGTCTGCATGTTCGGGCCGACTTCAGATGAGTATGCCCTGCTGCACCGCGGTACCCGGGTGCGCAAGATGCACTCCTCCTACCGCTCGACCTTCCGCACCATCGGCGACATCCCCATCGCCATGGTCGACCGTAAAAAGATCACGCCGCTGCGCCAGGACTACAAGCGCCGGCGCAACGACCGCCGCGTCGACATCCTGCCCTATTTCGAGGAAAAGGTGGGCATGATCTACTACTACCCCAACATGCAGCCCGACATGATCGACTCCATGGTCGACAACGGCTACCGCGGCATCGTCATCGCCGGCACCGGCCTGGGCCATGTCAACAAGCCGCTCTACCCGGCCATCGAGCGCGCCGCGGCCAAGGGCGTGGCCATGTACATGACCGTGCAGACGCTCTGGGGCTACGTGCATATGTTCGTTTATGACACCGGCCGCGACCTGATGGCCAAGGGCATCATCCCGGCCGAGAACATGCTGCCCGAGGTGGCCTACGTCAAGCTGGGCTGGGCCTTGGGCCAGACCACGGACCTCGGCAAGGTCAAGGACCTGATGCTGACCCCGATCACCGGCGAGACCACCGAGCGCGAACCATACAACGGGTATTTAATATTCCAGGGCGGCATCCCCGAGGTCGAAGAGTTCATAAAGAAGTTCCACAAATAAAGCTGCAATGCCCTAAATGTGGATCACAAATAAAGATCATCGCCTTCATCCTGGAGAGGGAGGAAGTTATCCGCATATTAAAACACCTTGAAATGGGGCCAATAGAGTATTCTAAACCCTGCCCGGTCGAGGCCCGGGCCTCATCATTCGCTTTAAAACCAATACGAAAATTATCTGATTAATGACGTTGAATGCTGACGGTTGAGAAGCGTTTAGTTTTGAGTAAATCGCACATTTCATGGTTGTTTTTATCCAAGTTTCGAAAAACTGAACTTTTCATGCCAAGAAAACTGAATTTTCACAAATAATCACAAACAATTCACAATCATCTATTGCAATTTCAATATAAGGCTCCTAAAATCCCATCAGGGAGAAAACTGATTTTCCTATCAGTAGTTTAAATCAGTTAAAAAATATGGAGAAATAATATGAAATCAAGAAAGTTATTATCCCATTGTGTTTGGGTTATCATTTTTATTCTTTGTTTCACATCCGGTTCACTCAATAGCGTGACGACACCTCACTATTCTCTAAAGAAATTGGTCACAACATCGGCCGTCATTTTTGTGGGTACAGTGACAGGAATTCAATATGAAACCGAGAAAAACGATGAGGTTTTCACCAGGGTAAAACTGGAAAGGATAATGCCCATAAAAGGTGAGCATCATCTGAAAAAATACATGAATGACGGAATTATTCTGTCATTTTCGGGCGGATTGGCAAAAGATGGCTTGATGAATGAAGTGGTTGGCATTCCGAAACTGGAACTGGTCGGGAGGTATCTCCTGTTTCTCCGGGGAGGAAAATGGACCATGAATCCAATCAGCGGGTGGTATCAGGGAGCATTTCAAGTTGTATATTCAGGAGTTGAGAAACACTATCTTTTACTGAATATGAACGATGATGTTCTATTGAATGCAAAGGATGGGGACCTTGCATTTAAAGAGATCGAAAAAGATCTATGCCAAGGAGATAAAACTACTGAAAAAAAGGGTGGGTTAAAAACTACTGCCGATGAGAAATCTCTCCGGAAAGCAGAAACGAAAAAACACTTTTACAGAGAAGATAATGTCCAGGAAATCGCAAAACAGGATCATGAGAGGGCAGTTAAATCAGCCCAAGAGAGGGAAAATTCAACCATAAAAAACAGGAAAGAGTATATAAAAGAGATCCTGGGTAATAATCCTCTTTATTTGGATGAATTCATCACATATATAAAAAAGACTGATCAAAAGACCCAGCATACTATTCCGGCTGCCTTAAGAGAATTTCATATCAGACCGGAACTCCTTCCCAGAGAAATTAAGGAAGTTAAGCCACCCAAAAGCACCCAAAGGGGAAAATTGAATAAAGAGGAGAAAAAAATATGAAAAACAAGAAAATGTTCATAACTCTTTTCATTATTCTCGTTTCAAATTTTACATTTGGATGGCGGGCAAGAAGTCCCTGGTGTTGGTCCGGAAGGATAATCTGGGATCATGATGCCACGACAAAAATCAGTACCATCTCATTTCCCATAGGATCCATCTGGAGGCAGGAGATTCTCGATTCATTGGCCCAGTGGAACAATATGCGTGGAATGGCCTTTGAGTTTGATCCCATCACCAACGATACAAATGGGACATACAGGCTTGGGAATGGCGACAATGAGATCGTATTTACCGATAACTCAGGAGCCGGTGGAAATCTCGGTGTTACCAGTCTCCGCTTTGGGATATGCTGGTTCGGCCAGGAGATCCGGGAAGCGGACATCCAGTTCAACAACGAAATCATCTGGGAAATAGCTGATCACGATCCCAGGCTTCGTGAAACAACCGCCAATTTTCGATTTACAGCTGTCCATGAAATGGGACATTTCCTCGGACTCCTACATGAAGACAACCGGATGGCAGTCATGCAGTCTACAGCATCAGGTTTTTTTGGCGGTTCGGCATATACACGGGTGCATCCCTTCCCGGACGATTGCGTGGGATCACGGACACTCTATCCTCATGGAAACAGGGAGATGGATATCGCCATATCGAATTTCCGCTGGGTCTCATCCAATAATACCGGCCTCATTTTACCAGCCGGTACCATTACGGTGAGAAGGGGAGATACATTTACCACAGGTTTCGCTTTTGGGAATCTGGGAAACGAACATGCTGAATTTGACTGGATCATTGTGCTTTCCACAAACGAGATTATATCGACATACGATCGAACCGTTCTATCCGGCAGCGGATGGGGGACGCCGGGATACTATGGTGATTTCACATTTACAGCCCGAATTCCCTCAGATATGCCCGTTGGACTCTATCATGCGGGGGGCATATTGGATCCTTATAATAACCTGCCGGAAGGAAGAGAGGGCAACAATTGGGTAGTTTTCCCCGGACCCATCCTTGTGATCCCATAAAAATTGATTTTTTGAGTGGACTGATTGGCAATACTGCTGAAGTATCTCCAGAAGGATCTGCATTCATACAAAACCGGATTTGGGGTTTTCACCACTCCTGATTCGAGGGGTCAGGGCTCAAAATTAGATATTGACAACTCATTTCTGTGCGTACGATATCCTCTAATGTCGCGGCCGTTGTGAACAGAATATGAAAGTATTTTTTGTTATATCATGCATATCTTTTGGACGAAACTTTATTTTTGAGACCTGACCCCTGACCTTCCGCTAATCGGTAGATTTTTCTCATATGGTAAATATTTTGAAACAAGAGCTGTTTTACCTTGTTTTGATGCACCATAAACAACAACTTGTTTGTCACTTTTTAACGCTTGAAAAAACTTATTGTCAACATCAGGTCTGACTATATAAGAAAGAATTTGTTTAGAACTGACACCAAAGACTTCTTCTGTTTTTGCCATATGGGGACTCCTTAAAGTGCATTTTATCTACAATAATTGTCATTTATATGTTTTTTTAAAGATTAGACAAACCTGCCGATAAAGAGACAAATCAACAGCTAAATGTAATCCTTTTTGTAAGCAATGGTGAATTACTTTTTTATAGCTTTTAAAATTGTGAAAAAATGTCCGAATTTTATAGCGAGTAAAAATGTAACCGTCCTGATATCTTTTTTCTTCTGTGCAACGCTTTAAAATGCTTGAGTCGTTCCTGGGGATGATTAAAACGAGGTATCCGTTTTCTTTCAAATTCTTAGATGCTATTTGTAGTAATTTATCTCTAACTTTTTGAGTAACAACATCAAAAACAGCGACACAAAAAATAAGATCAAGTTTGAGTTGCATATTTTCCATTTTGTCTATTGATAATGCGTGAACGGATTTTCCGTTTTTTGAAGAAGCCCTTGCCACTTCTTCAATTGTATAAAGATCACTTCCGTCAACATGTTGTGAGTTCAATTGAAGTTGAGTGTCAACTAAAAATAGATTATCAGCATATGGCAAAAGCAACTTGAGATGACGAAGTTTTCCGCAACCCAAATCCGCTATTCGTGTAATCTGCACATTTTGATTTAAATGCTCTTTGAGATAATGTATTGATCTTATTAGGGCAGGATTTGGTGGATGGGAGCGACGTTGTGCTGAGTACTCTGAATTTATTTGCATAATCATTTTAAACTTAAAGGGATTTTATAATCAGTGCAAACGTTTTGTAAGCGTTTGAGTAAATCACTAAGTAAAACGGGATTATCATGAATTGCTCTTATTTCTGCGATTGTTGCGATTTTAACCTGTTTCAAAATGCAATTTTTCCAAACTCGATTCAAAATGAAAAAAAGAATTAGTGTAAATAAAACTTTATTTAGATTAATACAAAACAAAGAATCTGTTGACCATAGGGAAAAGTAAATTGCAGAAATCAAGGTTAGGAAAACTATAATAAACTCAATTATCTGTGTTAACCAATAGATAGTAACCACCTCATAAAAACGGATTAATAGATTTTTCGGAATTTTTAAATCGCGATCACCGACAAATGGATAGAATAATCTTTCCAAAAATTCATCTTTATGATTCTCGGCTTCCTCGTAGAATCGATAATTAATTGCATGAGACAATGGTTGCATCAATCTATACAGAATAATATCGATGTCATATTGCTTTCTCCATTTTATGAAATATTTATCATAAAATTTGTCATGAACTTGAAACACTTCAGTCAAAAGGACTGAAAAAATGGTAAAAATTATTAATCCAAATGTAGTTCCTAGGAGTCCTGTCCAAACTGGATCTTTAATCAATTCACCAAGTTTCGAAGATATAAAAATCTTATGCTGAATTGGGATAATAAAAAAGTAACAATAAAAACCCGAGATAATTAGAATTGGGATAGAGTACTTGTTGAGATTCTTTCTAACATCTTGATAAGTGTCATATGAAAACATTTTTTATCCTCCTGATTAAGGAAAATTTATTCATTTGATAAAACAATGATTTTTTAGTGAGATTGCCCATTAATCTGCAAATCAGATTTGGCTGCACTTTTTACATTTGCTAAACAAGCCAGTTCTTTGGATGTGCACACCCCTCATTTCCTTTTTTAGACAACCAATACTTGACAATAAGTATGAATAACTTGATTTGAAAAACTTTTCCAATGTTCTAGCCAACTCCTATAACTGCACTTATTCTGACTTTTTCTATTTACATTTCTTATTTTTATATCTGCCTCCTAATATTATTGGACATCGGGCCGACTAATAGTTAATAATTTTAATGAAAAAAGCGTAAATGTTCAATAATGAATTTTGTATTAAAAAAAGCCTGAGAATGATGTGTATTTAAGCATTTTGAAGGGGATGGGGAGAATTGTGATATTTCTAATTTAGAAATTTATGTTAAATCAAAAAAAAATGAGGACAAATTACAATATGTGAATATTATAGATTTTTTGATTTTGAAACTCTGCGAAATTATAAAGTAAGAAAAATGCAATACATTCGTTGAAAGGGAGCTGTTGAGGATTAAAAATGATTTGCGCCCCGGCTTTTTGAAAAAACTATTATATATTTATAATCGTCTCCTTCTTTGTCCATCTATGACACCGGCCGCGATCTGATGGCCAAAGGGATCATCCCGGCCGAGAACATGCTGCCCGAGGTGGCCTACGTCAAGCTGGCCTGGGCCCTGGGGCAGACCACGGACCTCGGCAAGGTCAAGGACCTGATGCTGACCCCGATCGCCGGCGAGACCACCGAGCGCGAACCATACAACGGGTATTTAATATTCCAGGGCGGCATCCCCGAGGTCGAGGAGTTCATCAGGAAATTTCATAAATAAAGAATGTTATTTTTTTTCATAAAAATAAAAAATTATTAAAAATAGAAAATTGCTTGACAAGGCAAATTTATCCGGATAAATTACCCACATGGTAGAAATTATTAAAAGGTTACTATCCCTTGAACTGCCGCAAGGGAAATCGGCTTTTCTGTGGGGACCACGCAAGGTGGGGAAGTCTTACTGGGTCGCCACGCACCTTACCGGCGTTGAGGTCATCGACCTGCTGAAAACAGATGTTTGGGCCGATTATGCGGCGCGGCCGGCCCTGCTCAGGGAAAGGTATCAAAAGCATCAGGGGCTGATCGTCATCGATGAGGTGCAGAAGGTTCCTGCCATTCTCGATGAAGTCCATTGGCTGATCGAAAACAAGGGGTTGTCGTTTCTGCTGACCGGTTCGAGCGCCCGCAAGCTACGCCGCGGGCATGCCAACCTTCTGGGCGGCCGGGCCTGGAGGCGGACCATGACTCCCTTATCTTTCATGGAGGTGGGCGGTTTTGATCTGGAGCGGGTGATGGTCTCCGGCCTGCTTCCGCCGCACTATCTCTCTCCGGATCCGATTGAGGACCTGCGGTCATTTATCGCCGATTACCTTAAGGAAGAGGTCATTGCCGAAGCATTGACACATAACATACCGGCTTTTTCCGATTTTTTGCGGGTGGCGGCGCTGACATCGAGCGGCTTGATCAACTATGTCAACATCGCCCGTGAAACCGGCGTTTCCCACAAAGTTATCCGTACCTACTTCGACATTCTCGAGGACACCTACCTGGGTTTTCGGATTCCACCCTGGAAGCGGTCCAAAAACCGCCGCCTGATCCAAACCGAGAAGTTCTACCTATTCGATGTGGGAGTAAGCAATTATCTCGCCAGGCAAAAACCGCGGATAGGGAATCCGGCATTCGGCACCGCCTTCGAGCATTACATCCTGATGGAACTGAAAGCCTACCAGGCCTACCGGGCTCCAGACCTGCCGATCGCTTTTTGGCGAACATCCACCGGACGCGAGGTGGACTTTATCCTGGGAGACAAGGAACTCGCGATTGAGGTAAAGGGATCGTCCAGAATACACGAAGGAGACGCTGCGTCATTGGCCGTCTTGTCAGAGGACGGCCCGGTCAGGAAACGTTGCCTCGTCTGCCTCGAAAAACAGGTACGCCATTTACCGGGGGGAATCGAGGTGATCCCCTGGCAACAATTTGTCGAGCGACTTTGGAGCGATGAGTTCATAGCGCTTTGAAGAAATAGAGGATAGAGGAGACGTCTGGGGCTAGGTGCACATGTTCGTCTACGACACCGGCCGCGACCTGATGGCCAAGGGGGTCAGGCCGGCCGAGAACATGCTGCCCGAGGTTGAGGAGTTCATCATGAAGTTTCATAAGTAAGAAGATACTTAAAGCTGATATTTTTTATAACCGATAAATCATTGCATAAAAAGATTAATTCTCTCTGATTGCTCTCTAATGGGCGTCCCTAAATAACCCGAATGTAGCGCCTAAAGCCCCAGCGCGATGACGATGAATGCCGGCCCGTTGAACAGGGCGTGGATGAATATTCCTGTCAGGGTGTTGCGCGTTTTGTCGAAAACATAGGGAATGATCAGCAGGGCCGGGAGGGCCATCAGCATTACGCCGGGGCCGAAGGGGATATGGAAAATGAACCACAGGACCGAGCACAGGAGCCAGGCGAGTTTTCCCGGCAGCCGGCCTTGGACATAACCGCGCCAAAGCAATTCCTCGCCGACGATATTGAAGAAGAACATTGGCAGCCAGGCCAGCAAAAGCAGCTGCTCAGACCCGGCGAACGGTCGCATTGTCATGAACCAGGGGGTGGTCGAAAGCATCTTCCAGCCAAGGACCCTGTGCAACAGCCAGGAGGCCCCGAAAATCCCCCCGGTCAGAAGGAGCACGAGGAGCAGGCCGAGGATGGAGTATTGCCAATCCAGCCTCGTGAAGGGTTTGACATGCAAGGCTTTCAGGATCTTTCTCAGGCCCCGGTTCCCCTCTGTCCAGGCCCGCCAAACCGCGAATTTCAATAGCGGCACGAAGAGAAAATAGCCGGTTATGAACCAGTAGAGGGCGGGATTCAGGTCGAAGTTCGCTTTCAGGAACGGCAGCAGGGTGAAAAGCAGAACATAAAAATAGGCTGTGAATGAGATGAAAATCGCCGCCGCCTTGGCCGGGGTCAACTCTTTTTTTTCTGTGCCCATGGCCGCATTATTGCAGAACAGGTCCCATTTGGCAATGGGATAAAGAATTGGGGTCAAGTCTTTCATTATTACTTTTGCCTTTTTGTCAGGTATCGCTAACATTATATCTGGATCGATTTTTGGAGGGCAGGTCATGCGTACGATATCCTCTAATGTCGCGGCCGTTGTGAACAGAATATGAAAGTATTTTTTGTTATATCATGCATATCTTTTGGACGAAACTTTATTTTTGAGACCTGACCCCTGACCTTCATCCGCAATTTCCATAAACAATAATTTTGCAAAATAAATAAGTCTAAGGATTTACTGAATGATAAGTCATCCAATTGAAAAAAATAGGATTATTTGTCGAGGTTTTTCATCATGCAATGACCGAGCAGGTGCAAGCCTAGAAAGTTCGCTTTTTCGGAACGGATTCCTAACAAAACCTGCAATTCGCCGTTGAAAACAGCTGAAGCGAGATTCCGGCTAGTAGATGATCACGGCGCGTACTCAGAGTCAGCCGAGCACGATCGGGGACCGCGATCTTGGTGGCTACTTCTTATTACCGAGTAGCTCGGTAATTTTTCCGAAAACCTGAACAGGCGCCACCCAGTGGAGCTCGGCGCCGGTTTCCACGAGCAACTGCTTGGCTTTGGACATGAAGTCTTCGGGGCAGACTACGATCACTGGAATTTTGTGGATGCGCGCTCTCTCTAGAAACGTCGCCGGGGGAGTATCCGTCTCGGGCGGTGCGACCAGCTTGTGGAAGTAGCCGATTATCAGCCCGATGTTGTCGGCGACCGTGAGCATGCCTATGTACTTTCCGTGGTTGTCCCAGCCGTTGCTCAACGGGATGGTGTTGATGCCCGAGGCCGTGAGTTGACTCAGCGTCGTGGCATCAGTGCCGGAGAGATAGCCGACGTTTGGTTTCATGGTTCCTCCTCTTATTTTTTTTGTTTCATAGTAATCCTCGCTGCTCTGATTGTCAAGAGTAAAAGGCCGAGGGGATGCACGGCTTGCGCGGCAGCAGAGCCTACCCGCAGCACAAATCCGTTTTTAACCACGTGGCACTTCAGTGCCGTCTGAATCCCAGCGCTGTGACACGCGCCCTCAATTGGGCATCCCCATTCTCCTGAACGGCCGTTGGGATGAAAGATCCTGCCTCCTTGCGTTATAATGCAAAAAAAGGAGGCCGAAATGAAGAAAAACATGGGAAGCGCGGATCGCATCCTGCGCCTGGCGGCGGCCGTGACGATCGCCGCCCTGATCGTTCTCAAGGTTCTTGCCGGGACGCTGATGATCGCTCTGGGCATCTTGGCGGCGGTGTTCCTGATCACCTCGGCGCTCGGCTTCTGCCCTCTCTACGTGCCATTACGCCTATCGACGATCGCCAAGAAAAAAGAGTAGCCCGGGTTCGCTCAGGCCCAGCAGGGCAGGTGCCGCCCCATTGCCCCAAGCTATTGCTTTTTCGCCCTTCTCCCCGTTCCCGGCGCCGTGCGGCCGGGGCCGAAGTACTTTTCGCTGCGGTAGCGCAGCCAGACCCGCAGCACCTGGGGGATCTTTTCTTTTTGTTCTTTAGAGAGGCTCAAATAAAGCTTCATGGCCATGTCACGGTGGGTGCGGCAGGCATGGTTGCGGTGTGCGTCCCAGTACGAGCGGGCCAGCCGGATCAGGCGGCAGGTTTCCTTGACGGGATCGACAGAACCACTCCTGGACATGGGAGAATTGTATCATATGCGGGTATTCCTTGTCCGCCTGCTGCGGCCCCCGCGGACCGGGTAGTTCATCAGGAAGTTTCATAAATAGAAAGCAAAAAGTGGGCAGGGTGACGGGGTTCGCCGCCCCTGCCGGAATCACTTGCAATTTTGAATATGTTTCCATAAGATTCGCTCATGGATGCAAAACTGAAAATCAAGTTCGAGGATCTATTCGCCAGGTATTTTCCCGGTGCCGAGCTGCCCCTGATCTTTTATTATTCCGATGCGCCGCCCGCGGAAGTGGCGGCTGCGCCGCCGTCAAAGGGCTGGCACTGTTTTATCGCCGACCTGGCCGCAGTCAGGAAGGGAGATTCGCTGTGCGTGGATGAACCGGCGCTGGGCTGCGGCAAGCGCTTCTGCGGCTTCCAGGTGCCGCAGCGACCCAATTTCGAATATTTCCTTTCCTATGGAATCCCCGGCAAAATGGAAGGGGAGCGCTACAAAAAAACACCCGAGCTCGTGAAACAGATCGTGGCAAAATGGCCTGAATGGCAGGCCCCGGCAAGATACCTGGTCCTGAAGCGTTGGGACAAGATGGTTGAGAGCGACCGGCCCGAAGCGGCCGTGTTTTTTGCCAGGCCCGATATTATTTCGGGCTTGTTCACCCTGGCCAACTTCGAGGAGACCGACCCCTACGGTGTGATAACTCCCTTTTCGGCAGGCTGCGGCACCGTCATCCAGTATCCGTTCCTGGAGAACCGGCAGGAAAAACCCAGGTGCGTGCTGGGCATGTTCGATGTGTCGGCCCGGCCCTGCGTCCAGGCCGATGAACTGACCTTTGCCGCACCCATGAAAAAGTTCGCGCGCATGATCAATAACCTGGAGGAAAGCTTCGTGATCACCCGCTCCTGGGAAAAAGTGATGCGCCGTCTGGTAAAATCTGGGTTGAAATAAGGAAGCTGTCGGGACTAAGATCGGACTATAAACCGGAACAAACTTCGGACTTATCCTGCCATAAATATTCCGGCTATTTTCAGACCGGTTCAGCCAAACTGGAAACGGAAACCATCAGCTGATCTTTGCTTCAGCTCCCTTTTTCAAAGCTTGCAGATTCAATTCCAGCAATTCGGGCTTGGCCCGCTTGAATACCTTGGACAGGGCCTTGGCAATGGCTTCGACGCCCAGAGCGCCTGTAAGTCCCATGAAGGCGCCCAGGGCCACCATGTTGGCGATTTTGGTGGTGCCGATCTCCTCGGCGATCTTGTTGCAGGCGACATAGGCCACGCGGATATCGCTGCGCTGAGGTTTGGAGTTCACCAGAGAGCTGTTGATGATCAAGAGGCCGTCGGGCTTGAGCATGGGTTCGAACTTTGCCAGCGAAGGCTCGTTCATGACGATCACCGTATCGGGCCGGGCCACAATGGGACTGGCGACTTCATCGCTGGAGACGACCACGGAACAATTGGCCGTGCCGCCGCGCATCTCCGCTCCATAGGCGGGAAACCAGGAGACATGCTTTTTTTCGATCATCCCGGCCTGGGCCAGCAGAATTCCGGCGGAAATGATACCCTGGCCGCCGAATCCAGAAATTCGTATTCCCTGATACATGGTATGGCTCCTTATTTTTCCGGTGACCGGTAGACACCGAGGGGATAGATGGGGGTCATCTTTTCGTCGACAAAACGGGCGCCCTGAACCGGAGTCATTCCCCAGTTGGTCGGACAGGTGGAGAGCACTTCGACCATGGAAAAACCGACGCACTCGATCTGGTTCTTGAACGCCTTTTTAATGGCTTTCTTGGTCTTGATAACGCCGGGAGCGGTACTGATCGATGTCCGTTCCAGGTAGCGGGCGCCTTCCAACTGGGCGAGCATTTCGCATACCTTGATCGGATACCCGTTCACGGCCACACTGCGTCCGGCCGGGCAGGTACTGGAGGCCTGGCCGAGCAGGGTGGTGGGGGCCATCTGACCGCCGGTCATTCCATAAATGGCGTTGTTGATGAAAATGATGGTGATATTCTCGGAACGTGCGGCCGAATGAACGGTTTCCGCCATACCGATTGAGGCCAGGTCGCCGTCCCCCTGGTAGGAGAAGACGATGCATTCAGGCTTGGACCGCTTGATTCCGGTAGCGATGGCCGGTCCCCGGCCATGCGGTCCCTGGATCATGTCGCAATTGAAATATTCATCAGCGAACACCGAGCAGCCAACCGGAGCCACACCCACCGTGCGTTCCCTTATATCGAGTTCGTCCATGACTTCGGCGATCAGCCGGTGGACGATCCCATGCCCGCAGCCCGGGCAATAGCGCATCGGCTTTTCGACCAGGCTGGCCGGCTTTTTATTGATCAGTTTCATGTTTGTTTTCCTCCTTAGCTGATGCCCTGGTAAACCTTTTCAATTTCAGTGAAGACTTCATGGGCCGACGGGATGCCCGATGGCCGGGCATAAAGGTCGACCCGGGCGGTCCCACAGACGCTGAGACGCACGTCCTCAACGAATTGTCCCATGCTCATCTCCACTACCAGGAAATTCTTCACATGTTCGGCGATCGCGGCCAAGGCCTTTGCGGGGAACGGCCACAGGGTGATCGGCCGGAAAAGCCCGACTTTCATCCCCTTGTCCCGGGCCATTTTTACCGCTCCGGCGGCGATGCGCGAAGAGGTGCCATAGGCGGCGACAACAAGTTTTGCGTCGTCGGTCTGCCGGTTTTCATGCAAGGCTTCCTTTTCCTGGATCTTGCGGTAACGCTCAAGCCGTTCCAGGTTCAGCAGCTCGAGTTTTCCTTCGCGCAGATCATAAGAACGGACGATCCTCCGTTCACGTCCGGCGGCGATGCCCAGGGCCCAGTCAGGAGCCTTCAATGTCTTGGGATCGACGGATTCGAAATCGAATTCGATCGGTTCCATCATCTGGCCCAGGATGGCATCGGCCAGGACCATTGCCGGCAACCGGTATTTTTCCGCCAGTTCGTAACAGCGCCTGGGAAAGTTGCCCATCTCCTCAACGCAGTTGGGAGCCATGACGATCGTATAATAATCTCCATGACCGCCGCCGCGCGTGGATTGAAAATAATCGCCCTGGCCGGCGGCGATGTTTCCGAGCCCCGGTCCGCCGCGGACGACATTGGCAAAAAAAATCGGCAGGTCGGCTCCGGCGCAATAGGAGATCCCCTCCTGCTTGAGGCTGATCCCGGGACTTGAAGACGATGTCATGGTGCGGATGCCGGTGGCTGAGGCGCCGTAAAGCATGTTGATGGCCGCCACCTCCGATTCCGCCTGAATAAACGATCCTCCGACCTCGGGCATGCGCCAGGACATATACTCGGGCACTTCGTTCTGGGGGGTTATCGGATAGCCGGCAAAAAAACGGCAACCGGCGCGGACCGCACCCTCAGCCAAAGCTTCATTGCCTTTCATCAAGATCTTTTCACCCATGTTTTTTCTCCAATTTATTATTTTTCAATTCCCTGATTCTTGTCGGGCAAAAAATGCCCGGGCTATTTATACACTTCGATGGCCAGATCGGGACAGATCTGGGCGCAGAGTCCACAGCCGGTGCAGCACTCCAGCTTTGCCAATTTTGCCGGGTAGTACCCGGTCACGCTGAAAGTCTCGGACATGGCAATGCATTTCAGGGGGCATGCCGTGACGCACAGCTCACATCCTTTGCAGCGGGTTTCATCGACTCGGATTTCGGGCATATGCCTGACCTCCTCATTAAATTTGAGTCCGAAACGCTAACTTAACAGATATTCACGATTGTTGCAAGCCTGATGCCGGCATGAAATGCAAGAAAAAAATAATTGTTTTTTGCCCCAGGCTACTTAAAGCAATTTCTTGTCTTCCTCAATTAATACGGCAAGCTTTTCCAGAAGCTGCTGGGTGCTCTCCTTTGCAAGTTCGACCAAAACAGGCTCAAACTTGGGATCGTTGGGGTCGGGAAACAATCCAAAGGTGTCCTTGGTTTTGCAATATGTCTTAATTTTCACTTCATAACCCGAAGAGTTTTTGATTTTCCATTGCATCTTCATAATCATTTTCTTTTTGATTGCCAGATTGCCTCCCCAACTCTCTATTTTCACGCTCAGAGATGCATGGAGATCATTTTTTGTGATAAAAATATCCGGGAGAATAATTTGGTCCGCTTGCATATATTCCAGTTTTTCTATCGGGATAAAATTAAAAATTACATTGTCCTTTAAAGCAGCCTCTGCAACCTTGATGAGTTCCATCCGCAGTTTCGCTAAATAGGGCATGGCTGCTCGCGCATTGGAATTATGCGCCTCCGCCTCAATAATTCCCAGGATTCCTATTCCTATTGCGTGTTTCATTTTCGGGAGTTCGAATGTATAAAGACCGATTTTCTTGTCGGCCCCTTCCCGCTTGCGATCCGGTGTAACTGCCGGTTCGTTGTCCTGGATAGTCGGTTCGACTTCCTCGGGCGCTTCTTCATCATTGGCCATCCCGGCAGGGAGATCCTGGCCGTTGAGTTTTCTTTCAGCGGCCAGGCGTATAGAACTGTATTTACTATACTGTGCCAGGTTGGCCAGGAGATCCCGGTCGGTGAGTTTTTCAACCGCGGCCTCGCGTACTGCACTGTCTTTGTCATACTTGGCGATACTGGCAATAATAATTTGCGCCAGGGAGTTGTCGCTCATCTTTGCCGCTGCCGCCAGACGCACATTACCGTCTTTGTCGTTCTTGGCAATGTCGGAGAGCTCGGTGCATGCCTGCATATTTCCTGCCTGGCATTTCTTACTCAATCCGTCGATTTTTTCATAGACATCGGCCCGGACCAGCAAAGGCAGTATAAAAAGAATCATCATGAAATATTTCGTTCTGCCAAAAAAATCGGGGCGTTTCCTTTCAGGTTGACATAGATTCAATGGTGCCATTTTCTCTCCTTTTTTTATTGAGGGCGTATTTTACTCTAATTTGAGACAAAATCAAACCTGCCGTTTCGTTTTGTGAACGGTGCGCTCGGCAAAAATTGCTTTTTAGATGAATCCTGATATAATGCCGTTCTGGAGGATAAATGAAAAAAGTAGTACCAATCGTTCTGGCTGTTCTCTTGCTGGTATCGTTGAGTTTTTCCCTGCCCATCGAAGATAACGAAAGTCCGAAACCAAATGCCTCTGTCAAGGAATCGAGAATGAATGTTTTCGTTGACCTGGGTTTGGCCACAGGTGATTTTAAGGGTTTTTTGATTGGATTCGGGTTTCAATATGGGTTCACTCCGGACTTATTTGGCGAGATCGAGGTAGACATTAATGTCAATCCAATCAAGTCATCTGTCACCAACACCGCTTTTGGTGTCAGTATGAACGGCGTGTATAAGATAAAAATGTCAAATGAAACAAAAATGTTCGTCAAGGCGGGATTTTCCTCAACTTCCCTAACTGCTTCCTATGGGAACGTTACCCTCGAATCAGATTCTCAGATCGGACTCAATGCCGGTGCCGGCATGGAATTCGCTCTGGGCAAAAGAATAGGCGCCCGAGTTGGCAGCACATTTAAACTCATATTTGATCCAATTGAGAATCTCTCTTACGTCAAGTTCTATGGCGGCATGTATTATGCTTTTTAAGCAGGTTCCTGTGACTTTCCCTGCTGAAAAATGATTATTCAATCGACCTTATAAGGGATATTCGTGACATTATTTGATTCGTTGGATTCGGTTACTACGCCGGTAGTATCCAAACCAACTACGATTCTATAGTTGCCGTCCAATTGATTAAAGAGGACCGTTTTGCGTTTGAACTCAATAATGGGTTGTGCGGGGCGGTTTTTAGAAAACCGCCCCGGCACATGGTACATTTCTTCTAGGGGCGTTTTGGGGAGCTCTCGTCGAGCTTGATCTTCAGCTTTTCTTCGAGCTCGCCGAGTTCCTTGAATTTCAGCTTGAGTTCCTTGAGCTTTTCCTGGTCCTTTTCCTCGGCGATCGCCTGCTTGAGCTTCAGGCGTATTTCCTTGACCTTCTGCAGTTTCTTCTCCAGCTCTTCCTTGCTCGGCGCCTTGCTTGTCTTGGCGACGCCGTACTGGGTGAGTAGGGCCTGGCGCTTCTTGTAGAACGTGTCCAGGTCCTGCTTGCTCTTTTCCTTTTTTTCGGGAGTGTCGGCGCTGCTGTACAGCTCCTTGAGGGTCTTCTCCTTTTCATCGAGCTTGAGCATCAGCTTTTTGAGCTTCTCCTCATCCAGCTGCTTGTCGGCCTTGGCCGCTTCTTTCGGTGCCAGGCCCAGCTCGGTCATCACGTACTGGCGCTTCTTGTAAACGTTGTCGAGCGATTGCTTCAGCTTCTGCTTCTCCTCGGGATCGGTCGCCGAATTGAGCTTTTCCTCGAGAACCTTCGCCTTTTCCTCGAGCTTGACCTGGAGATCCTTGAGCTCCTGCTCGCTCATGGCCGGCTTGTCCTGCTTCTGCGCTACTTCCTGCTTGTCATCCGCAGGTGCGCCTTGGGCAATGATCAGCCGCGGCTTGGCCCAGGCCAGAGCCAGCAGGGCGATCAGGGGCAGCGCCAAAATGATCTTGTACGGGGCTTTACCCGCTGTTTTCATTCTGTTCATCATGAACATCCTCCTTTTGATTTGCGATTGCTTGAGATGGCTGGCAAATTCGAACAGTTTGGCGCCGAATTGCTGTTCGAACAGCAGCAGTCTATAACCGTCCGGGCTGAAGCCTTGCGCAATGACTTCGCGGTCGGCCAGGTACTCATGAGTCTCTTTAAGGGCCTTTTTATAGAACCAGACAACCGGGTTGAACCACTGCAGGGCCGCCACCACTTCCATGACCAGGATGTCGAGGGAGTGGAGCTGGCGGATGTGCACCGATTCATGGGAGATGATCTGCTCGATCTCCCCGGCGTCGGAGTTTTTTGTCGTGTGCAGAAAAATGCGGTTGAAGAAGGAAAAGGGCGGAATGGGCGCTGCCACCCTGACCAGGGTGACGTTGCGCAGCCGTTCGCTGGGGTGGCTGTGCTGCAGGCGGTAGAGGTGGAACAAATGAAAGAAAATGCGCAGCAAGAGGAGCGCTGCGCCCGTCCAGTAAAGGATAACAATGATCGAGGCCAACGACGGGGCCGCCGGGGTCTCGACTGCCGGCAGGGCGGCGAGCACGTCGGGATTGATGGTCAGGGAGCGGAAGGGCGACTGCAGCGGGGCCAGGGGCAGCAGGAAGGAAAGGGGCATCATGAATAGCAGGAACAGGCGGTTGCCCAGGAAGTTGACGTCGTTGCGCAGCAGGAAATGGTAGAAAAGGTAGCCGGCGGCGAGACAGATCGCCACCTTGAATATATAATCAATCAATTGCATTCCCATCTTGTCCCACCTTTTTATGGCGTTCGATCTCTTCGGCCAGGGAGAACTTCATCTCCTCGAGCTCCTGGATGGTGATCTTGCGGTCGCTGGCGAAGAAGGAGACCATCTCCTGGTACGAATTTCCGAAAAATCGGTTCACGAAAGACTTGAGGAAGCCGCGGCGGTACTCGTTCAGGGTGATGCGCGGGAAGTACTGGTGGGTTTTCCCGAAGGCCTCGTGATCGACGAAGCCCTTCTTTTCCAGGATGCGCACGATGGTCGAAACCGTGTTGTAGGCCGGCTTGGGCTCGGGCAGGCGGTCGAGGACGTCCTTGACCACGCCCTTTTCGATCTCCCACAACACATGCATGATCTGTTCTTCGGCACGGGTTAATTCTTTCATGCTACAATTATGTAACTAAAAACTTAGTTTGTCAACTAAATTCTTAGTTAATAAAATTTTTATTCATTCTCTCCTTTAAGGAAAACCAGGATCTCTGCCTGGCAGCACAGCGATTTCCGATCTTCATGCAAGTCAGCTATTCTTGGCAGAAGTCCAATATGTTATGGACGCGTACATCTTCTTGCGCCAATGAAGGTGATGTGCTACATTTTTCTGCGGTGCGGTAAAGGCAAAACAAGACTTCAGTCACGGCCGCGGCCGCGCTTGTCAGAGTGGAGGTCCGATGAAGATCACGCGGAAGAATTTTCTTCGATCCCTGGCGGGGATTGCGGGAGCTGGCTTCTGCTTCCCCCGTTCAGCCGGAACGGCCGTGAAAGCGGGTTCGCTGGCGATGAAGGATCTGGGAAAGAAGCCGGGCCTGAGGATCACTGCGCTGGGCATGGGAGCTACCCGGACCATGGAACCGGCCCTGATCCATGCAGCCGTTGAACAGGGCATCAATTTCCTGGATACGGGACGCTCGTACATGAACGGCAGGAATGAGGAGATGCTCGGCCAGACACTGCAGGGGAAACGCCAGAAAGTGGTCATCCAATCGAAGATCAAGCTGCCGGAGGGCTTCCCGGGAACGGTTTCGGCTGAAAAGGTCAGAACCCACCTGGAAAGCGAGCTGAATAAATGCCTGAAAGCTCTGCGGACCGATTACGTGGATGTCATGCTCCTGCATGGAATCGAGGCGGAGCCGGCACTCGCCCATGAAACCGTGCTTGATTTTTTCTTCAAAGCCAAGTTGGCTGGCAAGATTCGCGCCATGGGTTTTTCCAGCCACCGCAACCATGTGGCTCTTCTGGAAAAAGCCGTGCAATCGGCACACTACGACGTGGTGCTGCTGCCTTTCAATCCTTTCGGCAGGTTTCGCCATTCGATCGGCGGCTGGCTGGCGGATTGGGACCAGGAGCGCCTGCTGAAGCTCATGGGACGGGCCCATGCGGCAGGCATCGGCATCGTGGCCATGAAGACCTGCTCGGCAGGGCCATATGCCCTGCGGAAGGGAGATGCACCCTCCCTGGCCGGAGCCGTGCGCTGGGTGACGGATAATCCATATATCGCCAGCGCCGTCCCCGCCATAGCGAATTTCACCCAGCTGGAAGAGCACCTCTCCATGCATCGAGCCTGAGCCGCCGGACCCGGCGTCCCCATTCTTCACTGATTCACTTGATCATGGCACAACAAATAAAACTATATAATCCAGGGGCGCGTTTTGGGATCGCATCGGGGTCAGATCGCATCGGGGTCAGGTCTCAATATTAGACATTGAAGAAGTTGACGGAGCTTGGGACAGTGCTTGCAAATATGTATTTATTGTAAATTAAGAAAAGAATAAGATTTTATGCTGACTTTATTGATCGTGCGGGCAGCTGGCATGCATGTCCGAAATTGAGAAACAGGGTTTATGCAAAAATGCTTGCATCGTCCCCAAGCTGATCGCTTAATGTCTATTGTCGGGATCTGACCCCCGGAGCTATGCTTCCTTGAAGCGCTTGACATTAAAAATGACCTAAATTATAGTAAAAAAATTATTGCTTCAGGCAATAGAAAGGGAGGGTATCATGAAAAACAAAATCCTGGTAATTTTTCTGGCCGGCGTTTGTCTGCTCGCGGTTGCCGCCCGGGGCTACGCGGAAGAGCCGAAGCTGGACATGAAGAAGATCGCGAAAAACATTATCGAAGCGATGAACAGTGGCGATCCCGTGGCCCTGGCCAACACCTATGCGCCGGACGCCGTCATGATCACCCCGGACCAGCCGGAGCCGGTGCGCGGCCGCGAGGCCTTTTTAAAATACTACCAGACCACCCTCAGGGCCGTGCCGGATTTGAAAGGCGAGCCGACCTCGATCCTGTTTTCCGGGGACACGATCATTATCGAATTCAATATTTCGGGAACGTTTACTGGCCCCCTGGCCACTCCGGAAGGGGATTTGGCTCCCACCGGCAACAGTGTCAAAATGCGATCCGTGACTCTCTTCAAGATCGGGCCTGATGGGTTGGTCGCCGAGGACAGGACCTATTTCGACACTTTTACCCAAATGAAGCAATTGGGATTAATCCATTAGACACGGCACCGGCGGATCGGGGGGATTTTGGGAAAAGGGAACTGGTAACGGTGCTTGATTTTGTTGCTTTCAACTAATGGCGGCCGGCAGCCTGTGTCCGGGATGTATCCGCATGATTTGATTTCCTCAAGACACAAAAAGGCTCGAGCCGTCCGCCTCGGACAATATGAGGGCAGCAGGCATGCCGGCGGCCAGGGCAGACAGCGAGCTTTGTCTTTTTGCCATCCGTCCCTATTGCCCCTTCGTTTGATTCAGGGCCGTAGTGACAATCCTGTTTGAATTCAATGCGTCAAACGCCGTCATTTAATGAAACCCTGTTTTTTAGCCCGCTGTTCCCATGCTTTCCTGGCCAGTACCTGCATGTCTTCGACGTCATCCATTTCATCCATGATCTCGAGGCCAATCAGTGTTTCGATCACATCTTCCATGGTTACGATTCCCGATACCGTTCCATACTCATCCACCACCATTGCAATATGGGCCTTTAATTCGATGAACTTGTAAAAAAGCCGCATGATGGGCATGGTTTCAACCACCGTGAATATCTCCCTCTTGATCTCCTTCAGGGGCTTGTCTCCCTTCCCCTCAATGATCATTTCCATGAATTCATCCTTCAACACAAATCCGGTTGTGTGACCGAGCTCCTTTTCGTATACCGGAATCCGCGAGAAGCGGATCTCTCTGTTCGAACTATAGAACTCCTCAATCGCCGTATTTTCCTCGGCCGCAAATACAACCACACGCGGTGTCATGATGCTTTTTACCTTGATCTGATTGAACCGCATCAGGTTTTTCAGGAGTTGGGACTCCTCGTCGTTGATGACGCCCTCTTCGATCACGCAATCGGCAATGGCCCTGAAATCCGACCGGCTGATTGTATTGAGTGGTTTCCCTTTTTTCAACATCCTTGTGATGAGCTGGGTCATCAGGATGAATGGATACAATGGTGAATAGATCATCACTTTCAATGAAACCACTGTAAATGCCCCCAGTTTTTTCCAGTAGATGGCCCCCAGTGTTTTGGGGATGATCTCTGATCCGATCAGTATTACCAGTGTCAGGATAATGGATACGATGGTAAGAAACTCCTCTCCCCATATGATCTGGGCCTGGGATCCCACACCGGCAGCCCCGATGGTGTGGGCAAAGGTATTCAGTGTGAGAATGGCTGCCAACGGAAAGTCGATGTTTTTCTTGAATTGCTGAAGTCTTTTCGCATACTTCTTTCCCTCTTTTATCTTGGTGTTAATGAAGATGGGTGAAGTGCTTAGCAGTGAAGCTTCAAGCAGGGAGCAGAAGAACGAAAATACCAAGGCAACGGTCAAGTATATTAATAGCAGCCCCATTTCAGTGAAGTAAATGTTATCACATTTCCATGACATTAACAAAAATGCCGTAAAAGCGCCGGTGCCTGGCCATGAGCGTGGAGCTGGGGAAGCTTGGGGACGATGCTTGACTTTGTTACTTTCAGTTAATGGCTAGCGGCAACCTATGCCCGGGATGTGACTGCCGGATTTGATTTCCTCAAGATGCAAAAAAGGCTCGAGCCGTCCACTTCGTTCAGGGTGAGATCGGCAGCAAGGCCCGAGGCGAGCGAGTGGAACTGGTCGGGCGTGAAGGTGGTGGCCGTAAAGCCGTCCTTGCAGGCGATGAAGCCGTTGCCGGTCCGCTGCCAATCGATCTCGCCGAGAAGCCCTGCTTCCGCCTGGAGCTCGAACCATACCAGGCGCTGCGGCCAGAATTTTTCAGTGTAGGTGGAGAACAGAGCCGTGCCTTTTGGGCGGCAGACGCGCAGCGCCTCGCGCAGGAGCGTTGCCGGGTCGCGATGGAACGCCGAGATGCCGTTCTGCAGGCAGAGGACCACGGAGAAAGTGTCGTCGGCGAACTGCAGTGCGCCGGCGTCCATTTCCCTGACCTCGACGTTGGCGAAATTCTCGACGGTCTTTCGCGCCAGGGCGATGCTGGCCGGAGCATTGTCGATGGCCGTGACCGAGCCCGCGCGCGCGGCCAGCTCCGGGAGGGTGCGGCCGTAGCCGCAACCCAGGTCGAGGATCGAATCGCCGGCATGGAAGAATTCCAGGGCGAAGTCGAGCTCGGCGCGCAGGTACTGCCGTATTCGCGGCGGGGCGATCTCGTAGCAGCGGCGCAGCTTTTCCGCCGCCAGCCGTTCGGCGTAATAATCTTCCATTCCGCACTCATTATAGGAGCCGCGGCCTCCTAAAGCAAGGCTCTCTGGGAGTTTGAGGACGGTGCCGGCAAATATGTATTTATTGCAAATTGAGAAAAGAATAAAAATTTCTGCTGACTTTATTGATCGTACGGGCTGGCTGGCAGGCATGTGCGAAATTGAGAAACAGGGTTCAGGCAAAAAACCATGCAGCCTCCCATATCTTCTTTGAAATCTGCTTGTTATTTTTTGTCCGGCATAGTAAAGTTTATGCAAAAGAAGGGGGCAGGAATCATGAATGATAAAACGTACCGCTGTGAAAAATGCCGAAAGGAAAAACCGATTTCTCAAAACGGAAAAATACCCTTATGCTGCGGCTTGTCCATGACGCCCAAACTGGAGGGCTGCGGCAAGCCCTTTGACGCCGAGACGGCGCGCCCCGCTGCCGCCGACGAACCGTGCAACGACGGGACGGACGGCAGCAACTAGCCTGGCCGGACCGCGACGGTTTCCCGGCAATTGCTCAAATTGCCGCAGCCGATTCGCCCGGGCCGACCTGATGATGAGGACAGCATGATAAAAACCATATCCGATGACCTGGTGATCGTCCTGGCCGGGGAGGCCGGACAGGGCATACAATCGATCGAAAGCATCCTGGCCCAGTTGTTGAAAAACAGCGGCTACAATTATTTTTCGGCATCCGAGTTCATGTCGCGGGTAAGGGGAGGCGCCAATTCCACCGAGATCCGTGTCTCTGCCGGAAGGGCGGCCGGGTTTCTTGAGCGCATCGACATTTTGATCCCGCTGCACAAGGAAGCGATCACCCATCTGAAAAAGAGGATCACGGCGCATACGATCGTGATCGGAGAAAAGGAGAAGATCGGTCACCAGGGCATGATCGACATCCAGTTCACCGGGATGGCCAAGGAAATAGGCGGCGCCGTTTTTGCCAACACGATCGCCGCCGGCTGCATCTGCGGACTCCTGAAAGTCGATGAACAGGAATGCGCCGACTTCATCCTTGACTATTTCGCCGGGAAAAGCGAGGAAATCAGGAGCAAAAATCTTGCAGCGATCAGGAAAGGCTACGCGGCTGGCAAAGGGCTGGCCGGGATCACCATTGCCATTGAAAAAGACGCCGCCGTGAAGAAGGAGCTGCTGCTCTCGGGTTCCGAGTCGATCGCAATGGGAGCCCTGGCCGGAGGCTGCGATTACGTATGCGCTTATCCCATGTCGCCGGCGACGGGCGTCCTTGTGGAAATGGCCTCCTATGCCAAAAAATTTCCAATTATTGTCGAGCAGGTCGAGGACGAGATCGGCGTGGTAAATATGGCGCTTGGCGCCTGGTACGCCGGCGCCCGGGCGCTGGTCACGACTTCCGGTGGCGGGTTCGCCCTGATGAGCGAAGGCATAAGCTTGGGCGGCATGATCGAATCGCCGTTGGTGCTCCACCTGGCGCAGCGTCCGGGGCCGGCCACGGGGCTCCCCACCCGGACCGAACAGGGCGACCTGGAACTGGTCCTGCATGCAGGCCACGGCGATTTCCCCCGCATCATCCTGGCGCCGGGAACCCTGGCCGAAGGATTTGCTTTGACCCAGAAGGCCTTCAACCTGTCCGCCAGATACCAGGTCCCGGTTTTCATTCTTACGGATCAGTTTTTTGTCGACAGCCGCTACAATACCCCGGCCTTCGCTGTCACGGATCTCAAAGTCGAAAAACATATCGTCAAAACCGGGAAAGATTACAAGCGCTTTTCCCTGACCCAAAACGGCATATCTCCCCGCGGCATACCGGGCTACGGTTCCGGCAATATCTGCGTGGACAGCGACGAGCATGACGAAGGCGGGCGTATCACCGAGGATCCCGATCTACGGGTCAAGATGGTCGACAAGCGTCTTGAAAAATCAGCGGCGATTCGAGCGGACATCATTCCGCCCCGATTGGTCGGCAGCGGCAATTTCAAGACACTGGTAGTCTGCTGGGGGTCGACATTCCATACCGTCTGCGAAGCAGTCGCCGCTCTGGGAAACAAGGAACTCGCCGTTTTGCATTTCTCATGGCTCTTTCCCTTGCCGGAAAAGGCCGGCGAGTATTTAAGGAAAGCGGCCAACCTGATCGTCGTGGAAAACAATGCATCGGCGCAATTCGCACGGCTGCTCAAACTGGCGACCGGGGTCGCCATTGAACAGGCCATATTGAAATACAACGGCCTGCCTTTTTCGGTCGAAGAAGTCAAAAAAGAAATTCAAAGGTTGCTTCAAGCCGGAGGACGTCATGGAAAACATTTTTGATTTTGCGGACAAGATCGATATCGCCTGGTGTCCCGGCTGCGGCAACTATTCCATTCGCCAGTCATTGCTGGCCGCGCTTGCGGAGCTCGATCTTGCCAAGGAAAATGTGGTGCTGGTTTCGGGAATAGGCCAGGCCGCGAAAATGCCGCAATACATTAACACGAGCTTTTTCAACGGACTGCACGGACGCGGGCTGCCGGCTGCGACCGCGATCAAGGCGTGCAATCCCGAACTGACGGTCATCGCCGTGGGCGGCGACGGCGACATGTACGGCGAGGGCGGAAACCATTTGCTGCACGCCAGCCGGCGCAATCCCGATATCACGCTGTTTGTGCATGACAACATGGTCTACGGGCTAACCAAGGGCCAGGCCGCGCCCACTTCAAGGCCGGGCATGGAAACCCCGGTCCAGGTTTTCGGCGTATTTGAAAAGCCGCTGAACCCCATAGCCCTGGCGATCTCACTGGATGTGGCTTTCGTGGCCAGAATTTTTTGCGGTGACGTGGAGCGGACAAAGGAAATAATGAAGAAGGCGATCCTGCACAAGGGGTTCGCCCTGGTGGACATATTCCAGCCATGCCTTTCATTCAACAAGGTCAATACTTTCAGTTGGTTCAAGGACAACACCAATTATTTGCCTGACGATTACGACCCTTCCAACCAAACCGCCGCCTTCAAAAAATCCCTTGAAGAAGAACCGTTTCCCCTGGGCATCCTGTACCAAAGCGCTCAGCGCGCCACCTTCGAGGAAAATCTTGAAGTCTATAAAAAAGACAAATCTCCCCTTTACAAAAGGGAAGTCGACATGAAAAAAGTCTCAGCCGAGATCATGGCCAAGAGATAAGGGGGAAGCGCGGTCCCCGCGCTCCTTTGATCCTTGACCTAACCAGCTTCAGCGTTCGCGGCGCATCACTCCGGGCAAGGTCCGGCCGAAGATGCTAACCGCGCCGCCGATGAGGGGCCGCTCGATGGCTTGAAAATGCCCTGACGGCGGCGTTCAGCGGCGGCAAATCCAGGGCGGTATGCCGGCTGTGTCCGGGTCGTCGTGCGCGATCAGGTCGATGGCCACGGCCGCGGCCAGGATCAGGATGTCGTCCTCGTCCGCCGTGATGACGATCCTGTAGGCGTCGGGCCAGGCGAAGGGCCGCTTCGAGACAACGGCCACTTTCCTGCCGCCGCGCGTGAAGGTGTATTCGTAATTCCAGAAGTTGCCGCGTACGCGGTAATCCTCGGCCCCCGCTACGCTCACGACAAAATGCTGCCGGAAAGGGGTCAATTTCTTCACGACCCTGGCGAACAAATGGTCCCGCCTGTAAATCCTGTAATTCCGCCGCAGGCTCAAGACTTTCTGGGAAATATAGGCCAGCTCGTTGCCGTCGGCATCCTGAAAGGAGAGCTTGTCCCCCACGGAAAAAGCCCTTCCCCTGACGTAGAACGCCGGCCGGCGGCATTCGTCCTCGATGACGAATTGATCGCCCAGCGTCCAGGCCCTTTGCCGCAGCTCGTACGTTTTCAGCGGTTCTGCGGGGGAAAAAGTCGGCTGAGCGCGCATGCCATGCCGGACCGTCACGCAGCCGGCGGCCAGCATGACATAGAGCCCGGCAAAAGCAAGACCCGCACCGCGAGTCGCTCCTCTGAACGAACCTCCCTTGCTTGTTCGGCGCATGGTCACCTCTCTGGCGATGATAAAATCCAATTTCCAAGGCCGAAAATATTTAAGCAAGTTAGTTTCCAAGTTTATATGCAAAATATGTCCGTAAAAAGTGACAACCAGGCCGGAAACATGGGGAACTCGGGGACGTTTCCTGAATTCTTGACAACTTTCCGCAAAGTCAAAGCTGGGGTTTAAGGGGAGCTCATGGACGCCCGTTGGCGATGGTGCATACAATTACGTAAATAGCTGGCCCGGTGTTTACTGTGGGCTTCAAATATTTTAATAAATGGTATAGATAGCAGAATCTGTTTTTAAGGGCGCAGCGGACCGGCGCAGGAGCTTGCAATTATTCCCGATCCGTTGTATATTCTTGTGACAGAATACCTTAGGTTCCTGGAGGCGGTCACGGATGACGGATTCAATCAAACAGAAGAAGAAAGCGCTCCTGGAGGAGATCGACAAGCTCCGCGAAGAGTACCAGGTCGAGATGCCCAAACGCATTGCCGAAGCGCGTGCCCAGGGCGACCTCAGCGAAAACGCCGAATACGACGCCGCCCGCGAACGGCAGGCTTTCCTCAAGGCCCGCATCGCCCAGCTGAGCCACCTGGTGAGCCAATACAACGATGTGGCTTCGTCCCATACCGACGAAAAGACCGTCGGCTTCGGCTCGGTCGTGGTGGTGCTCGAGCTCAACTCCAACACCCGCAGCGAGTACACCATCGTCCATCCCATCGAGGTCGATCCTTCCGAAGGCAAAATCTCCCTTGGCTCGCCGGTGGGCAGGGCGCTGCAAGACCGCACCGTCGGCGAGGAGGTGGTCGTTACCGTTCCCGCCGGGGAGAAAAGGCTCTTCATCGAAAAGATCACCAGCCTGCGCGGCAGCGTGTTCAGCGCCTGAGCCAACCCGGTTTTTCAGGGAATCTATTGGGGGCAGGTCTCAATAATAGACATTGAGGGGGATGGGGAATAAGGCTGAATGGGCCCGAGTGCGGGGTCTTTTATATTGCATTTGATCTGACAGCTTCGCATTTTGGGTGATGGGCACCCAGGCCTTGTTCAATTGGTGGCTGACTATGCGACGATATATTAATTCAGCGGTATGGGGAACGATCTGATGGTCCAGGGAACGTCTGTATTATTCGGTCTGCTCTTCTTCGACCTCGGGGGTCGTGGTTTCGGCGGGCAGGGCTTTTTCCTTTTTCCAGCGGTGCTCGCAGGTGTTGCAGAGTTCGTTGATGTTCTTAAGTTCCCTGGCTTGGGCCACGGTGCCCTCGAAGATCTCATCCGTTCTTTTCGTATTGATATGGTAGCAGTCCGCGAACAGGTGATACTTCGTGCCTGACTTCGTCCAATAAACATGGTTCTGCCCGGTCAACTGCTCGACCTGGGCAGTCTGGGCAGCGTACTGTTCCTGGGACGGCGGCTTGAAGTCGATGCCCGTGAATCCCGCGATCAGCAGGGCGATGACGGCGACGGCGCCGACCAGGCCCTTCTGCTTGCCCTTCAGGTCCTTGCTTGTCAGGATCAGGATGACCAGGGGCAGGAAAGCGATGACGGCAATGATCGCGCCCAGCTGGTTCTGGACGAAGAACTTGAACTTCTCCTTTTCCGAGGCGGGATCGAAGCGGTTGGCTTTCTTCCAGAGCAGGTTGCCGAAAACGGCGAAGATCAGATCGGCCGCGATCAGAACGATGAGCCAGGTGGTATTGACCGGCACTTTTTTGAGCATCAGGATCGCGCCGACCTCAAGGCCGATGGCCACGATCCAGGAAAGGATCGAAAATATGCGCAGTTTTTTTGCCTTGGCCTTGCTTTGCGGAGTCGCGATGAAGGGCTTGGCCTCCCGGGCCTCGGCCGACGATTCGCCGCCTTCTACATGGGTCAATTTTTTCTTCGTACCTTTGTCTGGCATTTCATTTCCTCCTGTTTGAATCATTGTATACGAAATAGCGGATTAATGAAATTGTCTGCTGAAAAAAATCGGTCCGTCTCCCGCCCGCTCCCTGTTTTATTGGGCAGAATCATTGAGGCCGGAACAATATGCAAAAAATGGCACAAGACACAGATAGCTTAATTCAATTCAATCAATATTGAGATAAAAACCGCCTTTCTTTTATTTAATTGACAAGAAAGCAAAGGAGAGAAAAAATGAAAAAACACAGCTTGGTTTTTTTACTGGTGTTGGGGATTGCCAGTTTCCATGTATTCGGAGAAAAAATCCAAAAAAAACCGCTTCCCACCCCGCAATTGCTGAAATTGCCCGATCTGACAATTACCAAAATGAATGTGGTTCATATCAATGGAGAATGCAAAGTAGAGATCACCATATTGAACCAGGGAAATGCCGGTGTCCCGGATGAAAAATACGGAATGGTAGGTGATGACAGCAAAGCATCGTCCGTACGGGTTGCGATCGGAAGTATTCCGTCGGTCGGAAGATATTTGCGCAAGGTAGATCCCTTGGGGAAATTGAAAAAACCGGGGGGCATTGTTTCCCACGTATGGTTTGTTACTGACAGCTTCTCGACCATGCCGGCCGGAGTCAGTTCCGTCACCGCCACAGTGGATGACAATTCCAGGATCATCGAAAGCAATGAGGCGAATAACCGGCTCACCAAAAGGTTGAGCTGCTCCATTCAAGGCCCCGATCTTACGGTAGCAAGGATCTATATGAAACCCGAGAATCCTAGGATCAATCAGGAGATTTACTTTTTTGCCGAAATCAAAAATATCGGCACCGTGGCATCGACTCCAACAAAAGCTTCCTTTGCCATCGGCGGAGAAACTTACCCGCGTATTTTCAATGTACCGGCACTCAATCCCGGTATGCCTTTCACCATCAAGCGCATTGAAAAACTCTCCATTGCCCAGAACTATCTGGCCAAGGCCGTCTGTGACAGCGATCATTCCCTTGTCGAGACCAACGAAAGCAACAACAAAGCGGAGTTGCCTTTTACCGTCAACTGAAGGATTGCGGAAAGCCGTCGGGATCGGGTATAGCCGGGCAATGGATCAGGCTGCTGTCAGCCAAAAAATGAAAACCGGGACGGTTGACCATGCCCGCTTGTTTGTATAAAATTAAGTTTTAAAAAAGCATGCGCTTTCTGGATGAAGTCGAGCGCAAGGAGAAAAAACATGGGCATGTTGATCGGTGGTTTTCTGTTTTTGTTCGGTTTGATCTTTTTTCTGGTTGGCGGCGGGGTCGGTCTCGTAAACGACCTGCTTTCAGGGAACCTGCAAGTGGATCTAGCGAATTTGAACATGATCGTCTTCGGGGGCCTGGGCCTGATCTTCATGATCATTGGCGCGATCCTGTTCATCCGCAGCCTGGTCCAGGGGAAAAAAAACAAGGCCCTGGCCGAGAAGATATTCGCCATGGGCGTGCCGGCCGAGGCGACCATCACCTTCTTCGACAAGAATTACGGCATGCTGGTCAACAACAAGCCGATCTATTCCATTGTCGAGTTCAAGTTCCGCGACAGCAGCGGCAACGAAAGGGTGGGGCGCAAGAGCAACGTGAGCTCCGACCTGGCCATTCGCCTGAAATTCGAAGTAGGAACCAAGGTCCAGATCAAGTACATGCACGATAATCCCGACCAGAACATCCTGATCATGAAGGACCCTGCGGCCCCCGCTTGAACGCGATTGTGCAATAGAGGGGCAATTCTGACGAAAAGTCCGCTCCGCTAAGGATTTCATCACCTTATGGATCCTACAACACGGCCGATGCGGCAGCAGCAGGCGCGGCCGCCATCCATCCATATCAAGGGCGGCAGATCCGGCCAAACGCTGATCGACCGCCGCTTCAGCGAGTCGTTCTGCATTGGCCGGGACGAGAGCTGTGAGGTGCGAGTTGAACAGGAGGACGTCGTGAGCCGCCGGCACGCTGAGGTCTTCTTTGATCAAGAGGCCTGGTGGGTGCGCGACCTCGGCAGCACCAACGGTTCGTATCTTGACAGCAAGCGCATCAAGCTGGTGAAACTGATCGGGACCCATGCCCTGCGGCTGGGAAAAGTGGGGCCGCAGTTCCAGATCACGATAGAAAGGAGCGCCGGTGCCGTGGATGCCTCGGGCGAACTGAACGAATATATCCGTTATTACCTGGAGGCAGGGAACGAGCGCAGCCAGTCCGGCAAGCATACAATGATGATCCGTCGCGCCTATGGGATGGTGCGCCGGCAACAGAAACGCTTTTACGGCGGGCTCATTGCGGCGGCCGTGGCCGTGGCCCTGACCATGATGAGTCTGGCCATCCGGCGTGAGATCCATTTGGAAAAAATGCGTGACGCCGCCCAGGAGATCTTCTACAGTATGAAGGAACAGGACGTGCGCATGGCGCGGCTGCGTATCCTCATTGAAGAGCAGGGCGGTGCAAAGCTGGAGGAGCAGCTGGCCCGGTTGGAGCAAGGCAGGCTGGAACAGGCCAGCCGCTACAATGACTTTCTCGACGACCTCGGCATTTACCATCGGCTCAGCAAGGAAGAGCGGGCGATCTTCCGGGTCACGCGCATCTTCAACGAAAGCGAGATCCAATTGCCGGCGGGCTTCGTCGCCGCGGTGCTGCGGCAGATCAAGATGTACTGGTTCCCCGCGCGTCACAGCCTTAAGCGGATCTTTCAGGAGGCCACGGCCAAAGGCTACACGCCTTTCATTGTGCGGACGATGCAGAAGCACGGCCTGCCGCCGCAGTTCTTTTACCTGGCGTTGCAGGAGAGCCGATTCGACCCGCTTGCCGTCGGGCCACGCACGCGCTATGGCCGCGCCAAGGGAATGTGGCAGTTCATTCCGTCCACGGCCCGGCGCTACGGCCTGGATCCCGGTGTCCGCCACGACACGTCACGGGTCGACCCCTCTGATGAACGGCAGAACTTCGAGAAAGCGACAAAGGCGGCGGCCCGCTATCTCCGCGACATATACAGCGAGCTGGCCCAGGCGTCGGGGCTGCTGGTCATGGCTTCATACAACTGGGGCGAGCATCGCATCGTTTCCAGGCTGCGCGAGCTGCCGGGCCTGGAAGACATCTCCGAGGATGAGCTGGCGCAGAACCCCGCCGCCCGTAACTACTGGCGCTTCTATACCAAGTTCGCCGACCGCATTCCAAAACAGACCAAGGACTACGTATTGAAAATCTTCTCCGTTGCAGTCATCGGTGAGAACCCGCGCCTCTTCGGCTTTGACTTCGACAATCCGCTCCGCCCATACATGCAAGCGCCGAACGCCATGCCGTAATGAGCGATGGTGGAAATGGTAAAATAAAGGGGATAACCAATGGCGCAATTTGAACCGAAAATCACCGAAGCCGTCAACCAGGAATTGACCTGCAGGCAATGCGGCGCCACCGTCAACTTCGATCCCGGCACCTCCTCGCTGAAATGCCAGTATTGCGGGGCGGAAAATCTCGTTGAAAAGGCCGGGGAAACAGTAGAAGAGATCGATCTCGAAAAATTCATATCTCAGCCAGCCGAAAAATCGGAACAACTCATCATCCGCACCGTCAAGTGCCCGGGATGCGGCGCCCGGACAACCCTTGCCGATCAAGTGACGGCCGCGGCCTGTCCATATTGCGACACCCGGCTGGTGGTGGCCAATGGCGGCGCTCAGTCCCTTATCAAGCCAAAGTCTCTTGTACCTTTCGTGATCGACAAGCAAAAAAGCAGCGAGTTTTTTCAAAAGTGGATCAGAAAGTTCTGGTTTGCCCCGCGTGATTTCATGTCGCGCCTGGCCTGTGAATCCATGGATGGCATGTATGTGCCGTACTGGACCTATGATGCCCGAACCTTCAACCAATATACGGGATTACAGGGCACCTATCATTATGTCTCCGAGCACTATGCCAAAAAAGAAAATGGCCGCACGATCGACAAGGCACGCCAGATAAGAAAAGTCAGCTGGTCGCCATGCGCCGGCAACGTTGAGGTCCTGTTTGATGATGTGCTGGTCCCGGCTACCCGCTCTTTGCCTGAAAAAATCATAAAACATCTCAATCCCTGGGATCTCAGCCAGCTCACTGCCTATGACGATCGCTTTTTAAGCGGATTTCGTTGCGAGGCGTACGGGATCGATATAAAGTCGGGATTGGACCTGGCTAAAGTGGTGATGAAGCGTGAGATCGATAATCGTGTCCGCCGGGATATTGCTGGGGATGAACAGCGTATCCTGAGCCTGAATTCCCGGTACCAAAGCGTTACCTTCAAGCATATCCTTTTGCCGGTTTGGATAAGTTCCTACCGCTACAATCAGAAAGTCTACCGCTTCCTGGTCAATGGGCAGACAGGAGAGGTGCAAGGTGAACGTCCGTACAGTGTTTTTAAAATTATCGTCACTGTCCTGGCAGTTTTACTTGCAGTAGCAGTACTCTTTTTCATTTTTTAGCCCAAAGCCATTAAAAGGAGCCATCGGGGTCGGGTCTGCATTCTGAAGTTCGCAAGGGAATTTGAGAAAAATAGGCATTGCGCCCGTCCGGACAAGGCTGCGCATCGGCCAGTGAACGGGGGCGGATATTGAAGTCAGGATAGGCACTGGCAGAGCATCTCCGGCACATAACTTCACAATTCAGACTTATCCCCGCTACCCCAATGTCTATGGTATTATGTTTCTCGAATCAGTGCTTGAATTTAATTTTTTTATCAATAGAATGGTTTATGTCAAAAATGGAGGAAAAATGAAATTAGTAAGCAATCCGGTACAAGTATTTGTAAGAAATTTTTTCAGATGGGGCATTGCCCTGCCATTGTGGTATTTTCTGGTCTGGCCGATATTCAGGGGACCAGTGAGTGAGTTTGACCCGACTCGTTATAATCCTCCCGAACCGGGACAGATCGCACTCGGGGTAATTCTTACTGTTTTAATACTCTGGTTTGCCAATACAATTGCCAAGATGTTCAATATAATCCCGCAGTGGGAGCGCCTTGTGCTTCTGCGTCTGGGAAGATCTGTCGGTGTCAGGGGGCCCGGGTTTTTCCTGATCCCGCCCTTTATTTATTCGATCGCCAGAATAGTAGATATCAGGATATCTACCTATGAAGTAAAGGCAACGCGAACCCTTACCAAGGACAACATACCCATTGATGTGATCGCGGCCGTGGAATTGGAGATAGAGAATCCCGAGAAGGCGGTCATTGGGGTCATGGATTATTGGAAGACCACCGAGTGGGCTTCCATGGAGGCACTGAAAAGCTCGATAGGCAAAAATGACCTGAGACCTTTGCTTAGTGATACTGAAAATATTGCCATCAGTGTGAAAGCCGAGATAGACGAAGCGGCAAAGGATTTTGGAGTCAACGTGAGAGCGGTCAGGATAACCGATATCAGTGCTCCGCCGACACTTATCGAAGAACTGGCAGTGATTGCCAGGGCGGAAAGGAGCGCCAGGGCAAAACTGATCGAGGCAGAAGCAGAGAAGGCCGTAGCCCAAAATCTGGCCGAGGCTGCCCAAACCCTTTCCACACAACCGGGAACAATGGAACTCAGGCAGATCCAGGCATTGCTGGAAATTTCAAAAGAAGAGAGCTCGACAATTATTATCTACCCGATGGACAGCTTTTCCGGGGGGAGGATCGCGGCTGCGGCAGCCGGTACTCAGTCAACTTCCAAAGCAAATACGGGACCGCTAACAGTTTCGGAGTGAGCTTCGATAAAAACCTGAAATGCGATTTTTATCGGTTACACTAACAACTTACATGGTTTAGAGGATATGGTTGCCCTCACGATGCTCCCATGGCGGCAAGGAACAGCTGAACCAGTTCTTGTCCGCCCATTACCGTTGGCACTTCCAGGGCGAAGCTCTCTCCCGCGCTCGTCGTCATGGTGAAGTGGCACATCATGCCTGTCTCCTGGGCTGCAACCGTTATCTCATTCCTGGGCCAGCGAGCGACTTCTTTCTTGATCTTGAACCTGAAGCCCCGGGGTCTATAATCGAAAGCGTAAATGGTGTTGGCCCCGACAGCGATGAAGACCGGGTTGGGGAGCTGGCAGGATTTCCCGCCTGCTCCGGCTCCACCCAAAAACTTGGAAATCAATGTCGAGCTCATCGATCCCTCGTGGCTGCATGTCATCGCCGCAACGATCGGTTCGTCGCAGTGAGGCTGAACCGCGTCCACCATCTTGGCCATCTGCTTCCCGGACTTGCTGTCCATGTTTTTACCTCCTAAACCAAACGTAATCTCAAAAGAACCTCAAAATACTAACAATTGACAGTAAAATCAATTTTAGTCATAAAATACATATTAAAAGAAAATGCTGTCATGTGTCAAAAGACCATCCGGGGAGGGTTTAAATTCTAAAATTGTCAATGGTTATTTTAAGCTATACAAGGCAGGCCGAAACATCAAAGAGAAAAAGCATTTCTCTTGCCAGCAGTTTATCCCCCAGGTCATAGATTTCGATCAGTTTTCCCTCTTTTTCCGGAACCAGTTCTTTGATCATGGAAAAATCGAACCGGCGGTTATTCAAAATGAAAAACCGGTCCGCGGGAGACCGCAGCAGGTTCCTGACCGAGCGGGCGACCCCTTCATTGTAGGTAACAATCATGACGCAGGCAGCCGCTTTGTTTTCTCTGGCGGTATTCGCGGAAATCCTCAGCAGTGAACTGGCATTGAAGAGCTTGTTGAATCCAGAATAATATCGCCTGAAATCCGGGGCAGAAATGGCCGAGCCGATCTCCCAATGGTTCTCGGCCAATTCGATCACCCGGACAAAACCCAAAAGTCGGCGATACAGATAAAAAAAGATCAACAGCTGCTGTTCCGTGCCGAGGCGTATCTCATCAGGTCCCAGCTCCTTGAATAACACCCCGTATCCTCTATCGATGCTATTTTGATTTTCTACTGCCATCCAGCCCAGCACTAGATTCATGTCATCCTCAAAACGGGGCCGGGAGCGGATATCCACATGGTGGAGCGGCAGGGAAATTTTTTTCGATCCCTGACAGGCATGCGGACCTGGAATGACAGCGCTGCATTCGAGTTGAAGCAAGGCGGCGGTGTTTTGGTTTTCCAGAATCTGTGGCTGCGATGTTTTCATTGATTTTGCAAAATATAGTATTGTTCATGAATGAATTACAATAATGATTTTTGTAGTTTTTAAATCCCTGAAAGCCTTTTATATAAAGGGGTCAGGCAGCAATGGGGAGAAATGTGATTAAAAACCCGGGAGGCGTTTCCATTATCCCTTTATGGAATCAATTGCATTTCTCATCAGCAGCCAGGACTCAAAACCGCTCACAACTGCAGCTCTGGCAGCTGTGTTGCCCATTATCGGCGCAGCTTTGCCTTATTTTCTTTTTGCGCAGCTGGGTGAACAGGAGCGCTACGCCAAAAAGGACAAAGAGAAGCAAGGCAGCGACTGCCAATTTTATTATCAACAATTTTTCACTCCATAATATAGGCCTTCATGGCTGTGCTGCGCCGCTCGACAAAACCCTCTGGTTCTCGAACGATGAACAAGACAGGCAGCTTTTGTTTCTCAGCCAGGGCCATGCCTTTATCTGGTCCCAAAACGTTCAGGGCAGTGGCCCAGGCGTCGGCCTCAAGGCAGCTGGGATGAAGCACGGTGACCGAGGCCAGATTGTGCTCGATCGGACGTCCCAGATGCGGATCGATGGTATGCGAGTAGCGCCTGCCATCTAATTCGTAGTAGTTCTGATAGTCACCTGAGGTGGCCATGGCCATATCACTGATATCGATGATGCGTGAAACCTGTTGCGAACCGTCGGGGACGGCCACACCGAGGTGCCAGAACTGTCCATCCGGACGTTTGCCGGCAGCCCGCACCTCTCCCCCCACTTCGACCATGTAGGCGGAGATGCCCAGCCCGGCCAGAGCCTCGGCCACCAGGTCGACGCCATAGCCTTTGGCCACAGCGGCCAGATCGCAATAAACCCCGGCTTTTTCCTTGCAAACGGCCGGAGGTTCTTCCTGGAGCTTCAGGCGCTGCAACCCGGTCAGTTCCATGGCCGCAGCCAAAGCCTCAGGCGCCGGCAGGGTGCCGCGACGATTATCCGGACCAAAGCCCCATAAATTGACCAGGCGGCCAACGGTGATATCGAGGGCGCCGCCGCTTAACTGGCCGATGTCCATGGCCACCTTGAAAACATGATGGGTCTCAGGGGCGATGGCGAACCAGACCTGGCCGGCGGAACGGTTGAAGCGCGAGAGTTCCGAGTCTTGGTCATAATTGGACATGAGTTTGTTGACCCGCCTCAAGGTCTCGTCGATGCGTTCCTTGATCTTTTCCCGAGCAAGCGGCTGCCTCAGAACTGCCTTAACCGTATAGGCGGTGCCCATGGTGGGACCATGAAATTCAGCCAAAGTAAGACTGGACGGAACTGTCTTGGTGCAAGCCGAAAGCAGTAGAATAAAACCCAAAGAGAAAACTGCGTTAAGTTTAATTCTTTTCATCGATTCAGCCGAAATCATCGAAAAGAATATTCTCGCGCTCAACACCCAGGTTATCGAGCAAGTTCAAGACCGCGGCCAGCATCAATTGAGGTCCGCAGATGTAATATTCACAATCTTCAGGGGCGGGGTGATCCTTGAGGTATTGATCGAAGAGCACCTGGTGAATAAAACCCGTATGGCCCGTCCAGTTGTCTTGCGCTTGCGGCTCCGACAAGGCAAGATGCCAGCTGAAATTGGGGAACTTGGCCGACAATTGGGCGAAATCATCTTGATAGAAGAGTTCGCGCAAACTGCGGGCTCCATACCAATAGCTCATCTTGCGCGCGCTTTTCAGGCGCTTGAGCTGGTCGAAAATGTGCGAACGCATCGGGGCCATGCCTGCGCCGCCACCGATAAAGATCATCTCATTCTGGGTGTCTCTGGCGAAGAATTCACCATAGGGGCCCGTAATGAAAACCTTGTCGCCCGGTTTAAGGTTAAAGAGGTAGGAGGACATCTGGCCGGGAGGGGCATTGGGCTTTTGCGGCGGCGGCGAAGCAATGCGCACGTTAAGCATGATGATGCCCTTCTCGTCCGGATAGTTGGCCATTGAATAGGCCCTGGTCACCGTTTCGTCGACCTGCGAACGATAGCGCCACATATTGAAGCGATCCCACTCGTCGCGGTAATCCGCTTCCACATCAAATTCCTTATATTCAAGGACATGGGCCGGAGCTTCTATTTGTATGAAACCTCCGGCTCGGAAATGAACATCTTCACCGGCCGGAAGCTCCAGCAGCAGCTCCTTGATGAAAGTGGCCACATTATTGTTGGAGCGCACCGTGCACTCCCAGCGTTTGACAGCGAAGACTTCCGGATCGATCTCGATGCGCATATTCTGCTTGACCGGCACCTGGCAGGAAAGACGCACGCCGCTTCTAATTTCGCGCCGTTTGAGCAGTGATCTTTCGGTGGGAAGCACATCGCCTCCCCCTTCATGAACCATGACCTTGCACAGGCCGCAGGTGCCGCCACCCCCGCAGGCCGATGAGACGAAAATCTTTTGCTCAGCCAGGGTGTTCAACAATTTTGCCCCGGCATTCACCTTGAGGGTATGATCGGGGCTGTCGTTGATGACCACGGTAACTTCACCGCTTTCAACAAGCTTGGACTTGGCATAGAGGATGACCGTCACCAGGGAGAGCACAATCCCGGTGAACATGACAACGCCGGAAAGAATCAGAGCCGTTCCACTCATCTTGACCTCTACAATTGAATTCCGGAAAAGAGCATGAAAGCCAGGGCCATCAGGCCGGCGGTGATGAAGGTGATGCCCAGGCCCCGCAGTCCAGCCGGGACATTGCTGTATTTCATCTTTTCACGGATGCCGGCCAGGGCAATGATGGCCAGCGCCCAACCTATGCCTGAACCGAAGCCGTATACCACGCTTTCGCCAAAAGTGTAGTTGCGCTCAACCATCAGGAGTGAGCCGCCCAGGATGGCGCAATTGACGGTGATCAGGGGAAGAAAGATGCCCAAGGCGTTGTAGAGCGCCGGGAAATATTTGTCCAGGGTCATCTCCAAAATCTGGACAATGGCGGCAATAACTCCGATATAGGTGATGAGCCCTAAAAATGTCAGATCAAGTTCGCCCAAACCCAGCCATTCCAGGGCACCGGCTTTCAGCACATGGTTGTAAATGAGGTTGTTGACGGGCACGGTGATGGCCTGCACGGCAACCACGGCCACACCCAGGCCCAGGGAGGTCTCCACCCGTTTGGACACGGCCAGAAAGGTGCACATGCCCAAGAAAAAAGCCAAGGCCATATTTTCGATGAAAATCGATTTGATAAAGAGGCTTAAATAGTGTTCCAGCATGTTATTCCTCTTCCACCTGTTCTTTTTTGACGGTGCGGAAAGCCCAAATCATCAGGCCGATCAGAAAAAAGGCGCTGGCCGGAACCAGAAACAGTCCATTGGGCAGATACCAGCCGCCATCGTTCCTGGCCGCCAGGACGGTCATGCCGAACAGTTTTCCCGATCCGATCAATTCGCGCCCAAAGGCGACACTTATAAGGATGAAGCTGTAGCCCAGACCGTTTCCCAGGCCATCGAGAAAACTCTGCCAGGGCGGGTTCTTGAGGGCATAGGCCTCGGCGCGTCCCATAATGATGCAGTTGGTTATGATCAGACCGACATACACCGACAACTGCTTGCTGATCTCGAAAAAGTAGGCCCGGATCAACTGGTCGGCGACAATGACCAGCGAAGCAATGATGGTCATCTCGACGATGATGCGGATACTGGCTGGAATATGATTGCGAATGGCGCTGATGGCCAGGTCGGCGAAGGCTACGACCAGTGTCACTGCTAACGACATGACCATAGCCGTCTCCATCTTGGAGGTGACCGCCAACGCCGAACAGATGCCCAGCACCTGCAAGGTGATGGGATTGTTGTTGAAGATCGGATCGAGCAAAACTTTCCTCAGTTTACTGCTCATTGAGCTCTCCCCGGCGCAGGCGGGCAAAGAACGGAGCATAGCCTTTTTCACCGAGCCAGTAACGCAGCAGGTTATCCACGCCACGGGTGGTCAAAGTGGCGCCCGAAAGGCCGTCCACCATATGTAATTTCTGCTCCGGCTTGCTGGCGTCCACCTTGCCCTTGATAACCTTCAGACGATAGGCATTGTTTTCGTCGTACAGCAGTTTGCCGGGCCAAAGCGACTTCCAGCGCGGATTATCCACTTCACCACCGAGACCCGGAGTTTCACCATGTTCGTAAAAGGAGAAACCACTCACCGTTTTCAGATCTATGTCCAGGGCTATGAAACCATACATGGTCGACCAAAGTCCCTTGCCGAAAACCGGCAGGACCACGCCGCGAACCTTTCCTGCGTCTACAATAAGGTAGACATTGACCCATTTGGGGCGGCGCTTAATTCCGGCCAGATCATCAACGGCAGCGATCGCTTCGCTGCTGTGTGTTTTCTGAGCCGCTTCCTTCATGTCGTACCGTTCTGGGGACAATCCGGCGGCAACAACTTCTGCCTCGGCTTTCTGTCCGCTGGAAAGCTTGATCATAATGCGGCGGATGGATTCGTTATAGCGACCGATCACTTCACTGTCCTGCGTATAAAGGCCGGCGGCAATGAGAATGTTTTTCAACTGCTCGATGCGGCGATTCTCATCCTGCTGCGGACGCAAAACCACCACTGCCGTCGATACCAGAATGGAACAGACCACACAGAGGGCCAGGGCGACCAGCACCGTCCGTTTGATACTATCTTTTTTCATATCTTGACCGCCTCTGCTTGATGTGGCGCATCACCACAAGCTTGTCAATAATGGGGGCGAACACATTGCCAAAAAGAATGGCCAGCATCATGCCTTCGGGGAAGGCTGGGTTGAGAACACGGATCATGACCACCATGGCCCCGATGAGCACGCCATAGATCCACTTGCCGGTATTGCTGATGGCGGCACTGACCGGATCGGTGGCCATGAAGACCGCTCCGAAGGCAAAGCCGCCCAGCACCAGATGCCACCAGGGCGGCATGGCGAACATGGGATTGCTGGCGCTGCCGACGAGATTGAGCAGCAGTGACAGGCCGGTCATCCCGGTCAGAATGGCGATCATGATGCGCCAACAGCCGATTCCGGTGACGATCAACACCAAGGCTCCGAGCAGGCAGGCAAAGGTCGAAGTCTCACCCATGGAACCGGGGATGAAACCCCAAAACGCATCCCACCATGAGGCTCCCAGTTGCGGAAAGGCCTCAGCGGCCCTGGCTAGTGGAGTTGCCGAGCTGACCCCATCGAGGCCGATCCACACGGCATCGCCGGAGATCTGCAAAGGATAGGCAAAAAAGAGAAAGACCCGGGCGGTCAGGGCGGGATTGAGTATATTCATGCCCACACCACCGAACACTTCCTTGCCAATGACCACTCCGAAGGAAACGCCGATGGCCACCTGCCACAAGGGGATGGTGGGCGGCAGGATCAACGGGAAGAGCAGGCCGGTGACCAGGAAACCTTCGTTCACCTCATGTTTTCTGACCACGGCAAACAAGACTTCCCAGGCTCCGCCTACTGCCATGCACACAATATAAACCGGTACAAAATAAATGGCGCCGACCAGCACTGCTCCCCATATGGTCGCCGGGGTGATGCCCAGCAGTGCCGCCAGCTTCATCTGCCAGGGCAGTGATACACCTTCGCTAGCCGCGGCCAGCACACGGTTCACCTGATACCCGATATTGTATAGACCGAATAGAACTGCCGGCCCGAGGGCGATGACCACGGTGGTCATCATGCGCTTGAGATCCAGGGCATCGCGCACATGCGGAGAGCCCTTGGTGACACTATTGGTGTTGTAGAGGAACGCATCGATGGCTTCGTAGAGGGGAAACCACCTTTTGAGCTTGCCATTATTGCCAAAATGGGGGTCGAGTCGATCAAGCCATTTGCGCAGCATGTTATCCTTCCTTCTCAATGAGGTCCAACATTTCCCGCAAAAGCGCACCATACTCAATTTTCGAGGGGCAGACGAATGAACAAAGTGCCAGGTCTTCCTCGGCCAGTTCCAGGCAGCCAAGGGCCTCGGCATCATCAATGTCCTTGGCCAGCAAGGCCCGCAACAGAAAAGTGGGCATGAGGTCGAGCGGCATCACCTTCTCATAGGAATCCGAGGGAACCATGGCCCGAATTCCGCCATAGCGGCTGGTGGTCATCTCCCTCGGCCTGGCAGGAAACCAGGCACCAAGTACCACCCGTTTCAGCGAAAAAAGCCGGCGCGGAAATGGATTGGCCCAACCGAGAAAAGAACGCTTGAAATTTTCAGTCAGAACCGTAACCTGCTGGTGGTAACGACCCAGAAATCCCTCGAATCCAGCAGCCGTACGCCCCGACAGGACCGAGCCCGATATGATCCGCAAGGAACCGGGCTTCAATTCATTGACCAGGAGTTCATCCAGATTTGCTCCCAGGCGGGTGAGCAGCAGGCGCGGCGATTTTACGCCAGGACCGCCCAGGGCAATGACGCGTTCGACCGGCCAGCTGCCTTTGACAAACAAATGGCCGATGGACAGCAGATCGTGAAGATCAAGGTACCATACCAAGCGAGTTTTGTCCGCGGGATAAAGAAAATGGATATGGGTGCCCACGTTTCCGGCCGGATGCGGTCCACTGAAGGTCGCGTGGTGGAGATTAGGCAAAGGCGGTAGTGTCTGGGTCCATTCAGGGGAACTGCACACATAGATCGGACCGGCAAACAGGCGGCGCAGAACACTCAGGCCGCTGTAAAAAAACGCCCCCTGTCGGGACAGGATCGCTGCGCTGGCCGGGGCCAGCGGCTGGCTGTCGTGGGCGTTGACAAAAATCGCCGCAGGAATCTCATTTGGCGACGGTATCTTGGCAAAGGGACGGCGTCGCAAAGCAATCCAGGCTCCGGACTTGAGCAAGCGTTCCTTCACTTCTTCTGCGCTCAGAGCAGCGATTTGCGCCTCGCTGCATGCTGCAAAGGAAAGCACTTCCTCCTGGGCGTCCAGCTTGATGACCACTGATGACAGCGCCCGGCGCTGGCCGCGATTAATCGATTCGACCACGCCGCCTGCGGGTGAGGGGTAAAGAATCTCGGGATGGGTCTTGTCAGCCAGCAGCGCTTGTCCCCGCTTGACGCGATCGCCTGCGGCCACAAGCAAACGGGCTTTAAGTCCGCAGAAATCGCTGCCCACCAGAGCCGCGTGACTGAGTGGCGCTCCGTCTTGCAGGGTTTCTTGGGGAACACCGCTCAGCGGCAAATTCAGGCCTTTTTTCAGATTGAAGTGTGCCATAGCTTCTATAGCCTCCCGGGCTGCAGCATATCGCATGAATACGCCAAAACATTAGCATAGCCTTCGGATGAAAACAACTGTTTTTGCAATATCTTGAATTTACATGCATGGCGAATATCCAGTCGTGAAAGATGTCGGTATCCAAGTCCAATTTTTGGCACATTCCGATTTTTTTATGAAAGTGCAAAAACCTTGAATAGAAAATCATTCAGGTACCGAGTAAAGGATTGTTAAACTGAGAAATCAAGGACGAGCTGTTTTGCTTTTTTTTTGGATATGGGATAATTGGCCCGGAGTTGCCCATGAAAATAAAAAGTATTCTGTTGCTGGTATTGGCTGTGATCGTCATGACCGTGGCTGCAACCGCGCTGCTGGTCAATATCTTCGAACACAAGCAGGAAGAGAAAATAAGCTACTTCAGGGTCGCGGCTATCCCGGACCTGGAACCCGATCCTGCTGTCTGGGGCCGTAATTTTCCCGCTCAGTACGAGGCCTACAGGAAGACCATGCATACCGGGGAGATGATTCAATACAGCCGGTATGGACGTTTCGGCGGTTCCGAGGCCTCTTCCAAACTGGATCGCTATCCCGACACCCGCCGCCTCTTTGCCGGCTATGCCTTTGCCATCGAATACAATGAGGAACGGGGCCACCTGCGGGCTGTCGAGGACGCCCGGAACAGCAAGCGCCTCGGTGACAAGAAACCGGGCGCCTGCATGACCTGCAAAAGCAGCCAGGTTCCCGGGATCATGAAGGAGATCGGACCCGACGCCTTTTATGCTAAAGGCTTCAACCAGCTGATCGCTGACCATGGCATCCGCCATGCGATCGCCTGCGCCGATTGCCATGATGCCGCCACCATGAGCCTGGCCATCTCCCGTCCCGCTTTCCGCGAGGCCATGGACCGTCGTGGAGTGAATCTGGCCGAAGCATCCCTCCAGCAGATGCGCACCTATGTCTGCGCCCAATGCCATGTCGAATATTACTTCAAGGGCGCGGAAAAATACCTGACCTTTCCATGGGAAAACGGCCTGACCGTGGATAATATCGAGGCCTACTACGATGGGATCGGTTTCCAGGATTGGACCCACGCCGAGAGCGGCGCTGCCATGGTCAAGATCCAGCATCCAGAGTTCGAGCTCTGGTCGACCGGGATTCACGCCCGCGCCGGCGTTGCCTGTGCCGACTGCCACATGCCCTACATGCGCCAGGGGGCAGTGAAGATAACCGACCATTGGATCCGAACTCCCCTTGCTGAGCCCGAAACCTCCTGTGCCGGATGTCATCCCCTGGCAGGTGAAGAATTAAGGGGACGGGTGCTGGAGATCCAGGACCGCACCTACCACCTCATGCAGAAATCCGAGAAAGCGATCATCGCTGCACTGGATGCCATTCGCGAAGCCCTGGGAAAGGGAGCCTCCGCAGCTGCCCTGGATTCGGCGCGCGACCTGCACCGCCGCGCCTCCCTGCGCTGGGATTTCATAAGCGCCGAGAACAGCATGGGTTTTCACAGCCCGCAGGAGTCGGTCCGCATACTGGGCGACGCGGTCGACCTGGCCCGGCAGGCCGAGATCGCGGCCATCCGGGCTATCCCTGCGAAATGATGAAGTTCCGCATCCCCCGACTCCCCCTGATCCTCCTGGCCGTACCGGCAGGGGTCGGTCTCTTCACTTTCTGGTATGCCAAGGGATACTCCTATCTTTCGAACCGCCCCGAGGTGTGCGTCAACTGTCATGTCATGCAGGGTCAATATAAAGCATGGGAGCGGTCCGTTCATCGCGATGTTTCCTGCAATCAGTGTCACCTGCCCCAGGATGGGGCCGTCAAGTATCTGGCCAAAATGGAAAACGGTTTCCGTCACTCCTGGGTCTTCACCTTCGAAACGGTCCAGCAGATCCGCATTCGCCCGAAGAACCGCGATTTTCTCGAAGCCAACTGCCGCTCCTGTCATGATCAGATGTTGACAGCCATGTTGCCGGCAAGCCGAAAAGCCGCATCCTGTACACATTGCCATCGGCGGATCGGTCACCGTTTCTGAGTGAGATTCAGCAGCAGGAGCTGAAAAAAAACAGGTTAATTGCTATGGATGGATCGTTGGGGGAGCTGGAACGGCTGGAAGTTTGCCAGGGTAAATTCGAGACAAAATGAAATTACATATTGACAAAAAGAAATAAATATATTACAAAAGGTAATATAAATCATGCTAAAAGAATGTAAATTATGACAATGGAGGTTGCAATGACACAAACCAGGAAAAGAGCTGTCTTCACCTTCCTGATCTGGGGAGTGGTAATGGCCGTGTTTTCGGTCATCTTTTTCTACGGAGCGGGGCCGGAACGATATGCCCTGGAAAAATGGCGGCGCCTGGCCGGAGCGGTCATTATCGCTTGCGGATATCTCTTGTATGGCCTGATGCTCTTCCTGACCCGCATCCGCCCCGGAGACCACGCTGTCGGCAGGGATGAAAGGGATGAGGAGATCCGCAACCGCGCCAACGCCTCGGCCTTTATCCTCGTCCTCGTCTACGTCTTTGCATTGTCCATTATCCTCTGGGAGAGATTCCAGGGCAGCGGCTTCGTCCCGGTCGGCTGGATGTGGTTCCTGGCCTATTCCACCAGCTTCGCCGCCTTCATCTCATCCTCGGTGATCGCCCTGATCCTGGAATTCAAGGCGTCCGGCCATGGCCAAGGCTGAGATCCGCAACAAGATCCGCCGCTATCGCTTTGATGCCGGCGAAATGACCCAGGAAGAGCTGGCCAACCGGGCCGGCTGTACTCGCCAGACCATCATCCTCATGGAGCAGAGCCGCTACGTTCCTTCGCTGGCCCTGGCCTTCCGCATTGCCCGCGTGTTCCAGGCCGGGATCGAAGATATCTTCGAGTATGTCGGTGAAGAACGTGGGGAGGGTTTATAAAAAGGTGAAGAAGGCCTCTGGGATAGCTCTTGATATTGGCTGTTCATAATCGGCTGTTGACTATTTATCCGGGTTTTAATACCATGATCATGATGTGGACATTGAGGGGCAGTTGCCGAAGCGCGCCTGATTGATGCAGCGCTTGGAAGGTGAAATCATGGAACAACGCTTGCAAAAAAATTGTTGCTTTTCAGGTGAACGGCAAGAACTGCACCTTGGTTCCTTGCGTCCTCGCAAAGCAAAAGAATCGGAGGTTTGCCATGTGTAAAAAAATGTTTCTGCTGGTCCTGGTGGCATTGTTGGCATTTGCCGGCCTGACGCCCGGACAGACGGTTGAAACCATGCTTGATCAGGCCAAGGTGCAATATCGGGCCGGTGCCTATCATAAAACCATTGACCTTCTCCTTGAAACCCTCTCCCTGATCAACAAGAAGCTGCCCCTGCAGATCAGCCATTTGTGCCTGTGCGACCGCGTTGACGGCCACCGCAACTTCCAGGCCAAGCCCGGCTTCACTCTGGCCCAGGGAGAGCCCTTTCTGCTCTACTTCGAAGTGGAAGGCTACAATACCTTAAAAGACGGCGACAAGTATTGGGTTTCCCTGGCCCAGGATGCCCGGGTCATCGATAAGGAAGGCAAACTGATCTTTGACGAAAAAGACTGGGTTGTGCTGAAAAATGACTATGACTCCCCCGTTGTGCCGGTCTATTTCACCAACCGCCTGACCGGGATGGAGAGCGGCACCTTTACCGTTACCATTACCGTTAAGGATGAATACAAGAAGCAAACCATCCAGAAAACATTCGATTTTACCGTGCAGTAACCAGGGCTGGGCCAGGAAATTCTGCGGATCGGCAGGTGAACGGGTGACGGATGGGGCCGTATAATCAAATTCTGTCCTGAAAAACTCAAGACTCGGCTCAGTGAATTGTATATTTTGGCATAAAGCCATGATACAATAGCGCCGGAATATAAGGATCAAAAGGATTTTTTTTTATGAAAATGAATCATAAAAAACACGATCAGGGACATGGTTTCGGAACAGCGCCGGTTTTTCTGGCTGCGATCAGCACCATATTGGGAGCCATTTTATTCCTCAGATTCGGTTTTGCCGTCGCCCATACCGGTTTATTCGGAGCGATATTGATCATTTTAATCGGCCATGCCATCACCATTCCCACGGCATTGGCCATCGCCGAGATCGCCACCAACCTGAAAGTCGAAGGCGGCGGAGAGTATTTCATCATCAGCCGTTCATTCGGCCGCACTGTCGGCGGGACGATCGGCATCTCGCTCTATTTTTCCCAGGCCATATCGGTGGCATTTTATATGATCGCTTTTGCCGAAGCTTTCAGTCCGGCTTTTTCCTGGATTCGCTCCCAGCTTCATATTGATCCCAAACTATGGATGATCAGTATTCCGGCAACCCTGATCCTGTTAGTGGTCATTTTGAAAAAGGGTGCCAATATGGGAGTATCATTACTTTGGATCGTGGTCGTTACCTTGGGGATATCATTGTTTTTTTTCTTTCTGGGAAAATCGACTACGCCGATTCATAATTTGGATTTTTTTGCCAAAATCGAAAATCCCAGCAGTTTTTTCCTGGTTTTTGCTATCGTATTTCCGGCATTTACAGGCATGACTGCCGGCGTGGGCCTGTCGGGTGATCTGAAAAACCCGCGAAAATCCATTCCCCTCGGCACTCTCACCGCAACCATTACCGGCATGCTTGTCTATTTTTTTGTGGTCGTCAAATTATCTTTGAGCTTGTCTCCCGCAGAATTGGCCAGCAATCAATTTGCCATGAGCAAAATCGCCTTATGGGGACCGATCATTCCCATTGGCCTGGCTGCCGCCACCATCTCTTCGGCGATCGGCTCCATCCTAATCGCCCCAAGAACCCTGCAAGCCCTGGCAACGGATGACATGTTCCCCTCAAAAACCATCAATAATTTCCTGAAATCCGGCCGGGGCAATGTGAATGAGCCCGTCAACGCCACGCTGATCACATCCGTCATTGCGCTTGTTTTTGTGTCGCTGGGAAGCGTGGATTTCGTTGCCCAGATCATCAGCATGTTTTTCATGATAACCTATGGGTCTTTGTGCCTGGTCAGTTTTCTGGAGCATTTTGCCGGCAATCCTTCCTACCGCCCCACCTTCCGCTCCCGCTGGTATTTCTCCTTGATCGGCGCCTTGGCTTGTTTCATCATGATGTTTCAAATGGCGCCCCTGTATGCCCTGGCCGCCCTGTTGGCCATCATCGGCATCTATTTCAGCCTGAAAAGATCGTCGAAAGGTGAAGACGATCTGTCGGCCATGATCAAAGGGGTTCTCTTTCAAGCCACCCGGCGCTTGCAGGTCATTATCCAGAAGAAACGGCCGCAGGTCACACTGACAAATTGGCGGCCATCATTGATAGCGGTTTCCGAAGCCTCACTGGAGCGCCTGGCCCCGTTTGATTTGCTCCGCTGGATCTCGCATTATTATGGATTCGGCACTTACATGCATTTCATCAAAGGTCCTCTCGATCAAGACACCAAAAAGGAGGCAAAACTGAGACTCGGCCAATTGATCGAACAAGCCACTACGAGCCAGGCCGGGATATATGTGGACACCATTATTTCTCCTTCTTTTAAAACAGCCGTGGCCCAGATTGTCCAGATCCCCGGCATTGCCGGGATGGAAAACAATACCGTCCTTTTTGAATTTCATGAAAGCAAACCTGCCGCCTTAGAGGAAATAATCGGCGGCTGCCATTTTGCCGCTGTCGTTGATTTTAATATCGCCGTGCTGAGATCCTCCGAGAGGCATTTCGGATACAAAAAAAGGATAGACATCTGGCTTACTCCCGGTGATTATCGTAATGCCAGCCTGATGATCCTGCTGGCCTATATAATGAAAGGGCATCGCGACTGGCTGGGATGCGATATCACCCTCTTTGCCGCTTTTGATGAAAAAGAACTGGATCGCCAGGTTGCCCATCTGAACAAATTGATCGACATCGGCCGTATTCCCATATCAAAAAGCAATGTTCAAAGGATTTCCTGGGAAAAGAAGAAAGTCCCTTTCGAAGAATTGGTGAACGAGCATTCCGCAGGAGCCGATCTGGTGATGATGGGGTTTTCATTGACAAAACTTACCGAGCAAAAAGGTGAATTCTTCACCGGTTTTGACAAAATCAAGGATATCCTGTTCGTTCGGGCCGGTCAGAGAATCGTCATCACCGATATGGAAATCCAACCGCAGAAAGGAAAAAACGGCCTTATAGCCAATTGAAGGAAAAGCCGGACCAATTCTTGCAAAACCACTTTTAATTGATATTTCACATATCATACACGCCTGTCCGCCAATATAATTGATCCCGGTTCAGGGATTGTCGGCGGAAAGACAATGCTGAAGTACCTGGCGAAATTATTTTCCAGCCTTTTTTTAAAAGTTAAATCTTGTTATCATTCAGCTTCCAGACTCTTTCCTCCAGGTAAAATGAAATGACAAGTGTTTATGGTGAAATCGCGGCGCTGCTGACATCGGTTTGCTGGGCGTTCAACTCGGTTGTATTTACCCGGGCCGGGAAGCGGGTGGGGGCGGTCACCGTCAACTACGTCCGCTTGTGGATCGCATTCCCGGTCCTGCTCCTGCTTCATCTGCTGCTGTTAGGAACCCTGTTCCCTTTCGATGCAGAGCCGCGCCGCTTTCTCTACCTGGGGGTCTCGGGCCTGATCGGATTTGTCATCGGCGATGCCATGCTGTTTGAATCCTTCTTGCTGATCGGTCCCCGCCTGGCCATGCTTTTGTCGCTGCTCGTACCGATTTTCAGCGCCGTACTGGCCTGGCTACTGCTGGGAGAGAATCTGCCGGTACTGGAAATCGTCAGCATCCTGGTGACCATCGGCGGTATTGCCTGGGTGGTGGCGGAGAAGATAGCTCCGGTTGAGTCGTTCGCTTCCAGGGAACCGCGAAAATACCGCCTGGGCATCCTTTTGGCCGTGGGCGGTGCCTTAGGCCAGGCGGTGGGGCTGCTGTTCTCCAAGCTGGGACTGGCGGGCGGCTATTCAGCCATTTCCGCTACCCTGGTCCGCGTCAGCGCCTCCGCCCTTGCCCTGGCGGTCATCAGTCTTTTCCAGGGCAAGATTCATGCCCACCTGGCTAAAATGAAAGATAAAAAAGCGCTGCTGGAGATCACCGCCGGGGCTTTGACCGGGCCGGCGCTGGGAGTCGTTTTGTCATTGGTGGCCATCGCCCACGCCTCTATCGGTGTCGCCTCCACTCTGATGTCCCTCACTCCCGTAATTTTGCTGCCGGTGTCTTATTTCCTCTTCAAAGAAAAAATCACTCCTCGGGCAATTGTCGGAACCATGATCGCCTTGTTGGGTGTCACCCTGCTCTTTGTTAATTAATTCGCTGCGATATCAGCCCGGAACAGCGGATAGATTGAAAAATGATCGGTGATTTTGGGTCATGCATCTTTTTTTAAATCCTTTTTCAGTCAATTCCGCGAATCCATCCGCTCCACTTGTTGCAATTTGAAGCCATTCTCTTTAAAATCTTTTGAAAGCGAAGTTGAATTTCCAAAACTTCAATTTTCACTTTTTAAAAACTACATGAACAATGAAGAATCCGAAGCAACGAGTTTGAAGCGGCAGTTTTTGCCCAATTTTGTTTCCAGCTTTGCCCTGATTTTTGTTCAGGGAACCAGCGCCCTTGTTTTAACGCCGTTTTTGATCAGACATCTGGACCTTGAGTTGTTCGGCATAGTCATGCTTTTTGTCTCCATCTCGAATTATGTGTTTGTCTTTACGATTGCCATGAACAATTCCGCCGGCAGGGAGCTGATCCTGAACCTCAAAAGCCGGGATCAGGAACGGGTGAACAAGACATTCAACTCCCTTTTTTTCGGGAATATTTTGTGGGTCTTGCTTTTGTTGCCCCTGGTCTTTCTTGTAAATATCTTTATCACCAGGATCTTTGACATTCCTTCAGGCCATGAAACCAGTTCGCGCTATCTCTTTATTGTCGTAGCCATCAGTTTTTTGCTGCAATTTATCCGCAGCGCTTTTGCCGTATCCAGCTGGGCCAGGAACCGGTTTGACATAAAAAATTTCAACCAGATCATCTATTTCACTGTACGCTTGCTTTTTTTGGTCCTGTTTTTCCGTATTTTTTCCGCGAACCTTTACGTTGTCGCCAACTGCTATTTAACGGCTTCTCTTGTTTGGCTTATCATGGACTATCTTGCCTTCAGGAGATTGACCCCGCAAATAAAGCTTTCGTTCGGTTTTTTTGACGCGGTTGTTTTAAGGAAGCTGTGGGCTTTTGGCTTTTGGCTGATCGTCAACCAGGTCGGAGCTTTCTTCTTTTTCAAGTCCAGCCTGCTGCTGACGAATATGCTGCTGGGCGCCCAGGCCGCAGGAAAATATGCAGCAGTCATGCAGCTTTCAGTATTGATCCAGTATCTCGGGTTTTCAATTGGAACGATACTGCAACCGACCTTCATCAACCTCTATGCCGATGGCGACAGGGATAAAATGATTAGAAAAGCATCGCAGGCCGTCAAATTGATGGGATTGTTGATGATGCTTCCCGTGGCGTTGATTGCCGGCGCCGCCAAGCCGATGTTGGGTACCTGGCTGGGAAAGGACTTTGCCGCGTTGGACTATTTACTGGTCATGATGCTTTTTTCCATTTTCATGGAGACGGTCTGCCGGCCGTTTTACGGTTTGAATTTCGCCCATAACAAAATAAAAATTCCGGCCATCGTGACCATTGCGCTGGGTATAATGAATATTCTCCTGGCCGTGATTTTCGTCAAGCTTGACTTCGGCCTGACCGGTGTGGCCCTGGCAGGTATTATTTCCCTGAATGCAAGGGGGCTTTTTTTTACTCCCATTTATTCCGCTTGCATCCAGAAGATCGGAGCCATGTTCTACCTGAAGAAGACCATGGCGATATTCGCCGCCGCCATTTTTGTGACCGTCGCCGTCTTCATGCTTGCGGATTTATTCGCGGTGAACGGCTGGCTGGAATTATCGGTATTTTTATGCGGCTGCACTGTCTTTTATTTGGGCACCGTCTATTTGCTTGTTCTGAACAGCGATGACCGCAGGTTTATTCATGGTCTCCTTCCCGGGGATTGGTTGCGACAAAAGTTTCATTTTTTGGCAAGATAAAAATGGCAGCAATTTTCAGGATATTGGCAATCGCCAGGGCCCGCCGTTCGCATCCGGCATGCAGAAATAACTTGCGTTTCCTTCAAACTTACGGCCGCATTGTTCAAGTGTGATTTATTTTACTAATTTTTATGATATATTTTCCCTTTGACAGAGGAGGGGGCACATGAAAAAATTCGGCACCATTGTTCTACTGGGAATTTTTTGGATCACGTTTCTCCAGTTGTCCTGCAAAAAGGCCAAAAGCCCGAAGGACCAGGAGTGGTACCGCTATATCAGCGCCTACACCTCCGGGGACATTTCCCGTCAGGCCCAGGTCCGGGTCCTTTTTGTGGGCAACGTCGGCACTGAGGGCCAGGATCCTGCCGAACTCGAAGACTACCTGGAATTCAGCCCGGCCCTTTCCGGAAAAACAGAATGGCGATCGCCCCGGGAGCTGGTCTTCACCCCGGACCGGGATCTGGTTCCCGGAACCAGCTACCGCGCTGTTTTGCATATCCGCAAATTCATGAGCCTGCCCCGGGCATATGCGCGCTTCGAGTTCACTTTTTCGGTGATCCGCGAGTCGCTGGCGATCAATCTGGAAGGGCTCGCTCCGCTCGACGAGATATCGCCCAACCGCTTCCTGCTGCGCGGCATGCTGACCACTCGCGACAGACAGGATGGCGTTGCCGTCAAAAAGATCCTCTCCGCCAGCCATGCAGGTAAGGCCCTGGCCATAGACTGGGCTCACGAGAACGAAGGGAGGAGCCACAGCTTTGTCATCCGGGCCATTCAGCGCCATGAACAGCCCAGCCGGGTCGAGGTGAAATGGGACGGTTCTCCGGTTGGCGCCGAACAGAAGGGCTCGCGCCAGGTCGATGTGCCTTCGCTGGGCCAATTCGACCTTCTGGAAGCCGAGGCGGTCCTCGAGCCGGCCGCATGTGTCCTGCTGCGCTTTTCCGACCCTCTGAAAAAGAGCCAGAATTTGAAGGGCCTGATCACCATACCGGGGCACGAGCCCACCTTCGAGATCGACAACAACGTGGTCCGTGTCTTTTCCAGCAAAGGTTTCGACGCTGCGGTCGAGGTCAGCATCAACCCCGGCGTCCGCAATTTCAACGACCGCAGGCTGGAGAAGAATCTCAGGCGAACGTTATCCTTCCAGCGGCTGTCGCCGCAGGTCCGTTTCGTGGGCAAGGGCGTCATACTGCCCGACAAGGAAAAACTGACCATTCCTTTCGAGGCGGTCAGCCTCAGATCCATCCAGGTGACGACGTTCCAGATCTTCCAGAACAATATGGCGCAGTTCTTCCAGCAGAACAACCTGGAAGGCCGGGAAAATCTCTCCATGGTCGGCCGTTTCCTGTGGCGCCGGACCGTGCCCCTCAGCGATCAAGCCGGGGAAACCGGCAATTGGCGCCGCTACAGCCTGGACGTGACCCAGCTCCTGAGTGAGAACCCGGGAAGCATTTTTCGCATTAGCCTCTCCTTCAACCGCGGCAATTCGGCTTATCCATGCACCAACAACGATGCGCCGGTCCCGGAACCCTCCCTGCAGAACCAGGACGATGTCTCCTACCGTGATTATTCCAACTGGGATTACTCCTACGATTATTATTACCAGGAAGGGAGAAACGGATGGGCCGACCGCAGCGATCCCTGCAAAGACGCCTATTACAACCCGCGCTTCAACAACGGAGCGGTTCAGGCCCGCAACTTCCTGGCCTCGAACCTGGGATTGGTGGCCAAGCGCGGTGATGGCTTCGACCTGCACGTGGTCACGACCGACATTCGCACGGCCGAGCCCCAGGCCGGGGTCCTGGTTCGCGCTTTCAATTTTCAGAACCAGCTGCTCGGTGAGGGCAGCAGTGACGGATCTGGGTTCCTCACCCTGAAGCTCCCCGGCCAGCCGTTCTTCATAGAAGCCGCGCAGGGGAAGGATAGGGGATACTTGCGCCTGAGCAAGGAGGGTGCTCTGGCGACAAGCCATTTCGATGTGGGCGGCGAAAAAGTGCAGAAAGGGATCAAGGGGACCATTTACGGCGAACGGGGCGTCTGGCGCCCCGGCGACGACCTGTACCTGACATTCGTCCTCTTCGACCGCGAGCACAAACTGCCCGCCGAGCACCCGGTGCTCCTCGAGCTGTACAACCCCAAGGGGCAATTGATCCAGACCAGCAAACCGGCCCGGTCGCTTGACGCCTTCCATTCCTTCCGCCTGCGCACGGCCGAAGCGGCCCCGACCGGCAACTGGAAGGCCAGGGTACTGGTCGGCGGCCTCTCTTTCGAGCAGAATGTCAAGATCGAAACCGTGGTACCCAACCGTCTGAAGATCGATTTTCAACCGGGAGCGGAAAAACTGGTCAAGGAAAAGGATACTGAAGCTGCTCTCCGCAGCCAGTGGCTGCACGGGGCCGTGGCCGCCAACCTTAAGTTCGACGCCAGGGTGCGCCTGGCGCCGCGGCCCACCAGCTTCCCGCGCTGGCCCGACTACGTCTTCGACGACCCGGCCCGTGTGGTCACCGCCTCCGAACAGAAGGTTGCCGACGGCCGGCTGGATGCCGATGGCCTTGCCAATTTTCCCATCAATCTCGAGATGGATGAGGCGGCGCCGGGGATGATGGACGCCCAGTTCACTGTCCGTGTCTTCGAGGAGAGCGGCGATTTTTCGAGCGACGCTGTGACCCTGCCCTTTTACCCTTATAAAAGTTTCGTCGGCATCCGCGTCCCCAAGGGCGACGAGATGCGCGGCATGCTGCTCACCGACCAGGAGCATCTCCTGCAGATCGTTACCGTCGATCCCGAGGGCAAACCCGTCTCCAGTGACAAGCTGGAGGTCAGCCTCTACAAGGTTGAATGGAAGTGGTGGTGGGACAGGAGCGGCGACTCGCTGGCCCAGTACATCGCCAACACCAGTCATGTTCCGTTGCTGAAGGGCGAGGTCGCGACCCGCGACGGCACCGGCCAGTGGAAATTCCAGATCAAGTACCCGCAGTGGGGCCGATATTTGGTCCGCGTGGTCGATCCGCAGAGCGGCCACGCCGCCGGCAAGGCCATCTACATCGACTGGCCGGGTTGGGCGGGCCGCGCCAGGGAGGAGAAGGGCAGCGGTGCCACGCGGCTCAATTTCAGCGCCGACAAGGAGCATTATCAGGTTGGGGAAAAGGCGACCATCTTCCTCCCCGACGCTTCCCAGGGGCGGGCGCTGGTCTCGCTGGAGAACAACTCTCGCATACTGAAACAAATGTGGGTGAGCACCAAGGCAGGCGAAAACCGCTTTGAAATTGAGCTTGACGAGAGCATGAGCCCCAACATCTATGTTCACGTCACACTGCTGCAGCCCCACTCGGGCAAGAAGAGCGATACGCCCATCCGCCTGTACGGCGTCATCCCGGTCATGGTGGAGAACCCGCATACGCGGTTAGAGCCGAAGGTCAAGGTGGCCGGCGAGCTGAAGCCCCTGCAGGAGTTCAAGGTCGGAGTGGAGGAAAAGTCAGGGCGGGCCATGACATATACCCTGGCCGTGGTCGACGAGGGGTTGCTGGGGCTGACGCGCTACGCCGCTCCCGACCTGCGCCGAAAGTTCTACAGCCGCGAGGCCCTGGGCGTCCTCACCTGGGACCTCTTTGACGATATTGCCGAAGCGTATGGTGCGGATCTTTCGCGCCTCCTGGCCCTGGGCGGCGATGAACAAGGCGCCGGCGCCGGCGCCGAGAAAAAGCAGCGGCGTTTCCCGCCGGTGGTGCTTTTCGCCGGGCCTTTCTCTCTGGAAGCCGGGAAAACAGCGGAACACAAATTCACCATGCCTCAGTATGTAGGGGCAGTGCGGGTCATGGCCGTGGCCGGGAGGGACGGCGCCTTCGGCGTGGCGGAGCAATCGGTGCCGGTGCGCCAGGACCTGATGATCCTGCCCACCCTGCCGCGGGTCGTCCGGCCGGGCGAGACCTTCGACCTCCCCGTCTCGGTCTTCGTCAGCCATGCCGGCATCCGCAAGGTGCAGGTCCAGATCGACGCCGGTGACCGGTTCCTGGTGGACGGGCCGAAGATCAAGGTTATCGAATTCAAGAAGCCGGGAGACGAGATCGTCTTCTTCCCGGTTACAGTGAACACGGGCATTGGCCAGGGTTCCGTTTATATCAAGGCCACGGCCGGCTCGCGCAAGGCCGAGAGCCGCACCGCCATCCCCATCCTGGCCGCCAATCCGCGAATCCTGGAGACGCTGCATACAGAGGTGCCGCCCGGTGAGTCGCGCCAGATCGTGATCAAGGCGTTCGGACTGAAGGGGACCAACGATGTGACCCTGGAGTACTCGATGCTGCCTCCCTTCAACCTGCAGAAGCGGCTGCAGTTCCTGATCCGCTATCCCCACGGCTGCCTGGAGCAGACCCTCTCCACCGCCTTCCCGCAGCTTTACCTGAAATACCTGATAAAGCTGGACGCCGGGCAGCAAAAAAAGATCGAAACATATATTGCCACGGCGATCGAAAAAATGCGCGGCTTCCAGGCGCCCGGCGGCGGGTTCTCGTACTGGCCGGGTGAATACGAGGTGCATCATTGGACATCGGCCTATGCCGGCTATTTCCTGCTGGAGGCCTCCCGCCTCGGCTACCGGGTCCCGGTCACCATGATTGATCCCTGGAAAAAGCATCAGAAAACACTGGCCAATTCCTGGACCGCGGGTCCGGAGCAGGGCCGCCTGGTCCAGGCCTTCCGCCTGTATACCTTGGCCCTGGCCGGGGCGGCCGACCTGGGGGCCATGAACCGTCTGCGGGAAAACACCGGGCTGGAGAGCGCTGCCGCCGTGCTTTTGGCCGGGGCGTTCCAGGCCAGCGGCCAGGACGAGGCCGCCGAAGACCTGCTGCGGAAATGCACGTGGCAGATCGCGAAATACCGAGACGACAGCCGCACCTTCGGCTCAGATTTCCGCGATAAAGCCGTCATGGTGCGCACGCTGGTGCACATGGGCCAGCCCGGCCGCGCCAGGAAATTTCTTGAAGAGATCGTCGGGGTCATGGCCAGCGACACCTGGTATTCCACCCAGGAAACCGCCTATGCCCTCATGGCCATCGCCTCCTATTACGGGGGCTCCCCGGCCAAGCCCTTCCGCTTCAAGGCGGGCTGGCAGGGCGAGAAGCCCAGTGAAGTGGAGGCCGTCGTCCCCTTCTTTCAGCAAGAGTATTCCCCCTTCACCGCCAGGGAGCGCACGCTGACTGTCACCAACCCGGGCGAAGGCCGGCTGTACGTGACCGCCGCCATCGCCGGCATTCCCCCTGCCGGCGGAGAGCAGGCGCATGAAAACAACCTGCGCCTGCAGGTGTCCTACCTGGACCTGAACGGCGCGGCGCTGGACACGGCCAGCCTCACCCAGGGGAGAGATTTCCAGGTGAAGGTGGACATCACCAACCTCAGCAAGCAGTCGCTGAGCAACCTGGCCCTTACCCACATCGTCCCCGCCGGCTGCCAGATCGCCAACCCGCGCCTGTTCACCGACGAACCGGCCGGCGGCTATTTCGATTACCAGGATGTCCGTGATGATCGCATCCTCACCTATTTCCGCCTGGGCGCGGGCGCCAGGAAAACCTTTACGGCTGTGCTCAACGCCTCGTACGGCGGTCGCTTCTACCAGCCGGGGATATCAGTAGAATCCATGTATGATCGGTCTTTCCACGCCAACAGCACCGGGAAATGGGTGGAAATCACTCGGTGAGCGTTTTCTTTCGCAAGCGCAAAAGGGCCCTGCTGCTCCTGGGCGCTGTTCTGCTCGTCCTTTCCGTACTTTTCTGGCTGGCTTTGCCGCGCCGGCTTTTCAACGATCCGCTTTGCCCGGTCTTGTTTGCAGCGGACGGCAGGCTGCTGGGCGCCCGCCTGGCAGCCGATGAGCAATGGCGTTTTCCCAGGATGAAAACGGTCCCGGAGCGGTTTTTCCAGGCGTTGCTCCAGTATGAGGATCGCCGTTTCTTCCGGCATGGAGGGGTTGATCTGGGGGCGGTCGCCCGGGCCATGTGGACGAATATTAAAAACGGCCGCATTGTCAGCGGCGGCAGCACCCTGACCATGCAGGTTGTGCGCATCGCCCGCAAGAACCCGCGCCGCACCTACCTGGAAAAGATCCGCGAAATGATCTTGGCCCTGCGCTTGGAGCTCTCCTACTCGAAAAAGCAGATCCTGGACCTGCATGCCGCCAATGCTCCCTTCGGGGGAAATATCGTGGGCATCGATGCGGCGTCCTGGTTCTATTTCGATCGCGGTCCCGAAGCCCTGAGCTGGGCAGAGGCGGCCTTCCTGGCGGTCCTGCCCAACGATCCCAAGCTCATTGCCGGCGAGAAGAACCGCCGGCTACTGAAACAGAAGCGCGACCGGCTCCTACGGCTCCTGGAGCAGAGGAAGTTCCTCTCCCGCCTGGAGCTTTCCCTGGCGCAGGCCGAGCCCTTGCCCGGGGGGATGCGGACGGTGCCGCGGCTGGCGCCCCACCTGCTCGACACTTTGGCGGCGCAGCAGCCCAGGGAGCGGCTGTTCCTCTCCTTCATCCGTTCCAACCTGCAGGGCACGCTGGCCCGGATCGTCCAGGGTAATGGCGAAAGGCTGCTGGCCGGCAACATCCGCAACCTCACCGCCATGGTCGTCGACAACCGCCAGGGAACGGTTGTGGCCTATGTGGGAAACGTCCGGCGTGATTCCCGGGCTGATCACGGGCAGGATGTGGACCTGCTCCGCTGTCCGCGCAGCACCGGCAGCATCCTCAAACCCTTCCTCTATGCCGCCATGCTGCAGGAGGGGGGGCTGACACCCGCGACCCTGGTTGCCGACACCCCGGCCCATTTTTCCGGCTACGTGCCCGAGAATTTCGACCGGCGCTTCCGCGGCGCCGTACCGGCGCGTGATGCGCTGGCCTGGTCACTGAACATCCCTGCCATCCGCATGCTGCAGCAGTTCGGCATCCCCCGTTTCTACAACCTGCTGAAAAAATGGGGCCTTACCACGCTCAGCCGCTCCCCCGGCGGCTACGGTCTGACGCTGGTCCTCGGCGGCGCCGAGGCGACGCTCTACGAGGTCACCGGGCTATATGCCGGCCTGGCCCAGCAGGCGCTGGGCGATGCCGGACAAAGGCGCGAGGTCCGCCTGCTGAAGGGAGATGTTCCCCGGAAAGCGAGAATGAGCGACCTGAGCCCGGCTGCCGCCTACCTTACCCTGCAAGCCCTGACCGAGGTGAACCGCCCCGAACAGGAGGGCTTTTGGAAGCAGTTCTCCTCTTCCAAGTGGGTGGCCTGGAAAACCGGGACCAGCTTCGGCCTGCGTGACGCCTGGGCGGTTGGAGTGACGCCGGGCTTCACGGTCGGCGTCTGGGCCGGCAATGCCGACGGCGAGGGCAATCCCGACCTGACCGGCCTGTCCACGTCGGCACCGGTCCTTTTCGAGGTCCTGCAGGCGCTTGACACGGGCGGTTCGATCACGGCCCCCAGGCTCTGGCTGAAAGAGATCCAGGTCTGCCGTGATTCCGGCTTCCTGGCCGGCGAATTCTGTCCGGCCGTGAGCGTCAGCATGCCGGTCGAGAGCCACTTCCAGCAGGCCTGTCCCTATCACCGGCTGGTGCACCTGGACGAGACGAGGCGCTATCGGGTTGATTCCAGTTGCGAATCGCCCGCGGCCATGGTCCATGAACCATGGTTCGTCCTGCCGCCTGTTCAGGAATACTATTACCGTGGCTATCACCCCGAATACCGCACCCTGCCCCCTTTCCGCAAGGATTGTTCAGATTTTTTCCAGGCCGAGTCGGGACGACAGGTCATCAGTCTGGTCTACCCTGACGTGAAAACAGCGGTTTTTATTCCGATCGATCTGGACGGCAAACCCGGCCAGGTGATTTTCGAAGCCATCCACCGCCGCCGCGAAACCGCTATTTTCTGGCATCTGGACGAGCGTTATCTGACCGCCACCCGCCATTTCCACCAGGTGGCGCTGAACCCCGGGCCCGGCGAACACTTATTGGTGCTCATTGACGAGGACGGCCACCGCCTCGAACGCCGCTTCCGCGTGCTCAACCGCGAACGGTGACAATCTTGATTCTTATGGGCGATCACAAGGATGCCCCATACCTAATAAATAAAAAAGAGGCGCGGTCCGGATCCGGGATCCGCCGCGCCTCCAGGGAAGGGGACAAATAGGTAGGGATCAGTTCAGGTACTGGGCTTTGAGTTTTTCGGCCAATTGCTTGCCCGCTTCGGTTACAAGCACCAGTTTTTTCTCCTTGAACTGGACGATCATTTTTTCATCGGCGAGTTGGTTCAGGATTTTAAAACTATAGCCATTCCAGGTACAGAAGACTTTTTCTCCCTGTTTCTGGCGCGAATCCTCCTCCCAGCCGGTCAAAAAAAGCAGCAGTAAATTGAGTTCCTTGATTTTTTCTTCCATGTTTTCCTCCTGATGGCGGGAGGGGACCGTGCGGCCCCCTCCCGCCGGTTTTCAAATGGTGATCAGCGGCTGCAGCTTGGCGAATACCTTTTCGCCGATGCCCTTGACCTTCATCAGGTCCTGGACGCGCTTGAAATTGCCGTTGCTTTTCCTGAAGTCCAGGATGCGCTGCGCCATCTTGGGACCGACCTGCGGCAGCTTGACCAGCTGGCCGGCGTCGGCGCTGTTGATGTTGATTAGCTTGCTGCCGCCGGCGGCCGCCTGTTTTTCGGCCGCGTCCAGGGAAACCGTGGAAACCGCGGTCATCGCCAGGATGACCAGCAGGGTGAGAAGTTTGTTGGTTTTTGTCATGTTGACCTCCTGCCCATGCTCAATCAGGATTGCTGCCAAATCCTGGCAGCCAGAGCATAAGGATTGTATAGTGGCTATATCTCAGTTGTTTTAAACTTGCTGTGGATTTTTCGGCTTTTGTGATTAAGTAAACATAAATATACGAAATAAACTCATTATGTAAACATTTAATAACAGGTCAAGTGCAGACTTAAACGTAAAAATCCTGTGGCAGAGCCATTCGCTGAAAAAATCAAGGTTTGGCAAGGAACTTGAATCACTGTTGCCAGGAGGAAAAAATGAACAAAGGCTTCACTTTGATCGAAACGCTGGTCGCCATGACCCTGGTATTACTGGCGGTCCTGTTCAGCGCCCGCATCACGGTATTTGCCCTGGGGCAGGGGCGGAATTCGCAGCTGCGTTTCCGCCTGGTCGAAAAACTGGATTATTGCAAGAACTATCTCTCTTCGTTGTCCATGGCCGCACCCGAGCTGGCAGAGGGAGAGCACCGGCAAGATAGCGGGGAATTCAGGATCAGCTGGCGGGTGGCAGCGGCCGGGCCTTTTTTGAAACGCATCGATCTGCTGGCAGTGGCTGCGAAATATTCCCTGCCGCTTATTTTTTACAAGTCAAAATTTCTCCAGGAGGTACAAAATGATTAAAGGATTCGGGATTCTGGAAATGCTGATCGCCCTGTCTCTGGGATTGGGGGTTCTGACGGTGATCATTGCCCATTCAACGGAATCGGCCAAAGCGGCAAAAAAGATAACCGGCAACCAGGAACGGCTGGAAGCGATCTTCCATACCGTGGACACCATCAAGTCGGACCTGAACAAATGCGGCATGCGCCTGCAGGAAGCCCGGCAGTTTTTCAACATCTCCTGCTTCAGCAACGCGGCGGGAACCTTCAAATGTGAATACGGTCTGGCCGATGAATTGCTGCTGGAAAGCGCCCTCTGCGGCCAGCAGACCCTGAAGGTCGAGCAGAACGATTTTTTTAAAAAAGACAAGGTCATTCTGATCTATAACCTGAAGGCAGGGGTATGGGAACTCAATGAGATAAGGGATTGCCTGGGCGGTGCCCTGGTCTTGAAAAACGCGCTGAAAAACGATTTTGGGCGCAACAGCCCGGTGGTGCTCCTGAAAAAAGTTGAATACAAGTATTATCCAACCCAGCGGATTTTAAAAAGAAAGGCCGACAAGGGGAATTTCCAGCCCCTGCTGGAGGAGGTCAGTGATTTCTACGTGACTTTTTTCCCGGATGCCAATTCGCTTCTCTACCGCATCGAAGTCAACAAAAAAGAGCAGGTCCGCGGTTACATATTCCTGCTCAACCTGGTATAGCCATGTTGTGCCGGGGCAACATCGTGCTTTCGCTGCTGCTCGTGCTGCTGCTTTCCGTTTCCGGACTGGCCCTGCTGACCCACACTGATCTCCATGTCAAGATCATCGTCGCCCGCAAAGACAAGTGGCAGGTAGCGACCGAGCTCAAACAAACGTTCATATTGAATCTTCATAATTATCGGGAGAAATTGGCCAGCGCGGATATGAACGTCTTCAGCGCGCCGGAAACCGATTTTTTCAACAACACGGTTTTTCCCGACCAAAGCAACGGCGACTGCCTGAGCCAAAACCATTTCAGCAGGCAAGTGCTGAGCAGTAAGGAAAATTTATGTCTGATCCGCATTATCAACCGCATCGAGGTGCGGAAAAAGGGCAGCCGCTTGCTGGCTGCCGGCCAGGCCGGCGTGGATCTGATCAAGGGAAATATTCCGGCCGGCGAATTCGGGCTGGTAATCAACAAGGAAATCGCTGAAAATGCGGCCACATACCTGGCGGCCCGCGCCGTGGAGTACCCGGGCGTCCAGTTGCCGTTGATCGGCAAACTGGCTGTCGATTCCGCAACCGGGCGTCTGCTGGCCGAGGCCCTGGGTTTGAGCGCTGCAATTCCGGACTGGCGGCAGATCAGGGAAAAATTCAATCTCGAACCTTCCGATGCCCCCATCCCGCCCGGGATCTACCTGGTGCAGGACCAGGGAGAGGTTGCGGCGGTTTTCGTCGAGGGCGATTTGGATCGATTGGAGTTCGCTGCCGGCAACGGCTGGCAGACCGTCTCCTTCCAACAGGATGGCCGACGGTCCGAACTCAGTTACCAGCCCGGCCTGGAGTCATTGGTCTGGAGCGGGCCGGAAGCGGTTGGGGGTCAGGTATTCGCTGAAAGGATCATAGTGCACGGCAATGTCTGGGACATTGAAAGAGAAGGCGCGTTCGCCTTCCTGGATGCTTCCCGCCTCCAGCTTCTGGCCAGCGGCCGCCTGGTCGTGCGTTCGGGGCTGGAAGGAGAAAATTTGGACCTGCAAAAGAAAAAATTGCCCAACCTGCTGCTCATGACCAGCGGCCGCGATTTTTTCAGCGGCGCCGAGGTCAACGGGGATATCGTTCTGGAAACGAGCGGGGAAAACATGGTTCAGGCTCAATTGCTTGCCGCCGGGACGCTGATCAACGGCGCAGGATCGGTCAGGATCAGCGGCGGTGTCTATGCCGGCGATATCCAGAATTCGGGGCGGCTGCAGATCGACGCCTTTGCCGGTGGGTTCGCTTTCAGCAATTACCTGAGCCTGACGAATTTCAAGTTATTGAAAAATTTCCGTGTCCATTTCATCCAGGAGGGAGAAAATGAATAAAAAAGGGTTGACGGTTTTTGAATTGCTGATATCGGTCAGCTTGTTTTCCTTCCTGGTCACGGTGATGGTACCGGGCCTGCAGTCGTTTTTTGTGCGCATGGAGATCCATACCGGCCTGCGCACCCTGACCTCCGCTTTGAGCACGGCCCGCTATTTGGCCATTCAGAACAACCAGCCGGTTAAAGTAGAGATTGTTACCGGGCGCATGCTGCTCAGCGTGGACAACGGCCAGGGTTGGCAGGTGGTCCGCAACTTCGCTTTAAGTGACAAACTGTCGGTCAGCGCCAACAGCCGCCCGGTGTTCTCGCCGCTGGGCAATGTCTCGCCCCTGTGCACCATCACCCTGACAAGACAAAAAAGGATTTACCGTGTCGTCCTCTCCATGTACGGCCGCATCAAGGTTTATAAAAACGGTTGAAGCCGTCCGCCAGGAATTCACATTTTGCTTTTTACCGCGGCCAGTTTGCCCTCCATGGTGATCTGTTGGTCGCGGCGGTCGTCGATGCGCAACGTGGTCGAGACGCGCAGGGCACCCATGCGGAACGGCGCCTCGTGCATGGCCTGCACTGCGGCCAGGACTTCGACCATTTCCCCTTCCAGGATGGTCGACATAGGCGTCAGCAGGGCTTTGACGGTCGGGAAATTTTTCAGGACCTTTTCAGCTTCGGCCACAAATTGGCTCAGTGAAGTCGTGGCGGTACCCAGCGGCACCACGGTGACTTCGGCGATGATCTTGCCCATGGCCTGCCTCGCTTGCGAAAAATCGGCCGGATTATTTTATTCTGGCCAGGATGTTTCTTACGATGTCCTTGTGCACGGTGAAGGTCAGCATCTTGAGCTTGACGAAATCGCCGCGGAAAAAGTGATAACCCTCGAACTTGCCCCAGCGCGATGAGCGGTTCGAATCCTTGACAAGGAACCAGTCGTGACCCTTGATGCGGCTGTAGCCGACCAAATGGATGCCGTGGTCATCGTCGCTGGTCTTGTTGTCAATGCGGTATTCGCGGGCGTCCTGGTTGATATACTGTTGGGGAATGTCGAAACTGGGAATGAAGCAAACATCCTGAAAGCTGAGCTTGCCCGGTTCGGAAACATCACCGCCGATACTGAGGCTGTAGCCCGCCTTGATGGCCTTGCGGATCAGACCATACCACTCGTCAAGCGGCAGGTTGAGGTAATCCTTGCTGTGCCACCAGTTGTCCGGGACCGCGAATTCCTGGAAGGTGTAGTAGGGATAGTAGCTGGTCGACATCACGTCCACGTAGTCGTCCATGTTCAGCGGGGTTTCGTTTTTCAGGAATTCCTGCGGCGTCATTTCCTTGCCGTTATAAACGAAGCGCCCTGGCGGCATGCCCAGGTGCTTGTTCAGAACCACGGTCACATGGTCGAGCACGTCCTTTTCGTTCCAGAAATCGTTGTTTTTCACATAATCCAGGTAGGCGCGGATCTCCTTGATCAGCAGGGCGTGGTCCAGTTTTTCCTTATTGTTCACATAGCCGGGATAGGCTGCGGCCGGAACGATGCCATGGGTTTTCCAAATGCGGTTGATGGCATTGCCTTCGCCACCTTCGGCCACCAGCGAATCGCCGCGTTCCTGAACGAAACGCCGGACCTTTTCCAGGTATTCGAAATAAACGGTCCAAATTTCGGAAAGTTTGATCTTTTTCCCGCTCAGACGGTGGATCTCCGTTTCATAAAAAGAGGTGTTAGCAAAGCTCCAGCAGGTGCTGGTGTTGTACTGGGCAATTGGCGGAAAGTGAAATACCGGTTTGCAGGCTGCCGGGGATGGCGGCGGGTATATCCCGGCCAGGTCGGACCGCAAGTTTTTTGCCTGGGCCTTGTCCTTGGCTTTTTCTTCGGATTGTCTTTTTCGGATCTGAGCTGTTTCCTCATCCAGGACTCGCTGTTCTTTTTCCCGGGCCTCTTTCATGGTTTCCAGCAGGGGGTCCTGATATCTTTTTTCGTATTTCGCCTTGTTTTTCGAATCGTTTGCGGCCGAGAGCCCGGCAAAATTGAGCAATGAAAAACAAACCAGCAGTAAAATGATCTTTTTCATTTTTCCTCCTTTTTTTAAAATTCCGCGCTCTTGGGCGTGCGCGGGTAGGGAATGACATCACGGATATTCTCCATGCCGGTCAGGTACATGACCGCCCTTTCAAAACCCAGGCCGAAGCCGGCGTGGGGGGCGCCGCCGAATTTGCGCAGATTAAGGTACCACTGGTAATCCTCTGTTTTCAGTCCCATTTCCATGATCCGCTGCTTGAGCACGTCGTGGCGCTCCTCGCGCTGGCTGCCGCCGATGATCTCGCCCACGTCGGGTACCAGCAGGTCCATGGCGGCCACGGTGCGCGCATCGTCGTTCAGGCGCATATAAAAAGCCTTGATCGTTTTGGGGTAATCGGTTACGAAAACCGGTTTATTGAATACTTTCTCGGTCAGGTAACGTTCGTGTTCGGTTTGCAGATCATTGCCCCATTTGACCGGGAAATTGAATGTGCTGCCAGCTTTTTCCAGGATTTCAATGGCCTGGCTGTATGTGACACGTTCGAATTTTGCATCCTGAACCAACTGCAGCCGCTGCAGCAATGAAGTATTGATAAAGCGGTTGAAAAACTCCATTTCCTGCGGGGCCTGTTCCAGAATAAAGCGAATGATATATTTAAGCATGTCTTCGGCCAATTGCATGTTGTCGCCCAGGTCAGCGAAGGCTATTTCCGGCTCGATCATCCAGAACTCGGATGCGTGGCGCTGGGTGTTGGAGTTTTCGGCGCGGAAAGTGGGGCCGAACGTATATACCCGGTTGAAGGCCAGGCAGAACCCCTCAACGTTTAATTGGCCGCTGACGGTCAGGTTGGTCTCACGGCCGAAAAAGTCCTGGCTGAAATCTACTCCGTCCTGCTCATCACGGGGCGGGTTTTTCAGGTCCAGGGTGGTGACACGGAACATCTGGCCCGCACCTTCGCAGTCGCTGCCGGTAATGATCGGCGTATGCACATATACGAAACCCCTTTCGTGGAAAAAGCTGTGGATGGCGTAAGCCAGCAGACTGCGGACCCTGAACACGGCCATAAATGTGTTGGTGCGCGGCCGCAAATGGGGAATGGTGCGCAGGAACTCGAACGAGTGGCGCTTTTTCTGCAGCGGGTAGTCCAGGGCCGACAGGCCGATCACCTCGATTTTTTCGGCTTGCAGTTCGAAGGGCTGGCCGGCGGCAGGCGAAGCTACCAATGTGCCCAAGATCTTCAGTGAGGATCCCAGGGGATACTTGACCGCTTCGCTGAAATTGGCCAGGGTGTCGCTGTAGACGACCTGCAGGTTCTTGAAGCAGGAACCGTCGTTCAGTTCAATGAAGGCGAAATTTTTTGACTCGCGCTGGGTGCGGATCCAGCCGCGCACTTCCAGCGCCTGGTTCAGCAATGGCTCGTGATCTGAGAAAATTTGCTTGATGGTCGTCCAGCCCATGGTCACACCTCTCGAGAGGTTCCATTGTAGCGCAAAATTGCCCTGCGGGCAACTTGCCGCTCCAGCCGGCATGGTCAAGTTTTCCAGAAGGGAAAAAAAGCGGCCTCGGGTTTGTTATTTCGAATCCACCCGGCTTTTGCCGGCAAGGATTCCACCATGCTCATTGACATTCCGGAAAAATAAATTCAAAATAAAGCTACGAAAAAAATGATCCTCATTTTGCCGCTTTGGAGGCAATTTTTTTTTGTTTGAGAAAAAGGAGGAGAAATGAAACCCAAAGTTCAAATCGCTCTGTGCTTGTTTGCCGCGGCGCTGCTGCTGGTAATGGCACCTACTCTGTCGGCTCAGAAAGACTTCAACCAGACAGAAAAGGAAACCGTCGAGAAATACAAGCGCGCCAAGGTGCACTTTCTCAAGAGCGCCGAACATTTAAAGAAAGGCAAATTGGAGAAAGCCCGGAAAGAAGCCGATGCCTGTCTGGAGATTTTTTCCGGCTTTGCCGACGCCCATTTACTGGTGGCGCAGATCCAATACCAGCAGGGGCAGTACGAGGATGCCCTTAAAAGGATAGAAGCCGCCAAGTCCGCTTTCGATACTTTCAATAAATTTTACGCGTTTTCCTACCAGGAGTATCTCACCCGCCTGCGCGAGGAGCGCGACCGGCGGGAAAGCCAGATCAGCGAATTGGGGCAAATGATGGAAAACGCGCCCAGTGCTGATGAGAAGCGGCGGCTGCAGGATCAGATCGAAAAGGCCAAGCAGAACCTGGTTACGCTCGACAATCGGCTTCGCGACCCGATCCCCGACACCATGGATCTGCCGGCCGAATATCATTTCATCCACGGCAATATTCTTTTCAAAATGAAGCGTTTCGACCAGGCCCAGGGATTTTACCTGGCCGCGGTCCAGGCCGATCCGGGGCATGCCAACGCCTACAACAACCTGATCAACATCCTTTTCGCCAAAGGCGACACGACCCAAGCGCTGAAATACCTCAAGCAGGCCGAGGACAATGGGGTCAAGGTGATCGAGGGCCTGAAAAAAGCTGTTCTGGAACGGCAGCAACCCCAATGATCTCCGGCTGGTTGCAAGGGATTATTTGATTTTTTTCCCCGGCAGCTTCTGGCCGCCCTGCAACAGCGTCAGGCCGGTGATCTTGCCGGAGGCATCCATATCGAAAATAATCTGGGCGTCGACCACCTTTAGGAAAAAATGAGTTGACGATTCGGCGAAAAGTTCGATTTTCGGCTGGCCCGTGGCCTGGCCCATCAGCTGCCCCGCTTCGGCCATCTTCTTGAAACTTCGGGGATTTTTTCATAGAATGATTTCAATCAGAGGTCAGAAAAGTGAAAACAGTCATTTTTTACTACACGGGGACAGGCAATTCGCTGTGGTCGGCGCGGCTGCTGGCGCAAGGATTGGCTGATGTCAGTCTGCGTCCGATGAAAAAAGCCGATGCCCTGGCAACCGGTGACGCCGAAGCAGTGGGTTTCGTTTTTCCGGTCCACGTATGGGGTATTCCGGTGCCGGTCGTTCAATTCATTGAAAAACTGTCATTGCGGCCGCGGGTCTACTTGTTTGCCCTGGCTGTCAACGCCGGCCAGGTTTCACGCACCCTGATCCAATTGCGCAGAATGATGGCCGGGCGCGGCTTGAAGCTGGCCGCCGGCTTCAGCATTGTCTTGCCCAGCAATTATATTCCCTGGGGCGGTCCGGGTCCAGCCGAGCGCCAAAAGAGCCGGTTTGAAAATGCCCAAGTTAAAATATCTGAAGCCGCGGCCTGTATCGCCGGCGGCCGGGATGGTCCCATCGAAAAGGGCCCGTTGTGGCAAAGGATCGTTTTTACCGCGATCTATAAAATGACATTCAAACAGGTCCATAAAATGGACAAGGATTTCTGGAGTGATGACAATTGCAATTCCTGCGCTGTCTGCGTGCAAATTTGCCCGGCAAAAAACATAGAATTAAAGGAAGGCAAGCCGGTCTGGCATCACCACTGCGAGCAGTGCCTGGCCTGCATCCAGTGGTGCCCGCTGGAGTCGATCCAATTCGGTAAAAAGACCCCGGCCTACGAACGCTACCACCATCCTCAAGTGTCGTTGCAGGACATGCTGCCCAGGGTGGGGGAGCATTGACTTGGCGATGTCGGCGCACTGTCGGCATGGAAGATCAAAAGCGCTTTTTTGGCAGAAATATAATCGACTCCAGGATCCCAATTTGAAACTGAAGCCGGCAAATCCAATCCTTGTCTCGGTGCTGCTGCTTGTTTTGGCGGCAGCAATTGCCTGGCTTTTTTTGCCGGGAACTGATTTTCAGCGCGGATTCAATCGGGAAAGGGAATCGGATGTCCCGGCCCGGGTCATGGCGGCCGGCTGGGCCGAGTTTTCGGGGAAGCGCCCGGGGAAAGTCGTTTTCGCCCGCCCGCCAAAAATGTTCTTGCTTGATTTGACGACCGGGATTGAAAAAGTGGTCCCAGGGGTGGCGGTCGCCGGGGCTGTGGGCCGGAAATTGCGCGGACTTTCGCCGCGGCCGTTCTGGGCTCCCGACGGCAAAAAATTCGTTTACCGCTTCGATAACAGGGTGTATGTCTGTGATGAATCCGGCCGCAAGCATGTCATCATCAACAGCCGAATGGACTGTTCCGAGGAAACGAGATGGAGCTGGTATCGTGATGGCGGCATGGATTGGCTGGCCGGCCCTGGGCTTGATAAAAATGTCATACTGGTGAATGTGTCCGATCCTGCGGTTGTAAAAATAGCTTATGGAGGCGGGGATGTCCAAAAGCATTGTGAAATCACCGGCAGCGGCAGGTATGTCGTTTATGACGATGGGTCAAATATTTATGTCACAGCGTTCGGGGGAAATGAAAAAGGAATACGGATCTCCCAAGGCCAAAGCTGCCGGCCCTGCGCCGCCGCGGACGACCGGGCGGCCTGGCTGCCGTCTCCGCACAGCCGTTACCGGATTTACAATGCCGCCAATGGTCAATTTCTCCAGGACCTTCTTGCCCCGCCTGGCGAAGAATTGTATCGCCTCAACTGGTCGAACCTTGCAGACTTCGCTGTTCACATGTTCGGCAGCACGGGCGACACGCGCATGCACGTGAGGAAAATCGCCACGGGCGGATATTTTTTTATCGGCTGCGGTTGGGATCCGGACCTGTGGGTCGGCCAGCAGCCCCTGGCCGAATAGCGGCGGCTTTTCTTGTGCTGCCGCTGAACGCCAGATAGGCCAGGGCCAGCAGCCCGATCGCATATTCCCATGCCTGGCTGGTAATATGGATCACGATCCCCGCTTCCTTGATATTTGCCGCCGGGATATGCAGGGCAGTAAAAACAAAAGAGAAGGCCAGTTCCCAGGTGCCGAAACCGGCCGGCCCCTGGATGGGGAGCAACGCTGAAAGTTCCGTGGCGGCCAGACCGAAGCTGAAAAGGGAAAAATTCTTCAGCCCGGTTCCCAGGTGCAGCACCCCCTCGAACAATATGAAATTGTACAAGTATTTGCAGAGGCGCAAGGCAAAGCTGACGGCAAAAATTTTCAGCCTTTCCGAGTTTTTGCCGTGGGCCTGCAGGTAATCGTTGATGGCGCCCAGCGTCCCTGCGATCCCGGCCAGATGCAAACGGCGCAATGTATTTCCTTTTAATAAAAAACGAAAAAATCGGTCCGAGAAAAAAATCACCAGGATCGACAAAAACAAAAGCATGGCCATGCCCGCGTAAAAAGGCCAGCGGCTGATCTCGGTTTCCAAAAAGAAAAGCAATCCTCCCAGCATCATCACCAGGGCGATGGAATCGTAAAAAACGGAAATGACGAAACTGGAAGCGCCTTCTTCAAGGGCGATCCCCCGCTTTTTTGCCAGCCAGGTGTAAAAGCCCAGGGCAGCGGCGCGCCCCGGAAGGAGATCGACGGAAAAGTTCCTGACCAGGGTGATCAGGAAGACATCTTTGTATGCCAATTTGCCGGACAGCAGGATGCGGTAGCGCCAGGCTCGCAGCACGGTTCCCAGGAGCGAAAGCAGGATGAAAGCGATCAAATAGGCGGCGGGGATCTTTAAGAAGTTGGTTGTGATATCGGCAGGGGAAATGCTGCGAAAAAAAACAAGGACAATGATCAAAAGAACAGCGGTCGGGGCAATGAAATGCTTAATGAGTTTGCTGGCCTTGCGATCCGAGGCATTCATTTTGCTAATTGTCTGCTTTGCCATTCAGGATATCCATACCATATCCCGAGAATGAAATGAAGATATGCGGCAGGCGCTTCTTCCTTTTTTGAATGCCGAGGACCAGACTGATGGAATTCTATTTAACCCTGTTTAACACGTCAGCCGTCGATATTGATCTCGGAAATAATGCGGGCGAATACGGCGGCCGGATCGGGGATTTGGTGACGACGATCGTTTTGTTCATGCCTGCAGTTTCCCCCTGATCTCGGAAAGATTTTTGATCTGCAATTTATCCATTTCTGTTTCGATCTCGCCGATAATGCGCACGGCCGCGCCCGGTTCGTAAAAATTGACCGTGCCGATTTGCACGGCGGCCGCACCCACCAGGATGTAATCCAAGACATCCCTGCCGCTGCTGATCCCGCCCATGCCGATGACCGGCACGTAGGACCGACGGCATACCTCGCGGACCAGCCGCAGGGCCAAGGGCTTGACGGCAGGTCCCGAGAGCCCGGCGTATACGTTGGCGAACACGGGCTTGCGCTTTTCCAGGTCCACGGCCAGGCCGAGGAAGGTGTTGACCAGGGAGAGCGCGTCAGCACCGGCATCCTGGGCCGCCTGCGCCACCTCGACGATATCAGCGGCATTGGGCGACAGTTTGACGATCAATGGTTTGTCTACCACCTGCTTGACCAGCCGGACCAGGCGGGCCGTGTGGCCGGCGTCCTGCGCCGGGCAGGCGCCCCCTTTTTTCATGTTGGGGCAGGAGATGTTCAGTTCCAGCATGGCCACCTCGTCCATGGCCGAGAAGACGGCGGCCACCTCCGCGAATTCGCGGTCATCTTCTCCGCAGACATTGACGATGATCGGCGTATTGGTCCTGGTGTGCAGGCGGCGGATGATTTCCTGCAGTTTCTCGCTCCCGGGTCCGGCCAGGCCAATGGAATTCAGTACTCCGGCCGGAGTTTCCACCAGGCGCGGCGGCGGGTTGCCCGGCCGCGACTCCCTGAAGATACCCTTCATTATGATGGCACCGAGGATATCCAGGTCAAAGAACGGCAGGAACTCCTCGCCATAGCCGAAGGTGCCTGATGCCGTGATCACCGGGTTTTTCAGGGTGCGGAATCCCAGGTCGACCGTCAGGTCCGCCATTGGATATCCTCCAGTGGAAAGACGGGACCTTCGTCACAGACCTTGCGATAGGCGCCGTCTGCGGCCAGGACCGCGCAGCTGTGACAGGCGCCGAAACCGCAGCCCATCAGGGCTTCCAGCGAGGCCCGGTTCTCCAGGCCGCGCGATTTAAGCAGCAGGGCCACACGGGCCAGCATGGCCTCGGGGCCGCACGACATGGTGGCGTCGGCCCGCTCCTCGCGCACGATCTTTTCCAAGCCGTCGGTCAGCAGCCCCTTTTGTCCGAGCGAACCGTCTTCGCTGAAAATGAACAGCCCTTGCAGGCACAGGGTTTTTATGCGTTCCAGCAGCGGCAGGTCGGCCCGGCTGCGGCCGCCGTACAGCAGGAGCAGCGGCCGGCGCTCGCCATAGACCCGAGCGTAGTGGAATAGGGGGACAATGCCCCTGCCTCCGGCCACGAGCAGGACCCGTTTGCCCGGCAGTTCAGGAAATGAGTTGCCCAGGGGGCCAAGGATGTCCAGCCCGTCGCCGGGGCGGAGCCCGGAGAGCAGCCGTGTGCCGTGCCCGAGAACTTGGTAGTACAGCCAGATATAGGGTGGCCGGCTTTCCAGGAGGCCCAGCGGACGGCGCAGCAGGGGATCGCGGGAGGGAGAAACGCGCACCATGACAAAATTCCCCGGCTTAGCCGCGGCGGCGATGCGGGGGGCGGCGATCTTCAGCAGGAAATAGTCGCCGCCCAGGGAGCGGGCTTCCTCGATGAGGCCGCGTTCGTCTTGCATGCCTCTCATTATGCCATGCTTTGCAGTGGCTGTAAACAGGAAAGGTTTATCGTTGCCGGGGGCCGGCGTGGAGATTTAAGGCGCGGAATAATAAAGAACCGTCCTTACTGGGGAGCCTGATTTTCGCCTTCTATTGAGGATAGAATGGTCTGCGCTTCCTGGGCGCTGGGTGTGTTGGGATACTCGGATAGGATTCGTTTCAAGCCCGCAGCCGCCTCTTCCTGCCGCTTGTTCCTGATCTGCATTTTGGCCAGTTGCATCAGTATGAGCTCCTTGGCCATGGCTGTCTTTTTATCGATCAACATGCGCTTGAGCAGGCTTTCCGCTTCCTGGATTTTTCCGCCGGCTGTCAGTATGGTGGCGGTGAGGATTTGCTTTTCATCATTGAGCATGGCGATGCGGCTGGTGGGGAACTCTTTCAGAGCAGCTTCGGCTTTTTGCATGTCGCCTTTTTCAAAATACAGGGTGGCGATGAACAACCTTCCCGCAGCCGAGATCCCCTTTTTGAATTTCATTTCCTGGAGCTTGCTGATTTTTTGGTCCAGGCTCAGTTTGGCGTCGTTGCGGACACGGAAAGCTTCGCTATAAACCCTGTTTTCACCAGCGGAACTCAGGTTCCTGAAAAAAAACACGGCCAGCAGAATGAGGATGGCCAAAACGGCGATGCCGGCAGCCGCGAGGATGCGCCGGCGGTTATTTAAAAAAAAGGTTATTGCTTTCTCAAAAAAATTGAGAAACGGATCGGCCTTCAAATGGTCTTTTTCCTTTTTTTTCATTTTTACCTCAATTTTGCGCCTGAGATGACTCGAACATCCAACCCTGGGATTAGGAATCCCATGCTCTATCCTTTGAGCTACAGGCGCAAGAATACAGCAATATCACTTTTCGCCGCCCGTGTCAATTGACCTTTGGCTGCAATCGTGTTAAGTTGAAAAGACATATCCGCCGCTGCCGGACCACAATGGGGCTGCCAGCCGGTTTTTCGGCTAAAGCGGGCAGCGACGGCAGAGGAATTAGAGAATGAAAAGCAAAAACATCAAGGGCGTGCGTTTGATCGTGGCTGCCATGGTTCTGTTTTTTATCGTTTTTGTCATCATCCGCCTCTATTTTGAGGAAAGCAAGAATTTCTCGCCCCTGGCCCTGAAAGGAAGCACCTGGATCTTCGGGTTGTGGATCATCATCATTCTTTTCGGCCTGACCTTTCTTTTCATCCTGGCCCGCAATATACTGAAAATGTATCTTGAAAACAACCAGAGCGGCTCCGGGCACAGTTTCAAAAACAAGCTGGTCTTTTTTTTCATTGCCTTTTCCCTTGTCCCGACCCTGCTGCTCTTCATTTTCGCCACTGACGTCATCTCGCAGAGTATCGAGCAGTGGTTCAAGACCCCCATCGAGAACATCATGCACAATGTCGAGGATGTCAAAAAAAATTACTACGGCAAGATCAACGGGGACCTCGAGCATTTTTCTAAGCTGATCGCCGTAATGATCCAGCAAAAGAAAATGTACACCGATGAGAACAAGAGTTTCCTGAAGAACAAGCTCAAGGAGAAGATGCTGGAGTACAAGCTTGATGTGGTCAACATCTACAAGAACCGCAATGAGATCTTTTCCCTTATCTCCCCGCGCATCCCCATTCAGGAATACAAGAACCTGCCGTTGAACATAGTCTACCGCGGCCTGGGCGGGGCCGGTTTCACCACCATCGATACTTTGAAGACCGCCGAACTGATCCGCAACGGCGTGGCCTTTGACATTGAACAGGGTGACAAGATGCTGATCATCACCGGGAAATACTTTCCGGAAAGCTATACCCGCAGCCTGAACGCTTTAGCGGGCATGGTCAGCAAGCACAACCAGATGCGCGTCCTGCGCGATCCGGTCAAAAACACTTATATCCTGCTTTTTTTGTTCATCACTATCCTGATAATCTTTTCCGCTTCCTGGCTCGGTTTTTACCTGGCCAAGGGCATCACCGTGCCGATTGAAAAACTGGTATTGGCCACTGCTGAGATCGCCAAGGGCAACCTGGATGTACGCATCGATTACAAGGCCAAGGATGAATTCAACACCTTGATCAATGAATTCAACCGCATGGCCTTTGACCTGAAGGAGAACCGCGACAAGCTGAACCGGCGCACCATCGAACTGCGCCACCGCCGCAGCATCACCGAAACCATCCTGAAAAACATCACTTCCGGCGTCATGGCCCTGAACGCCAACGGCGAGATCATCGCCATCAATCCCGAGGCCTCGCGCATGCTGTCATTGGACATGGAAGCGGTGGCGCGGAAAAATTTCGCGGCCGTGATCTCGGAAACCATTTACCAGGACATTCATGTGTTGATCCGCAAGGCCTTTGAAACCCGCTTCAAGCTGATCGAAAAGGATATTGATTTCAGATTGAAGGGCAAGTACATCAACCTGGCCGTCAAGATCACCCAGTTGCGCAACCCGATCAACAACCGTTTCGCTGGCTTGCTGGTGGTTTTGACCGATCTGACCGAACTGATCAAGGCCCAGCGCATGCTGGTGTGGCGTGAAGTGGCCAAGCGCATCGCCCACGAGATCAAGAATCCCCTCACCCCGATCCAGATCTCTTCCCAAAGGATCTTGCGCTCGCTGGACCAGCCTCCGGACAAATTCCGCGCCATAGTCGAGGACAGTCTGAACATCATTTCCCAGGAGTTGGATTCGATAAAAAACCTGGCCGAGGAATTCGCCAATTTCGCCCGTCTGCCCGAGATCAAGTTCAGCCAGGGCGATATCAATGAAATACTGGAAAAACTTCTAACCGTGTACACTTCCATTTACCAGAACGTCCAGTTCAAGGTCAAACTCGACGTGGAGCTGCCGGCCCTGGTCAAGCTCGATGTCGAACAGATCAAGAGAGTGCTGGTCAATGTCCTGGACAATGCCCTGGAGATCATCGGCAAGGAAGGCGAGATAGAGATTTCCACCAGTTACAACGGGGAAAGCAAGTTCATCACCATCGAGATTGCCGACAGTGGTCCCGGTATCAGCGATGAGGACAAGCAAAAAGTATTCCTGCCCTACTTTTCCAAAAAGAGTTCCGGCACCGGCCTGGGCCTGGCCATCGCCCACAACATCATCGAGGAGCATAACGGCCTGATCTCGGTTACCGACAACCAGCCGCAGGGGGCCAGGTTCATTATTGAACTGCCGGCTTGAAAGGCATCGTGGTGCTTGAGTGTTTTGCAGGACTGGGCGCCCGGAGAAAATAAAAGAGGAGAAATCAGCCATGTCCGAAAAAATGTTAGCGATCAAGGAAGTGGCCGCCCGTTTCGGTATTGCCGAAGCGGAACTGTATTATTACGGGCCCTACAAAGCCAAATTGGAACCTTCGCTGGCCCGGCGTCTGGACAAGTGCGAAAGCTGCGGCAGGCAGGTGCTGGTGACCGCGACTACCCCGACTCCGGCCGGCGAAGGCAAGACCACCACTGCCATCGGCCTGTCCATGGCCCTGAACCGCATCGGGGTGAAATCCATCGTCACCCTGCGCGAACCATCCCTGGGGCCGGTCTTCGGCATGAAAGGCGGGGCTACCGGCGGCGGCGCCTCCCAGGTGCTGCCTTCCGACGAAATCGACCTGCACTTCACCGGGGATATCCACGCCGTCACCACGGCCAACAACCTGCTGGCGGCAATGATCGATAACCACATCCAGCAGGGCAACCGCCTGGCCATCGACACGCGGCGCATCGCCTGGCGGCGGGTGATCGACATGAATGACCGCGCCTTGCGTGAGATCGTCATCGGTTTGGGCGGCCGGCAGAACGGCTTCGCCCGCGAGGATGCTTTCAACATCTCAGTAGCCTCGGAGATCATGGCGGTTCTGTGTTTGGCAGAGGATTTTCAGGACCTGAAGGACCGCTTGGCCAAAATGGTCATCGGCTACACCTCCAAAAGCAAACCCATCACTGCCGCCGACCTGAAGGCCGTGGGCTCCATGGCCCTGCTGCTGAAGGATGCCATCAAACCCAACCTGGTGCAGACCACGGAAGGCACGCCGGCCATCATTCACGGCGGCCCTTTCGCCAATATCGCTCACGGCACAAATTCCATCCAGGCCATACGTCTGGCCCACGCCCTTGCCGAAGTCACGGTCACCGAAGCCGGCTTCGCCTCGGAACTGGGCGGCGAGAAATTCCTGAATTTTGTTTGCCAGACGGGAAAATTCAATGTGGACGCCGTGGTGCTGGTCACCACGCTGCGGGCTTTGAAGTATCACGGCGGCGCCGGCAAGGACAGCCTCGCCGAAAAGAACCTGGAGGCCCTGGTCAAGGGCTTCGACAACCTGGACAAGCACATCGAGAACATGCAGGCCTTCGCTGTGCCCCTGATCGTGGCCGTCAATTACTTCCCCGACAACGACGCCGAGGAATTAGCACTCACCGTGAAGCATGTCGCTTCCCGGAAGGTAAAGGCCTTCGTCTGCGACCCATTTAACAAGGGCGGAGACGGCTGCCAGGACCTGGCCCGGGAAGTCGATCAGGCCACGCGTTCGGGGGCGCGGGTCAAACCCAATTATGAACCGGGCTGGGCCATTCCCCGCAAGATCGAGACCATTGCCGCCCAAATGTACGGCGCCGCCCGCATCAATTACACCCGCCAGGCGCGCAAGGATATAGAATTGCTCAACGATCTCGGCTATAACCAGCTGCATGTGATCATCGCCAAAACCCCCAACTCACTTTCTGATGATCCCAAGGCCCTGGGCCGGCCCATAAATTTCGACGTGGACGTGGACCGGGTCTTCCTGGCGGCCGGGGCCGGCTTCGTGGTGGCGGTATGCGGCGAGATCATGCTCATGCCGGGCCTGCCCCGCAACCCAGCCGCCGAAAGCATCGACATAGACGCCGAGGGCAACATCAGCGGCATGTTCTGATTTTATTGTTCTTTCAAGAAAATCGGGATTGAGGGAGCGCTGTTGCTACGTTTTCTTTTCTGCGGCCCATAGCTTCATCAAATTGACGATCACCTCCGAGGCCTTTTTCATGTCCTCGAGGGCGATCCATTCCTGCTTGGAGTGGAAGTTGTGGCCGCCGGTGAACAGGTTGGGGGTAGGCAGGCCCATGAAGCTGAGCCGGGCCCCGTCGGTGCCGCCGCGGATGCTGGCGCGTTCGGGTTTCAGCCCGGCCATGGCCACGGCCTGTTCGGCTTTGGCCAGCACGTCGGGGTGTTTGTCAAGGATGACCTTCATATTGCGGTAGGATTCACTGATCTTTACTTCCCCCTTGGACCCGGGGAACTGGGCGGTCACCTTGGCGGTGATTTTTTCAATCCGTTTCTCGAATTTTTTCAGTCCCTTCACAGTGAAATCGCGGATGATGAACTTGACCGTCGCCGTTTCCACGTTGCCGCTGATCTGGTGCGGGTGCACATAGCCTTCCCGCTTCTCGGTGGTCTCGGGGGAAAGGGTATCTTTGGGGAGTTTTTCAATGATGCGGGCGGCGATCTTGACCGCATTGACCATCTTGCCCTTGGCCATGCCGGGGTGGACGTTGATCCCGGATATGTTGATCTCCAGCGAGTCGGCGCAGAAGGTTTCATCCTCGATCTCACCCAGATGTTCGCCGTCGATGGTATACCCGTATTCGGCCCCGATCTCGGCGGCGCTGATGTGTTCCACGCCCCGGCCTGTCTCTTCATCCGGGGTGAAGACGATCTTGATGTTCGGGCGGGGGGTTTCCGGGTGTTCGGCCAGATAGGTCATGGCGTCCATGATCGCGGCTATGCCGGCCTTGTCGTCTGCTCCCAGCAGTGTGTTCCCGGAAGCGGTGATGATGGTCTTGCCGAGTTGCTGCTTTAAAAGCGGATTTTTATCCACTTTCAGGACCACGTTGTCGCTCGCGGACAGCAGCAGGTCCTGTCCCTGGAAATTGTGGTGCAGTTTGGGTTCAACGCCGGTGCCGGAAACGTCAGGCGATGTATCCAAATGGGCGAGCAGGGCGATGGCCGGAACCTTGTGGTTCTGATTGGTCGGCCAGGAGGCCAGAACATAGCCCCAGGGCGTGATCTGGACATCCTGCAGGCCGAGTGCTTCCAACTCGGGTTTGAGCTTGGCGGCCAGGTCCTTCTGCTTGGCCGTCGAGGGAAAGCTTTCGGATGTGTCGCTGGATTGGGTATCGATTTTGACGTAACTCAGAAAGCGCTCCAATATATCAGGATATTTCATGGTGACCTCCACGGGTATTATAAACCATTGGCAGGAAAAATAAAACGCAAAACGCTTTTTTGGGTCAGAATCGATCGCCTTAAAGCGTCTATCCTTGACAACGGGCGATTTTTTTACTATAGTATATCTTAACTTCAAATTAGAAAGAGGTGGTTTGGTGAAAAGAACGTATCAACCCAATAACTTAAAAAGAAAAAAGACTCATGGCTTCAGGGCGCGCATGGAGAGCAAAGGCGGCCAAAAAATCCTCAACAACAGAAGAAGAAAGGGAAGAAAGAAGCTGACCGTCTGATCCATGACCTTCGCATTCAGGGAATTCCAGCGGATCAAGAAAGAAGCTGAATTCGTCCATTTGCTTAAAAATGCCAAAAAAGTAAAAAATGATTTTTTTTTTGTACTTTTTGAAAAACAGCCGTCCGACCAGCAGGTTCGCCATTTCCGTTAACCGCAAGATCGGCAACTCGGTCGAGCGCAATTTTATTAAGAGAAAAATGAAAGAATGGTTCAGGTTGAACAGACATTTGCTTGCCGACCCTCATGACCTGTGGGTTTCCATGAAAAACAAATTCGACCGCCGCAATGCCGGGCAGGTGGAAAATCTGTTCCTCGATGCTTTAGTAAAGATCAATTACCGTTAAAATGAAAAAGGCATTGCTTCTTTTGATCAAAATATACAAAATGGCCCTTTCGCCGCTGCTTGGACGCCACTGCCGCTTTCTACCGACCTGTTCCACATATACATATGAGGCGGTGGAAAAGCACGGTGCTCTCATGGGCGTGTTTCTAGGTCTCAAGAGGATTCTTAAATGTCATCCTTTTCATGCCGGCGGGCATGACCCGGTTCCCGAATTATTAGAGGTGAAATCAAAATGGATACAAAAAAGTTAATTCTGGCCATCGTTCTCTCCGTGACGGTTCTGCTGGTCTACCAGTATTTTTTCATGCCCAAGCCGGTGGCTCCTCGTCAGGTACCCGTGAATACCGAGGCAGCGCAGCCGGAAAAACCAGCAGCAGCCGCTGAAACCGGGGTGACTTCGGCACCGGATATCGGCTCGATCCTGGGCCAGGAAAAACCGGTCGTTCAGGAAAGTGAAGCGATCCTGCCGGCGGTGGAAAAGGACATGATGGCCGCTGACGAACAAACCGTCACCGTGGACACCCCTGATTTTACAGCCTTGTTCACCAACCGCGGCGCCGGCCTGACATCTTTCGTATTGAAAAAATACAAGGATGACTCCGGCAAAGCCATGGACCTAATATCGCACAGCGCCAAGGAATCCAATTTTTACCCTTTCTACTTTTTTTCTGAAAAAGATGATTTTTCAAAAATCCTGAACAAGGCCCTTTTCCAGTACCAGGGTGAATCCACGGTGCGTATCAACGGCCGCGAGCAGAAAGAACTTGTTTTTGTATTTGCCGACCTGGCCCAGAACCTGACGGCCACCAAAAAATTCGTCTTCAGCGGCGACAGTTATCTGATCCGTCTCGATTTCCAGGTCAGGCGCAACGGCCAGGTCGTCGACGCCCTGCCAGTGGTTTTCGGTCCCGACCTGGAAAACAACGACAGCGGCGACCGTTCCATGATGATGAACCTGCAGATCGCCGCCTACGCAAACGAAAAACTGGAAACCGTTGTCTTTTCCAAGCAGAAGACCGTGCCCCAGGCCGGCCAGTCCTTTGAAAAGATCGCCGGTGAAAAAGGCTCCGGCTTTTACTGGGCGGCCTATGAAACGACTTATTTCGCCGCTGTATTCAAGACCGACCCGCTTAAATCCAAACTCTCCTATCAGGTGATCAAGCAACCCCTGGCCAAGAACCAGGCCAAGCTGTATTCCTACCTGATCGTCACCAATCCGACGGCGCTTTTCATCGGCCCCAAGGATGAAAAAATCCTGGCCGCGGTGGAGAAGGAATTTCCCGATCTGAACAAGATCATCGATTACGGCTGGTTCGGTGCCATTGCCAAGATCATGCTCAAGGGCATCGTTCTCATTCACGGCTTCCTTCCCAACTACGGCTGGGCCCTGATACTTTTCACCCTGTTCCTGAAGCTGATCCTTTTTCCGCTGACCTATTCTTCCAGCGTCTCCATGGCCAAGATGCAGAGCCTGCAGCCCAAAATGAAGGCCATCAAGAAAAAATACAAAAACACCAAGGACATGGAACAACGCAAGCTGATGAACATGGAGATCATGGCCCTCTACAAGCAGGAAAAGGTCAATCCGGCCGGGGGCTGCCTGCCCATCCTGCTGCAGCTGCCGATCCTGTTCGGTTTTTTCCGTTTGCTCTCGGTTTCCATCAATGTCCGCCATGAGCCCTGGATCCTCTGGATCACCGATCTGTCAAAAAAAGACCCGTATTATGTCCTGCCCATCCTGATGGGCTTGACTCAGTTTATCCAGCAGCGCATGACCCCCTCGGGCGGCGACGATATGCAGAAAAAACTGATGTACATCATGCCGGTCGTCATGACCGTTATGTTCGCCTCTTTTCCCAGCGGCCTGAACCTGTACTGGTGCTTCTCGAACGTGCTGCAGATCGGCCAGCAGCACCTTATCAACGAGAAGATCCATAAAAAGAAAAAAGATGAGGAACACGAGTTAAAAATAATGAAGAGGAAGAAGGGAGCCAAAGAAAAATGAGCGACAAAAAGGAATTCGTCGCCAATTCTCTGAAAGATGCCATCCAGAAAGCGGCAGAAGATTTCGGCATTGAAGAGGAAAAACTGAAGTACCGCATCATAACTGAAAAAACAAAATATTTCGGGCACAAACAAAGAGAAATTTTTATCGAAGCCTGGAGTTCCGACGGCAGTGAGCAGAAGGGGCTGGAGGATTTTGTTAAATTGCTGATAGATGAAATGAAAATGGATCTGCAGTTTGAACTTGAAAGCAAGAGCGAATTTTTACGGGTCAATTTTTCCGGTGAAGACTACAAGCTGATGCTTTACCAGAACGGCAACCTGCTCAATGCCGCCCAATACCTGCTTAACCGGCTTTTTGCCGACGATATCGGCAAGAAGATCTATTGCGAGTGCGAGAATTACCGCAAGAAAAAGGAAGCGGAACTGAGCAGCCAAGCCCACAGGTTCGCCCGACAGGTCAGGCGCAACGGCAGGGCCATCGAACTTCCCGAACTGAATCCTTTTGAACGGCGCATCATCCACATGACCATCAACAAATACCTGGATCTGGAATCGAAAAGCGACGGCGACAATTTTTTGAAGGTCATCACTATCCGCAAAAAGCTGAATGGATGATGATGCGATCGTAGCCCTGGCCACGCCGCCGGGGCGGGCCGGCATTGCCCTGATCAGGATTTCCGGAAACCAAAGCGAAAGCATTGTCAGAAAAATCATCGGGCCGCTGCCGGCAGAATTGGAGGCCCGACACAGTTACCACGGCTTCATCCATCACCAGGATCGACGCATCGATGAATGCCTGACAGTCATTTTTAAAGCTCCGCGTTCCTATAGCGGTGAGGATATGGCTGAAATTTCACTGCACTCAAACCTGTTCGTCGTCGAGGAGGTGATTGGGCTGATATGCGCGTGCGGCGCCAGAGCGGCCCTGCCCGGCGAGTTCACTTTCCGTGCTTTTAAGAACGGCAAGCTGGACCTGATGCAGGCTGAAGCGGTCAATGATCTGATCCAGGCCAATTCCCGGGCCGGGGCCCTCATGCAATTCAATAATCTGGAAGGCCGGCTTTCCAAAACCGTTGCTTCACTTCGTGCCGCCTTGGTTCAGGCGGCTATCCAAATTGAAACCCGTATCGAATTCGCCGAGGACCAGCATATCGATGCGACAGAAACCGCCGGCGATCTGGCTGGCGCGGCAGTCGCTCTGGAAAAAATCCTGGGGCAAAGCCGTTTCAATGAAATCCTGAATCATGGGCTGCATGTGGTCATCGCCGGCCGGGTCAATGTGGGAAAATCTTCTTTATTCAATGCCCTGCTGCTGAAAGAGCGGTCGATCATTTCCGCGCTTCCGGGCACAACCCGTGATTATATCCAGGAAAATCTGGTTCTGGACGGTTTTCCTTTTCATATCACAGATATGGCCGGCATCCGCGCCGATTCAGGCGATGATATCGAGACGCAGGGCATGGAGCTCAGCCTGGCCAAGATCACCCAGGCCGATGCCGTGTTGTTCATGGTCGACGCTTCGCTACCTCTTGCTGAAACCGATATGCAGATTTATAAGTTGCTTGCTGCCAAAAAGCGGATCCTGCTGGCCAATAAAAGCGATGTGGCGCATGCCGATATCTTGAAATGCGTCAAAGCCGCTTTTCCCGAGGAGACCGTGCATCTGATATCGGCCAAGAACGGGGACAACCTCGATGTGGCAGTGAATTTCATGAAGAGCCTGCTGAGGCAGATGCCGGAAGCCTGCGGTCAGACCGTGGTGAATTTCAGGCAAAAGATCCTGCTGGAAAAACTTTTAAAAAAAATGAAGCGCATCGATCAAATGCAGATCGAGGGACTGGAATCGACCGAAGTGGTCGCCGAAGAGATTCGCCAGGGGCTTAGTCTCATCGGCGAATTGACCGGAACGATCGCCCCTGGCGACATCCTCCAGGGCGTGTTCGCCAAATTCTGTATCGGCAAATGAGGGTCATCGTCATCGGTGGCGGTCACGCCGGGATTGAAGCCGCTTATGCCGCGGCCAAGATGGGGGCCGATGCCGTCCTGCTGACCATGCATCTGGACGCCATCGCCCAAATGTCATGCAATCCTTCCATCGGCGGCATCGCCAAGGGACACCTGGTCAAGGAGATCGATGCTTTGGGCGGGATCATGCCCCGCAGCGCCGACGCCACGGGCATCCATTTCAAGGTACTGAACCGCAGCAAGGGCCCGGCGGTGCGAGCCACGCGCACTCAGAACGACAAGGTCGCCTACCGCGGTTTTCTGAAAAGTTTCCTGGAGAATGTTTCGAACCTGAGCCTGTACCAGGCCATGGCCGACGAGATCGTAGTGCGCAATGGCAGGGCCAGCGGAGTCAGGCTGAGCGATGGTGAAGTCCTCGGCGCCGACGCGGTGATCGTCTGCTCCGGGACCTTCCTGGCCGGGCGTATATTTATCGGCAGCGCCTCCTACGCCGCCGGCCGGGCCAACGAGCCCCCTTCCCTGCAGTTGGCGGAAAATATCCGTGACCTGGGTTTTGCAATCCTGCGCATGAAAACCGGAACTCCCATGCGGCTGCACGCCGACAGCATCAACTGGAAGAATTTCGCTCCCCAGCCCGGTGATGAACCACCGCTGCCCTTTTCCATGCATACCCGCAGCAAAGTCAAAAACCGGGTGTGCTGTTATCTGGGCCACACCACTACGGCGGTCGCCCGCATCATCGGCGAAAATCTGCATTTGTCGCCTTTGTATTCAGGACAAATCCAGGGCGTCGGTCCCCGCTATTGCCCTTCCATTGAAGACAAGATCGTCAAGTTCCCCGGCCGCGAAAGGCACCATTTTTACCTGGAGCCGGAAGGGCTGAAAAACAAGGAAATTTACGTCAACGGCCTCTCTTCCAGCCTGCCGGTCGAAATTCAAAAAAAAATCCTGCAAGCCATCCCCGGTCTGGATCGGGCGCGGATGATGCGCCCGGCTTACGCCATCGAGTACGACGCCATTCAGCCCAGCCAGCTGAATGCCAGTCTGGAAAGCCGGCAGATCAGCAACCTGTTTTTTGCCGGCCAGGTCAACGGGACATCCGGGTATGAGGAAGCCGCCGGCCAGGGGCTCATGGCCGGGATCAATGCCGTGCTCAAGGCCAGGGGTGAAGCGCCGTTCATCCTGGAGCGCCAGGAAGCCTATATCGGGGTCATGGTTGACGATATCGTGCGAAACGGCGTCGATGAGCCGTACCGTCTATTCACGGCGCGGGCCGAATACCGCCTGCAGCTGCGGGAAGACAATGTGTTTGAGCGCCTGGGCGGACACGCCCTGCGGCTGGGACTGGTTTCGCGGCGGGATCATGACCGTGAGATGCGCAAGCTGGATAGGCGCCAGAGTCTGATCAAGGAATTGTCCCGGACCAGGGCACATATTGAAGGCAAGTCGGAAACCCTATTCAAGATACTGCAAAGGCCCGGGATGGACTTTGCCGCCCTGGAAGCGCTGTACGGCCAGCCGCTGCTGAAAAGCAAGACCCTGACCGATGTTTCCTACATCGAGGCTTGCGTCAAGTACGAGGGTTACATCGATATCCAGAAACGGGAAGTCGCCAAAACAAAAAAAATGGCAAAGACCGCCATTCCCTCCGGCTTGGATTTCATGATGGTTGACGGCCTCTCCAGCGAAGTCAGGCAAAAACTGGCCAAGGGGCGACCGCGAACCCTGGGCGAAGCGGCGCGCATCCCCGGTGTGACCCCGGCCGCTGTCAGCGCCATCAGCATCCACCTGACTTTGAAATACGGCAGATAGTTTTTTCCCACTGTCGGAAGTATTATCAATTGCCGCCAGGTCCCGGAATGAATGGCAAGAGACCAAGGCCGGATAAACCTTTGTCTATAGTGCCGCGGAGAAACCGAACCAGATTTCAGTATCCTCGTTGACCTCGTCCAATAACGGGATCATCACGTTGAGCGAAGGGATCAGCGTCAGTTTGCCCGCGGTCAGCGCCAGCCTGGCGTAGATGCCGATATCGGAGAATCCCGTCTTGTCGATATACTGCCTGCTGTTGAAGCCGATGACCCCGCCCACCTCCACGTTCACTTTTTCGCTTGCTTTCCATTCCTGGCTGCCGCCGAGGGTGACATAAAGACCGCTGCCCAGATTCAAGTCGTAATAGACGCAAAGCTCCGGTGACAGCGGCAGGTCGGTACTGGTGACCGTGGCGTACACCTCCTGGGATGTATGGTCCTTGAATTTGAAATCTTCCGCGAACCAGTAGCCGTAGTGGATGACGCCGGCGCTCAATTCCCAACCCTCCGGCATCTTGAAGGCATACTCGAGGGTCAGGTCGATCTCGTCGGAGTACTTGAACACGCCGCGCTGCGCCAGGGCGAAGCTGCTCCAGACGTTCAATGAAAAACCGCTCTTGCCCAGGTCGACGGTGAGCGACGGCTGGATGGCCGCGTGGCCGTCGGGCAGCAGGTCGAAGCCGCGCCAGATATAGCGGCTGACCAGGTCGACCTGAGCGGAGACCGCTCCCGGCAGCGGCAGCATGGCTCCTACCAGGCAAACGAGCAAAAGCAAAACGGACTTCTTCATGTACCCTCCTTGAGTCGTCCGGGCAATCTGTCAACGCCCGCCCGGCAAATCATATCACAAGTGGAATAAGGGCGGTGATCATATTATGCAGGACAGGACTTATTCCTGTTCAATTGTTCGTGATGCTTCTGGCATTCGTTTCAGGCAAGGTGCATTTTAAAGTGAGAATGAGTTGACAATCGGGAAAACGTTGCGCAGAATTAAATATATATGCTAATAGTGAACTGCGAGGATGGAAAAATGCGAAAAAAGAACCGTGGGTCGGTCGCAAAAGACAAGGGGTTAAAATGAGAAAAAAATTCTCTTCGGATTCTTTACTTTGTAAGACCATGGGTTGGCTGCTGTTTTCTTTTGCCGCCGCCGCTTTCGTGGAAGCGGCTCCTGCGCAGGCTGATGCCAGGGAAATCGTAAAAAATATGGATGAACTGTATCGCAGCCGATCCGGCTCTCTGGTGATGGAGATGGAAATTGTCACCCCCCACTGGCGGCGAACCCTGAAAATGAAAGCCTGGAGCGTCGGGATGGACAAGACCTTTATTCGAATCCTTGAACCAAAAAAAGAGAGCGGCATGGCCACGCTGCGCGTGGGCAACGAGATGTGGAATTTTCTTCCCAAAACCAATAAAGTAATAAAGATTCCTCCATCCATGATGATGGGTTCGTGGATGGGATCGGATTTTACCAACGATGACCTGGTCAAAGAGTATACTTTCCTTGAAGATTACACCTTTGATTTCACGGATGTTGAAAATCCGCAAGCGGGCGTTGTGTATGTGAAGTGTGTGCCCAAGGAAGGATTGCCCATCGTTTGGGGACACATTGTCAGCGCGGTCCGTGAAAAAGATTCCATTCCACTTTGGGCAAAATATTACGATGAAAAGGGCAAGCTGATGCGAGAAATCGTATACAAAGATGTCAAGACCTTCGGCAAGCGCACCATCCCGGCACTTATGGAACTGGTGCCAACTCACAAAAAGGGGAATAAAACCGTTGTCCGCTACCTGGAAGCCCAATTCGATACCGCCGTGGACAAGAAGATTTTTTCCCTGCGCAACCTGAGGTCAAGGGATTAGCCGAGTAAACAAGTAATGGAGAAGTCATCATGATCATGTGGAAGATCGCGCTGCGAAATATCATCCGCCAAAAACGCCGCTCCATACTGACGGCCTTAAGCATGTTTGGCGGATTTGTGCTGGCGGCGTTTTTTATCGGGTTTTCCGATGGAACGTACAACGGTATTATTGACACCTTTACCCGCAGTCAGACAGGGCATATCCAGGTGCACGCCAAAGATTACCTGGCCCATCCCTCTCTTTATAAAACCATCAACCGTCCGCTGGAGATTGAAAAGATCTTGGAACAAATGGACAAGGTGGATTCCTGGACGCCGCGGCTCTATGCAGCGGGTCTGGTGTCGGTGGGCGAGAAAAGCGCCGGGGTGCGGATTATCGGTATCAATCCTGAAAGAGAGATGCGGACCACAAAGTTCGCTGAAAAAATCATCTCGGGGTCCATGTTTGCGGCTGAGGATGCCCATGCCGTGATGATCGGCAAGGGACTGGCAAAACTGCTGCAAGCAGGGGTAAACGAGGATGTGGTGATTGTATCCCAGGCGGCGGATGGTTCCATTGCCAACGACAGGTACAGGATAGTGGGGATCATGGAGAGCGGCGATGAGATTGGCGATCGTTCGTCCTTCTACCTTCCCCTGGCCGCTGCCCAGGAACTGCTGGTAATGGGCGCGCGCGTCCATGAAATTGCCGTCACGGTCCGCAGTTTGACTGATGTCGCTCCGCTCTGCGATATCCTTGAGAAAAAAATAAACGTCGGGGAAGCAAGCCTGGCGGTGGAACCCTGGCAGGTATTTGCCAGGTCCTTTTACATCGCCATGCAGGCCGATAAAGCCGGCATGTGGATCACGCTGCTGATCATTGTCCTGGTCGTGGCCGTGGGTGTGTTAAATACCGTGCTGATGTCTGTGCTGGAACGCCGGCGTGAGTACGGTGTTTTGAAAGCCGTGGGAACCAAACCAGGCCAAATCATAAAAATGGTACTTCTGGAAATCAATATCCTGGGGGCAATTTGTATTGTCCTGGGAACCGCTGTGGGGCTGCTTCTGAATTACCTCTTTTCGATTCACGGCATTTCCATGTCGGAACCCATGACCTACGGCGGCATAAAATTCCAGCATATGTTTACGGAAATCAATACCAGGAGTTTTGCCATCCCGGCTGTTACCGTGTTGCTGTCTGCCACGCTGGTGGGATTTTTTCCGGCCCTGAAAGCCGCTCACACAGATCCGGCCAGGGCCATGCGCGTCCATTGAAGCGGAAAGTGAACATGCATGCCAGTCTGCACCGGGCGTCAACCACCGCCTGCCTGCCAGCACCGACAAAGGAGGCCATGAATGTGGTTTTATATTAAATTGGCCTGGCGAAATATATTCAGGAATAAGCGCAGGACCATCATCACCAGTATTGCCATAGGCATTGGCCTGGCATCCCTTATTTTCACTGCTGCATTGATGGAGGGTATGATCAACAACATGATTCAATCCGCCACATCATCATTTTTGGGACAAGCTCAGATTCACGGCGGCGATTTCCGGGAAACCCAGGAAGTCGAGAAGACGGTCAATAATCTGGACCAGGTGACAACTGAATTGAAGCAGGACCCACTGGTAGCCAATTACACTCTGCGTACCCTCAGCATGGGGATGGTTGCGTCTGCGGCCAACGTGAATGTCGCCCTGTTGGTGGGGGTGGAGCCGGGGAGTGAAAGGTTTCTCTCCAAAATCGCCAACACCATTCAAAAAGGCAGTTTCTTCGAGGGTGACAATCCCCGGGACATGGTGATTGGCAGCAAACTGGCAGAGGACCTGGAAGTGTCGCCGGGTGATCGCGTGGTGGCTACCGTGTCCCAGGCCAAAACCGGTGACCTGGCGCAGGAAATGTTCCGAATTTCCGGAATTTATCAATTCGGAATCAGGGAAATGGATTCGGGATTGGCCTTCATCCGGCTTGAAAAGGCACAGCAGATGCTGGGGATCGGAAAGCGGATTCACCAGATTGCCATAAAATTCAAAGATCTCAAAACTGCAGATATGCCAGGCATTTCTTTCTGGAAGAAATATTCCCGGTTTGATAATGAAGCCGTGCCCTGGACCATACTGCTGCCCCAGATGAAAGCGGTTCTGGGTATGGTCGACATCTCTCTGCTAATTATGGCGGTGATTCTTGGCTGTGTGGTCGTTTTTGGCATTATCAATTCGCTGTTCATGTCTTTGTACGAACGGATGTTCGAGTTCGCCATCATGAGGGCGGTGGGAACTCGACCCGCGGGGCTTCGCAAGCTTATTGTCCTGGAAGCCGGTGCCCTGGCTGTGATCAGTATCATTTTGGGCACTGCCCTGGGCATGACTTTGACTTTGATTTTTGCTCATACCGGTATCGATTACCGGGGCATTGAATTTGCAGGCACCACCTTCCACGAACTGATCCACCCGGTGATGAACAAATGGCATTATGTTGTCTTTCCTGTCGGAGTTCTTTTTTTTACCATGCTGGTGGCAGTTTACCCGGCCTGGGTGGCCGGCCGCTTGCGCATCGCCACTGCCCTGAGAAAAAGTTTGTGAAGGAGAAAAAAATGGAGAAGCAAGTGCCTATCATCGTGACCGAAAATGTAAAAAAAACCTATGAGGACAATGGTGTGGAAGTACAAGCCGTCCGGGGGGTGGATCTGACGATCTCGGCCGGTGAATTTACCGCCATTGTGGGGCCATCCGGTTCCGGAAAAACCACGTTTTTAAATATCATGTCCGGCCTGGATACTATCACATCGGGGCGAGTCTTGCTTAATGGAAAGCCATTGTCCGAAATAAAAGGTTCAGAGCTGTCGGATTTCCGGCGCGACCATATCGGTTTTATTTTTCAGGCTTACAATTTGATTCCCGTACTGACGGTGGAAGAAAACGTTGAATACATTATGCTGCTGCAGGGGGTTCCCAAAGCGGAGCGGCATAAGCGGGTAATGGAGATATTGGCGGATGTGGGATTGGCTGAGTATGCCCAGCGGCTGCCGGCAAAGCTATCCGGGGGTCAGCAGCAGCGGGTGGCCGTCGCCCGGGCCATGGTCTCGAATCCCGATCTCATCCTGGCCGATGAGCCGACCGCCAACCTGGACTCCAAAACCGGCTCCGAACTCCTGGACATGATGAAGGAATTGAACGAAAAAAAAGGCATGACCTTCGTCTTTTCTACCCATGACGAGATGATTATGAGCCGGGCCCGGCGGGTCATTACTCTGAAGGACGGCACCATCGCCGCTGATGAGCTGAAAAAATAAGCAGTAAATGAAAAAAGCATTGATATATCCGGTTTTATTCATTACGCTGTTATTTTGGGCGGCCAATGGAATATCCGCCGGCAGTGATTTTATCGATGTCAGCGGCTATTACAAATTTTTCTTTACCGGTTTTAAAACGCCTGTTTACCGATTGGGCACGGAAGAGGTCAGGGAACCTCCTGTCGGAGCCGTGAACAATCGCCTGCGCCTGAAGCTTTCCAGCCAGCCTTGCCGCTGGCTGTCTTTTGAGGCGGCATATGATTTTTCCCCGCGCATCCAGGACCCGCTGCTGTTTCAGGATGATATCTTTTTTTCCGCCCCCGATCCCGGCACCTACCGCGTGGGTGATCTGCCCGGCCGCCTTTATCCCGGCCGAGCGAAAACGACCGGCAGTTTTGGGATTTTTCACAACCTGGACCGCTGTTTTTTCACGATCAAAACTGCAGGTGCGGATATTTTTGTCGGACGGCAGGCCATTGCCTGGGGCAGCGGCCGTTTTATCAATCCGACCGATGTCATCGCTCCGTTTGCCTTTAATGAGTTGGACAGCGAAGAGCGAAGGGGGGTGGATGCGGTTCGTGTCCGCATCCCCCTGGGCATGATGAATGAATTGGATCTGGGATATATTCCCGGCAAAGAGTTCAAGTTTAAAAACAGCGCCTTCTATCTCAGAGGCAAGGCCTACCTGTGGAAAACCGATATTGCCCTTCTATTAATGGGATTTCGGGAGAATCTCTTGATCGGGCTGGATTTCACCCGAGCTGTCGGAGGTGCCGGTGTCTGGCTTGAAACGGCCCTGGTGGATGCGGGTTTATTTTGCACGGATAACGAGCCTCTCGACGGGAATGAAAATGACGGCCAAACTTATCTCCGGGCTTCGTTGGGCGTGGATTACAATTTCAACGGCAGATTTTACGGGTTCTGCGAGTACCATTTTAACTCGGCGGGGAAGAAAAAACCGGCAGAGTACGGCAAGGTTTTTTCCAGCACCGCCTTTACCGAGGGGGCATCTTACCTGATGGGGCAGCACTACCTGAACCTGGGCATGACCTGCCAGCTAACCCCGCTGATTCCTTTCACTGGCGTGGCGTTTGTCAATCTCGACGACGGATCGCTGACATTGGCTCCCGCACTGGAATACAATATTGCCGAGAATATCTACCTGGGAGGCGGTGCTTACATCGGTTTGGGCAAAAGGCCCGAAAAAACAGCGCCCAGCGCAGCCAAAAGCTCGACCATTTTCCACTCTGAGTTCGGAGCCTACCCGGCCATGTTGTACACCTCTTTGCGGATCTATTTTTGAGGTGTCGCGAAAACTGCGAAAAAATGAAAATCATTAAAAATAAAATTAAATCCCTGTGGGGTTGACAAGCAGTGAAATCCGATTTATATTATTAATGTATTAATCAACTAATGTAATAGCTGAATAGTACAATAGGTGTTTGGGAGGCACCGGGATATGATCAAGTTCTTCCTCGACCCGAAGAATGGCATTCCCTTTTACCGTCAGATCATCGACCAGATCCGCTACGGCATCGCCACGGGCAAGCTGGAAATGGGCGAGCAGCTCCCCACCGCCCGTGCCCTGGCCGTGGAGCTGAAAATCAACCTCAATACCGTCATCAAGGCCTACAAAGAACTCGAAATCCAGAACATTCTGGAAACCCAGCAGGGAACCGGCACCTTCATCGATTCGGTCAAGATCGAGATCCCCCGAAAAGAACATCTGAATAAACTGAAGAAAATCTGCGATGAGTTCGTCACCATTGCCGCCAATTATGGCTTTACGATCGGAGAGATCATCGAGGAATTAAAACGCAGGGCTGGAGGAAAAAAATGAAGCATTTGATCGAGGACAGGAAATTTTTCAATCGCATTTCCCTGGCGATTCTGATCGTTGTTATGGCGGTGCATGGAGCGTTCTACATGAAAAAGATCATCGGCCCTCTTCTCCTGGCAGCCATCACCCTGGTGGCGTTCATGTTCGCCGCAGCGATACGCATCGCCGACCAGTGGGAAAAAGCCGTGGTACTACGGCTGGGCAAGTTCAAGGGCCTAAGGGGACCGGGCTTGTTCCTGATCATTCCCCTCATCGATACCATCTACAAGTATATCGACCAGAGGGTCCGAGTGACTGATTTCATGGCGGAACAGGCCCTGACCAATGACACGGTACCGGTTAACGTCGATGCCGTGGTCTACTGGATGGTGTGGGACGCGGAAAAGGCGGCCCTGGAAGTGCGTGACTACAAGGAGGCCGTGGCTTATCTGGCCCAGACAGGTCTGCGGGATACCATCGGCAAGCACAAGCTGGCCGACCTGCTGCAGAACCGGGACAAGATCGCCGCGGCCCTGCAGGAGACTCTCGACGAATACACCAATCCCTGGGGAATCACCTGCCATTATGTCGGCATCAAGGATATCATCATTCCCGAATCCCTGGCCAATGCCATGAGCAAGCAGGCCCAGGCCGAGAGGGAACGCCAGGCGCGGGTGATTCTCGGCAGCGCCGAAACCGAGATCGCCGGGAATTTCGCTGCGGCCAGCGAACAGTACCTGGACAATCCCGTGGCCCTGCAGTTGCGGGGCATGAACATGCTCTTCGAGGGGTTGAAGGAGAAGGGGTCGCTCGTGATCGTTCCCAGTTCGGCCCTTGATTCGATGAACCTGGGCGCCATCACCGGCATGACCGCCCTGGCCAGAAACGGCAGCCATGGGGAAAAGGCGACGGTGCTTGAAAAAGCGGCGGCGCCCGCATTAAAAAAGCGGCTGCCTCGGAAAAAAAGCATAAAAAAATGAAAAAATCCTTTTATCTCGCGATCCTCTTTCTCCTTTGCGGAGGATGGCTGAGTCCGGAAACGGAGTTTTCCGGATATTTCGAGAATCGCCTTTTTCTGATCGAAAACCCGGCGCTGTCATGGCGGAATTTTTCGGAAAAAATCAAACTGGGTGACTACAACCGGCTGCGCTTGGACCTCAAGGCCTCGCCCTCGAAAAAAGTGACGGTCAACCTTGCCGTCGATATCTTCTCATTTCACGGTACTCTCACTTCCCCACTGGGCACGTACGATCCGGGACAAGGCGCGGATCAGAAAGCATACCGGATCGATCCCGACCGGATCTATATTGACCTGTACTTCAAGCATTTCGACCTGTCCATCGGCAAACAGAGGGTGGCCCTGGGAGTCTCCTATGTCTGGGCGCCGCTCGACGTCTTCAACCGGGTCAATATCCTGGATCCCAAGGAAGAGAAGCCCGGAGCCAACGCATTCAAGCTATATGTTCCCTTCGCTGCCTTTTCCAGCCTGACGGGTGTTTTCTCTCCCGACGATGAATTCAAGACCTCCAAATCGGCCCTACGTGTCCAATCGCGGATTTCCAACATCGATGCAGCCTTCACCCTGATCCGCCGGGGCGATACCGGCACTTCGGTATACGGTTTCGACCTGAGGGGCGAGAACGGCATCGGCTGGTGGCTGGAGTACGGGTATTTCGTCTCTTTACAGCGGCGCGACTCCAAGCTGGTCCTCGGCTTCGATTACACTTTCCCCGCCAACAAAGGATTATACTGGCTAAACGAGTTCTTCTACGATGCGGGTGGTGAACGGGATTCGGCGCAATACGATTTCCAAAAACTGCTCAGCGGCGACCGCTTCACCCTGGGAACGACCTACTTTCTTTCGTTGCTCCGTTACGGTCTTAATGATTTCTGGTCGGCCTCTCTTACTTATATCGGCAACTGGGGCGACGGCTCTTTTATCGTCAATCCGGTGCTTGCCTTCGATGTTTCACAGAATGTCTCCCTTTCCGGTGGTTTGTATATTTCCATGGGACACCGGGAAGGGGAGTTCAACGCCAGCAAACGCAATCTGTTTTTTATCTGGCTGAAAGTCAATTTTTAGGAGGATGACATGCCATTGATCAGATTCGAAAACGTTTCCAAGACATACCATACCGGAAAAGTCGATTTCCCGGCCCTGGCCGGGGTCTCGTTCTCCGTGGGGCAGGGAGAATTCCTTTCCATTGCCGGGCCTTCGGGATCGGGCAAGACCACCATTCTGAACATCATCGGCTGCCTGGACAAACCGACGTCGGGGACCTTTTTCTTTGACGACCAGGATGCCGGCGCCAGGAGCGGCAACGAACTGGCCGACACCCGCCGCCGTCACATCGGCTTCATTTTCCAGACCTTCAACCTGATCCCGGTCCTCTCCGCTTATGAGAACGTCGAATTCCCCCTGCTCATGAAGGGAGACCTGGGACCGCGCCAAAGGCGGGAGCAAATCGAACGGATTCTCTTCGATGTTGGACTCGAGGATTTCATGAATCGCAGGCCCTCGGAAATGAGCGGCGGCCAGCAGCAGCGGGTGGCCATTGCCCGGGCCCTGGTGAAACAACCCAAGCTCATTCTGGCCGACGAACCCACGGCCAACCTCGATTCGCAGACCGGAAAGGATATCCTGAAGCTGATGAGCGAGATGAACAAAAAAACAGGAGCCACCTTTATATTCTCCACCCATGATCAAATGGTCATGGATCAGGCCGGAAGGCTTGTCCGCTTGAAAGACGGCGGTATCGCCTCCGACCAGACCAGGGAGTGACAGATGCTGCCCTATTTTAAATTGGCTTTTCGCAACATTTTCCGGTTCAAGAGACGGACATTCATCACCTTTTTCGCCACCTCTTTCGGGCTGGCCCTGCTGATCATCACCATTTCGCTGATGAACGGCATAGACAAGGACTCCATCTCCAACATCATCAACTGCCAGACCTCGCACATCAAAATATTCAAACAGGGATACTTCGACAGGCGCAATGATTTCCCCATGGACCTCACCATCAGGGACCCGCAGCTCTACTACCCGGCCCTGCTTAAGATCCCCAGCGTCCAGGCCGTGGAGAGCCGCATCCTGTTCGGTGCCACCCTGATCAAGGGGGCCGATGAACTCCCCTGCTTGGGAGTGGCCGTGGAAACAGACCGTGATCCCGAAATCTTCAATATCAAGGAATCGATCCTGCAGGGAGACTGGCTGCAAGCCGGCGATTCCATGATCCTGGTGGGCGAGGACCTGGCTGAGGACATGGGCCTGGCGGTGGGCGATTCGCTGACCTTGCGCATGATCACCGCCAATGAAAAGGAAAACTTCAACTGGAACGCCATGGACATCGAGGTCAAGGGGATCTTCGCATCGGGAAATCCCACCGTTGACGGCGGCCGCATCATCATCCCCATGGCCGTGGCCAGGGATGGGCTCAGCCTGCCTTCGCAGGCGACCGAGATTGTTCTGCGCCTGGTTTCAGATGAAGACAAGCTGATCGACGCGGTGAAGGCGCGCAGCGAGACGCTGCTGAACGGACCCTCGTCGCGTTTTGAAGCCCGTTCGTGGAAAGAGCTGGCCTCCGACTTCCTGGCCGTCAGTGAAATGAAGACCAAGAACAGCAGCATCATTATTTTCATTATGCTGCTCATCGCTTCCGTGGGAATCGTCAACACCATGCTGATGACGGTAATGGAACGGACCCGCGAGATCGGCATGCTGGCCGCCATGGGCATGAAAAAGCGCGAGATCATGATCCTGTTCGTTTGCGAAGGCGGTTTCATCGGCCTGATAGGCTCCTTGCTGGGCTGCGCCATCGGCGGCCTCATCAGCTGGTACCTGGAGGTCAAGGGATTCTCGATGACCTTTGCGGGCGAGACCTGGAGCCGGATGGCGGAATCCATCTATCCCGTCAAGGACGTTTTTTACGCGGACCTGACATTCAACGTCCTGCTGATGGTTTTTGTCTTCGGCACGGTCATCGCGCTTCTGGCCAGTGCCTATCCGGCCAGGAAGGCGGCGAATATGGATCCCATCAAGGCCTTGAGGCATATATAATGATTGAGGTATAAAAAATGATCCGCAATATCATGAAATTTGCCTGGCGTAACATCCGCAGGAACAAAAGACGGACGGGGCTGACCATCCTGGCCATCGTCATCGGCATGGTTTCCCTGGTTTTCGGAAGAAGTTTTATCAACGGCATGCTCCATAGCATGGAGGAACCGATAATCAAGATGCAGAGCGGCCACATCCGCCTGGTCCACAAGGAATACCTGAGACTGGAGCGGGTCTTTCCCAAGGATCAACTGGTGGCCCCCGTGAGTGGTATCGAAGCAATTTTGAAGGATATTCCGGAGATTGATTCGCAATCCCGGCTGATCAAGTTCCGCATTTTGGCCGCGCATGGCGAACAGAACGAAGCCTGCCTGGCGATCGGAGTGTATCCCGAGGAAGCGAAGCGAGTCATGGAGCTGGACCGCTTCGTCAAGCAGGGGACCTTTTTCTCCGCGGACGGGACGGGCCTGATCATCGGCGGCAAACTGGCAAAAAAACTTGGGGTAACGGTGGGCGACGAGCTCCTGCTGGTCACCACCGACATCAACTATTCCACCTATGCCCTGCCCTTCAGGATCGCCGGGATTTTCGAAATCGGCTTCTCCTACCTCGACAAAAACGCGGTCTTTATCGATTTTGCCAAAGCGTCGGAGATGATGGACTACCGGGATGCCTGCCAGGAGATCCTGTTGATGATCAGGCATCCCGAGCAGGCCCCCGAGATCGCTGCGCTGATCCAAACGAAAATCGCCGGCAATTCGGAACCGGGAATCCAGGTCATCCCCTGGCAGGAAAACGACATCATCAAGAATACCATGCCTTTGGTCAGCAAAATCTATGACGGTATCTTCTACATGATGATGTTTATCGTCGGCCTGGTGATATTGAACACCATGCTGATGACAGTGATGGAACGCTACCACGAGATCGGCATCATCAAGGCCCTGGGATTCAAGAACCGCGACGTCGCGGCCATGATCTTTACCGAGGCCTTTTATATCGGCCTCATCGGTTCCCTGCTCGGCGGGGCGCTCGGCACCGCGCTCACCGCCATGACGGAGCGGACGGGGATCGATATGGGCCAGGCGCTGAACGAAAGCCTCCTCGACAACATGGACATTCCCATCTCCTTTTTCGGCAAGTCGCTGTATCCCGACCTGACCCTCTCCATCGTGATCGCTTCCGTGCTTTTCGGGATTGTCACCACCCTGGCGGCCGTCATCTACCCGGCTTGGAAATCGGCGCGCATGTCCCCGGTCGAGGCATTCAGGTCGGAACTGAAAATTTGAAAGGAGAGCCAACAATGAAAAAAATCATATTCATCATGCTCGGCGGGCTGCTGGTTTCGCTGGTCGCTGCGCCCCAGGAGAAAGTTCCCACGCCCATTGAAATAATGGATCGCATCGATAAAAACATGGTCTTCGGCACCGCCTACTCCGAAATCGAGATGATCCTGACCATTAGCGGACGGACCTTGTCCAAGACCATGACCAGTTACTCCCGGGGAAACGAAAAATCGTTCATCGAATTTCTTTCCCCGGCCCGGGACAAGGGAACCAAGATCCTGAAGACCGCGGACATCATCCAGATTTATTACCCTTCGGCCGAAAGGGTCATGCGTCTGTCAGGGCACATGCTGCGGCAGAGCATGATGGGCTCCGACTTCTCCTTCGAAGACATGACCGAACGCTCCAAAAAACTTAGGGAAGAGTACTCCGCCGTGTTGGCGGCCGAGGCTTCCCTCGGCGGCCGGCCTTGTTTTGTACTGGTTCTCACCTCCAGGATCGAAAAGCAGACCTACTACACACGCAAGATCTGGGTCGACAGGGAGCGCTACCTGGGCCTTAAAGAGGAGCTGTACTCCAAGAGCGGGAAACTGCTGAAAGTGTTGACCGTGAACGATGTCGAATCGATCGATGAGCGCTATTACCCGGTGAAGATTACCATGGAGGACAAGCTGAGAAATACCTCGAAAACGGAAATGATCGTCAGGAAAATCGATTTTGACATCACCATTCCCGAAGCGATGTTCAGCGAACGGCAATTGCTGAAAAAATAACGGCCGCAGAAAAAGGTACTGAAGCAAAATGCAGAAACTGATACCTGGTCAGGGGATGATGCCGCGCTGACGTTGTTCCCGCCGTTTTTCGGAGCGGTCGACGATCAGGGCGGTCGCCGAGTCGCCCAGCACGTTCAGCACGGTACGGCACATGTCGAGGATGCGTTCCACGCCGATGATCAGGCCGATGCCCTCGGCGGGAATATTGGCCGCACCCAGGACCAGGGCCAGGGTGATGATGCCGATGCCGGGAATCCCGGCCGTGCCTATGGCGGCGAGAGTGGCGCTGAGAATGATGATCAACTGTTTTTGCAGGGGCAGCGAATATCCGAACACCTGGGCGATAAATACGACGCTGACACCATGGTAGATGGAAGTGCCGCTCATATTGATGGTGGCTCCCAGGGGCAGGATGAAGGAGGTGATATCGCGGTTGACGCCCAGCTTCTGCTCGCAGCTGATCATGTTTTCAGGCAGAACGGCATTGGAGCTTGAAGTGGAAAAAGCCAGCAGGCCGACGGCGCTCAAGTTGCGGAAAAAATGGAAGGGATTGTAGCGGGCCAGAAGCAGGATGGCCAGGGAGTAGTAACCGAACAGGAACGCCGCCATGACACCGATGGTTACCAGGGAATAGCGCAGGAGTGAAAGGAGAAAGTGGAAGCCGAACTGGGCCACGACCGAGGCGATCAGGGCGAAGACGGCAAACGGCGCCAGTTTCATAACCCCCTTGACCAGGGCGATAAGGGCATCATTGACCGCCTGCAGGAGTTCCAGCACTTTTTCCCTTTTTGCAGAGGCGATCAGGGAAAAAGCAAGGCCCAGAAGCACGCTGAAGGTGATCACGGCCAGCATGTCGCCCTGGGCCAGGGCGGCAAAGGGGTTGGCGGGGATGAGATCGAGGAAAAAATCGGCGGCTTTTTTCTTTTTGCCGACGCCGGAGTCGATTTGTTTCTGAAAATCGGCATTGGTCCGCATCTCGGCCATAAGGGCCTGTTTCTTTTCGGGATCCAGGTGCTGGCCGGGTTTGAAGAGGTTGGCCGCCGTCATTCCCAATGAAACGGCGAAAATCGTACTGATCAGGAAAAAGGACACTCCTTTCAAGCCTACCCGGCCCAGTTTTTTCAGATCAGCGAATCCGGCCGTGGCGGCCATGATGGAGACCATGATCAGCGGAATGGTGATCATTTTCAGCAACTTGATGAATAGATCCCCCAGGGGCTTGATATAAGCAGTGGCCTGCCCCAGTTTCAGCATCGCCAGCAGCGAACCGACGATGGCTCCGCCCACCAGCCCGATAAAGATCTTTGTGTGCATTTTCATGGTTTTCCCCGATCGGCAGGTCTTTTTTCAATGGCAATGAATAATTCGGCCATGGACAAAAATAGCAGAAAATCCTGTGCCTGTAAACAGCGGATCTTTTGGGAAAGGAATTGGCCGCGGTCGTCGGTCTGGTCATTATGGTGAATGTACCGTTTGCCGCAGCTGGTGTGATTTTTTTATTTTCTTTGCTACAATATTTGCCATGAAAACACGCAGACGAATACTGGTTGTTTTCTGGAGTGTACTGGCCGCGATGCTGGCTTGTCCAGGAGCGCTTCTGGCCGAGGCGGACAATTTGCCCACTTCGGCCTATTTCACCCTGGAGAACGGTTTGCAGGTATTGCTGCAGGAGAAGCATGACCTGCCGCTGACCGGCCTGACCTTGGCCATCGATCTTGGCACCAAGGATGAGACGGATCAGACCAGCGGTTATGCCCATTTGCTTGAGCACCTGCTCCTTTTCGGCGCCGGCTCCGAATCCGACAGCGAAACCCGGCTTGCGGAACTGCGCCGCCACGGCATCGCCCACAACGCCCATACCGATCACGACCTGATGACCTTTGAAATATCCTGCCCGGCCGCAGACAGCATCTGGGCCCTGGAACGCCTGCGCCAGACGGTTTTTTACAGCCGCCTGGACCCGCAGCATCTGGAGAGGGAGAAGCGCATTATTCAGGAAGAAATCCTGCAATTGCGCGACAATCCCTCCCACCTGGGGCGTTTGCTTGTCATGGAAAGGCTTTTTGCCGGCCATGCCTACGGCCGGGCGGTCTATGGCGAAAGCAGTTCCATCCAGGCCGCCACGGTCGAACAGCTTCATGCATTTTGCGAGCGCCGGCTCGTCCCCGGCCGCTGCACCTTGTCGGTCATCGGTTCTTTTTCACTGGCCGAGATGGAGAAGGAGGTGCGCCGCAGCTGGGGTGAATTGGAAAAAAAACCGGCCCTTGAGTCGACGATTCAACCGGCAGAGGATCTGAAAAAGAGCAGTGAACAGCAAATTGAGTTGGACATACAGGAGAGCCACCTGTTTTTCGGTTGGCGGGCTCCCGATTTTAACCATGAGCATCGTCTGGCGCTCAACCTGCTGGTCCATATCCTGGGGCGCGGATTGAACCCGCTTTTGAACCAGGTTCTGCGCGGCGGCCGTCAGCTGGCCCAGCAGTATGACATGAGTTACCTGACCTGGCGCAGCGGCGGCATGATTCTGCTGCATCTTACTCTGAAGGAAAAGGATATCCGCAGCGCCAAGAACGAGGTGGCCCGCTTCCTGCGCCAACTCGGTTCCTTCAATTTCAGTCGGGAGGATTTTCAGCCCAGGGACAGAATGTACGTGCTTGATTTCTTGAGGGGGGCCAAGAACCAAATGACTTACGGCAGCGAGAATTTTCGCGAAGCGGTACTGAACATGAGCGTGGCCAGCGCCCGCTTCCTGCTCCTGAACCGCAACCCTTTGAACGGCGCCTATATCGAAAATGTCGAGAAAGTGAGTTCGTCCGATCTGCGCCGCGTCGCCAGGAAGTACTTAAGCGGAAAAAAGTGGGCACTGCTGGCCATCACGCCCCTGGCGGAGAAAAAGAAATGAGAAAACTATCCCTTTCCATGGCTTGGCTGCTGCTGTGGTTGGCGCTGACGGTCGGGATCGTTGCCCAAGAGATACCCTGGCAATTGGGTCCTGAGCCGGGAGCTTATGCCCTGGAAAACGGCTTGTCCGTTATTTTGCAGAAAGATGACGCCGCGGCTATAACCTCCGTGCAACTGATGGTGCGGGGCGGTGACCGGGACGATCCGGCCGGACTCAGCGGCCTGGCCTACCTCACGGCGCGCTTGAGCCTGGAGATCCCAGACCAGTCGAAACTGCAGCAACTCATGGATTTCGGCTCGTCGTTTTCTCTGGCGGTCGGCGGTGATTATACACTGCTCACCGTACGTTCGCTGAGCCGGCACCTGGATGCGACCCTGGCCATCATCAGTGCCATCATGGTTCAACCCCTTTTTTCCGACATGCGCATCACTGCGGTCAAGGAACTGATGCTGCACCTGCAAAAAAGGGAGATGGATGACCCGACCAGTTTGATGCGCCTGACCCTGGCCCGGACTTTTTTTGCCAACAGTGCTTATGGTGCGGCGCGCTTCGGCAGTGAAACTTCCCTGGCTGGGATCGGCAAAAAGGATATCCAGGCCTTTTTCCGCAGTCATTACCTAGCCGGCAACATGACGGCGGTGGTCATCAGCGACCTTGATGCGGATATCATCAAACCGATCCTTGCCCGCCATCTCGGCGTAATCCCCGCTGGGCCGCGGCTGCCGTTTACCCCGGCAGGCCTGCGCCGGCTTCAAGCCCAGCGGCTGACGCTCGAGCGCCAGGCGGCACAGGCCCACGTTTCGCTCTCCGTGCTGCTGCCCGAAGCAACAGCAGATAATTTCCTTATGGCCGCCCTGCTGGAAACCTGGCTGGGCAAAGGCATCGGCAGCCGCTTGTGGTCCCTGCGCAGCCGCGGCGACCTGGCCTACGGCTTGAACGCTGAATTGCAGCCCAATCGCGAGGCGATGCTGCTCAGTGTTTACCTGCAGACCGACAACCGCCGCAGTCCGCAGGCGCTGTCGGAACTGATGCAACTGATGCGAACGGTTCAAGATGCCGGCAGTGGTGAAGCGGAACTGGCCGCGGCCAAAGCCTACGCCCGGGCCGATTTTTGGCGTGAGAATGAAACTCGAGAACGCCGCTCCGCCACCCTGGCCTTCCTGGAGGGCAGCGGACTGTCCTATCGCCTGGCCGGTGCTTTCAGCGAACGGCTGGAAAAAATCAGCCTGGAGGAATTCAACCGCGCACTTCGCACCTGGCTGGCTCCCGAACGCTGGTTCGTATTGCTGATCGGTCAGGCGGCAGAGTAGTTGGCATTTTCAGCTTGCAATCTCCCGCAAAAAATTGTATAAGAAAAAATGGCCATAAAACTCTTTTCTCACGGCGCCTGCGCTGAAGTGACTGGTTCCAAGCATTTCCTGGATATTGACGGCCGACTGCTACAGATCGACTGCGGTATGTTTCAGGGCCGCCGCGCTGAATCCTATCAGAAAAACAGGGATATTCCGTTCGACCCCAGGGCGGTGCGTGCCGTCATCCTGACCCACGCCCATTTCGATCATTCCGGAGCCCTGCCGATCATGCTCCAGAAGGGCTTCAACGGAAACATCCATTCCACTTCCGCCAGCCGCGATGTCGCCCAGATCATCCTGCTGGACAGTGCCTATATCCAGCAGAAGGATTTTGAGATCCTCCAGGAAAAGTCGGCCAAGCACCCTGAAAGGAAATTGACGGTTTACCAGCCCCTGTACAGCGCCGAAGAAGCCGTCGCCGTCATGGGCAATTTCGTTACCAGCAACTACCACCGCAAATTCAAGCCTATGGATGGAGTGGAAGCCGAATTCTGCGACGCCGGACACATCCTGGGCGCGGCCACGGTGCACCTGACTATCCAGGAGGGTCTGCGCGTCGGCTTCAGCGGCGACCTCGGACGCCGCGGCCTGCCGATCATCCGTGATCCCGAGATCATGCCGGCCATGGATTACCTGGTTCTGGAAGGAACCTACGGCAACCGGCTGCACAAGTCCATCGGCCTGGCCGGAGAGGAATTGGGCGAGATCATCCGCAAGGCCCATGCCCGGCGCGGCAAGATCATCATCCCGGCCTTCACCATCGAGCGCACCCAGGAGCTGATCTACCTGATCCATGTCCTGCAGCAGGAGGGCAAGATCCCCACCCTGCCCATCTTCATCGATTCGCCCATGGCGGTCAACGCCACCGCCATTTTCAAGATCCATCCCGAATGCTTCGACGAGGAGACCATGCAGCGCTTTACCGGAGCCAACGTCGATCCCTTCGGCTTCGAGAACATCCGCTACGTGGTTGCCACGGCCGAGTCCAAGGAGATCAACTCTTTCGACGGCCCGGCCATCATCATTTCGGCCAGCGGCATGGCCGAATCGGGACGCATCCTGCACCACCTGATCAGGAACATTGAAAATCCGGACAATATCATCGCCATCGTCGGCTTCATGGCCGAACACACCCTGGGACGGCGGCTGGTGGAACGGGCCCCGGAGATAAGGATCTTCGGGCGGAATTACAAAGTCAATGCCGAAATCGCCACCCTGAACGCTTTTTCCGGACATGCCGATTACAGCGAGACCATCGAGTGGCTCTCGCGTCATGACTGGAAGCGCTTGAAAAAAATATTCCTGGTGCATGGCGAGGAAGCTGCCCTGCTGAACCTGCAAAAAGAACTTCTGCAATTCGGCATCCCCCAGGTGGAGATCGTCCGCTACGGCGGCTCCTATGAGCTGAATTAGAACCCTTCAACGGTAAGGGATCATGGAAACAATAGATTTCAGCGGCATCGCCTGCCAGGTGCTGCGCCGCAACCGGGGCCGGGGCGTGCGCATCGCTTTTCGCGGCGGCCGCCTGCAAATCGTCCTGCCCCGCAACCTGGACCCGCTGCCGATCATGAACCGCCACAGGCAGTGGATATTGAAAAAGCACGAATGGTTCCGGCGGCAGCATCTTCAAGCCGAAGCATTGGAGCTCGTTTGCCGTTCGAACCAGGAATTTTTAAACCTGGTGCGGGACTTGACCGGACGTTATGCCGGGATTCTGGAGGTGCGTCCCTCGGGAATCGGTTTCCGCAAGATGAAAAGCAAGTGGGGGAGCTGCAATCCAAAAGGGAAGGTCTGCCTGAACACCTGGCTGCAGGTCCTGCCCGACGAAGCGGTCGCCTTTGTGGTCTATCATGAGCTGGCCCACCTCAAGGTCCGCAATCACGGTCCCGATTTCAAGGCCATGATCCGCGCCGAATTCCCCAATTACCGCGAGTTAGACAAAAAATTAAGGCTCTACAGCCTGAAAATCATTTAATTCTCCCAATATTAAAATAGTATTCCAAACTCGAAGACAATAGGCATGAGTTACGCCTTTGCCAATCTGCTAATTCTTTAAATTATTCTGCCGCTCCACAAGCGATCCAGGAAATCCCGCCAGGGCAGGATGTGGAGGCCGTCGGAGGTCAGGCGCGGGCGCGGATCCAGTGAGACCAGGTAGCAGCGGGCTTCGTGTTCCTGGCGGAAAGCCCGCAATCCCCTGAGGTGGTGGTCGCCAGCGGCCGTGGTCGACTTGATCTCCACGGCGACCTGGCCATCGCCCAGGACCAGGTCCACTTCCAGTTGAGAGGCCGTCCGCCAATAAGCGATGCCGGGATCGCGCTCCGAATACGCCGCCCAGGCAAAAACCTCCATGACCAGGAAGTGCTCGAAGGCGTGGCCGAACAACTCGGATCCCGGCTGGACCGGTCCGCGGCGCGCGAGCCACGAAACCATGCCTGTGTCGAAAAAGAAAAACCTGGGGGCCTGGATGAGGCGGCGTTTCACCCTGCGGCGAAAGGCAGGAAGGAAACGCCCGATCAGGGTGTCCTCCAGGATCTGGAAATACCCCTTGACGGTATGGGCGCTGACGCCGCAATCGCTGGCGATGTTCAAAAAATTGATCATCTCGCCGTTGGATAGGGCCGCGACCTCCAGGAAACGACTGAAGGCGGGGATATTGCGCGTTACTGCTTCGACGGCGATCTCCTCTTTCAGGTAATCGCCGACATAGGCTTCCAGGAGTTTGCCAGGCTGCGCGCTCAAGTAGTGTCTGGGCAGCAATCCATGATTCAAAGCTTTCTGCAGAGAAAAATCGGGGATCTCCGGGGAGGTAAGCGGCATAAGTTCATAGCGAATGGCCCTCCCTCCCAGCAGGTTGGCGTGACTCCTTTTCAGCTTGCGAGGGCTGGATCCGCAGAGGATGAAGCGCAGGCCGCGGTTTTCGATCAGCCAGTGGACCTCGTCGAGCAGGCCGGGGATCTTCTGCACTTCGTCAATGACGATCGGTTGTTTTTGGTTCGAGCCGTTCAATCCGCTTGCCTCGCACTCCTGGCGCAGCCGTTCTGGATAGGTGACGAAACTGCGGTACAGGTCGGCCAGAAGAAGATCGTAATATTTAGCATCTGGAAAGAGCGTTTTCAGCAGGGTGCTTTTTCCGGTTTGCCGCGGCCCCCACAAAAAACAGGATTCTTTTTCGCTTTGGCTCAGGACAAGTTTTCTTTTAAACATGATATTTTTTAATGTGCTTGCATTTTATCATGACAAAATGCACACATCGTTCCGATTATCATCATGGTTATTGTAATTCTGAAAAAGTAAAATGTCAAGAGACTAACGAATTATTTATTTTTGCAAAAATTTTAAGAAAAGTATGAAAAATGGATACATTGAGGCCCCAATTTCTGAAAAGCATTTAGACCCCCGTCAGCTTGACAATATCCGGGCGAGCCGCTATACTTTTTGCCAATGGCAAAGGTGAAAAAAGAGAATTTCGATGATACAAAACTGTCGCTGAAAAACGAGATCATCGGCATTCTGGCCCTTTTTTCTTCCTTCTTCCTGATCTTCAGCCTGTTCAGCTTCACGCCACTGGACCCCAGTTTTTTTCATTCCGCCCAGGGCCGGGTCGTGCACAATTTCGGCGGCCGGGTGGGGGCGGAATTGGCCACTCTGCTGTTCAACCTGTTCGGCTTCGCCTCGCTGCTGTTCATCCTGATATTCCTGTTTTTGACCGCTTTTTTCCTTTTCAACCGCCGCATCGGCCGGGCGGTCAGCAAGGGCGTCGGCTTTTTCATCCTGCTGCTGGCGCTGGCGGCATTCCTGGCCAACATCAAACCCATGATCGCCGTAGCCGGACAGCCGGTCCATTCCGGCGGCATGGTCGGCCTGCTGCTGAACAATTTCTTCAGTGCCCAGATAAAGAGCGGTTTCGCGGCGGCGTTTTTCCTTTCGCTGCTGGGCATTTCCCTGGTGCTGATCGCCAAGATATCGATTAGAAATATCTTTGTATTCCTGGCGCGCCTCCTGAAAAAAGTAGCTGTTCTTGTGGCGTTTTTTTTCCAGGGACGGCTGGAAAGCATCCGCAAGAATCGCAACCGTAAAAAAGTCCAGCAAAAATACGATGAGGCCGCGGGGAATTTTGTGTTCAAAGGCCGGCAGCTGCTCAAGGAAAGGGAAAAAGAGGTTGTTTTGCGTCCGGAAAAGAAAGCTCTGGTCAAAAAACCCAGCAAATTTCCCGAAGAGTCGGGAATCTTTCCCGAATTGGAGCAGGAATTTCAACCCGATGCCCAGTACAAGCCGCCGCCGCTGACCTACCTGGATGCTCCCAGCCGCAAAAGCCAGATCGATATCGATGAACTGGAAGAAAAAAAGCTGGAACTGTCGCAGCGGCTGCAGGAATTCAAGATCAACGGCGAGATCTCCGAATATACCCCCGGACCGGTCATCACCACCTTTGAATTCGTCCCCGATGTCGGCGTCAAGGTCAAGGACGTGTCCAGCCTTACCGAGGACCTGGCCCTGGTGGTCAAGGCCCAGTATGTCCGCATCGAGCGCATTCTGGGCAAGAAAGCCATCGGCATAGAGATTCCCAACAAGAAACGCGAGACCATTCACCTGCGTGAATTGCTGGAAACCGCCCAATACCAGCATTCCAGCTCGCCGCTGACCCTGGCCCTGGGCAAGACCGCCAGCGGCGACATTTTCATATCCGACTTGAAGGAAATGCCCCATTTGCTGATCGCCGGCGCCACCGGCAGCGGCAAAAGCGTGGCCATTCATTCCCTTATCCTGAGCGTCCTTTACAAATCCTCGCCCCAGACCGTGAAATTCATCATGATCGACCCCAAGCGCATCGAACTGGCCATCTACAACTCCCTACCGCATCTGCTCACCCCGGTGGTGGTCAATCCCAAACTGGCCAAGAACGCTCTGGACTGGGCGGTTTTTGAAATGGAGAACCGCTACAAAAAACTGGCCACCCTGCAGGTGCGCAATATCGAGCAGTACAACAAGAAGCTGGAAATGCTCATTCATTCCGAAAGTGAGGACCTGGAGCAGCTGGATGACAAGGAGCCCATTCCCTATATCGTGATCATCATCGATGAGCTGGCCGACCTGATGATGGTCTCGGCCCGGGAGATCGAGGACAATATCCTGCGCCTGGCCCAGAAGGCCCGGGCCATCGGCATTCACCTGATCCTGGCCACCCAGCGGCCTTCCATCGACGTCATCACCGGCAGCATCAAGAATAATTTTCCCTCGCGCATCGCTCTGGCCGTTCCCTCCAAGTACGATTCGCGCACCATCATCGACCAGATCGGTGCGGAAAAGCTCCTGGGCAACGGCGACATGCTGTTCCTGCCCCCCAAGACCGCGTCCCTGATCCGCCTGCATTCGGCTTTTGTTTCGGAATCCGAGACCGTGCGCGTGGTCAACTTTCTGTCCAAGCAGGCCAAGCCCGAGTTCAACACCCAGATCATCAAGCATTCGGTCAAAAAAGAAGAAGCAGGCGATGACCAGATCATGGACGAACTGTTTTTCGACGCCGCGGAAACCATCATCAGCACCGGCCAGGCATCCGCTTCCTACCTGCAGAGAAAAATGAGCGTGGGCTACGCCCGCGCCGGGCGGCTGATCGACCAGCTCCAGGAAAAGGGGGTCATCTCGCCTCCCAACAGCCGCAACCAGCGGGAGATCCTGATGACCATGGACGACCTGCAGAACGTAAACAAAGAGTAACCGCGGCCGCTATTTCAGGAACTTGACCTGGAAGATGAAATTCTGCAGGGAGATGCGCGCCGACTCCTCGCCGCTGGTCTTGGATTCGTAATCCAGCTTGTAGATCAGCTTGAGCACTTCCTTGATCTTGAAATCTGGAAAATTCCTGACCAGGGCGATGAACTTGTTCAGGATGAACTGCGGCTGCTGCAGCACGGTGCCGATATCGGCGTTGGAAAAACGGTGCTTCATCAGGAACTTGGCCGTGTATATCTTGTGATAATATGAGATCAGGGTGCCGATGATGAAGCTCGGCTTGATGCCGTTGATGAACAGGTACTTCAGGATGTCCAGGTAGACGGCGGCGTCTTCCCTTTCGATGGCTTCGGTCAGGTCCCAGATGGAATGGGAATTGATGCCAGTGATCAGCTCATCCACGTCCTCGCTGTCGATGTTCATGCTCGAGGCTGCGGCAGCTTCCAGTTTGGGCAGCTGGTGAATGATGGAGACGAAATCGTCGGCCATGATCTCCTGGATCCTTTCGATGGCCCCGACCGTGATGGTGATCTTCCTTTCCTTCATGTATTGCTTGATGAAGTTCTTGATCTCCGCCGCGCCGCTGCGGTCCAGATCGATGCAGACCGTGTGCGGCGAATCGAAATGTTCCTTCAATTTCCTGATCTTGTCTTTTTTCAGCTGCTTGTAGTCGTCGCGGCTCAGGTCCAGGGAGACGAACACGATCAGGGTCGTGTGCGGGTTGGGTTTTTTCAGGTAATTGCTTACGGCTTTCTTGGCGGCCGCGTTCAGGGCGATCTTTTTCTCTTCGCGGATGGCCACGGTGAGGATCTTCTGGGCGCTGATAAAAAAGTTGGAGCTGTTGGCTTCGCTTATTATTTCTTCCCAGCCGGTCTCCTCTTCGTTGTCGAAATAGTAGCGCCGGAAATTGAACTCGCTCCTGTTCTCGCCGAACACGCGGCCGATCTCGCCGATGACGTATTCGCCCAGAAATTCATTGAAGCCATAGAGCAGGAGCAGGGGCGGAAATTTTTTTTCAGCCTGAATGCGGTTGATAAAACCGAAGAAAGTGGTTTCGGGCATCAGAAGTTTTCCAGGATGGATGAGACGATGCTGGCGGCAAACTTGGCTGCGATCTTCACCAGTGAACCCGTTTCCTGGGAAAAGAAATCGGCGGAATCGGTTTCATAGGTTTCCCGGAAGCTCATGCCGCTGCCCTGGTAAAACAATTCATTAGCTTTCATGTCGATCAGGCGCACGTCGAGGCTGAGGCGCACTTCATAGAGATTGGCCGCTCCCGCTTCGGAATAGGAGATCGGGGTGGTGCTGAAAGCGGTGATCTTGCCTTCCAGGACCAGGTCGGCCGTGCCTTCGGATTCGGCCAGGTGCAGGCGGCTTCTTTTTATGAACTCGTCCCTGACCGCGAAAGTGATGAATTGCTCGACCGCTTCACGAGATGTCTGGTTGATGAAATCCGGGATGGCGATGGTTTGGGCCGCCGCCGGCAGGTTGCGCCCCCGCCCCGACAGGCGGTAGCCGCACTGCAGGTTCAGAATGGCTGCAGCCAAAAGCAGCCAAATCGCGTGTTTCATTTGCAGACGATGCTGAGCATCTTGTTTTTGACAAAAATCATTTTCACGATCTGGCGTCCGGCCAGCAATTGCTTGATTTTTTCGCATTTCATGGCCTCCCTCTTCACGTCTTCCTCGCCGCAATCGAGGGCGACGCTGATCTTGTCCTTGATCTTGCCGTTTACCTGGATCATGACATTGACCGTTTCCTCAAAAATCTGCTCGGGATCGAAGTCCGGCCAGGGGGCGCGGTATAAGGAATCGCTTTTACCATACTGCTGCCAGAGCTCCTCGCCCATATGAGGCGCGAAAGGGGCCATCAACAGGATCAGGGTTTCGGCCAGCTCGGAAATAATGGCCGGGTTGAGGTTCTCCGGCAGGGATTCCTTCTCCGGCATGGCATAGGCATATATCTCGTTCAGCAGCTCCATTATGGCAGCCACGGCCGTGTTGAACTGGAAGGTTTCGATCTGCGCTCCCACCTTGCGCACCGTCTGGTGCAGCTTGCGGCGCACGCCGCGCTCAGCCGGCGACGTTTCCGTTGGCAGTTCACTCCGCCAGGAACTCCGGAAGAGCGGCAGTGCGGCCTGCAGCCAGCGCCAGACGCGGGTGACAAAACGGTGTGAACCGTGTATCCCTTCCTCGCTCCAGTGCACGTTGTCCTCGAACGGGGCCACGAACATCTCGTATACGCGCAGTGAATCAGCGCCGAAGCGTTCGGCCATGTCGTCCGGAGTGACGACATTGCCCTTGGATTTGGACATGCGCGCCCAGCGCCAGACGATCTGGTCGGCGGGATACTGTTCGCGCTCGTCATGCTTGAGCACGATCCAGTCGACTATTTTCTCGTCGTTTTCGCCATGCTCCTCTTGCGGCCGCGGCCGGCGCCCGGGGGTCAGGGCCAGGAGCGAACCCTGGTTGCGCAGCGTCAGGAAAGGCTCTTCGAAACCCAGCAAGCCTTCGTCAAACAGCACCTTGGTCCAGAAGCGGGCATAGAGCAAATGGGAACGGGCATGTTCAATGCCCCCGGTATATAAATCCACCGGCAGCCAGTAGTCCAGGGCTGACCGTGACGCGAAAATCTTGTCGTTGTCGACGTCGGCGAAACGTAGGAAATACCAGGAAGAACAGGCATAACCGCCCATGGTGTCGGTCTCGCGCCGGGCCGCTCCGCCGCAGGCCGGACAGACGGTCTGCATGAACCCGGGAATAAGGGCCAGCGGCGACTCGCCGGTGCCGGAGGGCTGGTAGTTCTCCACATCGGGAAGCAGTACCGGCAGCTGCGCTTCCGGTACGGCCACTTCACCGCAATTTGCACAATGGACGATGGGGATCGGCGCTCCCCAGTAGCGTTGGCGGGAGATCAGCCAGTCGCGAAGCCGGTAGTTGATCGTCGGGCGGCCCATGCCCTTTTCTTCCAGCCAGGATCCGATCGCTTTTTTGAATGCCATTGTGGTCAAACCGCTCCAGGCGCCGGAATTGACCGCGATTCCCTCAGCCGCTTCCGCGTTTTTTAGTTCATAGGTCGAACCGTCGCGGCTGACAACCTGCACGATGGGCAGGTCGTACTTCCTGGCGAATTCGAAATCCCGCTCGTCATGGCCCGGCACGCACATGATGGCTCCTGTACCGTAGCTCATCAATACGTAGTCGGCGAGCCAGACCGGGATTTTTTTACCGTTGGCCGGGTTGATGGCGTAAGCGCCGGTGAAAACGCCTGTCTTGCTGCGGGAAATACTCAGGCGGTCGATCTCCGATTCACCCTGTGCCTTGCGGACATAGGCCTCCACTTCGCTGCGCCGTTTCGGGACGGTGATTTGCGACACCAGGGGGTGTTCAGGGGCCAGCACCATGAAGGTGGCGCCGAACAGAGTATCGGGCCGGGTGGTAAAGACCCGGATGATCTGGCTGCAGTCTTTGAGGGCGAAATCGACCTCAGCTCCCTCACTGCGGCCGATCCAGTCGCGCTGCATCTCCTTCATCCCTGCCGACCAGTCGAGCTTATCCAGGTCGGCCAGCAGGCGGTCAGCGTAAGCCGTTATGCGGAAGAACCATTGCGGCATCGGCTTCTTCTCCACCGGGGTTTCACAACGCCAGCAACTGCCGTCCCTGACCTCTTCGTTGGCCAGGCCTGTCTTGCAGGAGGGGCACCAGTTGATGGGCGCGGTAGCCCGATAGGCCAAGCCCTTGCGATGGAGCAGCAGGAATATCCACTGTGTCCACTTGTAGTAATCGGGCAGGCTGGAATTGATCTCGCGCTGCCAATCATAAGAACAGCCGGTCTTGATCAAGGTTTCGCGGTAAGTGGCCGCGTATTCGGGCACCATCTGGCGTGGATTGCGGCCAAGCCGAATGGCCTCGTTCTCAGCCGGTTGGCCGAAAGCGTCCCAGCCCATGGGGTGCAGCACATTGTATCCTTGCATGCTCTTGAAGCGGCAGAAGGCATCGGTGGGCACATAATTCTTGAGATGACCGACGTGCAGGCCGGAACCGGAAGGATAGGGGAACATTTCCAGGCAATAATATTTTTTCTTTTGCCCATCAGGAACAGCGCGGAAGGTCTGCTTTTCCTGCCAGATCCGCTGCCACTTGGCTTCGATTTCAGTGAAGTTATAGTTCATCTCTCTTCCTTGACCGCTTGGCGATTTTCAATTATACTTGAAAAAGTCCATCAGGACAACGGCGACTGTGTATTTTTTCAAGGCAGTTTTCAGAAAAGTCGAGGAAGGCAAAATGAACGAATTTTACAATGATTTTATCGGCGTTATCGGCAGTCCTGCTCAGACCATCGGCAAGATAATGGAGAAAAAACGCTGGCAGGCCATGTTGGCCGTGATTCTGCTGTTGACCGCCATCGCCACATTTCTTACCTATCCCATCACCAAGGTCGAACAGGCCAGGTTTATCCGTGATTCGGAAATGGCCGACAAACTGAGCGAAGAGCAACTGGCCAATCTGGACAAATTTACTCCCAGCCAACGCCTGACCGGAGCCATTTTTTCGCTTGTTTTCTCCGGGTTGATGATCGTGGTGGCCGCATTTTTCATCTATCTTTTTTTCAAGGTTGCCGGCAGCGCAGGGAATTATGTTCACTATTTTTCCGGGGTGGTGCACGCATCCATTTTGGACATGTTTCTGGGCGGGATACTGAAGTCGTCGCTGATTTTGATGAAAAAAACCATGCTGGTCCATACCGGTCTGACCATGTTTTTCCCGGGGCTGGACTTCCGCAGTTTGCCTTTTCTTGTCCTTTCCCAGTTCGATTTTTTTTCAATCTGGTACCTCGCGGCCCTGGCTCTGGGCATCGCCTTTTTTGCCAAGATCAGCCGCCAAAAAAGCATTTCCATCGCAGTGATGTATTTTCTTTTTAAAAGCCTGGTTTTTGTTTCGTTTTCCTATCTCAGCATGAAAATAATGGGCATGTGAACCTGGCTTTCATTTGTTGAAATTTCAGGTCGGCATTGCCGTGGCAAACGCCAAAATACTTGACAATCCGATATTTATCATTTATTAATTCAAGTGTAATGGGAAAAATACTCGCATTCAGACCATTTTACTGAAACAGGGGAGAAAAAAATGAAGAAACTGTTTTTTCTTATCATTTTTGTTTTTTTTGCCGCGGCCTTGATCAGCAATGCTCAAGATAGCAAACGAATATTAAATATGCAGAAAGCCTATGTCTTTTTGCCGGAATCCTTGTTGATATCGGAAACGGATTTGAACTGTTCATACTTCATCAAGGACGCCGTGCCTCAGGATATCAGGATCGTTGGCAAGAACTCATTGACTCCCGAACGCAAGGAATTTTCAGACCTGGATGAATTGGTGATAAATAAAGGTTCCCAGGCAGGGCTTAAAGAGGGGGACCTGCTCATGATCATAAGCCAGGGCCGGGTCATCCGTCACCCCCGCAACCATGACCGTTTGGGCCTGTATTTCCTGAAGAAATCGCTGGCCGAGATTACTTGCATTTATGACGAGCAGGCCGTAATCCAGTTGCGGAAAGGCTGCCACCCCGTCAATATCGGTGATTTCGCCATTCTGTACAAGCCGGAACAGACGGTATTCACCCAAAAAATCGATTACAGGCTTTGCCGCATTCCCAGCAACGCGGTCAGCGGCCATGTTGTATTTTTCGATTTGTCCATGGGTCATCGCGGAGAAATTGCCGGCGAATCTCAATATGTGACAGTTGACCTGGGAGACGGGGTGGTCGGCAAAGGAACTTTCCTGCTGATTTACCGCCAGGTGGCTTCTGATCTGCCGCCCTTGATCATAGGCCTGGGTATCGTGATCCACAGCGAGAACACGAATTCCACGGTAAAAATACTGGATGCCAGTTCGGATGTCAAGGTCAACGACCGGATGTTGGTCCTGCCCAAAGAATTGAAAATCACCGCCAGTGCGGCCGGGGAAAGAGAGAGCATCCCGATCGTGGAAACGCTGCAAGCCGAGGGCGAGGAACCTGGACAGACCGAAGGTGAGCCCGGAGCCGAAGGAATAATCGCCAGCCTGAAAGTGGATGTTTTGTTCGATTTTGACAGCAGGCAACCCAGCAGTGATCATGGCGCCGATTTTACGGCCATCAAGGATTTCGTCGCCGCCAAAAACGAATACCTGATCACCTTGCGCGGCTATACCTGCAGCATCGGCCGGGAAGAATACAATCTGCGCCTCTCCTCGGAGCGGGTGGAAACCATCAAGAAAATTTTACTCAGCCAGTACGGGATCGATGCCGCCCATATCGAGACGTTCTTTTACGGTGAAAAGGAACCTCAATTCGACAACAGCAGTGAAGCGGAGCGCAGGAAGAACCGGCTGGTGAAGATCGAGGTGAACGGCAAATGAAAATTGCCTCTTGTGCTTTGTTGGTTTGTTTCCTGGGCGCCGGATTCATGCCGGTTTTCGGCAATGGCATCGACCTGGTCGCATTGAAAAAGAAAGAGGAAGAGAGAAGGAAAAAGATCGCCAAGTCCAAGATGGCCGTCAATGACACCAATATCAATTCTGTTTCTGTGGACGGTAAAAAATACGGTTTTGTGCAGTTGGAATCCGATGAGCCCCTTGCTGAAGAATCGGCCGCGCCTTTGACCGGAAAGGATGACAAGAGCGATGTGACCAAGCAACCTGATTTTTGGAAAAAACAGCAGACCGAATTGCAAGAACGCATCGCTAAATTAATTGAAGACATTGATCGTGAGCAGTTGGATTTGAACAGGTTGTGGTCCGATTTTTATGTCAAGAATATCCCGGCCGAGCAGGATGCCATCAAGGTCCAGATCTCGCAACTTACCAATCAGATCGAGCAGAAAAAGCTTTTTTTGAGCCAGGCAGAAACACAGTTGGAAGATCTTCACGAAAAAGCCCGTAAAGCCGGGGTCCCTCCCGGTTGGCTCAGATAATACAGTTTATTCGCGCTCCCGGGCTTTAGGCCGGGCTTTTTGTCAAGCGTTTGCTGTTTGCAAAATTCCGCTGAGGATGATAAGATACACACCGCCATGGACTATTTAAAAGTGCAGGAACCGATTCTGCCGATGCTCAGATCCACGGAAAAGGTTCTGAACGGGCAATTGCGCAGCAAAGTCAAATTGATTTCCGAACTGCGTCAGCATACTCCGGTCGACAAGGGAAAAAAGATCCGCGCCACGTTTTTTTTCCTGTTGGCCGGGATGAATCGTGTTGACACTGAAGAGCTGCCGCAGATGGCCGCGGCCATTGAAATGCTTCATCTTTCCAGCCTGGTCCATGATGATATTGTGGACAATTCCGTCTGGCGGCGCGGCAAAAAAACAACCAATCACCATTTCGGAAATTATCTTTCCCTGCTCTGGGGTGATTTTTTATTCATCACCTCGCTGCGCATGATCTCCGCTCAAAATCGCAGCCGGAGCATGGACATGATGCTGGACGCTTCCCGGCAGATGATCGAGGGACAGATCCTGGAATTTGCCAATAACTTCAATTACCGCATTCACTCCCGCACCTATTTTGACATCATTCGCAAGAAAACATCGTCCATGTTCGCCGGCATTGCCCGGCTGGCAGCCCAATTGAATGACCAGCCGGCGCGGGCAGCTGCCGATTTCTACCGTTTTGGCCAGGATTTCGGCATGATCTTTCAGATCAGCGACGATCTTCTGGATATCTTTTCCGACAGTGCCGGCAAAAGCCGTTTTCAGGATCTGCATGAAGGCAAGGTGACCCTGCCCTATATCCTGTTGCTGCGCCACAACGCCTTGCCGCTCATCAAGAATTTCCGCCGCTCCGGACCACAGCCGCTGCTGGAGCGATGCCGGGTCCTGGGCATCAAAGAGCAGTCGCTGCGGATCATCGATCGTTATTACAGAAAATGCGCCTCTTTTTTGGAATCGTTCCCTGCCTCTGTCCATCGCGAGGCAATGGCAAATTTGCTGGAGTTCATCCGCTACCGTGATTACTGAAAACCCGGTTGAAATAGAAGTGAAAATCAGTGTCGAACGCCTGGAACCATGGCGTGAAAAACTTCTGCGCCTGGAGGCGGTGCTGGAGTATCCCCGGGTTCTGGAAAGAAATCTGGTCTTTGACACCTCGCGGCGGCGCTTGAAAAAACGCGGCGTTCTCCTGCGTTTGCGCCGGCTGGACAGTGGAAGCATTCTAACCATGAAAATGCCGGCACAAGAAAGCTCTCAATACAAGATTCGCGAGGAGATCGAGACCGGAGTTTCCGATTTCGCCAATATGGAAAAGATCCTGTTGGGAATCGGTTTTAAAACTTTTTTTGTTTATGAAAAATACCGGGAAGTGCTTAAAAGAAAAGGCATTCGTATCATGCTCGACGAGACGCCGATCGGGAATTTTCTGGAGATCGAGGGTGAACCGGCCGCTATTGACGCCATGGCTGCTGAACTAGGATTCTCCGCAAAGGATTATATCACCTGCTCTTATCATTGGCTTTTTCTGCGCAGCGGACGTTCCGGCAACATGGAATTTCAAAGGTGAAATTTTTCATCCTGGCCGGCGGTTACGGCCATAGGGCCGAGCCGCTCTCGTTGATCAAGACCAAGCCGGTTTTTCCCCTGAACGGAATGCCGCTGCTCACTCTGCTGCTGCGGCAGTTGCGCGCCCAGGATTGTTCGCAGGGGTTCATCAACCTGCATCACCTGGGCGAACAGGTGGTCGCTGCCGCCGCCGGCAGCAATGTTCACTTTATCCGCGAAAAAGAGTTAAGCGGCTGCAGCGTGCTGAGGCAGGCGCTGCCTTTCTTCACAGATTGGCTGCTGGCGGTCAACGGCGACACTTTTTTGGAAATTCCTCTGACCGGGTTGCTGAAAAAAACCAAAAACACGGATGTGGATGGCGTCCTGCTGGTGCGTCCGGACAATACGGGCCAATATGCCGGACTGCGAGTCGCTGCTGACGGTTTTCTTGAGAACGACGGTCCTCAGCCCGGATCGGGATTGATGTATGCCGGAGTGGCCCTGTTCAAAAAAAAAGCGGTAGAAAAAATAGATGAAGCCAACTTTTTCAAAGCCATTCAAAAAAACCGCCTGCGCTTCCAGACCGTTTTTTATGACGGTATCTGGCTGGATGTGGGCACACCGCAACTCTATTTTCATGCCAATTGGAAATACAAGGAATATTGCTCGGATGCGCGGCCTAATGCCTTTTCTGAAAATGTCGAGATTTCGCCAGCTTCCAGGGTGGAAAAATCGGTGCTTTGGGAAAACACCCGCATCGGCCCGGGCGTTTGCCTGACAGAGTGCGTCGTGACCGGGGATCTGCAACTGGAAAATGCCAGGCACAGCGGGCAGATCATTTCGCAGCAGGGGGTGTTCCCACTGTTTTGATTTCGCCGGGAAAAATTTGGTCGGCCTCTTGTTTTTTGCCGGGAAACAGTTTACTATTATCCGGGAGTCAACATGAAGGATATCAATTTATTGCTTGAGAAATTCAAGATGATCACCGGGGAAGGCCATTCGGATACGGCGTTCAAATCGGTCATCCACGATATCGCCAAGTTTTACTGTGACAATTTCGAGCTGGAACCCGACGAAGTAGCCATATTGCTCACCGACAAGGACAACATGGTGCTGTCTTTCGCCTACCCCGAGCACCTGGTCAACGCCGGCATGATCCCGATCTCCTCCCCCGACGCCTTTGCGGCCAGGGTCTTCAAGATGAACCGGGGGCTGATCGAGAACAATTTCAACCAGATGAAGCACCTGCATCTTTTTGAATTCATCAAGGGACCCGGAGCCAAGGTCCGCAAAATATGGAAGATGATGAGCACAGTCCTGCGCGTCGACGACCTCGGCTTCGGCATCATTGAACTTTCCCGCAAAGGAGCGGTTTTAGATGAGGCAGGGGAGGATTTCAGCACGGAGAATCTGGAGTTTTTGGAAGACACCATCATCGAAATCGCTCCTTATTTGCGTAAGGTCCTGCCGGGCGACTTCAGGGGAAAGCTCGTTTGAAAGACCGCCTGCTCGAGATCCTGCTGGAAAAATCGGTGGTCAGGGGCAGGGAATTCAAACTGGCGTCGGGCCAGACCAGTGATTTTTATGTCGATGCCCGGGTGACCACACTGGATGCCGAAGGGGCCGCTCTCTGCGGCAGGCTCTTTTTGGATATGCTCGCCGCTTTTGAAGTGGACGCGGTTGGCGGTTATTCGATCGGCGCCGACCCCATCGTCTCGGCCATCGCCGTGATCAGTTTCCTCGAAAAAAAGCCGCTGCCGGCCTTCATCATCCGCAAGGAAGAAAAAAGCCACGGCACGCGCAAGATGATCGAGGGCAATTTCCGTTCCGGCATGCGCGTAGCCCTGTTCGATGACGTGATCACCTCGGGCGGCTCGATCATCAAGGGCGCCAAACAGGTGGAAGCCGAGGGCGGCAAGGTCGAGGTGATCATGGCCATGCTCGACCGCCAGGAAGGCGGCCGCGAAACCATCGAAAGCCATGGCTACCGCTTCCTGTCCATCTTCAGGAAAAAAGAACTGTTATAAATATAAATGCGCTTCGCCCCCTTGGGAACAGGCCTAGCCTATCCGCCGTCTTGTCCCATTGACCGGTATGGTAGAATGGATTTTGCCAGGGAAATGGGATGACCCGCTTTGGCTGCAGATAAAGTGAATAAACATGAGACAGATTTGGATTTTTGATCAGGCAGAGCAGGCCGAAGCCTGCAGTGACTTCATGACCAGCCAGGATATCGCCAATACCCTGCTGGACGGCGACGGCGCTGCTCAGGAATTATGGATTCGTGAAGAAGCCGACCTGCCCAAGGCCCAGGAGCTGCTGCGGGAATACCTGGCCGATCCCCTGGCCGAGCGCTTTCAGCAGGCAGCCATAGAGGGCCGGCGGCGCAAAAAAGATCAGGAAAAAAAAGCCCGGCAGCCCGGCGCCATCCTCGATGCCCGCACCACGATTTTCAATCGCTCCGCTGCCGTTTCCCGCGGTGCCGTGACCCTCATGCTGATTATGGTCTGCGCAGCTGTTTTTGTCTTTTCCAAGCTTGGGGAAGATCTGTTTTTCCTGCGACCGTTCCTGATCAGCGGCACGCGGGTTGTGCCGGACCAGGGAATGTTCTGGATTCCATTGTGGGAGTCACTGAAAAACGGTGAGGTGTGGCGATTGCTCACTCCCATGTTCATCCATTTTGGCTTCATGCATATCCTCTTCAACATGATGTGGCTGCTCGATTTGGGCAGCATGGTGGAGCAGCGCCGGGGCAGTTTCTTCCTGATATTTTTTATTGCCGTGATAGCCGCCTCCAGCAACCTGGCCCAATATTTTTTTGGCAACCCTTTATTTGGCGGCATGTCGGGAGTGAACTATGGGCTGGTGGGCTACATCTGGATGAAAGGAAAATACGACCCCGCTTCCGGTCTCGGGCTGCACAAAAATACCATTCTGATGATGGTCGGCTGGTATCTGGCCTGCCTGGTGGGCATCATTCCCCATGTGGCCAATGCCGCCCACACTGCGGGATTTGCCGGCGGCATGGCCTGGGGATTTCTCACCTCGCTGAAATTCCGGCAAATACTGACCCGCATTATTAATAAAAAAAGTGACGAATAAAAAGATCCCCCGGGAGCAAACCATGATCTCTCAACTGCAGCAGGCTTTTGACAGCGAGGTTTTTCGTCAGCAGGGACACCAGCTGGTGGACAGGCTGGCCGACTACCTGCAGCAGGCGTTGCGGCGCGCCGATTTTCCGGTCATGCCCTGGTGCGAGCCGTCAGAATTGCGGCAGGCATGGCAGCAGCTGCTCGCAGATCCCCTGCCCATCTCTTTTATCGAACTTACCGAGAAACTGCTGCAGCAATCGATCCATCTGCACCATCCCCGCTGCTGCGGTCACCAGGTGGCGCCGCCGGCCCCGATAACCGCCCTGGCCGAAATGTTCTCGGCTTTATTGAACAATAGTATGGCGATTTATGAAGTGGGGCCGGCCGGGACGGCGATCGAGAAAGCCGTACTGGGCTGGCTGGCTCAGCGCCTGGGCCTGGAGCCCGGGGCCGACGGCATCCTCACCTCGGGAGGCAGCCTGGGCAACCTGACCGGACTTTTGGCCGCCCGGAGGGAGCGCGGCGGCAGCGACATCTGGGAAGAAGGCACACGCGGCTTGCCCATGGCAGTGATGGTTTCGGCAGAATCCCATTACAGTGTGGCCCGCGCCCTGAAGATCATGGGGCTCGGCAGCCGGGGGGTGATCAAGCTGCCGGTCGATGACCATTTGCAGGTACGCCCGGAATTGCTTGAGCCCATGCTGGCGGCCGCCCAGAAGGATGGCCGGCAGGTCATCGCCGTCGTGGCCAATGCCTGTTCCACTTCCACGGGGGCTTACGATCCGCTGCCGGAAATCGGCGCCTTCGCCAAAAAAAACGGCCTCTGGTTTCATGTCGATGCCGCCCATGGCGGGGCGGCCCGTTTTTCGCCAAAGTATCGTCACCTGGTCCAGGGTCTTGATGAAGCCGATTCGCTGGTCATTGATTTTCACAAGATGATGCTCTGCCCGGCGCTGGCCACCGCGGTTCTGTTTCGCGATGGAACTGTCCTGAAGCGCATCTTTTCACAAAAAGCGAGCTACCTTCTTTCCGAGCAACAGCAAGCGTCCTGGCAGGACATCGCCCGCAGCACCATCGAATGCACCAAGAAAATGATTGGTCTGAAAATCATGATGCTGCTCAAGACGGTTGGGGAGGGAATATTCTCGGAATATGTCACCCGCGTTTATGACCTGAGCAGCGATTTTGCCGCCGGGCTTCAAGCTGAGAGCGATTTCAGGCTGGCCGTCGAACCACAGGCCAACATCGTCTGTTTCCGCCATCAGCCCGACCAGGTACCGGCCGGCCAATGGGGTGAATACAACGCCCGTCTGCGCCGTCAACTTGTCGCCCATGGCCGCTTTTATATCGTCCAGACCACTATTGCCGGTGAAATTTACCTGCGTTTGACCCTGATGAATCCTTTTACCAACCTGAATGACCTGCAGGAACTGCTGGCCGAGATTCGCCACTTCGGCCGGTTGGTTTGCCGCCAGGAAAACCTGGGAAAAATGGAATAAGGAGATAGTATGAGCAACCGGCAAGCGAATGAGTTATTAATTTACGCAGACGAACTGTTCAGTTTGGAGCATAGCACGGAATGCCCAATACCCGGCTATCTGGTACTGCGACTGAAGGGGCCGGAGGCCAGCCTGGCCCAATTGCCAAAAAAAACCGCACAGCTTCTCGGCGTTATGCTGAAGCGAGCGATCAATTCCATAGAGCTGGCGGTCAAGCCCGAAAGGGTCTATGTCCTCTCCCTTTGCGAGGTCGAGCCGCGGCTGCATTTCCACCTGTTTCCCCGCACCTCTTGGCTGCTCAAGGAATACTTCAAGGCCAACGACTGCGCCAGCGACCCGGTCAACGGCCCCATGCTGTTCGAATGGACGCGCGGCACTTTCGGCCCCGGCAGCCACATGCCCCAGGGAACCCCCGACCTGGAAACCGCCTGCGGGATGATGCGCGACATCTTGAAATAGCAGGGAATGCACATGAAAAGAATATGCGTCTTCTGCGGTTCGAGCCCGGGCTCCAGACCAGAATATGTCCAGGCGGCACAACAGCTGGGTGTCCTTCTAGCCCAAAGAAAAATCGGCCTTGTATTCGGCGGCGGCAAGGTCGGCTTGATGGGCCGGCTGGCCCTGGCCGCCCTGGAAAACGGCGCTGAAGTCATCGGTGTGATCCCCAGGGAGCTTCATGAAAAGAGGGTGGCGTTCAGCGAACTCTCCGACCTGCGGGTGGTGGGGACCATGCACGAGCGCAAGGCGCTGATGGCCGAACTCGCCGACGGCTTCATGGCCCTGCCGGGCGGACTGGGCACACTGGAGGAAATATTTGAAATATTGACCTGGGCGCAGCTGGGCATGCACCGCAAACCCTGTGGCCTGCTCAATGTCGTCGACTTCTATACCCCGCTGCTGGCTTTTCTGGACCAGGTCGTGGCCCGGGGATTTCTCGATGCAGCCCATCGTTCCATGATATTGACCGCTGAAAATCCCGAGGAGTTGCTGCAACAATTTGAGACCTACCGGCCAGTAAGCGCCGACAAGGCGGCATTGGCGCTAGGACAGGGACACGTGTGAAAACGGGGACGGTTCACGCGTGTCCCCGCCAGGAGGAACCGCCCTTTGATTGACTGGGGATTTTTTTTATTTCCGCCCGTCCAGATCGGCGATGATCTCCAGCACCCGCGAGTGGATGCGGCCGTTGCTGGCCAGGATGCCGCGATTGTGGCGCAGGGTCTTGCCCGCGGAAAAATCGAGTTTCTTGCCGTCAATGTCGCTGACCCAGCCCCCGGCTTCTTCCACGATCAAACTGCCGGCGGCATGGTCCCAGATCTTCTCGCGATAGTCGGGGGTGGCGGGGTTGGGTATGCGCAGGTAGATGTCGGCTTCGCCTGAGGCCACGATACCGTACTTGACCTGGCTGTCCATTTGTTCGGGCGGATTTGAGATCTGCAGCAGCCTGGAGATCTCGAGTTGAGTGTCCTTGTCGCTGTGGGAAGACTCGTAGCTTTCGACAAATTTCATCCGGGATGGATCGGTCTTTACCGAAGCGCGAATGGGTTCGGCGCTGCCGCCCGTGGCCGGGATCTTCCAGCCACCCTGGCCCTGGATGGCCCAAAAAAGGGTGCCGCCGGTTGCCGGAGGCAGGTTCGGGCAGCCCAGGATGCCCAGGCGGACCTGTCCGTTTTGAACCAGTGCCAAAGCGATGGCGAACTGCTCGCCGCGCAGGAAGCCCTTGGTGCCGTCAATGGGGTCGAGGGTCCAGACGGTCCCGTTCGGTTCCGCTCCGCCCAGGTCGATACATTCACAGATCTCTTTTTCTTCAAGGGGCGCGTCGCACTTTTTCAGATAATGGATGATCTTGGCCAGCAGTTCCCGGTTTTCCGGCTGGCGCAGGGCCAGGGAATCTTCTTCGCCCACGATGGGGATGCCCGGAAAATGGCTGCTCAGAATTTTACAGATCAGTGCTTGCACGGCAAAATCGGCGATGGTCACCGGGCTGCGGTCGGTTTTGGTAAGGGTGTGCATGCCGGTCATCTCATTCTGGATGGTGGCGGCCAGGTTCATGGCGGCGCCTACCGCCTGCAGCCCGATTTCTTTTTGCAGCATGAGTGTTCCTCTTTTTTTTTGCAGCACGCCGGGCAAATGGCTAGCTGCGGCCGAAGTCATCCTGAAAGCGGGTGATGTCGTCCTCGCCCAGGTAGGTCCCGGTCTGCACTTCGATAAAGACCAATTCTTCTTTTCCCGGGTTTTCCATGCGGTGTTTGGTTTTTTCCGGAATGAAAACCGACTGTCTTTTTTCCAGCATTATCGTTTCCTCGCCCATGGTGACCAGGGCCTGCCCCTGTACCACCACCCAGTTCTCGGCCCGGTGTTCGTGGCTTTGCAGGGACAACCTTTTGCCTGGTTTAACCATGATGCGCTTGATCTTCAGGTTCGCTTCTTCTAAATGGATCTCGTACCAGCCCCAGGGCCGCTCTTCCTTTTCATTCATAAGCGGTAGTCCTTTTTGAGCAGGGCCAGGTCGGAATCGATCATCATTTTGATCAATTCGGCGAATTGGACCTTGGGCTGCCAGCCCAGTATTTTTTTAGCTTTGCTGAAGTCGCCGCGCAGCAGATCGACTTCGGCCGGGCGGATGAATTTGCTGTCCAGGACCACGAAATCCTTGTAATCGAGGCCCACATGCGCAAAAGCGATCTCCACCAGCTCCTGCACCGAATGGGTCTCGCCGCTGGCGATAACGAAGTCATCGGGCTTGTCCTGCTGGAGCATCAGCCACATGGCTTCGACGTAGTCAAGGGCGTAGCCCCAGTCGCGCTTGGCCTCAAGGTTGCCCAGGCGCAGTTCCTTGCTCAAACCCAGCTTGATCTTGGCGGCATTGTAAGTGACCTTGCGGGTGACGAATTCGATGCCCCGGCGCGGTGATTCGTGGTTGAAAAGGATCCCTGATGCGCCGAAGATATTGTAACTTTCGCGGTAATTGACCGTGATCCAATGACCGTATACCTTGGCTACACCGTAGGGGCTGCGCGGATGGAACGAAGTAAGCTCGGTTTGGGGAATTTCTGTGACCATGCCGAACATTTCCGAGGAGGAAGCCTGGTAAAAACGGATGCGCGGATTTACGGCGCGGATAGCTTCCAGCATGCGGGTGACGCCGATGGCCGTGAATTCCGCGGTCAGCACCGGCTGGTCCCAGGAGGTGGGGACAAAGCTCATGGCGGCCAGGTTGTATACTTCGTCGGGCTGGACCTCAGCGATGATCTTGCTGATGGAATATTGGTCCAGCAAGTCTGCCTGGCGGATCTTGATGCGGTCCTTTATGTGCTCGATGCGATCGAATTTTTCCATGCTGGAACGGCGGACCATGCCGTAGACCTCATATCCCTTCTCCAACAGGAAATCGGCGAGATAGGAACCGTCCTGACCGGTGACGCCGGTGATCAATGCTTTTTTAGCCATTAGCGCTCCTCTGATAAGTGTTTATTTTAGCCGAATCGGTGTGGAGAGTCAAATCGCGGGCAGGAGAGGCTGGACACTGGCGGCTTGCCATTTGAAAACAAGCCGCGGAAGTTTTATAATTCGCATGGAGAAAATGAATGACTCTTGATAATTATATCGAAATTCAGCTGGTGAAAGTAAAAATATCCCGCAAGCAGATCGACAGACAATTGCTGCAGTGGCTGCTGGAATTACGGACGCTGCGCGGGCAGATCAGGAATTTGGAAAGCGAAAACAAACAATTGAAGCGGGATTATGAAAAGGTCCTGCTGGAAACGGCGCAAAGCTGATTTTTTTTCACGCTTAGGACAGAACTTTTTTGAATTCTTCTTTTAAAAGCGGCACGATGGTGAACAGGTCGCCGACGATGCCGTAATCGGCTTTTTTAAAAATGGGAGCTTCGGGGTCCTTGTTGACGGCCACGATGATCTTTGAGGTCTTCATGCCCACGAAATGCTGGATGGCACCCGATATGCCGCAGGCAATGTATAACTTGGGATTAACGACCTTGCCGGTCTGTCCCACCTGCATGTCGGCCGAGGCGTATTCGGCGTCAACGGCCGCCCGCGAAGCGCCTAGGCCGCCATTCAGCACCTTGGCCAGGTCTTCCAGTATGGCGAAATTTTCCTTGCCTTTCATGGCCCGGCCTCCGGAAACAATGATCTCGGCTTCGGTCAGATCAATTTTTTGTGAGGCGCTTTTCTCCACGCTTACGATTTTTGTCTGCAATTCTCCGTTGTCCAAAGCCACCGTCTTGATCTCCGGGGCCTTGGTTGCAGTCGTTGTTTCGACTGCGATGACGTTGGGCCTGATGGTGAACAGGGCCGGCCCGGCGTCTATCTGGTACTCGGCCAGCAGTTTTCCCGAATATACGGGCTTGATGGCTTTACGGTTGTCGAGATCAACGGCCAGACAGTCATTGACCAAACTGGCCTTGGCCTTGGCGGCCAGGCGCGGGAACAGGTCCTTGCCCTGGGCGGAAAAAATACCGCAGACAATATCAAGCTTGAACTCCTGGATGACCGCTGCCAGGGTGCGGGCATAGCGGTCGGGCTGATAAGTGAGATCCGCTCCCTGTACCTGAATCACGGTTTGGATGCCCTTCAGCTCTTCCAAGTAGGGCTGCACGTCCGGGCAAAAAAGCACAGCGTACACGGGCTGGCCGTTTTTCCTGGCCAGGCTGATCAGTTCACGGTTCGATTTCTTGAAAACCCCTTCTTTCAGTTCGATATACAATCCTATGTTGGTCATTGTCGTCTCCTAAATTACCTTGGCTTCTTCACGCAGCAAGCGCACCAGTTCACACACTGCGTCGGCCGCTTCTCCGGAGATGACCCGCCCTTGCGGTTTTTCAGCCGGGGCCGACAGCTTGAGCAGCCGGATCCTGTTCTGGGACTCGTCGATGCCGATTTCGCTCAATGTGATCTTCTTGATTTCGATCTTCTTGGCTTTCATGATGCCCATCATCGAGGCGTAGCGGGGGGTATTCAAGCCCTTGGCCGCGGCCACGACGCAGGGGACGGCCATTTCGATCATTTCCTTGGCGCCCTCGTCGATCTCCCGTGCCACTTTAACCGTCTGGTTCTCAAAAGCGAAGGCGGTGATGTTGGTGGCGGCCGGGATGGCCAGTTCCTCGGCGAGCAGGATGTGCAGCTGGTAGGCGTCGTCATCGATAGCCTGCTTGCCCATGAAAATGATCCCGAATTCCTTGTCGGCGCGGATGACCTGGGCCAGGGCCCGGGCCGTGTTCTGATAATCCAGGGCAATATTGCATTCCACGTGCACGGCGCGGTCTGCGCCCATGGCCAGGGCGGTGCGCAGGGCGTTCTGCACCCGTTCCGGCCCGAGGCACAAGGCGGTCAGCGTTGAGCCCGGGATTTTTTCCTTCAGTTTCAAGGCCTCTTCGATCGCGTATTCGTCATGGGGGCTGACGATCCACTTGATGGCGGCCTCGTTGATGGATTTGCCGTCCTTGATCAGAATGCTGGCTTCGGTATCGGGAACTTGCTTGATGCAAGTGTAAATATTCATTAGTACCTCCTGAAAATCGACAAAATTCACTTGAATTTATGGAATTTAGCAGTTTAAGGAGTATTTATAACTGAAAAGTGGCTGCTTGTCAATAATGGCCGCAATCACCTGTTGGAAAAGGGCTTTTACAGGTGAAGGAAAATCCCGCCGCTGACCCGGGTCTTGTTGATATCCGAAAAATGGAGGAAGCGCAGGTCGAAACGCAGCGAAAACATGGAAGTGAAGAAAATATGAAAACCCCCGCCCGCCATGGTATAGAAGCGGTACTCGCTGAAGCGGAAGTTCAATTTTTCGAATTCGCTTCCCGCACCCAGGACGGCGTAGGGAGCGAATCTGCCGAACTTGGGCCGGAATTTTACGGCGGCGCTCAGGCTGTTCCAACCCGTTTCCCCGATCCGGTAGCCTTCGAACTCGAATTTGAGCAGGGGCACGATGGTGCCGGAACCCGCCGACAAACCATAGAAAAAACCGGATGGCCGGCTGATGGAACCGGCGATCAATCCGGCATCCAGGGCCAAGGCGTTCAGGGCCAGGAAGAAACAACCGGCCACGATTACTGTTTTTTTAATCATTGTTTTTCCTCACTTTTTGCAGCAGCGGCCTGCCGTAATAATCTATCTCCATTGCCGGCCATACTTTGCGAATATAGAGAGAATAGTTTTTCTGAAAAAGGGGAAAAATGATTCCGTCGTTAACTATGGCTTCACTGATGCGGGCGATCTGTTCCATCAGCAGTTCCTGGGAGTTGCTGAATTTGACCTCGTCAAGTTCGCTGAGCATGCGCAGATACCTGGCGTTGAACTGGTTGAAACTGGACTCCTTCAGGATGCGGCTGATTTTTTCTTCGGCGGGAACTTTTTTCTGAAAGATCTTGTCGATGAGAAGGTACTGAATGGCAGCCGAGTTCAGGAAAGCCATCAACTGGCTGTCATCGATGAATAGCGTCTCGATCTTGAGGTTGCTGTTTTTCAAAAAGGCGGCCAGGTCTTTTTCCAGGTTGGAAAGCGAGGCAAGGATATAGAGTTTGGTCTCGGAATGTTTCAGGATGGAGGCGGTTTTTTGCGAGGACATGGTCTTGATCTTTATGGAAACCGGCGATTCCTCGTCGCTGGTCAGGGTGCGCAATTCCTTGAATTTGTTTCCCGTGGCCTCGTTGAACCTCTTTAAAATGGTGAAAAGGGCGATCTTGGTGTTCTGGCCCATATCGCTTTGCAGAAAGCACAGGTATATGTTCTGGAAAATGCCCGAATCAAATTCCTGGAAATTTTCCTTGAATTGATTCGGGTTGGCCAGGAAGAGATCAGGCGGCGTACTTTCGTTGAAAGTGATCTTGACCTTGTCCAGATAGGTCCGACCTCCGGCGTAAAATGGATTGGCTTTCAGGATGAGCTGGTGGTTCTTCTCCCATTCCTGGGGAAAAAACATGCCTGAAAATGACTGTTCATTTTCGGCCAGCACCACCAGTTCCGGGGCGGTGAGCAGGCTCAGGATATCAGGATTGTCGGCCAGCAGCTCGATCCTGACCTGGTTTTCATTGACGCGAATGTTCTTGATCGTTTTGCTCAATTTGCTGGCCGCAAAAAGATCGGAATTCATGAATATTTTAAGCGAAACCTGAATATTCCGGGCCGTCAGCGGCTTGCCGTTCGAGAAGCTGAGATTGTCCTTGATGGTCAGGCTCAGGGTTTTGTCGGAGCCATCGTAATGGTATTCCTGGAAGACATTGCTGAATATTTCACCGTTTTTTTTCAAGTAAAAGAAATTTTCGTAGATCAGGGAATAGAAGATCAGGTTTGAATAATTGGCGGTGTTCAGGGTAAAGGATGTCGGCTCGTTCAGCCGGATTGTGATCTCTCCCCCGTAATAGGGTTTGATGGCAAAAATCAGCGTCAGCGCCAGCGGTATGAGCAGCAGCTTACTTTTGTCCATCGCGTTTTCCCCAGAACTGGACCATGAACCGCTCCTGGCCGTCCCGTTCTTGCCTGACTCCGGTCCAAAAGCCATTGATGTTTTGCCAGACGCCTGCGGAGATGAATTGAATTTCACCTGTGATTTTTTCCGAGTATGTCGGCCTTTGACCGCCGTTTTGGATGTTATAAAAAAACAACTGGTCGGAGGCGCGCGAGTAATCACTTACGGCAAGCCATTCGCCCCCGAGGGCGGCCAGAGACGCTCCTTTCTTTTCGGGTGCCGAAAACTGCTCCTCGAATTCCGCGCTGAACAGATGATAATTGTAGTTGCGGTCGATGAGGTGAACGGCTTGCAGCTGTCCGTCCTGGACGGAGAAATCCATGGCCATGGCCGGGGCAGCTTTTTTTTCATAGATGCCCGATCTGTTGGCCGGATCGCTGAACGGCATGAAATAGATTTTGTCCTTGAAAAAATTCCTGCCTTCATCATAGCTGGCGCCGACCAGGTAGGGGATCTGGTTTAAAATGAGATATTTAAAGGGAACAAAATTGATTTTCTGGATTTCCTGCCAAAGGCTGTCGCGGAAGGCCAGGACCTTGGTGTAGGATGAGAAATTGTTTCCGGCCGTTAAAACAAGCCCCTGATTCGTTTGCAACAGCAGGAGTTTTCCTTCATAGTGAAGTACCGGATAGACAGGCCTGGTCCATCCAAGTTTGAACTGGGACTCTTTTTCCAGCCGCATGTTGCTGGCCAGGTAAATGACGATTTCATCGGGATAGTAAAAAAAATATTGCTCTCGCCCGTCACCTCCCGAAATGGACTGGATGTCCATCAGGTTTCTTTTGCTTTCAAATTCAAGCAGTTTGGAAAAACCCAGTTCGGAAAAAGCGAAATTTTTCGCATTCAGAAAATCCATTTCCCCTTTGCTGAGAGCTTTTTCGAAGTATTTAACGGAGACGATCTTGTCCTGCAGGCGCGAAAAGATGGTCAAACCAATGCCGGTTTTGCTTTTGTTCTGAATGAGTTTAAGGTCCAGCAGGTAATGGAGATCCTCGACGCGGCCAAGATTGAATTCGCCCCGGCCATTGGTGAAATTGATCAACAGGTCCGAAATGCGGATGTTTTTTTCGTTTTCCAGGCTGGAGATCAGCAGTTGGTAGAGCTTTTGCATTGCCGTGTCGGTCAGCTCCGAATCATTCTCGAAATGGACGACCGCCACCTGAACATCGAACCTGTTTTTAAAAAAAACCTTCAGGAAAGCGGCGCTTTCCGCAACCAGGGTTTCGGCACTTTCCTGGCCCAAAGAGCTGCTGCCATATAAAAATAGCAACAGCAGTAGTGAACAGGTCACTTTTTTCATGCGGCTTGGATCACTTTTTTTTCAAGGTTATTTTCAAGTTGAGATTGATTTTTACGTCCTTGGAATCATTGGGGATCTCCAGTGTGATCGGCAGGTCGATGCTTTTCCCTGCCGGCATGACCTGAAAAGGTCTCTCGCCGGTATCCTCGTCGGTCTTTATCGTGGTAACCTTGATCGAGTCCGTGTCTTTCTGCTCTTCATCGGAGAAATCTATCCCGGGAATTTCGATGTCCGATTTTTCACTATTCAGTTCCTGGGCATCCTCCAAATCGAAAATGTCTTCATCGCCGGACGCTTTCAGGGAATCCTCGGCGTCCACCATGGGGGAAGACAACTCGAAAACCTCCTCAGCCTCCGTATCGGCAACCGGGATTTCCTCGACCAGGTTCTTTGAAGCAACATTTTTTTCTTCTGGTTTGGGCGTGGAGGATGTGATTTCTTCCCGGGAAAACATGACGGTCTTGTCTTTCTGGAAAATGGACAACTGGTTTTTCAAGTGCAGGATGACCAGTTTGATTATGGCGTGCAGACCTTCCAGCACATTCTCCCCGTTTGTGGCTACGGTTGGGAAAAATGATTTGTTATCCAGGTTCAGGTCCTTATTCAAGGCACTGATGGGCAGGATCTCCTTGAGATCTCTCTTATTGAATTGAAAGATCAGTGGCATTTTTTCGAATTGCAGGTTGTTGAGTTTCAGATTCTTTTTCAAGTTGGTGAAGCTTTCGATGTTCTGTTCGCGCAGGATGACCTGGGAGTCGGCGACAAAAACCACGCCGTCGGCTCCCTGCAGCACCAGTTTGCGGGTTGTGTCGTAAGCCACCTGTCCGGGAACTGTATAAAGCTGGATCTTTACGGAGTAATTGCCCAATTTCCCGATCTCCATGGGCAGGAAATCAAAAAACAGGGTGCGGTCGCCATCGGTATCCAAGGTGATCAGTTTGCCCTTGTTGTCTACCTCGTCACAGTTGAAAATATAGCGAAGACAGGTTGTTTTGCCGCTCAACGCCGGACCGTAGTAAACTATCTTGGCCGTGATCTCCTTGTTGTTGTAATTGACGAAAGCCATTAAAATGGATCCTCTTCGTAAGCGGGGTCTTCCCTGGCACTTTCAAATGGGGGGCCGCTTTGGCCGTTCGCATCCGGGAAAGAATCCCTGTGGGATTTGTCACCGGGATAGGAGGATCCCGAACTCTGTCCGGCCGAGTCCTTGCGACGGTCCAGGACGATCACGTTGTCGGCCTGGATATCGGTGTTCCACCTGTCCTGGCCGCTCTTGTCCTGCCACTTGCGGGTGCGAATGCTGCCTTCGACCAACACCATGTCGCCCTTGCCCAAGCTTTTTTCGACTTTCTGGGCCAGTGGTCCCCAGGCGACGATGTTGTGCCATTCTGTGGGCAAATCTTTCCAGGCATTGCTATTTTTGTCAAAATACCCTTCGTTGGTGGCCAGGCTGAACTTGGCCAGTTGCCGGCCGCTGCTCGCCAACACGGTGATCTCGGGATCTTTTCCCATTCGGCCAACCAGGATAACTCGGTTCAAACTGCGGACTTGGCTCATGTTATTCGCTGAACTCCTTGATTTTCTGTCCGGCCAGCGAGGCTTCTTCGGACAAGGGGAAGCGGGAGATCAATTCCTTTAAAATGGCGATGCCTTCTCTTTGCCGGCCCATTTCGATCAGGGCGTAGCCCTTTTTGAGAATGGCGGCTGGGGCCTTGTCGCCGTCCCTGTATTTTGCCAGCAGTTCATTGAACGTATTGATGGCATCCTGGTATTTTTTCTTGGCGTAAAAGCATTCACCGATCCAATACAGGGAATTGTCGGCCAACCCGCTTTCCGGGAAACTCAGGATGAATTGCCTGAATCCTTCAATGGCCAGGTCGAAATTTTCCTTGATGTAGTCGGAATAGGCCGCGTAATAGATGCTGGAAGGATCCTGGGTCAGAGAAGTCTCGTCTGTGGTGGCGGAATTGGCCGACGCCGCCGGCAAGTTTCCCACCGGGAAATTAGCAATTTTATCGTCCAGTTTGTTCAGGGCATTTTTCAGATCGTTCAATTCTTCCTTGAAAAACTGCATGCTGAGCATGAAATTTTCCTTGCTTTGGGTTAAATCGGCCTGGTTCCTGGCAATGGCACTGATTTTTTCATCGCTGATGCCTGATTTTTTAAGCAGTTCTGTGACCTGGGCGGAAAGCCTGGCGATTGATTCGGAAAGCTTCTGCATCTCGTCCAGGATGATCTGGGTGTCTTTTTTCACTGCCTGGAGCGGCAGGCTGAGCAGCATCAGCACCAGTAGTGCCGGAAGGAATTTCAACTTCATGCGGGCTATTTCTTGGTGATGACGAACTCGGCGCGGCGGTTCTGAAAGTAGGAATCTTCGTCCTCGCCCTGAACCAGCGGCTTGTTTTTGCCGTAGGAAATTATCTTGATCTTGGCGGCTTTCATGCCCAGGGAGACCAGGTAATTTTTGGCGGCTTCGGCTCTTTTTTCGCCCAGGGCGATGTTGTATTCAATTGTACCCCTTTCGTCGCAATGACCTTCGACCAAGACTTCCACGCTGGGGAACTTGAGCAGCCAATTGGCATTGGCCTGAAGAATGGCCTTCATGTCTTCCCGGACCGTGTATTTATCAAAGTCGAAGTTGATCCTTTTGAGGATCTGGTCTTTGTTCAGTTCTTCCAGGGATTTCTGCTGGAAGATCTCTTCCTCGCTCAGCACGGGTTTTTCGACCTGGGTCGTCGGCTCTTCAACTTTTTCCACTACAGGCTCTTGAACTGGCGCGACCTTGGCGGCTTTTTTTCCGCAGGCATTGAACATCAGGATCAGCGAGAGTGCCACCAGAATCAGTAGACATTTTTTCATGGGTCCTCCTATTATTTTCTAATATATAAAATATAGTATATAAGAAGAATTTTGTCAAATCTGTCTGGAATCTTCAGTTTTTACTTGGCTGATTTTGGCGATTTCTGCCATTTCGGCATTTTGTTTTCGCCGCTGGCCGTGATCTGCCGGACGTTGCGGCCGTCATAATCGACCAGATAAAGTTGATACTTGCCGCTGCGGTTAGAGGAAAAGACCAGGTGCCGGCCGTCGGGCGACCAGGAAGGGTTTTCGTTGCGGCCGGAGTTTTCGGTCAATTTGCTGATCTCGTTGCTTTTCAGGTTGAAGACGTAAATATCGAAGCGGTTCTCGATGCGTGAAACAAAAGCCAGCCGCATGCCGTCGGGCGACCAGGCGGCCGAATCGTGGTAGGAACCTTCCGTGGTGATGCGGCGGATGTTGCTGCCTTCGGCATCCATGATGTATATCTGCGGTGTGCCGTTGCGCTGGGAAGTGAAAGCGATCTCGCGGCCGTTTGGACTCCAGGTGGGCGATGTGTCGATGGTAGGGTTGAAAGTAAGCCGCTTTTCCTGGCCGTTTTTCATGTTTTTCAGATAAATTTCGGCATTGCCGTCCTTGGAAGACGTATATACGATCTGCTCGGCCACAGGAGACCAGTCGGCCGCGTAATTGCTGCCTCCGCTTGACAGCAGTTCCGTTTTTCCGGCATAGATATCAAACATGAACAGGTCGGGATTGAGGTTACGGTATGATGTGTACAGGATTTTTTCATTGTCGGCGCTCCAGGAAGGCAGCATGTCGATGGCGCTGCTGAAGGTGATACGGGTCGGGCGGAAACCGTCGTAGTCCATGATGTAAATATCCTTGTCGCTGCCTGTTTCGGATACATAGACGATCTTCGATGTGAAAAGCGGTTTTTCACCGAAATGCTTAAGCATCTCGTCGGCGGCACGGTGGGCGATCAGGCGGCTGAGGTCTTTTTTGCCGCCGAAATTCCGGCCGAAGATGAACCTGGAGCTTGCCACTTCATACACTTTAAATGAAAAAATGATGCGTTCGTCGGCTGTGATTTCCAGCTGGCCGGAAATCAGGATATTGGCCTGAATGGAGGCCCAATCCTTGAAATTGATTGCGTTGGGATTGAAGCGGGGAATATAGGAATAATGTTCGCGCGGCACCATTTTGAAGATGCGGGAAAATTCCAGGTCTTTCCATATGGTCTCGTAGATCGTACTATTGATTTCGCTTTTTTGCGCCGCTGCTTCGCTGAACTGGAATTCCGGCATGGCCACCGGGATCATGGGCATACCTTCCTTGATGCGGATGGTGATCTCCTCCTGGGCGCGCAGATGCCAGCTCAACAGGCAGACGAAAAGAAACAGGATTATTTGGCGTAGTTTCATTATTTCTCCCATTCGAATTCAAAATGGACGATCAGGTATTGCGAGGAAAAATCATTGGGCAGGGGAGCGAAGGGTGCGGCGTTTTCGATGGCCCTGCGCGCTGACAGATCCAGGGAACTGACGCCGCTCGGGCGTTCCACACGCAAGTCGCTGATTTCACCGTTGCGGCGGACGATGAAATAGACGCCGGTGATGTGCTTGCCCTTCAGCCCCGGAGCGACCAGTGAACTGTACCATGAAGAAGATATGCGGTTGCGCAAAAGGTCAATGTAATATGCATGTGGGAAATAACCTCCGGGGCCGCCCGGGCCGCTGCCCCAGCCATTGCCGTCGCCGCTGCCGTCGCCTCCGCCGCTGGATATGCCGGTTTTCAATCCTTGGTCAATGACTGTCCGCTGGATCGGGGTTTCGCTTTTGGCGATTGTCCTTTCCTTGCGGACAACCGAGATCATTTTGTTGTCTTCAACCGTTCTTTTGCTCTCCTTATCGGGAAAGCGCAGTGGAGATTGATATTTCTTTTCCACCGTCAGGTTCTTGACGCCGCCGACCTTTTCCTCGATCAAAGCGGCCTGGGCCGGGGCTTCCTGTTTTATTGATCCGGCTGCCTTGCCTCCGCCTCCACCGCCTTTGCCGCTGCCGCCTCCGCCGCCTCCGCCAAGTTGGACCAGGTCGACATAGTAGGTCATTTCACTGCTGTTTTTCCGTGCCGGGGGAATCATGAATAGCCCGGCCAGGGAGATGTGGAGTATGACTGAAATCAACAGTGTGGATTTGAATTTCATTGCCGCGACTTCTGCTCCACGATCATGCCGACCGTGTCCACGCCGGCGAGCTTGATGATGTCCATCACTTCGATAACGTATCCATAAGAGAGGCTTTTGTCGGCCTTGAGAAAAACGATTTTCTTGTCGCTGTTCAAAAAATGGCTTTTCAGGCGGGATTCCAGGAAATACAGGTTGACGATCTGTTCATTCATGTAGATATAGCGGTCCTTGGTCAGGGTCAGTACCAGACCGCCCGAACTCGGGTTGGTACGAGTTTCGGCCGAAGGCAGTTTGACCGTGATCCCAGTCTGCATCATTGGGGCCGTGACCATGAAAATGATCAGCAGCACCAGCATGACGTCGACCAGCGGCGTGATGTTGATCTCGGCCAGGTTGCTGTGCAATTGATGCCGGGATTGGACTTTCATCAGTTTAGTTTTTCACTCAAGTTCAGGAATTCAAGGATGAAGTCTTCCATTATGGCAATGAGCACTTTGAGCTTGTTCAGCAGCAGGTTGTAGAAGATGACCGCGGGAATGGCGGCGAACAATCCCAGGGCGGTAGCGATCAGGGCTTCGGCGATGCCGGGGGCGACGGTGGCCAGGTTGGCGTTCATCTGGATACCGATCTGCTGGAAGGAATTCATGATCCCCCAGACCGTGCCAAACAAGCCGATGAACGGGGCGGCCGAGGCGCAGGTGGCCAGGAAGCCGTTCAGTCGTTCAAAACGGGTGATCTCCTGGTTGGAGGCCCGAAGCAGTGCCCGGTGCAGGCTGTCCAGGTCGAGTTTTTCCAGTTTTTGCCCGCTTCCTGTCTGTTGGGCTATCTCCCGGTAACCGAAACGGAATATCTCGCCCAGGGGATTGTTGCCGTATAAGGATTTGGCATTGTTGATCTCGCTGAAATTCTTGTTTTTCTTGAAAAAATCCAGGAATTTGTAACTGTTTTTCCTGGCCCGTGAATATTCCATGAGCTTGAAAATGATGATCGCCCAGGAAATAATGGAAAACGCCAGCAGCAGCAGCAAGACCAGTTTGACCATTATGGACGCGTTCTGGATCAGGTAGATGAAATCGCCATTGTGGTTGCCGGGATTGATCGTGAAGAGTATATGTTTCATTGCTTTGTTTTTACCATAATTCCCGGCCATTTTCAACCCTGAGGGGGTTTTCTTTGGCCTGGGCAGGGAGTTTGCAACGGCCTTGTTGTGTATTGCCCGTTTTTCACGTCCAGGCCCGCATTTTTGCTTGGCTGGAGGACTGAATTTGATTTTTTTGCCGAATGATTATACAATTCACCCCGCAGGTGAAATAGGTGAAATAAATGAAAACAAAAATAAAGGAATTGCTGAAGCTGCGCGAAGAAAAGGACGCTGCCGGCGGCTTGGACAAACTGGCCCAGCGCCGGGCCCGCGGCCTGATGACCGCCAGAGACCGCATCGAGTATTTGTTCGATCCCAATACCTTTGTCGAGTTGCAGGGATATGTGGTTCACCATTCGGGCAATTTCGGCCTGGAGAAGAAAAAATTCCTCGGCGACGGCGTGATCACCGGTTTTGGCAAGATCAACGATCAGGTCGTCTATGTCTATTCCCAGGATTTCACCGTTCTCGGCGGCTCGCTGGGAGAAATGCACGCCAAAAAGATCGTCAACATCATGGACCTGGCCATGAAAGCCGGGGCGCCGGTCATCGGCATAAACGATTCGGGTGGGGCCCGCATCCAGGAAGGGATCAACAGCCTGGCCGGTTACGGAGATATTTTCTTCCGCAACACTATTGCCTCGGGCGTTATTCCCCAGATTTCGGTCATCATGGGACCCTGTGCCGGCGGTGCCGTCTATTCCCCGGGGATCACCGACTTTGTCTTCATGGTCGACAAATCAAGCTACATGTTCGTCACCGGTCCGGAAGTCATCAAGGCGGTGAACAAGGAAGAGGTAACTTTCGAGGAACTGGGCGGAGCCGAAAGCCATGCTTCCATTTCCGGCGTGGCCCATTTCGTGGGGCATGATGAAAAGGACACCCTGGACATGGTCAAGGAGTTGCTCAGCTACCTGCCGTCATCCAATATGGAACAGGTAGCGGATATTGACACCGGCGATCCTTTCGACCGCATGGACGACAAATTGAACGAGATCGTCCCGGTCAATCCCAACAAGCCCTACGACGTGAAGGAATTGATTGTGCTGCTGGTCGACCAGCAGAAATTTCTCGAGGTCCATAAAAGCTACGCCCAGAACCTGGTGGTAGGCTTTGGCCGCCTGGGCGGCAAGGCCGTGGGCATTATCGCCAACAATCCAGGAATTTTTGCCGGAACGCTTGACGTGCATGCATCACTGAAAGGAGCGCGTTTCATCCGTTTTTGCGATGCTTTCAATATCCCGTTGGTCAGTTTCGTTGATGTCCCGGGTTTTCTTCCCGGACGCGACCAGGAACAGCTGGGCATCATCAAGCACGGCGCCAAGATGCTTTTCGCCTATTCCGAAGCCACGGTTCCCAAATTGACGGTAATCACCCGCAAAGCCTATGGCGGCGCCTACATCGTGATGAGTTCCAAGCATCTGGGCGCTGATGTGGTCTGCGCCTGGCCCACGGCTGAGATCGCGGTCATGGGGCCGCAGGGAGCCATCAATATTATTTTCAAAAAGGATATTTCGGAAGCCGTGGAACCGGAAACGGTCCGCGAGCGGCTGATCTCCGAATATAAGGAAAAATTCGCCAATCCCAAGGAGCCCGCGGCCTACGGCTACGTGGATGAGATCATCCTGCCCGTGGAGACCCGTCCGTTTCTGATCAAGAATCTTGAAGCGTTGGCCGGAAAATCGCAAAAACTTCCTTTGAAAAAGCACGGCAATATCCCCCTCTAAGGAGAGGAAATGAAAGAAAAAGTACTGATTCCCACCCGGGGCGTCATCGCCCTGGACATCATCAATTCGCTGAACAGCATGGGCATGGAAACCCTGCTGATGCATTCGCCTGAAGATTCGTTGAGCTTGCCGGTCAAACTTGCCGACCGCAGTTATAAATTCTATTCTTCGCGCCTGGAAGACAGTTATTTGGACAGTGAAGCCATCCTGGAAAAAGCGCGGGAAGTCCGGGCCGATTACATCCATCCCGGCTATGGTTTTCTTGCCGAAAGTCCGGAGTTCGCCAAACTCTGCCGGGACAACGACATTCGCTTCGTCGGCCCCGACAGCTCGGTGCTGGCCGCGGTGGAGGACAAGGTCAAATTACGGGAGACTGCCGCTCACCTGGGATTGCCGGTCATGAAATTCTCGGAATTGATCAAGAGCCCCCTGGATTTCGAGGCAGGCATCAGCAATTTCAATTATCCGATCATCATCAAGCCATTGAAAGGGTCGGGCGGCCGGAGTATCCGCGTGGCCGATTACCGGCGCGATGCCCAGGACCAGATCGCCAATCTGTTGAAACGGGAAGAGAACACTCACAACGGCGTTTTTTTCGAGGAATTCAGGCCTTATGCCCGTCACATCGAGATCCCGTTTTTCCGTGACATCAAGGAAAATATACTTTTTCTGCCTGAAATCGAGTCGTCCGTCCAGCGCCGTTTTCAAAAGATATTCCAGGAATCACCGGCACCGAACCTGGATGAGCGCTTGCGTGCCTGTCTCTACGAGCGTTCCCAGGCGCTGCTTAAAAAGATCAACTACGTGGGTTTGGGCTATGTCGAGTTCATAGTGGAAAACAATGAGTGCCTGTTTTCCGAGATCAACCCCACTTTTCAGATCAACACCCTGATCTCCGAGGTCCATTTGACCTCGAATTTCTTGAAAAAGCAGGTGGTGATCTCGCGCGGCGAACTGCTGCACCATGTGCATGGAGTAAAGATCGTCAAGCCCAAGCACCATGTGCTGCTTGTCTCGCTGATGGCCGAAGATCCTTACAACAACTTCCTTCCCTCAACAGGCCAGATCAGCCATTTTTTCCACTACTCGACCATCCGCAATGTCTTCAAGACCACTCTCTACACCGGGGCCCGGGTCACTCCTATGTATGATCCCTTCATCGGCAAGATCCTGACCTATGCCGTTGAACGCCAAAACGCCATCAACGACATGCGCATCTTCCTGGACAATATCATCATTCGCGGCATCCGCACCAACCTGGTTTTTCTGAAGCACCTGCTGGAGAACCAGGACCTGCGCAACGGTGCGACCATTATTGATTTTCTGCACTTGAAGTTCGACTTCAGCAAGCTGAAAAACACTGATGAGCAGGCGCTTGTTGCCGCCGCCCTGCTGGCCGCCAATTTTCATATCGACAACCGCAAAAAGAATTACAAGGCCAAGCTGGAAAAAATGAAGCAGCCCGGCCTTTTAAAAAGACTCTTCGGCGGCTTTTGAGGTGCACATTGAAATATAAATTTCAAATTGACAAGAGAATAATCGATGTGGAGATCGCCAACAGCGCCACTTTCCATTCAACGACCGAAATCAAGATCGACAGCAAAAAACTCGATATCCTGATCGGGGAAATCCGTGAAGACGGGGCGCTTTCATTCTTCGTCGACAACAAGCTGCACCAGGTTGAGATCGTCCGCGACGAAGGCGATTATCCACAGGGGATCTATGTCAACGAAGAATTCTATTCCGTCTCTTTGCTCAAGATCGACAACCTGTTCTACTACAAGGAAAAGCCGGTCAGCGCCTCCAAATCCGGCGTGGTCAAGAGTTTCATTCCAGGCTGCATCAAAAAGATCTATTTCCAGCAGCAGGACCGGGTCGAGGAGAACGACATCGTGCTCATTCACGAGGCCATGAAGATGGAGAACGAGATCCGCGCCCCCAGGTCCGGGATCATCAAGTCCCTGGGAGTGCACGAGGGGGACAACATCCTGGCCAACCACCTGCTCTTCGAGATCGAATAAAAGCGAAAGTCTCCCCCTCCCGAAATCAAGAAGCGAATCCCCCTATTGCAATTTTATCAAGATTTTTTTAAAATTTCAGCATGGGGGAAATTGATTTTATTATCAGTAAATGGAATTCGCATGGCTGTTTTTTTCTGCTGGGAAATATAAATGCCAAGTATGTTTTTAAATAAAACGATATAATGGGGGGAGGACATGCAATACCAATCAATTAAAAAGAAGTACGTTAAGCCTCTTGAAAGGCAGGACAAAGATCTGGAGGTTCTCTTTCAAAAGTATGACCATTGTCTGAAAAAGCGCCGCATCCGGAGAATCCTGGCGGATCGTGAATTGGCATCTTTAAAGACGCAATCCGATGTTCCCACTGCCGAAAAAAAACTGCTGAAATTTCTGGAGGAGGCCGACAAAAACGAGCAGGAACTTTCCCGGGAATTTGTGAATGCCTATCAAGCCCTGGAGTATGCAGTGAGGAGAAACCTTTTTGTAAAAAATCCCTTACACGTGAACCGGTTATCCTCCCTGACAAGAATGCAAGGGCCAAAACCCGATCCTTTTCTAGGTTGTGAAGCGGATAGCGGACCATTCGATTTTCCGCCGTTTCTGCCATTTTGCGGCTTGCACACATTTGATCCGGGCTCCCTGTTCTTTGATATCGTTGCGCCTGAGGTGGGTGTCCAGGGTGCTCCTGGGGCACTGATCATTCCCAATGTGTACATCACGGCCTGGGGGAAAGGCAAAACCGCCTGGATCAGTGGATCTTGGTGTTTCAAGCCGCCTACACATATTGACCTTTGCGGATTTACTCTGGCGGGCAAATTGAAAGTAGAGGGATTGATTGACAATAAATCAGGCAGTTCTGTCACGGTAAAAATGGATGCGGGAATCACTCAATATCGCGTGGACAAAGCGTGGGACGAAATCAATCCATCTATGGACATACCCTACAGAAATCTGCGGGCGATGTGCTACGATCAGAATAACACACTTCATCCGGATGGCTATACGGACGGGATTTATGGCCTGCATTCACTAACTCCTCTGGAAGCCGGCATTGAGTTTTCATTCAGAAACTTAGGGTACGGGTGCGATTATCAGGACGGGGACACTTTCTTTGTGGGTTATTGGGTCGAAATCCGTGTTGGGGATGAGAGTTATATCCAATTCGAACACAGCAACCTAGGCTCCATTGTGATGAGCCGCCCCACGTTGGTGTTATACAAGCCGGTCTCCTAAGAAATTGAAGAATGCAATCACAGGACTGATGACCGAATCATTCACAAATAGGCGAACGGAGTGCCCCGCTTTCATCCTCCTGTCTCCTGTAGTTTTTTCATTCGCTTTTCAGAAAATGATGATCGTTGATGTCTTTGGATAGATTGAATGGAGCAATCCGGTCCGGCCTTTTCACCGGGGTGATTTCGCCCGTTCCTGCTTGACTTGCCGATGGGTTCTTCATACAATCTGTTCCGGGTGAAAAAAAATTGTCTTTGCGGAAAAGCGATCAAAAAAATGAGTGCGGACAGGCCCTGAAAAACTGGGCCGGCTTTTTCCTTTGCCTTTTCCTCCTGGCTTTTTTCCCTTTTACGAACTGGCCGCAGACCGTGACCGTTCCCGCCGAGTCGATCACCTCCGACTCGGGCATGATGGCCGAATGGGTCTTCTCCATGGCCCAGGACCGGCTTGGTTTCCTTTGGTTCGGCACCAATCTTGGCGTGGTGCGCCATGACGGTCTTCATTACAAGGTGTTCCGCCGGGCCAATACGCTGCCCAACCCATTGAGCAACGACTATGTCATGGCCATTACCCAGGATGAGGCGGGTGACCTCTGGTTGGGAACAGCCAAGGGCTTGAACCGTTTTCAGCCCGCCGACGAAACGTTTTCCGCTTATCTTCATGATCCCGGGGATCCCGAATCGCTCGCCGGGAACATCATCAATTCCCTGTCCAGGTGGAGTGCCAGGCCCGATCTCCTGTGGGTGGCCACCTCGGACGGCGGGCTGGGCCTCTTCGACACGAAAACTGGAAAATGCCGAAGCTTCCGCAGCGATCCGGCGCGTCCCGGCACCCTGGGCAGCAATAATGTGCGCATGGTGTTCGAGGATTCCCGCCAGCGGATATGGGTGGCTACGGCCGACGGTTTCCATCGCTTTCTGCCCGAGTCGGAGCAATTCGAGGTTTTCCGGCACGACCCGCAAAACGCAAACAGCATCGGCGAAAACAGCGTGTATGAGATTTTTGAATCGAAAGGGCAGCCGGGGATCCTCTGGGTCGGCACAGACAGGAACTACCTCCAGCGCTTCGATCCCCAGCGCAACTCCTGGCAGCGGTTCCGCCTGCCCGCGGCGGTGTTGCCCGATCCTTTTTCCAACCGCGTTTATTTCATCAATGAATGCCCCAATGAACCCGACATGCTGCTGGTGGGAACCCGCCAGGGCCTCTACATGTTCCATATTGGCCGAGGTTCCTGGCAGAGGGTCATTTTGCAGGATCAGTATAATGGGGTGGGCAATCGCCACGACGAGATGATAAATGGAATTTTTCGCGACCGCTCAGGGGTCTGCTGGGTCAGCGTCCTTGGCCGCGGCCTCTTCAAATTCAAACCTCAACCCACACTTTTTCATCAGCACGAGAACTTCAGTTCCGGCCAGGCCGCACCGGGACGATATAGGATCCACGGTCTGGCCGAGGACCCGGACGGATGGCTCTGGATCGGTTCCGGCCCCGCCGGGCTTTATCACTATGCTCCCGCCACAGGAGCGGTCGAGCGTATTCCCCTGGGAACAGACAGTTCCGGCCCGACGAATTTTAATATTGTCGGCCTTCTTTGCCTGACCCGCCGGGGCGAATTGTGGGCCGCCACTGCCGGCGGCCTCGTTTGCTTCGATCCCCAGACAGGCAATAAGGAATTATTCCCGGCCAGAGCCGATGATCCCGCCACCCTTGGCTTTACCCATGTGGCCTCGATCCGGGAAGATTCCTTGGGCGATGTCTGGATCGGTTCCGATTTCTGCCTGCTGCGCTGGCAACGTCGGACCCGGACTTTCAAGCGCTACCAACACGATGCCAACGATCCCGGCAGCCTGAGCAGCAGCCATGTCAATCCCATCCTTGAGGATCGCGAGGGCAATATCTGGATCGGCACGGAGAACGGGCTGAACCTGTATGATCGAGACCGCGACAAATTTACGCGCTATTTTCTCGATCCGCCGGACCCGAGCAAGGAGACGCAAAACTATGTCTTGTACCTGCACCAGGATGCGCGGGGGCGCCTCTGGGTCGGGACTTCCAACGGCCTCAACCTGATGGAGGCGACAAGCGCCGGCATGCGCTTCGAACATCACAGCGCTCCCGGTTCCACGCTGCGCAATTTCATCCTGGGCATTGTCGAGGACGATGCCGAAAACCTCTGGATCAGCAGCAGCGGCGGCCTGTCGCGCTTCAACATAATAACGAGGACCTTCACCGAGTTCGACAGCCGCGACGGGGTCCCGCCCATCCAGTTCATCTATGGCTCCTGCCTGCGCCGACAAAACGGTGAGATCTTTTTCGGCGGCACCCTGGGGCTGCTTTCCATCAAACCCTGGCAGTCCCGGCCCAACCGCTTTGTCCCGCCCCTGGTGTTCACCGATATCCGCATCCGCAACCTGCCACTGGCGATCGGCTCCGCTTCGCCGCTGAAAAAAACCGTCAGCCTGGCGGATAAAATTGTTTTGCCCCACAACCAGAACAGCCTGACCTTTTCGTTTGCCGCCCTGAGCTATATTCGCCCCGACAAGAACCAGTATGCCTACCGCCTCGACGGCCGCGATAGCTCCTGGCGCGAACTGGGCTTCGACCATACGGTCATCCTGGACAATCTGAAACCGGGTCGCTACCGGCTGCGAGTTAAGGGATCGAATCATGAAGGTGTCTGGAACGAAACCGGGATTTCACTGGCGATCCGCATCCAGCCGCCATTCTGGCAGACATGGTGGTTCCGCGCCTTGCTTACGCTGGCGACCATTATTCTCTTTATGTACTGGTACCGCACCCGCATGCAGCGCCTGGCCTCACGCATCAAGACCGAAGCGGCCATGGATCATTATTTTAATAAATACCGTATTTCGACAAGGGAAAAAGAGATCATTCAATATTTGCTCAAGGGCAAGAGCAACAAGGAGATCGAAGACGCTCTGTTTATTTCCATAGGAACCGTGAAGAATCACATATACCGGATTTTTCAGAAGCTTGGGGTGAAGAACCGCGGTCAATTGAGCGCCTTGTTCAAGAATATCCAGATCAAATAGAAATCTGTGATTTCCGGTTTTCTCTCCTTGCCTTCATCAAGCTGGGTGAAAGTTTTCTGAACCGGTAATTCGAAGCAAACTGAAGGAAAGATTGAAAAACAGGGACGGGTTTTTTACGACCCGTCCCTTGTTGCCAAGTACTTTGATCAATCCTGCAACTCCAGCAGTCGGCCCGGCGTCCAGGGGGCACGGACGGCGTCCAGTTCTTTTTCCAGCTTGGGAAGATCTCCCTGGGTGATGCTTTTGAGCTTGAGCAGCAGCGGGGCGAGCTCCTCCTTTACGATCTCGATGTCGTTCATCTGGCTTTTGCCGGGATCGGCCGTAGTGCCGTACTGGTTATAGATGATGGTTGAGAGACGCGACCAGAGAGGCACGTGCGTCGGCGGGATCTCCTCGTCGCTGGCCTTGGGCTCCAGGCCGCGGATGGCGTAAATGATTTCATCCAGTTTCTTTTCAGCTGCCGTGGCCTGGGCCAGCAGAGTGACTGCGCCCCTGGGTATGGTCATCAGGGTCTGCTTGATGCGCGCCAGCTTGCCATTCAATTCAGAGGCCAGCTCAATGGCTCCCTGCACCACCCGTGTCAGTTCGGATACCTGGTGCTGGAAACGCACCAGGGCCGGCCGGTCCGGCGCCGCCATGGTTGCATTGGCCAGGATTCTTGCCGCAAATTCCTGGCTTTCAGCCAATGGTGTGACCACATTGTCAATCACTTTGGCCACTGCCACTTTGTACTTGCCGGGCATGACCATCAGGCCGCTATCATCCTTGGCCATGGGATTGAACTTGCTTTCGACCTTGGTTGGGAACGGCGAGGGATAGCTCAGGTCCCAGGCCAGGCGGTTGATGCCCTTTTCAGGTTTGGCGCGCAGTTCGCGAACCACGTTTCCTTGGCCATCGCTTATGGTGAACAACAGGTAGGGTGCTGTCTCCATATCTTCCAGGCGGAGCTCTTCCCAGCTGGGATTGGGTATGGGCTTGCCTTTTTCGAACAGTTCCTTGTCTTTTTTCTGACGTATCTGCTTTTTTGTCTGGTAAGCTTCCTGCAGATAATAAGTGAAAATGGCCCCGTATTCGGGATTGGGCGCAGTGAAATAGGTGGCTCCCTGGCCGTACTTCATTGAAGTCTGGATGTACAGCAGGGCGTCTTTGACCGGGAACAGGTGCATCTCTTTTTTCTGGAGTTCGCTTTGGAAAGAGCGCAGTGGGGTGTAATCGTCCAGGACATAGAATCCGCGGCCGAATGTGGCCAGAACCAGGTCATTTTCCCGCCGCTGGATGGCGATGTCCTTGACGGCGATGGTCGGAATGCCGGCCTTCAACTGGGTCCATTCCTTGCCGCCATTGGCTGTGAAGAACACTCCGAACTCCGTGCCCGCGAACAGCAGCTCGGGGTTGACATGGTCCTGGGCGATGGTGTGCACGGTGCCGTTGGCCGGGAGGTTGGCTGCGATAGAAATCCAGGTTTTTCCCTTGTCGACGCTTTTCAGAATATAGGGTTTGAAATCATCGCGCAGGATATTGTCGAAAGACGCATAAACGGTGTTTTCGTCGAAGCGCGAAGAGAGAATGTCGCTGACATAGGTGTTAGCCGGGACGCCGGGGAACTTGTCGGTTTTGCGCCACTGTTTGCCGGCAGTTTCGGTCACCTGGATCACGCCGTCGTCGGTTCCGACGTAAAGGAGGTTTTCCTTGATCGGTGATTCATCCAGGGAAACGATGGTGCCGTAGAGCGAAGTGGATACGTCCTTGGCCACGGCGTCGGCGCCCCAGTATTTGCCCATGACCGGCCAGGTATTGCGGTCGATCTGGGCGGTCAGGTCATCGCTGATCACCTGCCAGGAATCGCCGCGGTCGTCACTGCGGAAAACCTTGTTGGCGGCGCAATAAAGGCGGGTATGGGAGTGGGGACTGAGCAGCAGCGGTGTGTTCCAGTTCCAGCGGTAGGTTTTGTCGTCCTTGCCAGGCTGGGGTTTGATGACAAAATTTTCGCCGCTTTTGCGGTCATAGCGGACGATATTGCCATACTGCCACTCGGAATAGACGATGTTGGGATCCTGGGGGTCGATCTGAGAAAAAAAGCCGTCGCCGCCGCAGGTGACGAACCACTCTTCGGAAGTCACGCCATCGGAACTTGTGTTGCGCGAGGGACCGCCCATGGTGTTGTTGTCCTGGGTGCCGCCGTAAATGTAATAGAATGGCAGGGATTCGTCCACGGCCACGCGGTAGAACTGGGTCACCGGCAAATTGCTTTTGAACAGCCAGTTGTCGCCGTCATCATAGGTTTCATAGATGCCGCCGTCGCCGCCGATCATGAAATGGGCGGTGTCTCTGGGATCGATCCACAGGGCGTGGTCGTCCACGTGCCGGTGCTTCAAGCCCAGGCGTTTCCAGGTCTTGCCGCCGTCGACCGTCACCCGGGAAACGGTCTCCACCGAGTAGACCTTGTTCACATCAACAGGGTCGCAGAAGATTTCATTGTAATACTGACCCTGGGCGGTATACGGACCCATCTTGGTCCACGATTCGCCGCGGTCAAGGGAACGGAAAAAACCGCCTTCGTCCCCGGCCGCTTCGATGATGGCGTAGACCACGTCGGGATTGACCGGCGAAATGGCCAGGCCGATGCCGCCCATATCGACCGCAGGCAGTCCAGATGTGACCTTGTGCCAGGTGGCTCCTCCGTCGGCAGTCTTGTGAATTGCCGACTCCGGACCGCCGCCGATCTTGGTGAAGACGTGGCGCCGGCGCTGTTCCGAGGAGGCAATGATCAAATCGGGGTCGCGCGGATCCATGACCAGGCTGTTGATGCCTGTGTTCTCGCTGATGTTCAGCACTTTTTTCCAGTTCAGACCGCCATCAACGGTTTTATACAGACCGCGGTCGCCGCCCGGGCCCCAGGCTGACCCTTCAGCAGCTACATAAACGGTATCAGGATTTTTGGGATTGATCAGGATCATGCCGATCTGGCGGGAATCCTTCAGGCCCATGTTCTTCCAGCTCTTGCCGCCGTCAACCGTTTTGTAAACGCCGTCGCCGTATCCCAGGGCTCGTTGGTGGTTGTTTTCGCCCGTGCCGGCCCAGACCACGTTGGGGTTGGTGGGGTCCATGGCCAGGCAGCCCATGGCGTAGGCGCCGTAATTGTCGAACACCGGCGCCCAGGTGATGCCGGCATTGTCGGTTTTCCAGATATGGCCGCTGGCTACGGCCACGAAGTATTGCTTGGGATTAGCCGGGTTGACCGCGAAATCGGCGATGCGCCCCGAAGTGTAAGCCGGGCCGATGGAACGGAATTTCAACCCGGAGAACGGATCGGCTTTCTTGTCCGCTTCCTTCTTGGCGGGAGCGGCCGCCGTCAGCAGCGCAGCCGCCAATAGAATGGTTGCGCAGAGGATAATTTGTTTTTTCATCTTGCCTCCTTAGATTTGAATGGATTTGGATTTATTTTTGTATTGATGGGTTGGATGGGAAAACCTGCGGTGCTGGATTGATACGGTTATGGTTTTCAATTTTATTCCGAAGAATGATTATACGTGCAACAGCTGTTTTTGTTCAGCCCTGCCCTACTTCCTTGGCCGCTTCTTGTTTTTTGCCGGTGTTTTGCCTATGATGTACAGCGACAAGAAAACATGTCTGAAAGAAAAACAAGGTCCAGTTGCATGCCTTACGGTTACCGGCGCGGCGGAGCGGTCCAACCGCGGCGCGGAACGATCCTGTACCATTTGGGATTGGGTTCGAACCAGGGCGACCGCGGCGGCCACATCGAAAAGGCCGTGGAATTTTTGCAGGGCTGCGGCCGGGTGCTTAAAAGGTCGGCTGTCTATGAAACCACGCCGCTGGCCATGCCCGGGTCCGGGCTGTTCCTGAACATGGTCCTGGCTCTGGAATCGCGTCTGGCACCGGCGGGCCTGCTGGAAAAATGCAAGACTCATGAGATGACGCAGGGGCGCGATCTTGAGAATTCCCACAACCGGGACCGGGCGATCGACATAGACATCCTGCTGGCCGGGGACATGGTCCTGGCTACACCGGAACTGATCGTCCCCCACCCGCGGCTGTGTGAGCGCGGCTTCGTCCTGGTGCCGCTGTTCGAGATCGCCCCCAAGCAGGTCCATCCCCTGGAAAAAATCACGGTGACGCAGCTCCTCTCCCGGCTAAAGGGCGGGGAAAAAATCAAGAGGCTATAAGCACACCCTCGTTTTTCACAGGATCATCAACCTCCCTATCCTTGGGATAGGTTTCCGACTGGAGTGATGGGGCCACAAAAGCTTACGTTGCCTTTGCCTCTTTGGCTCGAGCCATTTTCACTACATTTTCCACATCGGGAATCCCAGAATTCTCCAACACTTTTAAGATCGCTTCCCGGACCGCGGGGTCTGAGTCGTTCACGTGCTCGACCAGAAACTTCGCCATCGGGTGAGCCAGGCGGTTTTCAGAGTTAAAATGAAATTGATTGTTCCCAGCGGACCGCGTCTTCCCCACCATGGTTACCCATTCTATCACTGACTTGCGCACACCGGTATCCGGGTGCTTCATCAGCTTCGCCAATTTCCCGGTATTCCAACTGAAGGCCAGCTTCTGGATTTCTTCAGGGCTTGGGATCTCTGGCGCTTGCTTCGTTCCAAGCCACTTGTCAAATAAACCCATGTGTCTCCTCCCTTTTCATATGACGTCTTGACAGATCAATCTCTAGCGGATTGATATCTTGCAGGAATCCTAATAGAATGTCAACGAAGCGGGAATGAAAACCACATGTCCTGCAAAGGAGGGTACTATGGGAATCGGAATCTTTGACGGGGAAAGTTTGGCACAAAGTCTTCTGGCTACTGCGGCGAATTGCCGGAAATGCGGAAGCAGCATCAGTTGCGAAAAAGGCCAGGGCGGTGCGCAAGAACGCGGAATAAAAGAAAGCAATGTCGTCGTGTGCCCCAAGTGTTCTGCAATCTTTACGATAAGATTGGTTCCGGGAAGCTTGACATTGCTTGAAGACGTTACTGAAAAATATCCCAAGTAGACTCGGGCTGCCTATACTCGATATGCTAAACCAAAGTTAAAGTACTCCTGAAAAAATCTGATTCTGGCTGCTAAATTAGATCCATGATGGGGTCTGGATTAATGTCCCAATTAACATAAAAAGTGTTTTTGCATTTCGAACATTCGACTTCGATATGATAATTCCCAGGTTTGTCCTCGTAAAACCAGGCACCATAATCTCCATTTTGGGGCCATTTGGAAACAGAATTGTCCGTGCCGCACTTCAAGCATGGGATTTTATTAGCAAATTCTGACCAATGCATTGACCATCTCCTTCTTCATATTTTTTTTTACATGCAGGTTATGAACCTTTAAAGCCTGGCGCCGGTGCCGCTCCAGCCACACTTTGTGCATGTGTAGCGGATGGTGTTGGGATATCCCATTTCACTCGCTTCCATAAAACCATCACAACTGGAATTCCCGCAGCGGAGTTTCGCCTGATTGCACTTTGGGCAGGCGTACGTGTTGATCCAAGGGCTTACCGGTGAACCTTTTTTCTCATTCATGTTTTCATTACACTGGGGACAATTCATCCTAACTTCCTTTTATGCTTACCTGGATTGATTTTCAGCCGGCGGACCAGTTCTCCAGCTTTTTGATATGGGCTTCATCGGCCAGGTCATTGAACAATTCCGACAGCGCCGGCTGGGCGATGGCGAAGCTCAGTCCGATCAGGGCGTACAGTTCTCCGGTCCGTAATTCAGCATTTTTCAGCAGGTAGAAGGTTTTTCCCAGTGACATGTGCTGCCCCTGCGAATATTTATTTGCTGCTGGTGATATACAGGTAACGCTTGACCTTGTTGGTCGGGGTCTTCTCGAACGGCTCGGGATGTTCCGTGATCCCGGCGATCTGCGAGAATACAGGCAATTGCAGGTTGATGCGCTGCCGCGCCTGCTCCAGGATGTCCTCGGTCAACTTGCCAGCTTCGGCATCGTTGAGCTTGCTGCGCTCGAACTCGCGGTCCAGGACGTCGTAGTCCAGGTAGGCCTTGACCAGCAGCCGGCCGCTTTCCTCATAGACCACAGCCTCCTGGAAATAAGGCTCCTGCAGGATCTTCTGCTCGAGGGCCTCGGGATAGATATTTTCCCCTGAAGGGCCGATGATGACGTTTTTGCAGCGGCCCTTGATGAACAGGTAACCTTCAGCGTCGAAAAACCCCAGGTCACCCGTCTTCAGCCAGCCTCCCGGCAAAAAGATCTCGGCCGAGGCGTCGGGATTCTTGTAATACCCGGACATGACGATGGGGCCCTTCACGATGATCTCGCCGATACTGCTCTGGGCGTCGGGTTCGTGGATGGACATTTCGATGCCCGGAATTGGTTTGCCGCAGGAACCGATTTTTGCCTGGCCGAAGGGATTGATGGTCATGATCGGGGCGGTTTCGGTCATGCCATAGCCGGTGGAATAGCTGATGCCGGCGTCGCGCAGGAATACCTCAACGTCTTCGTTCAGCGAAGCGCCGCCGAACATGAAGAAACGCAGTTTGTTGCCGAAAGATTGAAGCAGTTTTTTCCCGGCCACTTGGTGCAGTTTTCTGCGGAAAAAGGCCAATGGGTATAGCTTGTTGATGATGAGCTTGCTCTGGATCTGGGGCAGGATCTTTTTGCGGAAGATCTTGTCGATGACCAGGGGCACGGTCAGGACCGCGGTCGGCTTCACCGTTTCCATGGCGGCCAGGAGTTTTTGCGGGGTGGGCAAACCGCGCATGTAATAGATGCTGGCCCCGATGGCGATCGGGCAGAGCATGCCGCCCGTGGCTTCGAAAGTATGGGCCAGGGGCAAAATGGAAAGGAAACGGTCGTTGGCATTGATCGGGAAGCGTTCGATGCCGTTGACCACGTCGAAAACGATATTGCCATGGCTGAGCATGACTCCCTTGGAATGGCCGGTGGTGCCGGAAGTGTAGATAATGACCGCCAGATCTTCGGCCTCGGGTCCGGACAATTCGGCTTGGGCCTCGGTGGCGGCGCTCTTTGAACGGCCTAGCTTGAACAGGGCCAGTGTTTTTCCGATCAAGCTGGTATGCGGCTTCTGCAGATCCTCGAACTCCATTTTCTCAAGGTCGCAGATGAATTTCAGGATTTTTTCATCCATGCCTTCCAGTTTGCCGCGCTGCTTTTCCTCGATGAAGATGCCCTGGGCTTCCGAGTTGCGCAGGATATGCCGGGTATCGCTATCCGGGAAACCGGTCAGGATCGGAACGGCCACGGCGCCAATGGAGGTGATTGCCAGGTAGGCGACGACCCAATTGGGGCAGTTTTCGCCCATGATGGCCAACCGGTCGCCCTTCTGGATGCCGCGCTCTAGCAGGCTGACGGCAACTTCCTGGACCTGTTTCTTCAACTGCAGGTAGACGATGGGCTGTTCGCCGGCGAAGGTGATTGATGGCCTGCTGCCAAATTTTTCGAAAGTCCTTTCCAAAAGGCATTTTATCGTCAATTTTTCCAGTTCTACGATCATGGGGCTCCTTGGCTTTGATATTATTTAATTGTCCTATGAATGTCAAATACCTTAATGGCTCTGTAATTCGTGATTCGTGAATTGTGAAGAGAAAGTGAATTTTTGATTTTCTGCGGTTTCGAATTACGAATTACGACTCACGCATTACGATAGTTCGCTATTTCTTTATGATGCCGCGGAAAAAAAAGGCGCTTGCATTTCCGCAATCCCTGTTGTATATCCAGTTGTGACCAAAACTATTTTTCCTGTCAATCGGACCCAAAGGAGGCAGTCATGAAAAAGAACATCGTCATCGCCCTGCTTTGTCTTGCCCTGACCACGCCGGCGCTTTTTTCGGCCGGATCAGCGCTGGAAGGGAAACTGCTGTTCGGCATCGGCCATTTCGGCGCCCGCTATCTCTATCACACCTACCTGACCATCGGCCTGGTTTCGGACGCCTGGGCGGCCAACGCCAAGTCGCCCGAGGACACCAAGGCGATCGTCCAGCGCACGGCTGTTTTTCTTCAGGCCTCGATCAAGTACTTCAACGAGCTGAAGGACTTCGCCCTGTCGGCCGATGACCGCCAATACATCCTGGGCATGAACTCGGCGTGCCGCGATCTGCTGGGCCAGGCGGAATCGTTCCTGAAATACATCGATAAGCGCCGGGACAGTGACCGCCAGGCGTTCAGCCGCTACCGTGACAGCGCCTGGGCCAAGATCGCCAAGCTGAACGGACTGGAGTAAGACGGTCGCTCCGGGCTCAGAGATATCCTGCGACGAAAAGTCAGGTCGAGGGTAACCATCATTATCCTGTCAGCATTTCTTGAATATGTCACTGAAGAAAAATACTGGCAAATCCAGGCTCTCTTTCAACTGCATGTAGCAGCCGGGGCAGGACGTGACCACGGCACCGGCGCCTAGCTCATCCAGTTTGGCGGTCTTTTTATCAAGGATCCTTGCCGAAGTGGCCGGAAAGCCTACCTTGAAAATACCGCCGAAGCCGCAGCACAGCGCCGAGGCATCATCACGGTAGCGATCGCCGAATTGCTCGAGAAAATGGCGCGCCTCCCTCTGCAGTTTCAGTGATTTGAGGTTGTGGCAGGGATCGTGGTAGGTGAAGGGCCCCGGGAACGGCTTGGAGAAATGCGGGTCAATGGCGGCGTCGGGGCGGAATTTAAAAAGAAATTCGCTCAATTCAAAAATTTCGGTTCCCGGCAGGTCGTAATATTTCTTGAAGGCCAGCACCCCGGTCGAGCAGGGGACGACAATATGCTGAAAGCGAAAGCTGCTGAAAACCGCCTGGTTCTTTTTTTTCAGAGCTGCGAACTTTTTCCCCCAACCCTGTGAAAGGTAGGGAAACCCGCAGCAATGCAGGCCGGGGGGGAGCAACACGGACAATCCCTGCTTTTCGAGCAAGGCCTTGATGCCGGCAATTTTATCCTGGTAAAAATAGGTCAGCACGCAGCCGGGGAAGAGCAGGACGTCGTACGATCTGCTGCGGTCGCGGCCGCGGAGCTTTTTCAGATCCGTGTTCTGAAAGGAGGGCAGGAATAATTTCTTTTTGAGAGAAGTGCGCGCCAGGAGTCGTGGCAGCCAGAGGACTTTCCGCAAAATGAATCCCTGGTAGAAGAGGAGGATCAGTTTTTTCAGCCAGGGGATGCGCCGGCCGCTCGAGATGCGGTTGCGGTGGTCGATCATCATGGGGGTGAATTCGACGCCGTTGGGGCAGGCGCTCTCGCAGCTGCCGCAGACCAGGCATTGGTAGAGCAGAGCGCGGTTGCGGGCGTTCGGCTCGAGGCGGCCGTCGTCCACTGCCTTGATCAGGTTGACCTTGCCGCGCGGCGAATTGGGTTCGCTGAGCTCGACCCCGTAAATAGGACAGGCCGATTGGCAGGTGCCGCAGTCGGCGCAGAGGCGGGCGATTTCGGCGATCGTTTTTTCAGCCATCAGCTGCCATTATAGCAGATTGCAGGGATTCATTACGAAATCCTTCGCGATCATGGTGGCCCAGCTATCGCTAGCAAACTCCAATCCATCTGCTGTGAAAAAAAAATACCCTAAAAGTTGACAAATCATAAAAAATAGTACATATTATTAAATAAGAATGAATACTATAAAAGAGATATCTTTTACCGCGGTTTCAGAAAAAGAAATCTTAGTTCGTTTCTCGGCAATTTGCCGTGACAGCGGCGTCAAACTGACCCAGCAGCGTCTGGTCATCCTGAAGGAAGTATTCAGGCGCCGCGACCATCCGGATGCCGAAACGGTTTTTCGCGCCGTGCGTCGCAAGTTACCCACGGTTTCCCTGGATACCATTTATCGAACTTTGTGGTTTTTGCACGATTTGGGTCTGGTGGAAGCCCTCGGTCAGGGGAATGGTAGTCTGCGTTTTGACACCAACAGTCGTTTGCATCATCATTTTGTCTGTAGCCGCTGCGGGGCCATTCACGATTTTGCCGACCATGGATTCGACAAGCTTGAAGTGCCCGGGGCAGCTGCTGCTTTTGGACGTATCGAAAAGACACAGGTTGAATTTCGCGGCCTGTGCAGGAATTGCCTGAAAAACGAAAGCAAAAAAATAAATAAGGAGAGAGCCAATGAAAAAAAATGAAAAGAAAACACTGACCACCGGGTTCGGCATGCCGTTGGACAATGACCTGAATTCGGTCACGGCCGGGGCCAAGGGACCGCTGCTGATCCAGGATGCGCACCTGACTGAAAAGCTGGCCCATTTTGATCGTGAGCGGATTCCCGAGCGCGTGGTGCATGCCAAGGGCGCCGGGGCGCACGGCTACTTCGAGGTCATCGGCGATGTGAGCAACTACACGCGGGCCGGGTTTCTTTCTGGGCAAGGGAAGAAAACCGACGTGTTCGTGCGCTTTTCCACCGTTGGCGGCGAGAAGGGCTCGGCCGATTCCGAGCGCGATCCGCGCGGTTTTGCGGTTAAGTTCTATACCGAGGAGGGCAACTACGACATGGTGGGGAACAACACGCCGATATTCTTCATTCGTGACCCGCTGAAATTTCCCGACTTCATCCATACCCAGAAACGCAACCCGGCCAGCAATCTCAAGGACCCTGACATGTTCTGGGATTTTCTTTCCCTGACGCCCGAATCCATACACCAGGTTACTATTCTGTTCTCCGACCGGGGCACGCCCAGGAGCTATCGCAACATGAACGGTTACAGCAGCCACACCTACATGTGGTACAACCAGAAAGGCGAGCACTTCTGGATCAAGCTGCACTTCAAGACCGAGCAGAGCATCCAGAACTTCAGCGGTGAGGAGGCCGAGCGAATGCGCGGCAGCGATCCCGACTGCACCACCCGCGACCTGCATGACGCGATCGCCCGCGGTGAATTTCCTTCCTGGCGCGTGGAGGTGCAGGTAATGACCCCCAAGCAGGCCGAGACCTATCGCTTCGATCCGTTCGATGTCACCAAGGTCTGGCCGCACGCAGATTTCCCGCCCATCACTTTCGGCCGTATGGTCCTGAACCGCAACCCGGAAAACTATTTCGCCGAAGTGGAGCAGGCCGCATTCTCACCGGCTAATTTTGTCCCAGGCATTGCCTCTTCCCCGGACAAGATGTTGCAAGGCCGCCTGTTCAGCTATCACGACACCCATCGCCACCGGCTCGGTGCCAATTACCACCTGCTGCCGATCAACGCCCCCAAGGCGGCCATGAACAGCTACCAGCGCGATGGCGCCATGCGTTCGGACGGCAACGGCGGCGGCGGACCCAATTATTGGCCCAACAGTTTCGGTGGTCCCGAACCCGATCCCACCCTGAAACCCCCGGCCATCGACATTTCCGGCCAAGCGGCGCGCCATGCCTATGTGCTCGGCGACGTGGATTTCGTGCAAGCAGGCGCCTTGTACCGCAAGGTCATGACCGACATGGACCGCGAACACCTGGTGAGCAATATCGTAGGTCACCTGGGCAGCGCTCAGAAGCGCATCCAACTGAGGCAGTGCGCCATTTTTTACAAAGCTGATCCCGAATATGGCGAGCGGGTGGCAAAAGGGTTGAAGCTGGATGCGGCCGAAGTGAAAAAACTGGCCGCCATGTCCCAGGAAGACCTGGTCAAAGCGACATCCTGAGAATCACGAGATAACCGCAAGGCGCGGCGCTGCGGGGAAAAGCGGTGCCGCGCTTGTTTTTTTTGCGTCGACGGCTTACACTGGATTTTGCCGAACGAACGATGCGAACGAATGAGATCGCTACCGGCAGGGGATCGTCCCATGGATAAACTGTTCTGCCCGCGCTGCGGGGTAAAACTGGAAAAGCGCCTGGTGGAGAATCGCGAGCGCGCTTGCTGCCCGGTCTGCCGATTGGTGGTCTACGAAAATCCGGTGCCGGCCACGGCCGTGGTGGTTTTCAACGCTTTGGGAGATGTGCTGCTGGTGCAGCGCGGCCAGGAACCAGGCAAGGGCAAATGGTGCCTGCCCGGAGGCTTCCAGGAAACAGGTGAAACTCCCGAAGAATGCGCCCTGCGCGAACTCCATGAGGAGACCGGAATCTCCGGCCGGGTGGCAGGGCTGGTTGCCATGGAAATGAGTCCGAACCCGTTGGTCCCCGAGGTGCTGGTCATCGGTTACCGCGTCGTCAATGTGCGGGGTGAACTCAAGGCCGGTGACGATGCCCTGGCCGCGGCCTATTTTCCGCTGCGGCGGCTGCCCGAACTGGCTTTTCAGAGTCACGCCCGCATCATCGAACGGGCCGCCGGGCCGACCCTGTCACGGCTGCGTTTTCGCGACCTCCCCGGCGGCGCCTATGTCGTCACCAGCAATGACCACCTGCATGTCGCACGTGAAGCCTGCCGCGGCGGCGCCCGCATCGTCCAATACCGTGAAAAGGACACGCCGGCCGCGCAACGGCTGGAAACGGCACGGCGTATCCGCGGTTTTTGCCGCGAAAGCGGCACACTGTTCATCGTCAACGACCAGCTCGACATCGCCGTCTTAAGCGAAGCCGACGGCATCCACCTTGGCCAGGATGATGTTCCCATCGCCGAAGCCCGCTCCCTGCTGCCGCCGCACCTGCTGGTGGGGGTGTCCTGTTCCTCCCTGGCCGAGGCCCTCGAGGCCGAGCGCCAGGGCGCCGACTACCTTGGTGTCGGTGCAATTTTCGCCACGCCGGTCAAGGAAGATTACCTGGTGGTCGGCCTGGAGGGTTTAAGCCGCATCGCGGCGGAGACTTCCCTGCCGCTGGCGGCCATTGGCGGCGTCAACCTGGAGAACATGGCCGCAGTCAAAGCGGCCGGGGCAAAATACCTGGCCATGGTGCGCGAGTTCCAGGAAGATACCGCGGCCCGGGTGGCGGCGGTGAATGCGATTTTTAATTGATCAGGAAATCTTCGAACGTTTTTGGATATCTTCGCTTTTCATGTTGAACAGCGCGTCCAGAAATCCCACCTGCATGCTGGCCGGACCCTTGGCTTTTTCGGCGGCCATTTCTCCGGCCATGCCCATAACGGCCATGGCGGCGGTAGTCGCGGCAAAATAATCGGGATTGACCGCGGCGAACGCCCCGCACAGGGCCGTGGCCGTGCAGCCCAGGCCGGTGACTTTCGCCATCATGGCGTGACCGTTCTTGATCATGGCCGCATTCTTTCTAGCAATGATATGGTCGGTTGCGCCGCTGACGCAGACCACGCAGCCATATTCTTCATTCAGCCGGCGGGCGCTGTCCAGCGCATGTTCCGAGGCTGATGCACTGTCCACGCCCTTGGTTTTTGCGGCGGCGCCGGCGCAGGCCATGATCTCAGAGGCATTGCCGCGCAGAATGGTCGGCGCCGCGGCCTGCAGCAGTTCATGGATCGTGCTGGTGCGATAGGGTGTGGCGCCGGCGCCCACGGGGTCGTAAATGACGGGAATGCCTTTTTTTTGCGCCTGCGTGGCAGCCTTGAGCATGGATTCTATCCAATTCTTGCTCAACGTTCCGATGTTGATCACCAAAGCCGAGGCGATATTGACCATGTCCTCGACCTCTTCCGGGGCATGGGCCATGACCGGCGAGGCGCCGACGGCCAGCAGGGCGTTGGCGGTCAGGTTCATGACCACGTAATTGGTGATGTTGTGCACCAACGGCGCTTGCCGGCGTACTTCCTCCAAGTCCTTAAAAATATCTTGTGCTGTTATTGTCATGATTTTATTGTTTCCTCATTGTAAATAGTTAAATAAAAAATGAAAATATTATGTAAGAAAAGAGCTTAGTGTAAGGAGCGGGATGCAAGGTCCAGGGCTGAAAGAAGGGAGAGCATTGCCACCGATTGCCTGTTTGTCTTTTCCTCAACTCTGTACCCTAGACCTTGAACCCTGGACCCTGCTTTATCCGACCACGCCCATCATGAAGACCATCACGAAAAGGGCCACGGTCTCGATCAGGCCAAGGACCATGATGTAGTTGCCGAAGCCCTTGCCGGTTTCGGCCAGGGCGTCCGAGGCGCAGGCGCCGGTTTTGCCCTGAAACCAGGCCGAAAAGCCGATGGCGATGCCGCCCAGCACGCCCACGCCCAGGAGCAGGCCGGGATCGATCCTGGCGGCCGCTTCTTTCAGCGTGTTCATCAGGATGAAGCCGTAGATGGTCTGGGTCAGCGGCGCGCCGACGAAGGCCACAAGCATGAACGGGGCGGGTTTGTTGAGGGCGAAACACTTTTTCCAGGCGCCTATCGCGGCCATGCCGGCGGCCCCGGCCCCAAGGGCCGAGCCGATGGCGGCAAAGGCCAACGCTGCGCCGATTCCGATCAAACTGAAATTCATTTTTTACTCCTTGAATGGTTTGTATGGCCGGCCCGTCCACTCCATGCCCAGGTGGCCGGAAAACTCCAGCATGTTCAGGCGCACGCCGTGGACAACGACGGCCAGGGCACCCATGGCCAGATTTAAAGTATGCCCAAGCAACAGCACGACGGAAGCCAGAATGATACCGAGAGCTCCGTGGGCCATGCCCGCGGCCATATGGTTGAAGCTCTTGGCGATCTCGACGGTGGCCAGGCCGACGGCAAACAGGCGGATGTAGGATATGATATCTGAAAAAGCGCCGATGCCGCTCAGGAATGTGGAAAGCAAGTTGGACACGCCCATGGCGATGCCCTGGAAAAACCGTCCCTGCTGGCGCGAAAACACGATGATCATGGCCAGCCCCGTCCCGATCAGCCAGGTTGCGAAATAGGGCAGCGGAAAGCGTTCTCTGCTGAGGACCAGGCTGAGTACCAGGTAGTAGAGGCCGAGCACCAGGAACAGCCAGCCCAATTGCGCTAACGAACGGATGAAAGGTTTTTCCCTGGCCTGGCGGAAAAAATTCCATAGATGGGCGATCGAGATATGGATGGTGCCGATGATGAAACAGATGAACTTGATGGTCTCACTGCTGCGCGGGTCGAAGCTGGAGATGGCGGGGATGGTCATCCAGGAGAGCCAGGGCAGGGATGCCAGGGTCGCCGATCCGAACCAGGTCCCGGTCAGCGCGCCCCAGACGACGGTGCTCAGGCTCAGCAGCAGCATCAGCAGGAGTGTGTTGGGGATTTTCCGGTTTTTGCGGCGCAGACGCAAGGTAAAAAACAGGGTTGCGGACAGCAGCACCAGGCCGTAACCGGCGTCGCCGATGATCACGGCGAAAAAGAACGCGAAAAAGATCAGAAAGAAGAAGCTGATATCGATCTCCCGGTAGCCGGGGACAGTGCCCAGCAATTGAAAAACCGGGTTGATGATGTCGATCCAGCGTTTGTTGCGGATGACGGTGGGAACGTCATCGTCGGCGGCCGGATCCTGGATCAGAAGCCCCCATTTGTTGTCCCGGCAGGATTGCTTCAGCCCTTGAACTTGGTCGCCCGGCAAAAATCCAGCCAGGTATGATAGCGCCTCGGTATGGCCCATGGCCGCCGTTGCTTCGGCAAGCTCGATCTCCCCGGCGGCGGCATGAACGGCATGTTCCAGTTCGCCGGTCGTGGTTACCAGACTGTCCAATTCCAGGCGCAGACGGCGCTGAGCGGACCGGTTCTCTGCCTGCAGTTTTTCCAGTTCGGCAGCGCCGCGCCGGGGTGCATGCAGCGGTTTGAATTCATGATCAACGGCAGTGCCCGCTCTTACGACCAGGGCGACCCAAAGCAACGTTTTGCTGCGCTTGACAATAAAGGCTTTGTGCCCGGGCGGTATCAAGCCAAGCTTTTTGGGCGGGACTTCGAAAAGCATGACCTCATAGTCCCCGTCCCGGATGGCCCGCAGGTCGGAGACCGACACTCCCTGCCAATCATGAAGGCGGACAATTTCCCTTTCAAGATTCGCATACTCATCGTTTAGTACGCGGATGTTCTCATGCTTCTCCAGAATGGACCTGGCCGCGGCCAGGGCAGCTTCCAGGTTGACGGCCCGACTGGTCTCCGACGGGAGGGGCGCCGGCCGGGGAGCGATCATGGCCAGGGCTTTTTCGAGGAGCGCCTTTTTTTCGCGCCATTCCTGGGCCGGGGCTACCTGGGCGGGTATGGCGCTGAGGTGCAAAACGCCGAGACGGCGCAGCTTTTTCAAAGCTTCGTTCTTCTCCTGGCGCCGGGCGATCACCGTGGCCTTTTTCATGGCGACGATCATGAGGCTTCCTCCCGGCGCAACAGGTTCCTCTTGGCCGTCTTGCCTGTGACTACTGCGGCGGTCTGCTGGTCGCCGAGAAATATCTGGATCTTGCGGATGCTTGCGATCGCCTGGGGAATCTTGACCTTTTCAAAGAGATTCACCCGCTGGCTGGTCACACGCAATTCCGCTTCCAAAAGGGCGACCTGCCTGTGCAGCATGCCGATCTCCACATCGAGGCGCGCGAGTCCGGCGAACAGGGAGAGAGCCTCGTCGACCCAGGGCGGCGTCAGGAACAGGTCGTGGCTCGCTGTTGCGAAATCCATGGATTTGAAGACCGGGATCTCCACGCCGGCGATGTTGGCGGATTCGGTTCCCACGTTTTTGACCTTCAGCCAGTCCTGAAAAGGGAACGCCTCAACGAAGAGTTCCAGCCATGGCGCCGCTCCGTCGATCCGTGCTTTTCGCTTCCGGGTCTCTTCTGTCAGCCGGACCTCCAGCTGGCGGATGACCATCTGCAGCTGCTGTTTCTTGAGGACAAGGGTCGGCAGATAGCGCCGGAAACGCTTCAGGGCGTCCTTCTGCTTCTTCAGTTCGTTCTTGGTCAGCTTTACTGTGGGCATGTTCAATCAGCGCCGCCCCCCGGGGAGGGCCAGAATTTTTTGATCAGCTCGCTGCGCAGCCGGGTCTCTTCAGGGGAGAAACAGGAGGCGAGTATCTGCCAGCCGTTGTCCAGGGCGGCTTCCAGGGGGATGTTCACCGACAGGTCCATCATCCTCTGCTCGAAGATCACGCCGTATTTAAGCAGCTTCTGGTCCCAGTCGGTCATTTTGAAGCCCATTGACTTCTTTTCCAGGGATTCCTTGTAGGCGGCGTAGAGGGTGATCATGCTGTCCATCAGGGCGCGGTGATCGGGACGAGTGTCCTTGTTGACCAGCTGCTTGAGCCGGGAGAGCGAGCCGAAGGGTTCGATGCGGCCGTTTTTCAGGTAATACTGGCCTTCCGTGATGTAGCCGGTATTGTCGGGTACCGGGTGGGTGACGTCGTCGCCGGGCATGGTGGTCACACCCAGGATGGTGATCGATCCCGCCCCGGAGAAATCGACCGCTTTTTCGTAGCGGGAGGCCAGCTGGCTGTACAGGTCGCCGGGATAGCCGCGGTTAGACGGCACCTGCTCCATGGTGATGGCGATCTCCTTTAGGGCGTCGGCGAAATTGGTCATGTCGGTCAGCAGGACCAAAACCTTTTTGCCCTTCAGGGCGAAGCTCTCGGCAACGGCCAGGGATATGTCGGGGACCAGCAGGCACTCGACGATGGGGTCGGACGCGGTGTGGACGAAAAAAACGGCCCGGCTCAGGGCGCCGCCCTGCTCCAGGGTGTCCTTGAAAAAAAGGTAATCGTCGTACTTGAGCCCCATGCCGCCGAGGATGATCAGGTCGACTTCGGCCTGCATGGCGATGCGGGCCAGCAGGGGGTTGTACGGCTCGCCCGACACCGAAAAGATGGGCAGTTTCTGGGACTCCACCAGGGAGTTGAACAGGTCGATCATGGGGATGCCGGTGCGGATCATGTTCCTGGGGATGATGCGCATGGCCGGGTTGACGGCGGGGCCGCCGATCTCGATCATATTCTCGCCCAGTTCCGGACCTTTGTCGCGGGGCTTGCCGCCGCCGTCGAAGATCCTGCCCAGCAGGTCGTCGGAGAAGGAGACCTGCATGGGATGCCCGAGAAAGCGCACCTTGTCCCCGGTCGATATCCCCCGGCTGCCCGCGAACACCTGGAGCGATACCTTGTTTTCGTATAGGCGGATGACCTCGGCCAGTGATGAACCATGGGCGGAGCTGACCGTGGCCAGCTCTCCGTATTGGACGTCGCCGGCGCTGACGGTAATGACGTTGCCGGCGATCGCCTCGATCCTGCTGTAGACCTTTTTCATGCTGTTTTCCCTTTATTCCCCGCTTTCAAGCGCTTCCAGGATCTTACTGCCGCCTGCTTCCACCCCGACCTGCTGGGCTGCCAGTAAAGCCTTGATCCCGTTCTCCAAGTCATTGAACTCAGCGCTTTGCCATGCGGCGACATTGTAGTCAAGAAACTTCTGGCGCAGCTGGTTGAAGAATCCCCGGGCGCTCTCCTTGCTGCCGAAGTCAAAGCGTGCGACCAGGACCGAGAAAAGAACACAAAAAACATGCCGCTGCCTTTCGGTTGATACGGCGGTGTCAACCGGGTCGTAGGAGTCCTGCTGCAGGTAGACCGAGTCGACGAAATCGTTCTTGAGGAACAGCTCGTAATCCTCCAGGGAGGTGCCTTCTTCACCGACTACCTTCATCATCTGGTTGACCTCGTTGCCCCGAAAGAGGATATCGCGGGCGTATTCGGTGCCGCTCTCGTCGATCAGCCCCGGGTACTTGCTCCAGCTCTCCAGGGGGTGAATGGCGGGATACTTGCGGGCATCGGAACGCTCGCGGGAAAGGCCGTGAAAGGCTCCGACCACTTTCAGCGTCGATTTGGTCACCGGCTCATCGAAGTTGCCGCCGGCCGGACTGACCGTGCCGCCGATGGTGACCGATCCGCTGCTGTTGTCGCGCAGGCGCACCAGGCCGGCCCGCTCGTAGAAGCTGGCGATAACCGACTCCAGATAGGCGGGGAACGCCTCCTCTCCGGGGATCTCCTCCAGGCGGCCCGACATTTCGCGCAGGGCCTGGGCCCAGCGCGATGTCGAGTCGGCCAGCAGCAGGACGTGCAGGCCCATTTGCCGGTAGTATTCGGCCAGGGTGACCGCGGTATAGACCGATGCCTCTCGGGCGGCGACCGGCATGGAACTGGTGTTGCAGATGATGATGGTGCGCTCCATCAGGGTGCGGCCCGTCCTGGGGTCGGGAAGCTTGGGGAATTCCTTGAGGGTTTCGACCACCTCGCCTGCCCGCTCGCCGCAGGCGGCGATGATGACGATGTCGATCTCGGCGTTGCGGCTCGTTACCTGCTGCAGGACGGTCTTGCCGGCCCCGAACGGCCCGGGGATGCAGTAGGTGCCGCCGCGGGCGATGGGGATGAAGGTGTCGATGATGCGGATCTTGGTGACCATGGGCTCACCGGGCCGCAGTCGTTCGCGGTAGCAGGTGATCGGACGCTTGACCGGCCAGCTGAAGCACATGGTGACCGGGAACCGTTTGCGATTTTCGTCTTCGAGTTCGGCGATGGTATCGCTGATGCGGTAAGCGCCGGCCGGGGCGATTTTGACAACCTTCAGGGATCCTTTCATGTAAAAAGGAACCATGATGCGGTGACTGAAGATGCCTTCCGGAACAGTTCCCAGCGTGTCGGCGGCCATGACCGCATCCCCGGTTTTGGCCACCGGGGTGAAAGGCCACTCTTTTTCCTCGTCCAGGGGGCTGAGGTAAATTCCGCGCTCGAGAAAGAAACCGCAGCGGGCGGCCAGTTCCGGGAGCGGGTTTTGCAGGCCGTCGTAGATCTGAGCCAGCAGGCCGGGGCCCAAACGCACCGAAAGGAGATCCGCCGTGAATTCGACCTTGTCCCCGATGCCGATGCCTCGGGACATTTCAAAGACCTGCATTTCGGCCCGACGACCGCGGATGCGGATGATCTCCGCCTTGAGCTTTTTCCCGCCGCTGGCCACGTAGGCGACCTCGTTCATGGAAACATCGCCTGCGACCTCGACGGTGACCATGTTACCGTTGACCCCCACGACCCTTCCTTCAGTCATTTTGCTTCTCCGTATCCAATAGCGGGCTGGCGGCGCTCATCCAAGCGGCCGCGATATCCAAGACCCTGGTGTATTCCTGTGCGAACGCCTCGCGGCCCGGTTCGGGCCGGAAACGGTTTTTTCGTTCCAGCAGCACCAGCTTCAGGCGATAGACGATCAGGCATCCCAGGTCGAACTGGGTGGCAGTTTCGAGTTCTTCGAGATAGGACCAGCGCCTGCGGTCCAGGGCCATCTCTACCGCCAAAGGCGTCCCGGCGCCCAGTGTTTCCCTTACCAGTACGGGCAACCCTGAGTAAAACGGCGCCTCGCGCAGGAACGGGTCCGGGCTGATGCCCAAGCGTTGGGCGCGCTGCAAGGTCAGTTCGTTGCGCAGGGCCGTCTCCCATGCGGCATAGGCTCGCCAAAGGGCATGGTCACCGGGCCGGGAGCGGAGCGCCTCGAAGGAGATGCTGGAGAGCAGGGCATGATCGCCTTCGGCCACATGCTCCCGGCACTGTTCAAGCCAGGTCCGGCTGCTGAAAGGAGGGGGATCGTCAAAAAAGAGCATGGGCAGTGAGGCCACGAAATAATAGTATTGGATCAAGTTTATCCGTCCTGCTGCAGGGCGTCAGAGACGATCTTGGCCAGGCCCGGATTGAGAAACAGGGACAGGCTTTCCGCGATGCTCTCGGCGGAAAAGTCATAATAGGCATGTCCGTCTTTTTCGGCCACCCGAAACCCGTTCGCCAGTTCCGCGGCTGCCTTTATTTCGATGCCCGCCGCGATTTTCTCGGCCAGGGCTTTCCGTAAAGCGCTGGCCATTGAGCTGAGCTGGTCCTGGGGCAGAAGCAGTTCGATTTTATCCTGGCGTTCCGGGGTCCAGTTTGAGATCATTTTGGCGATGGCCAGCGTGATCTCCTTGTCTTTTATGACTTCCCGGGTTTTCTCCTTCAGCAGCGAGGAAAACAGGGCCTCCAGCTGCTTCCCAACCATGAGCAGGAGGTCTCTTGACGCCTGCTTGAGAGACTCCAAGCCGGAATGCTCCAGCTGATCCTGTTCACGCCGGGCGCTGGCCAACAGAGCGTCGGCTTGCGCCCGGGCGGCGGCCACGATCTCTTCGGCCTGCTCCCTGGCCTGCCTGAGCAGCGCTTCGCTCTCCTGGCGGCTCTTGTCCACGCCATCGCGATGGATGGATTCGATCAGCTCCTTCAGCTGTACTTCGGGTATGTCTTTGGGTTCCATGTTTGAATTCTATTTTAATCGGCGGGTTCTGTCAATTTCGCGGTTATGCTTTTCTTGCATAAACTGCAAATCATGGCTGACATGAAGACGGCCGCGGCGCTTCCTGGCTACAGACCCAGGAACTGCACGGCCAGGCCGGAGAGGAAGATCATGGCGCCGGCCAGGGCGTGGGCATAGCGTTCCAGGGGGCCGAGTTTAACGAATTGCAGGCCCCAGACGGATAGGGTGATGATGGTGAGCATGGTAGCGATGGTGGCGATGCCGAAAGCCGCGGCCACAAGTATGACGCCGGCCAGATTGTGCTTGGCCGCCGGGTACATGATCAGGGGGATCAGGGGCTCGCAGGGCCCGAAAACGAACAGGGTGAAGAGAATCCAGGGGGTGATGTTGGCTTTCTTCTCAAGATCGTGGACATGGACGTGGGCGGTTTCGTGCTGGTGGAGGTGATCGTGGACCTCACCGTCGGCGTGAGCATGGGCATGATGGTGGGGCTTGTTCTTGACGGCCCGGTGCAGGCCCCAGATAAGATAAGCGAAGCCGAAGCCGATGAAAAGCCAGGAGGCGGCGTTGCCGCGCCAGGACTCTGCAGCTTCGAGCTTGCTCACGGCGATGCCCAGGGCCAGGCCCAGAAAACCGAGCACAACGGAACTCAAGACATGGCCCAGGCCCGAAAAGAACGCGATCGTCAATGTCTTGCGCAATGGCCATGTGCGGGCCTTGGCCATGGCGATGAAAGGAAGGTAATGGTCCGGCCCCAACAGGGTGTGAATGAATCCCAGGGCGACTGCCGTCCCCGCTATTATCCAAATTTCGTGGTTGATCATTGACTGGTCTATGGCTCCTTTGTTTTCCGAGTTTGAATTATATCACAAGCTTCAAAAATTATAGAAATATTTTCTTGATGCTTACTTTTTGAAAGCCTGCGGATTTTTTCGCCGAGATCGGCCTGGCGCTGCCGATGTTTCTTTCAGGGCTCGAGATCGATTTTCCACTGATCACCCGGTCAATGCTAGATGCCTTGCGAAGCCATCCGAAATCGATCGCCGCCGGATCGTTCTTTTTCACCCTGGTCCTGGCCGGCGTCACCGCCATCTTCCTGAGTCTGGCTCGGAATCGCCCGCGACCGGGGGAAGAATCCCTACGCCGTTTCTTCCTCCACTGGGGGGAGAAGGACGATCGACCCGATGCTGAGGAAAAACCCGCTCATCAGCAGCCATGTAGCCGGCTCTTCCCCGCCGGGCCGCTGCAGCAGCATGGCGGCCCCCAGCGCCGCGATCGTCAGGTTGGGGCCGAAGAGAAGGAATGTTCGCGGTCCGCCGCCACTGGGCAGCCAGCGGCGATGCAGAATTTCCCGCCAGCCGAGCAGGAACACGGCCGTTGCCAGTGGCAGCAGCATGCGGATGTTGATTAGGGGACGCCAGCCGATCTGCAATCCCAAAGCGACGAACAGCAGGGGAATCAAAAAGCGCTGGCTGATCGGGGCGATGGTCTCCTCAACGGTGCTGCCCTCGTGGCGGGAGCGGCTCATGAACAGGCCCAGAAAGAAGGCGGTCTTGATCGCCGAAAATCCCAGTCGCTCCCCGACCGCGCATACTGCCAGCAGCAGCACCACTATGAGGTGCACCCGCCAATGTGTTGTCGCTCCCAGGATGCTGTTGAACCAGCGGTCGACGTGGGTGGCCAGCCGGCTGATCAGCCAGATGATCGCGGCGATGCCCGTCAGGCGGACCGGCAGCCAGAGGCTGGGACTGGCGCCGTCGAGCATGGCGTGCAAGGAGAGGCCAACGATGGCCAGCATTTCCAGGGCCACCATGGCGTGCAGCACCGCTGTTCTTACCTTTTCGCTCATTCCCCGGTAGTGTTTCCAACTGTGATGGGACATGCCGACCGAGCATCCGGTCAGTACCGATGCCGCCAGCAGGGCTTCGGCCACGGTCAATCCGGACAAGGACGCGAGCAGGAAGATGAATGGGAACTGCGCCAGCGTCCAGGTCAGTCCGAAGCGCAGGGACTTCCAGAACGTCCGGAATTCAGGCAGGTCGATCTCCAGGCCGACCTCGAACAACAGCAACAATAGGCCGACCTGGCCGGCCTGGATGAGCATTGCGGTTATCTCCCTGGAGGCCATCAGGCTGAGCAGCATCCCGAAGAGGATGTACATCGGGTAGGCGAGCGTAGGCCGGCGCAACTTGCGGCTCAGATCCGGGACCGTCATGATCAGCAGGATGAGGATGACGAGAACTTCAATCTGGTTCATTTTCGCTCCTCCGCCCACTGTTCCAATCTTCTCAGCGCGGCCTTGGAGAAGATGGCCTCGGGAATGGCGTCAGCGAATTCGATCTCATGGATGATGAACTTCATCCCCTGACCCTTGTTCATCTCGGATATAGCTTGACCAGATTGTTCGTCACGACAAGGTTTCCGTCGTTCATTTGCCACCTACGCTGTTTTTATTTTATCATAAGTTCCAGACCGGCAACAATATGATAGGCATTCGTCGGCGATCCTGCAAACCAAAAAAACATTGACGGATGCGTTGACATTTCAGATCGATATTTTTAAAATGTCTGCATGGGGAAAATTAATTTTCCGCTTAGTAAACAACTGTCTTCGCCCCGGCGCGGCCATGAATATGTCGCTTCTGATCAAAAACGGATAGAACTCATAAGTAAGGATTTCATTCCATTTCTTTCCCGGATCGCCGCTTGCTTCGAAGCAGGGGATTATGCCGGACAAGAGGCACTCGCATGAAAAAATTCTCTACCGAAGTTCACTTGAGCCGCGAGATGGGGCTCTGGGACGCCGCCCTGATCGGCGTCGGGGCCATGATCGGCGCCGGAATTTTTGTCCTGACCGGAATCGCAGCCGGGGTCGCCGGGCCTGGCCTCATCATCACCTTCTCACTGAACGGCTTGGTAGCTCTCCTGACCGCATTCTCCTACGCCGAACTGGGCTCCTGTTTTCATGACGCCGGGGGCGGCTACCTCTGGGTCAAGGAAGGACTGCCGAAGTGGAACGGGTTCATCTCGGGGTGGATGAGCTGGTTCGCCCACGCCGTGGCCTGCAGCCTTTACGCCCTGGGATTCGGAGCCTATTTTGATCTGGTCCTTAGGGAATTCCACGTCGTCATGCCCCATTGGGGATTTATCTCGCCCCAGAAAATTCTGGCGGCTGGAGCCGCCATCGCCTTTGCCTATGTGAATTTCCGGGGCGCGTCGGAAACCGGCAAGGTGGGGAATTTAATCACCATAGCCAAGATAGTCATCCTCATGATCTTCATCGGCTTCGGCCTGGCCATCATTTTCCGCAAACCCGACTGGCAGGCTGCGTTCACTCCCTTTCTTCCCAATGGCTGGGGAGGCGTCTTCAAGGCCATGGGGCTGACCTTCATCGCCTTCCAGGGATTCGAGGTCATCTCCCAATGCTCGGAGGAAATCAAGAATCCGAAGAAAAACATCCCCCAGGCAATTTTTCTCTCGCTGGTGATCGTCGTACCCATATATCTTCTCGTGGCCTTCACGGCGCTGGGAACTGTCCAGGCAGAGGGCATGACCTCCTGGGCGTATCTGGCTTCTCACAAAGAGACGGCGCTGGTCGAGGTTGCCAAGAAATTTTTCGTCGGCGGCGGTGTCATGCTCCTCGTCGGCGGCATCATCTCGACCATGTCAGCCCTGAATGCCACTATCTTTTCCTCGTCCCGCGTGGCCTTCGCCATGGGCCGGGACAGGAATTTTCCCGGATTTTTCGGCAAGGTTCACAAGAAAAATTTTACGCCCCACCTTGCCATTGTCTTCTCCCTGTTCCTTGTTGTCCTGATGGCGATTTCCCTTCCCATTGAGGATGTTGCCGCTGCTGCCGACATCATGTTCCTGCTCCTCTTCCTGCAGGTCAATATCACCCTTATCCGGCTGAGAAAAAAACGACCGGACCTGGATCGGGGTTTCTTCACCCCGTTCTTCCCTTACCTCTCCATTCTGGGGATTGCCCTCCTGCTCTTCCTGGCGCTCTACATGTTCAATTACAGTCCCATCGCCTGGGCCGTTGCCGGGATTTGGATCATGTCCGGGCTGTTCATGTACAAATCTTATGCGTCGAAACGGGAGATCGAGCATGTCAGGAAGATCAAATGCCTGGGAAGGCTCGAGTGCCAGGAATACAGGATCCTCGTTCCCCTGGCCAACGGGCGCTCCGTGGAGAGCCTGGCCAGGGTCGCCGAGGCCATCGCCAGAAAGCACAACGGCGAGGTCATCTTTCTACATGTCAACGAGGTACGCGAGCGAGCTCCCCTGATCGCCGGGACCGTGGAAACAAAGTGGGCGAATTCCCTCTTCGAAAAAGCCCAGTCCTTTCTGGAGGAATCGAACATCCCGACCAAGTCCATCCTCAACGTCTCGCATCGAGTTTCCCAGGGTATCCTCGATACAGCCGTGGAAGAGGAATGCAACTTCATCGTCCTTGGCCGAGAGAAGGATCCGGATTTCATGGAAAGGATGTTTTCCTCGATCATCGACAGCGTCATCGCCAAGGCTCCCTGTGAGGTCGCTGTCCTGCACGGGCAGATACCGGCTGATAAAATCAAGACCATCATCATTCCCTTCGGTCGGGATGTCCACACCCTTTTGGCGACCGAGGTCGCTCCTGCCTTTATCGATTATTTCAACTGCCGGGTCAGGATCGTTCTGGTTTTTGAGCCCGACGCCGGCAATGCGGAGAAAGAAGAGCGGGAAAAGACCGCCAGGGAGCTCATTGCCAAAAATTCCCTCCAGGCCGAATTGAAGATCCTGCATAATGTCGATATTCTGCGGGGCATCCTGGCCGAAGCCAGGGACGCCGACATGATCCTGATGGGAGGCCGGTCCGGCGATTTCCTGGAGCTCTTCCTGGGAAGGTCGCTGGCCCAGGAAATCACGGAACAGAGCCCTTGTCCAGTCCTCTGGGTCAAGGAATATGAGGAGCGCAAACCGCTCTGGAAACTCCTTTTGAAGCCATTGAAAAAACCGGGAGAGAAAGATGAATATGAATTTTAAGGAACTCTTTAATGACCTGGGTCAGAAGATCGTCGCCTTCCTGCCGAACCTGCTGGGCGGACTGCTGCTCCTTCTCCTTGGCTGGTTCATCGCCTGGATAGCCAAACGAATCATCATCCAGCTCCTGGTCATTTTGAGATTCGACAGGTTATTCATCAGGTTCCGTTGGAAAAGCAGTCTTACCAAGGCCGACATTCGCTTTGCCCTTTACAACCTGATCGGGAACATTGCGTTTTTTATCGTCTTTTTGATCTTCCTGAATTCGGCCCTGGCCGCCATGAAGCTCACGGTATTATCAAGACTGATCGAACAGGGAGTACTCTTCATCCCGCGGCTGATCGTCGCCCTGGTTATCTTTGGAATCGGCTGGCTGATCGCTTCCCGTACCGCCAACGCCGTGGCTCATTCGCTCCTCAGGGAGAGAGTGTCAGGCGCCTCTCTTTTCGCCAAGCTTCTCAAATTCATCATCGTGCTCTTCTTTTCGGCAATGGCCCTGGTGGAGCTCAACATTGCTAAGGAGATCGTGTTCATCGGCTTCGGGGCCTTGCTCCTGACCATGAGCGTATCCATGATTATTGTGATCGCGGCCAGCCGGGAAAGCCTTAAAAATATCTTCAATCGCGATCGAAAGAATCAGCAATAACCTTGACGTTTTTCATGGGTGGCGAACCTTTCCGCTTTTTTCCAAGGCGATAAAGAGCGCCAAGAAAAGATCCGGGGGCAACTGTTCGGCGCGCGTTTGCGGGGACAGTCCCGATTCGCCGGCCAGGGCCAGCAGGATTTCTTTTTTATAAAATGATGCCAGGTTATTCCACAGCGTCTTGCGGCGTTCGGCGAAGCATTGCTTCAAGAAAGCATAAAATTCGTTTACATCGGGCCGGGGGGGCTCGAGCGGCCGGGCGGCGACCACGGTGGAAACGACCTTGGGCTTGGGGGCGAAGGCCCCGGCCCGGACATCAAAGCAGCGTCGGGCCTGGAAGACCGTTTGGAACACCACCGATTGGGCATTGTACTTTTTGCAGTTCTCCGCGGAGAGAAGCTTGTCCACGAAGTCCTTCTGCAGCATCAGGACCGCCTCGCTGATCCGGGCGCGCTGGGCGATGAACCAGTCTATCAAGGGCTTGGATATATGATAAGGGAGGTTGCCGATCACGGTAAAGCTCCCCGCCGGGCACATTTTCTTCAGATCCAGCTGCAGGATGTCGCTGCCGATGATTTCGGCCCGGCCTCTGAAGCGGCGTTCGAGTTCCGCGGCCAGCAGCGGATCGATCTCGACCAGGGTGACCTGGCGGCCGGCGAATTTTTCCAGTAGCAACTCGCTCAGTATGCCTTTGCCGGCGCCGATATCCAGCAGCGGTCCCTGCTGCTCATGCAGGAGATCTACGATCTTGCGGGCGACATTCCTGTCGTGAAGAAAATTTTGACCGAGCTTTGCCGATTTGCTCATGTGCGGATTATATGCCAATGGCTGCAAATTTCCCAGCACCGGGGAAAGGTCGATGTATTATCGTGATGCATAGCGCGTGACGAGGAAGAGAGGAAGAATGATGGGTTGAACTCGGCGTACGGTTGACGGCATACGGCAAGAAATTCGCACGAATTCCCATGTTGAGGAATCGTCGAGTTTCTCTATAGCTTGATTCTCTTCCCTGTACCCTATACCCTGAACCCTGTCCCCTTTTTCCTTAGCCTCTCTTTCCATTCCGGGATCAGGTAACGTGGCCTTTTGCCGTTCAGCGCCTGGCGTATGGCCTGGACGGTCATCATGGCCATGACCCGACGTGTCCTGCCGGTGGCACTGCCCAGGTGCGGCAGCAGCACGGCATTTTTCAGGCGTTTCAGTTTTTCGTTCACGGCCGGTTCGTTTTCATAGACATCGAGGCCGGCGCCGAAGAGCTCGTTCTTTTCGAGCTTTTCGGCCAGGGCCTCTTCGTCCATCAGTTGGCCGCGGGCGGCGTTGATGAAAATGGCGTCTTTTTTCATCAGGGCGAAAACATCTCTGTTGAAAAGGTGATGCACTCCGGATGAATAGGGCAGGTGCAGCGAGACGATGTCGGCAGCGCGGATCAGCTCCAGGAAGGTGACACGGGCAAAGCCGTGTTTTTTTTCCAGGGCCGGCTTGGCGTTGCGGGAATAATACACTACTTGCATGCCGAAACTGCGGGCGCGCAGGGCCGTGGCCAGGCCGATGCGGCCCATGCCGACGATGCCCAGCACGGCTCCGCGCAACTCCTTGCCCAGGAAAAGGTTGGCCCCCCAGCCTTTGAAGCGGCCGGCGCGGACAAAAGCATCGCCTTCGACCAGGCGCCTGGAAACGGAGAGGATGAGCGCCATGGTCAGGTCGGCCGTGGCTGCGGTCAGGACATCGGGGGTGTGGGTGACCAGGACATTTCTTTCCAGGGCGCAGCCGACATCGATGTTGTTGTAGCCCACGGCGAAATTGGCGATGATCTTCAGTTTTTTCAATTCCTTGATTGTGGTGCCATCGATCGGATCGGAGAGAAAACTGATGAGGCCATCCGCGTCGGCGTTACGCTTGAGGAACCCGGGGATATCGGGGCTTTGGTCAGCGGCTATAAGCAGCTGGAATTCCTGCCGCAAAAGGTTGATGGCTTCTTCGCTATACCTGTGGGTCAGGACGACTTTTTTCATGGTTGATGTACCTCGTGATGGCATTAAAAGCGCGGTTGAATTCAGAGTTGAATTTTTCCTTTCCGTGGAAAGGGCTGATCCCTTTGCCCTCAACGCGATCGCTTAAAACCACCAGGGCATGGAACGGTCTGCCCAGGAAGCAGCGCAGGGGAAACAACTCCATCTCCACGATGTCGGTTTTCAGCGCCTGCTGTTCGGCCAGCCAGGCCGGCGTTTCGCGCTGGAGCACATCCACGCTCACGCCGCGCACAACCGGGAAAGATCTGTCAGCGAATTTCTTCAACGGCAGGGATGCGGCGCGGGAAAAGCGCCTGAAGATGGAACTGGAGAGGATCTCGCCCACCTGCAGGGCCGCCGGTTCACGGAAACGGGGTTTGAGCGCACCGGCCGCGCCCAGGAAAAAAACCTCCTTGTCCGCCAGGTCGGCGACCCATCCCAGCAGGGTGAGCAGGTGCGGGTAGCCCATGAAGCCGCTGATGACCGCCAAGCTCTCGAACCAAAGCAGGGATGAGTGCAGCAAGTCCTGCCGGTGACGGGCTTGCTTTTGCAGGGCGGCAAAAAGGGAGTTTTGCGGGAAATACGGGACCAGTACCAGCGCTGGGGGAGTAGCGAACTGCCGCGGGCGGAACAATGATGGCTTCATGATTGAAAAAATGGGCGATGCAGGATTTGAACCTGCGACTCCTACCGTGTGAAGGTAATACTCTAGCCGCTGAGTTAATCGCCCAGAAATCCTATTATAAAATGAAACCCGCCGGCGGTCAATAGGCCGGCCCGGCATTTTTTTGATGATTTTTGTTGCCAAGGGCAGGATTTTTGGATAAAATGAAACTTAGCGGACAAAAATCTTTCTGTTCTTACACAAATTCAAAAAAGGGGAATGGTCATTGAAGCAAAAGTCCAAGAAATTCGCCATCTTCCAACTTCCGAAAAGTATTCCTGAAAATGTCAGTTCGACGATCCAAACCGGGGTCCTGAGCCTGCTGGCCGGGTTGTCCGCGGTCTTGTTCATGTTCATGACCAACCTGCTGTTTGAGAAAACCTATCTTGCCTTCGCCGGCCGTTCCACACTGTTTTTCATCCTGGCAAGTTTTCTGGTCATTATCAGCACATCGACAGTAGTAGGGCTTCTGTTGAACGTATTCAGTCCCGATGCGGCCGGGAGCGGCATCCCGCAGGTGAAAAGCGCCTATTGGAAAGAGCTCGGCCACTTGAAAATAAAGCCCGTCCTGATCAAGTTCGTGGCCGGAATTCTGAGTATCGGCGGCGGCAACAGCCTGGGCCGGGAAGGGCCTTCGGTTTTCATCGGCAGCGGCGTCGCATCCAACGCGGACGGCGTTTTCGGGACTCCAAAGCGCGGCCGCAGAGGCGCGGCGGTCATCGGCGCTTCGGCCGGATTGGCTGCCGCTTTCAACGCTCCGCTGGCCGCTATCACTTTTGTCATTGAAGAAATCGTCGGGGATTTGAACAACCGCTACCTCGGGCGGGTTGTCCTTTCCTCGGTGATCGGGGCGTTCGTGGTATACGCCCTGATCGGCCGCCAGCCGGCATTCTCTCTCCCTGCCATCGATAACATCTCCTGGCTTCATTATCTTATTGTCCCCTTGGTCGCTTTTGTCGCTGCTTTGGCGGGTGTCGTGTTTCAGCGTGTCACTCTGCGCTGGAAGCTGCGGCTGAAAAGGCAGAAGCGCATTCCGGCCTGGCTGCTCCCGGTCTTGGGCGGTTTGGCGACCTGGATCATCGGTTGCGGCGTGTTCCTGGCCACTGGCAAGATTGGCGTATTTGGGCTGGGCTATCAGGATCTTTCCAACGCCCTGAACAATAATTTTGCCTGGAAGATTGCCGGGATCATGATCGTGGCCAAGCTGCTGGCCATGATAATCGGCTACAGCTTCGGCGGCTGCGGCGGCATCTTTGCCCCTTTGCTATTCGTCGGCGGCATGACCGGCTATTTCCTGGGCGGGCTGGCGCGGGTGTGGATCCCCCTGACGTCCGCGGACCAGATCGTTCTGGCCGTTGTCGGCATGAGCGCCTGCCTGGGCGCCACCGTCCGGGCGCCCCTGACCTCGATCCTGATCGTTTTTGAGATGACTCACCAGTTTTCCCTGGTGCCCAGTCTGTTGCTGGCAACGATCATCAGCCAGGCCACGGCCCGCTTTGCCGGCAAACTCAATTTTTATGATGCCCTGCTGGTGCAGGATGGGCACGAGCTTCACAAGATCCATCCTCCGGTCGATCTGAATAGCTGGCAGAATCTGCCGGTTTCGGCCATTGCCAATCCAACGCCGGTCATGCTGAGCGGTCTCACGGCAGACGAAATGCGCGACAAGCTGGACCACTTTCCTTTCAACAGCTTCCCCCTTTTTGAGGACAACCAGATCAAGGGCATAGTGACGCGGCAGCAGATGCAACAGGCGGTGCTTGTCCATGGTGTTCCGGAAATTCATAAAGCCGCTTTATGTTATCCCGAGCAGACGGTCAGGGAGATCGGCAGCAAGTTCCTGGAATCCTCCGCCTATGTCCTGGTCGTGGTGGACAGGGAAACAAAGACGATCAGGGGGATTATTACGCTTCACGATTTGATCCGGGCTCAGGCTGCCATCCAGCACTGAAGAGCGGAAAAATAGTAGCCTGCCAGAAACGGTCTCACTTAGGCGGCGGAAATTGACATTTTGCTTTTGAGGTTTATAATAAAAAAAGACCGATCGCTGAAGGTGTGCATGAAAAATGAACTGGAACAAGGAGATTTTAAAAAATCTTGTCCAAAAAATCATTGTTGACCGCCGGTTCATCGTGAGGTACTGATGATCAATCCGCTGGCAGTCGATCAATTCGCCGAGCAGATCCGTGACGCTTTTCACTGGGCGGGACACATCCTTGCACAGATGAAGAAAGAGAGGTAAGACATGTCAGTTTTTTATTTTAAAACACGTTTGAACCTGGTGGAAATGCTGGGGATCCGGGTGCGCAATGTCCCTGACCTGCTCGAGCAGATCCGCCAGGTTCCGGGTGCTTCGATCTACCACCACACCCACCGCTTCCTGCAGCAGCATCATTACCTGTGCCCCGAGCCGCCCAATGACTTCGCTTTCTGGATCGCCAATGCCCTGGGTTTGAATGGTCTGGGTGAACAGCTCGCCAGTATCGATACGATCAAGTTCGCCAGGATCAACGACTTACGTGATGCCCTCAGCGCCATCATCGAGAAGTTCCAGAGCCGCGGCAACGGCATGACGATCAGTTGCCATGAAGGCGAGGAATTCCATTTCATGTCCTGCCGGACTTTTGTTTTTGCGACCGATTTCCGGGCCGCAGATATCAAGGAGTTCATCCAGGCGCTGCGGGCCATCAGCATAAACTCGCTTTATTATCATATTTTTGAATCCAGGCTGCGCCTGGGCAAGGTAGGCAATGATTTTTCCCTTTGGTTTGAGTCCATCGGGCAGAAAAAACTGGCCGACGAGATAGCCAAACTGGATCCGTATACCATTACCCTGGAGAGTTTGCGAAAAAAAATCATCAACATCATGGAGAAACATGCTTAAATTAAAAGATTATACGGATATTGTCGGACAAAACGTGATCGAGGAATTGGAAGTGCTGTCGCAACACCTGCGGGGAAAAAGGATCCAGAACGTCAATTCCACCGCGGTCGGCGGCGGCGTGGCCGAAATCCTGACCCGCATGCTGCCCCTGCTGCATGAATTGGGGGTCGATGCCAGCTGGGATGTGATCCGCGGCGATGAAAAATATTTTGCCATTACCAAGAAAATGCACAATGCCCTGCATGGAGTGAATGAAGCGATCAGCGATGAAGATCTGGAATATTTTTTAGAGATCAATGACAGAAATGTCGCTGAAATGGAAATGAACCATGACATCCATTTCATCCATGATCCGCAGCCCATCGCCTTGATCCGCAAAAAACCCAGTGTCGGGGGCAAATGGATCTGGCGTTGCCATATCGATTTCACCAATCCGAATCAAAAGGTGTGGGAATTTTTAAAGGGCTTCATTGAAATGTATGATGCGGCCGTTTTTTCCGCTCCGGCCTTTGCCAGGAAATTGCCTATTCGCCAGGTCTTGATTTCGCCTTCCATCGATCCCCTCAGTGACAAGAACAAGGAATTGTCCCGGAAATTCGTTGATGCGGTTTTTCAGAAGTACGGGATCGACCAGAAAAGGCCGATCGTTTGTCAGATCTCGAGATTTGATTATCTGAAGGATCCCGTGGGTGTCATCGAAGCCTACAAGTTGGCCAAAGAGCATGTGGACTGCCAATTGGTGCTGGCCGGGGGCGGGGCAGTGGATGATCCTGAGGGCATGCGCGTACTGGCCGATGTTCGCCAGGCCGCTGAAAATGACCCCGATATTTTTGTGCTGTTCCTGCCGCCTGCCGCCGACCTTGAGATTAACGCTTTGCAGCGGGGATCGACCGTGGTTCTGCAAAAATCACTGAAGGAGGGTTTCGGATTGACGGTAGCCGAAGCTTTATGGAAATCGAAACCTGTGATCGCGACCGCGGTTGGCGGCATTCAACTGCAGATCACTCATAAGTATTCCGGAATACTGACCCACTCCATAGAGGGCACGGCTTTTTGGATCAAGCAGCTGCTGAATGAACCTGAATATGCCCAGAAACTGGGCGTAAATGGCCGCGAGCATATTAAAAACAACTACCTGATTTTCAGGCACCTGCGGGAATACCTGCTGCTTTTCCTTTCGGTTTTTGAAAAAGATGACATCATTAATTTCGGATGAACGCGCCGGAATCGGCCCGGGCGCTTGGCACTCGTACTCTTTTTTGAACTTGCTGCCCTGAAACTTCTTTTTCTCTGTATCCCGGCTTGACTTGACGGGATCATTTAGCATAGAATGCGCACATCATGGCAGAATCCAGATTCCGACATTTCGTCAAGTATGTGGTTATTGACATTTTGTTGGCAGCCCTGATCTCTTTTTTTCTGATCAACTATGTCGTTTCCGCTTACAAGATCGAAGGCGATTCCATGAAACCGATATTGCGCGCCCAGCAACGCATCCTGATCTCCAAGCTGGCCGTGCGCAAGAACAACCTGCACCGTTTCGATATCGTTGTCCTGTACAAACCCGATGAACCGGAAAAATCCCTTGTCAAGCGCATTATCGGCATGCCCGGGGAGATCATTGAGATCCGCGCCGGAGACGTGTGGATCAACGATAAACTCCTTAAGCAGATTCCCGGCGCCAATGATGCCGATGCTCGCAAATCGCCATCCGACATGAAGGCGTTGCTCATCCCGCGCGGAATGTTTTTTGTCATGGGCGACAACCGCAGCATCAGTTTTGATTCGCGAATGTTCGGCCCGGTGCCTCAAAAATACATTTTCGGTAAAGCTTTCTTCCGTTACTGGCCCGTGGCGGTCATGGGCCGTATCGAGTAAGCCGCGGAATATTTGTTGTTTTTTTTCAAGTGGGTAAAGCAGGCAGAATATTTTTTCTTCAATGTCATTGCCGGTTTTAACTGGAGAATATTTACCTGGGGCCGGGAATGTGCTATAAACAAAAAGATGAAAATCCGATATTTCCTGATCATGCTGGTTGTTTTTTTCTGCCTGGCTGTTCTGGCCAAGGCCCCCAGCGAGCTGGAAAACTTGAAAAAATCGGTCGTGGAGATCGGCCGGCTTGAATTCAAGCGTGATGTCCCGGTCAAGTACCTGAACCGCACCCAAATAAAAAATTATATCGAGCGCCTTTTTGAAAGCGATTACCCCGACGAACTGGCCGGCAAAGAGGAGGAGGTCATCTGGCTGATGGGATTCACTTCCGAGAAGATCGCGCTCAAATCTTTGCGCAAGACGATCATTCTGGAAAACGTCGGCGGCATGTACAACGAGAAGACCAAGGAACTGCTGGCTGTGGAGGAGTTCCGTGATGTCGGCATGCTCAATGCGGCGGCCCTGGTCCACGAGTTGCGCCACGCCATCCAGGACCAGCATTTCCAACTGGCAGCGCTGCTGGGCGACCTCTCCGACTTCGATGACCGCAAACTGGCGGTTTTGGCCGCGGTTGAGGGCGATGCCACCCTGGTCATGATCCGCCAGCTCGGCTTCGATCCTGAATTGATCGGCGCTGCCTTCAGTCCGGAAAACGTCCTCTCTTTTTCGGCCCTGGCCGGAGCTTCAACGCTGATGTCGGCCCCGGATATCATCAAGTACCAGCTGCTCATGCCCTACCTGGAAGGCATGAAGTTCAGCCAGGCGATCTTCAAGGAAAAGAAGTGGAAGGGGCTGAACCAGGTATTGAACCGCAAGCCGCTCTCCTCGGAGCAGATCCTGCACCCGCAGAAATATCTGGCCGGGGAAAACCCCCTGACTGTATTCACCGGCTTCCGCCCGAGCCGGGGCGAGTTGGTCCATTCAGGTGTCATCGGCGAATACTATTTGAACGTATTGCTTAAAAACAGCCCCGAGATAACCGACGCGGCGTCCGGTTGGGGGGGGGACCTGTTTTCTCTCTACCGCCATGGTGATGCGCGACTGCTGCTTTGGGAGGCCCATTGGGATACAGGCGCTGATTGCTCACGCTTTTACGCCGATTTTCAAAAGTTCTTGGAAAAAAAATTCAACATTGTTTTTAAGAACGGCCAGAACAACGGCCGCAAGTTCAGTGCCGGCAATTCCGTGGCCGGGTATTTTTTCCTGCACCAGGAAAACGCCCGGCTTTTCTACGCCCGCAGCAACGATCGCACCCAAATCAATGAGTTAATCAGCGGAGGATTATATGATTAATGCCACCCAGATCAGAAGGGGAATGATCATTTTTATGGACAATAAACTGTATCGCGTCGAGGAGATGGACCATGTCACTCCGGGGCGCTACAAGTCGACCATTCACGTTAAGATGCGCGATTTGGAGAGCAATATCCGCTCTCCGTTCCGCTTCGGTTCTTCCGACCGCGTGGAAAAGGTGACCCTGGATTCCAAGGATGTCAGCTATTCCTACAAAGATGGCGAGCATTTCATTTTCATGGACAATGCCACATACGACCAGATAAGCCTGGACAAGGATTTTGTCGGCGACAATGTCTTTTACCTGAAGGAAAATGAGATCTACCAGATGGAATTTTTCCAGGGCAAGCCGATTAACATCGTTCCGCCCCTGACCATGGAATTCCTGGTGGCGGAAACCGCAAAAAACATGAAGGGATCGACCGTCCAGGCTTCTTACAAACCGGCCAAATTGGAAAGCGGACTGGAAGTGACGGTTCCTCCCTTTATTGAACCGGGCAATACCATCAAAATAGACACCCGCGACGGGTCGTATATCGAAAGGGTCAGCAAGTAGTTTTTTTTTATTTATCGGCCAGTAAAAAAGCGGCTAGGTAGATCAGGCGACTCACCTTTTCCATGGTTTCGCCATTGAATTTTTCCATGCTGTCGGCCGGGGTGTGGTAGACGTCGCTCATGCCGGTCATGAAAAAGGCCCATGGCTTGCCGGCCATGGCGAACGGGGCATGGTCGCTGCCCCCGCCCATGCGGCTTATGCTGCGCGCCGACTCCCGGTAGAGAATATCGAAGCCCACACTGCGGTTGGCTTCCTGCAGGGCGTCTTTGAGATCGGGCGATTCGGCCGAGAAGGAGAGCGGCAGGAAATTCTCGGGCTTGATCTTCTTGAGCAGTTCCTCGCCCTCCTTGACGTTGAGCATGCGCAGCATGCGCTGCAGTCCTTTTTCGTCCCAGGCCTGGGCGATCATGTCCAGGTTGAGATAAACCGCGGTCTTGTCCAACGGGAACACGGGATGTTCCACGTAATAACGTGAACCCAGCAGGCCCTCTTCCTCGCCGGTCCATAAACAGAAAACAATGCTGCGCTTGGGTTTTTCCGGATTGAGGGCCAGGGCGCGGGCGATGGCCAGGACGCCGCAGGCGCCCGAAGCGTTGTCCTCGGCGCCGTTGTAGATATATTCACCGCGGCGCCCCAGGTGGTCGAGGTGGCCGCCGATGACCAGCGCCTGCTCTTTTAATTGCGGGTCGCTGCCTTCGATAATGGCGATGATGTTGGCGCTCTTGAGCAGCTGGTAGCGAACTTGGTTGCTGAGGCGCAGGCTGCTGCCGGGCAGGCGCAAGGAGTGCGGTTTGTACCTGGAAGCAATTTTTTTCTGCAGGCTTTCGACCGTTTCGTTTGCGGTTTCCAGGATGGTATCGGCCATTTCCCGGGAGATCCTGATTACACTCCGACCTTCCCAGGGGAACGCTTTGCTGCCGGGAATGAGCAGCTTTTTGCGGGAATCGGGGAGGATGGGCTTGTCGTCGCTGACCTGCTGCTGGGCGAGGATCTCCCGGTGAATGTCGCCGTTTTCACTGAGAGAATTTCTGGCTACCAGCACGGCCAGGGCGCCGCGCCTGATGATGGCCGAGGCCTTGGTATAGTCGATGCCGCCGTGGCGGCTGGGCCGGGCCGGGAAGTATTTTTCCTTGAGCTCCTTTTTCTGGAAAGGAGACGCGGCATCGTCTTGTCCCGGGGCCCCGGAAAGGATCAGGACGATCTTGTCTTTGACATCGATACCGGTCAGGTCATCGTAGGAAATACTCTTCTCACTGATACCGTAACCGGCGAAAACCAGCGGTGCGCTTACTTCCAGGGGCAGGATGGAACTGAAGATAAAATCGATCCCCGGCGCGAAGGTCCTTGAAACCCTGCTGAAACCGGAACGGCCGCTTTCCAGAATCGCGCTGGCCTGGGTTTCCAGCGCTTCCTTCATTTCAAATTCCTGCAGATAGCCCCGTTCGGGTTTGGCCGCGGGCTGCCGGGGCATGAAGGGGGCGAACGGAGCGCCGGCGGCCTTGGGAAGATCCCCGCCGGGCTTCAGGCCCCAGAGAGCAAAGAGGGATTGGGCATAGGCGGCAGCGGTGTCGTAGCCGCGGCTGCCGATTTCGCGGCCTTCGAGGTGATCGGCGGAAAGAAAAGTCATGATGGCCATCATGTCCCTGGCCTTTATATCGTTGAATCCGGCCTGGGCCCTGGTGGGCACGGCAATCGTTTTTTCCACCAACTGCAGGTTTTTCATCATTTCGGCAGCGGCGTCCTTCTGTTCCTGGGCGCCGAGACGAGGTATGATAAGCAGGCCGATCAGTATGACAAAAAGTATTTTTTTCATGATTTCTCCTTGGTGCGGTTTTACGAAAGGATCAGGAAATTTGTTTAATCAGAACTCCACGCCGAAGCGGTTCTTCAGGGCCAGGGCGATGATCATGGTGAAAACCAGATAATAGACCAGCCAGTGGGTGCGCAGGCCCAGGAAGGAGATGCTGCGGGCCGGGTAGCGGATGGAGAGGTATTTCAAGGATGTCGGCGCTGCCAGCAGTTTTTCGGCAGGGTATATGAAATGATCCAGGGCTGAGGCGGCCATTTTTTTATTGGACAGGGCCGGCATGTTTTTGCCGATGACCAGGTTCTTGCTGACCGTGACCCCGTCGACATTTATGGCGATGGTGGTGGAACCGCTTTTGCCGGCCTTCAGTTTCCAGTCCACTTCGCGCAGAGCCGGTATGAACACCGGGTTCATGACGGAGCGGTAATGGGGATTGGGCTGGATCTCCACATTCGCGGCGCCGATATCGCTTTTGAATCCGGCCTTGACCGTGATGCTCTCATCGGGGCGGAACGGGCGCATGCCGTAGCGGATGTCCATCTGCACGAAAAGCAGGAAGAGCAGGGGCAGCAGCAGGAACAGCGGCACCAGGTTCAGGACGAAATATTTTCCCGTGTAATACAGGCTCTTGAAGAACGAGCCGACGATCGTCTTCCAGAAATCGCGGTAGAGGCGGATGGCCAGGATGTTGGCCTTGATCTGGTTCTTGGTATCCCTGACCTTTTGCGGGCTGGAAATGGCGCGGTAGACGACCAGCACGATGAGCGAGGTCAGCAGGCTCAGGAAAAGGATGCCCCAGAAGGGGGGCAGCTTGGCAAAAGGCGCCAGCAGCAGGTCGCAGCCGCGGGTCAGGAAATAATTGATCTTCTGCGCCATCTAGGAAATGTAGCCCAGGCCGCTGAGTTTGTTGGCCAGTTCTTCCTTGTCGTCGCCGCTCTTTATTTTCTCGTACTCCTTGCTGATCAGGTCTTCGATCAGTTCTTCCAGGGAAGAGTAGCCGTGAAAGGCGATGATCTCCTCGGCCTTCTGGCCGGCTTCCTTGCTCAGTTTGACTTTGCTCGACATATTTTCCTCCTAGATCAATGCTTTCCCGGTCATTTGGGCCGGGGTGGCGATGCCGAAATATTTTAAAATGGTGGGAGCCACATCCTGCATGTTGGGCACCGGGTTCTGGATCTTGAAATTTGAAATGAACGAGGCCGGCACTTTTTTGGGATCCACGCAATGGTCCCCGGACCACCAGCTCATGTTGTCGCTGATCATCTCGCGGCTGAGCGTGCCCAGGGCCGATTCATCATTGATGCGGTAGCCGCGGTCAAAACCCAGGATGATGTCCGGGGCGCGGTCGATAAAGTTTTTCGAGAAATTATCCTCGGAAATATAGGCGCAGGAGATGACCTTGTTGCCGTTTTGGGGATCGGTGATGGTTTCCAGTTTGGCCTTGATCTCGTCGAGCAGCCGCCGCCGCTCTTGCGGGCCGACCGCGCCTTCTTTTTCCCGGCCCTTGAGGTTCAGATACAGGCCGTTCAGGCCCAGGGCGTAGGCCTTGGAGGCAGGCCAGTCGGCGTAGCCCAGGATGGATATCTCTTCGCCGCCGCCGTCGACGCTCATTTTCAGGTATCCCTCTTTGACCAGCCAGTTGTTGATGTTGACCTCGCGGCGGAAAGGGCCGAAGCCGTGATCCGACATGAGCAGGAGCGGGATGCCCGGGTCGATGTTCTTCATGGCCTTGCCCAGCACGCGGTCGAATTTGCGGTACATCTCGTCAGTGATATAGGCGAATTTGCGGCTCTCTTCGGGATGGTAATAGGGATGTTCCTTGTCGTTCAGCGCCCAGAACATATGCTGGCCCTGGTCCAGCGAGGAGAAGTAAAAGAAAAGCAGCCCCTCTTTCTGGCTGCCGAAGCGCTGCAGTTCGTAGTCGAACAGGCGGCAGCTTTCATCGAAAACCGACAATGACTGGGTGATGAAGTTCTCCATGGAAAAGGTGCCGTTGCTCAGGGCCTTGGTGTCGGCCGGCAGCCCGATGGTGTGGAACAGGCCGACCTGGTCGGCCAGTTCGCGGCTGTAGCCGGACGGGGTGCTGATGGGCACGGCTGGCGAGCGCGGGCTGAGGTGGGTGGGGGAGATGTAGAGGCGGAAGCGGTCGCCCATTTCCATGAGGTAGAACCTGACCATGCCGGTGATGCCGGCCAGGTGCTTGATCAGGGAGAATTCGATCTCCACCCAGTCGGAGTATTCCTTTTCGGCGATGAGGATCTCCTGGCCCTGGATGTCGATGCGCGCCGTCTTGTGCCGGTTGTCGACGTAGACCTTGAAAGGCACGACCACGTTTTCGCCATCCTTGAGCAGGTCGTTCTTCGGCCCTTCGATCTGCCCTTCCATGATGTTGTTCTCGTCGATGTAGGCGTAATAGATGTTGGCGGCCGAGAGGTCGCTTTGCGATTCGTTCTCATCCGATGTGTACAGCGAATAGATGCCGTAGGTGCCCAGGATGTCAGGCGTGCCCATGCCGGCCAGGGTGCGCTGCTTGCTTTCCGAGGGCGGGTAGTTGGTGGGCACCTTGACGATGGTGGCCGGAATGCCGCGGTCTTCCATGTAATCCCAGAAAGCGCGGCCTTCTCTTTTCAGGACCACTTTTCCGGGTTTGAGCGGGATCTGGTACTGGCCCAGGTTGACCAGCCAGCGCGAAGGCAGGGTATCGGTTTGGGAAAACATGGGGTTGTAATTCTCGGGATTGCGATGCAGGAAGTCGAATATGCCGTAGACACCGGGATCGGCGCCGCTGATGAAGCTGCCCCAGGCCACCGGGCTCTGGGGGGGGATGCTCGAGCGCATCATGGTGAACACACCCTGGCCGCCCAGGCGCTGCATGTTGGGCAGCTGGCCCTGTAGCATCAGGCGGTTGACGATGCCCGGATCCATGCCATCGAATCCCAGTACCAGCATTTTCTTGGTCAGGGATTTTCCCGCCGCGAAATTCATGAACGGCGCCGCTGCCAGCAGCGTGCCGCCGCTTTTTATAAAATCTCTTCTTATCATCATTGACCTCAGTTTGCTGCCGAAGTTTTTAATATTGGATAATATACCAAATCAGGCGCCAATTCAACCGGGCGCTCCGAGTTTTTTGCAAAAATACCACAGCTTGCTTTGCTGCCGGCAAATCGTGTAGACTGCGTGATGCGCGATATTTTCACCCCCATCTTCCTTTTGGCCCTGACCGCCCTGGCCCTGGTTCACGGCCTTGCTCCCAACCCTTTTGTATTCACGCCGCTGGCGCTGATGACTTTCACTTTTTTTTTTATTTTTTTCTATTTTAAACAATACCGCCCGGCCTATGCCTGCATCGCCCTGGCCCTGGTCCTGCTCGCCGGAGGTTCTTATTTGCGTGGCAAGATCGCCTATGAGAGCGCTCGGGGCCTACGCTTTCCTCAACAGCAGTATCTCACCATAAACGGAACGCTGCTGGCCTTCCCGGAGATCGGTAACGATGCTTCCGTATTGCTGCTGCGTTCCAGTTCATTTTCCTGGGGCGGCAAAATGATCGAGCGGGAACTGAATGTCCGTGTCAACTGCCGCGGCGACTGCCGGGAGTTCAACCGCGGCGACCGGGTTGAAGTCGCGGCCAGGATCGATCCCCGTTTGCCCAACCGGAATTTTTTCCCCAACCCTTATGAAAAATATCTGCTGTATAAAAACATCCATTTGACGGCTTTCAGCAAATCGGCGCAGCTGCTGCAGCTGACGGCCAGGGCGAACATTTTCTGGCGGGCGATCGGGGCCTGGCGCGAAAGCATCCGCCAAAAAATCGAAGCGCGCTACCAGACAGACGGTGTTCTAAGCCCGCCGGGAGTTTTCCTGGAGGCAACCATTCTCGGTGACCGCCTGCGCCTGGAGAATGACGAGCAGGAAATGCTGATCGGCAGCGGTGTATTCCACCTGCTGGCCATTTCCGGAGCCAACATCGGCATGCTGGCCCTGATATCCCTGCTGGTCTGCCGCTGGCTACGTTTCTCGCTGAAAGTGAAATACGCGCTCACGGCGCTCCTGCTGCTGCTGTTCCTGACCGTCTCGGGATTCGATATTTCCGCCCAGCGGGCGGTTATGATGGCGCTGCTGCTCTTTGCCGGCCGCGTCTGGTTCATGGACGTGCAGCTGTCCAACATCATCTCGTTCTGCGGGCTGCTGCTGCTGGCTTTCAACCCGGCCCAGTTCCTGGACCCGGGATTCATCCTCACCTTTTCCCTGACCGCGGCCCTGCTGATCGGCCGGCGCATCCTGCTGCCGCTGCTGCGCTTTTTGCCCCGCTATGGCGCCGAACTGCTGACGGCCAATTTTGCCACGGCGCTGCTGGCCCTGCCGCTTTCGCTGTTTTTCTTTCAGCGCTACGCCTTTTCCGGCTTTTTCAGCGGCATCCTGCTGGTTCCCCTGGCCGGCGCCATCACGGTTTGCGGGGCGCTGCTTTTGCTGCTGGTTATTTTGCCGTTCAACGCCGCAGCTTTGGCGCTGCTGCCGGCAGGAGTTTTTCTGGACCTGTTTTTCAAAGTGAGCCGCTGGGTCTATGAACATTTCAGTTTGAGCATTTTCCGGCCGCCGCCGCCGTTGTGGCTTCTGGCCGTGATCGGCCTGCTTTTTTTCTCCATTTCCCTGGAGCGGCTGAAAATTTATTGGCGGATCGCCCTGGCCATGATGCTGGCTGGCATTTTGCTTTTCATAGCGCTCCCCCCGCACCCCTACCAGCCCGGCCGGCTGGAAGCGTATTTTCTCGATGTCGGCCACGGCGATGCCGGCATCGTGGTTTTCCCCGGCGGTGACGCCCTGCTCATCGACGGCGGCGGTGCCAGCCTGTCGGATTTCCAGGTCGGTCGCCGCCTGCTTCTGCCGTTCATTCTGCAGAAGAGGATCCGTATTCGCTGGGCGGCGATCAGCCACTACCATCCCGATCACGTCAAGGCCCAGATCGAGCTCATGGCCATCCTGGCCCCCGAGGAATTGTGGCTCTCCTCGGCGGCCGCGGAAAACGATCTATTCAAACATTTGCTCGCTGCCAAACCGAAAAAAACACTGCTGAGGAAGATCAGCCGCGGCTTTGCAAAAAACATTGATAACTGTTCCGTCACCTGCCTGGCGCCGCCCCGCTTCATCAACTCGGCGCATACGGCAAATGACCATTCCATGGTTCTGCGCGTCTCCGACGGCCGGCAGATTTTTTTGTTCAGTGGCGACATCGAGAAAAATGCCGAAGCCGAGCTAACCACCTCCCTGGGACCGAATCTGGCCGCCGCGGTCATGAAGGTGCCCCACCACGGCTCGCGCACTTCTTCCACGGCGAGGTTCCTGGACCTGGTGCGCCCGCAGCTGGCTGTCATCTCATGCCCTCTCCATGGCAGTTTCGGATTCCCGCACCGCGAGGTGATCGAGCGCCTGAAGCAAAGGAATATCCCCTGGCTGACCACTGCCCGGCGCGGCGGCATCATGATCGCTTCCACTGCCGCCGGCCTGGAAATTGAAGTGTCGAAATAGGGTGCAGGGTTCAGGGTACAGGGTACAGGAAGAGAAAAAACGCAAGGTCGCGAATTAAGGGAAGGACGAATTCCGCTTCTGATTGAAAATAATTGTGTTATGTAAAAGAAATTCGCACTTCGAACGTCTTAGCCAATGAAGGGCGGAGGCGACTCGTCCGCTCTTTTTGACATGGGTTCTCCCGTCCAAAGTTTTTTTCGCCCATTTGCATGGAAAAGTTGCAGCAGACCTGACCGCCATCCTTAGATGACCGACGACAGAAAAAAATCAAGGGAAATTCAGAAATCAGGCCAGCATTATTTCCACAAAATCGTGATAGTAGTGGTGGCGGATGGTCATGTTGAGGATAGGAATGACGGCATTAAGTGAAACGAAAAGATCGTGGTATTCCTCTCTGGACATCCAATGGGAAATTTCATTAAATCCGTCGGAATCCACACGAGTCATCAATTTCCCGAGCAGATGCGAGAAGGTGTTTTTTTTGGCGGCCAGGGCAACGAACGTGGGTTCAATAATGACGATTTTTTTGGCGAATTTTCCGGCTATCCTGAACAGGCGGTGTATTTCTGGCATTTGCAGGTGATGCAAAATGTCGCAGAGCAGTATGATGTCTGCCGGGCTGTAGTTTTCCTCCTTGAGGATATCTCCCATACGGATGTTGCGGTTTTTTTTACGCCCGAAGCTGACAAATTTTTCGTTCAAATCAATGCCCGAATAGACACAATCCTCGTGGAGGTATTTTTTCATGCGGCCGAATCCGCAGGCCGGTTCAAAAACACTCATGCCAGGGCCCACGAGTTCTTTCAGGATCTTCAGCCTGTTTAAATAGAGGAAATGGATGCCGAGGTCGTACAGCAGTGGGTGACGGTAGAAAATGGATTGGCGATGCGGTGTATGTATCTTGGACATGCTTTGCTATCCCGTATTCTGAATGCGGGGGAAAATGGGTCTGCAAGTGAACTTAAAAAAAAGTTTTTGACATCTGCACGCTGAACCCGGTTGTCCGCGCCGGGAGAAACGCCGCACCATGAACGGATTTAAAGCAGGCAGGGTCAAAGCCGTTATTGTGGGAGGTTGTTTGTATTCGCTTTTAACTATCTGCAAAGAGAAGATTACCAGTTTAAGGAATGTTTTTCAAGGCCATCATTTTTCTTTCGTTTGGGTCAATGGAATTTAATCTTCAGGATCAGGTCGCCGCGGCTGCTTTCTCCGATCTCTTGCCGCTCAGGAATTCGATGTCAATGCGGCCGATGCATGTCTTGGCGACAGCGGCGCCGGTCACCTTGGCGGCCAAGACCTTCCCGGGATCGCGCTCCAAGCGGCCGATCATCACGGCCAGGGCATGGCGCTTCTCTTGCGCGTCTTCGACGAACCTCACCCGGCCGCTGAACTGGACGCTGGAGTACAGGTGGTCGCATTCCCCCTGCACGTAGCCGCGGTCAACGGTCGCCTGACCCCAGACGCGGTCGTTGGCCTTGAGGATCTCTATCTTTTTCCCCTCGCCGGCGCAGTGGAAATAAATGGCGTTCCGTTCCTCGTCGTAGCCGTGGCTGAGGGTCACCAAGTAGGGCTCGTTGTCCTTGCACATGGCCACGGTGACATACTGCGTTTTGGCCAGGATGGCCTTCAGCTCGGAGGTCTCGCGGATCTCCTGTTCCTTCCTGCGCAAGCCGTGATATGTTTCCATGAAGCGGATCTCCTTTGGTTGTGCGAATGCCCTGAAAAAAACCATTTTAACGAAAAGGCGCCAAGGAAGCAATCGGGTCAATTTTTAGATCTGAATGTCTAATATCGAGACCTGACCCCGATGCTTCTCCTGGCGCAAACTCCGCAAAAAATGTACATGCGGTTGAAATTGGAAATAAAGTAACATCAACGAGCCTTATCGTCCAACATAAACGGACCTGCCCCCAATAAACTGATCCGGTTTTTATGTTAGTATTTGGCTGGATTGGACTTGCCCCCCATTCTGTACCAAAACTTCAGAGGATATTTTCAACCTGCGGCAGATGAATGTTCTAATAACTGCTTTAAAAAAATAATTCTTCTCTGTCTTATCCGAACAGAAGCGATAAAGTGCTTGCAAAAGAAAAAATCAATTTTTTATCACAGTAAATTTACTCGGACTTTTAGATGTTCCATAGGGGGTTTGTACAGTTACAAATCCTGTAGATGAGCCAACAGGAATTTCAACAGACAAAACCTCTTTTAAACCCATAGTTGAAGCTGATATTACTGGCGTCAATATGCCGTTCACCCTTACTGTATTTTTTTCTTTTTCCTTAAGCATAAAACTCTCACCGTATATTTTGATCACATATCCAACAGGTCCCTGATTTTGATTAAGTGATTGAATCTTGGGAGGAAGATAAAAAGAGCCTGAACTGGTAGCATCTCCAGAAGGAGTTTCAACCTTTATTGTCCCTGAACGGCAGTTATCTGGAACAATCACTTGGATTCTTGTTCCATTGGAAAAATTGGGTTTAACTGAAGCTGTGGCCCCTTTGAAAGTAACAAGATTATTGTCTTTATCTGAATCAAAAGTCCCAATCAAAGTTACTTGGGTTCCCGCATCACCGGATACTGGGTAAAATCTATCTATCCTGGCACCGGATGTTGAACTTCCGGTTTTGAATGATTGTTCAGTCGTAAAACTCCCCTGGGAAGTAATAACTTTAACAGGTCCCGTCACGGATCCCTCGGGGACATAGACCTGCACAAATGTTTCCAACCCTTTATCCTTATATGCTCCAGCACTGGTTGATTTATTTCTTGCGATTTTATCGTTACTGAATTTGAAAACAGGAGAGAATTCGACCCCAATATTAAATCCTTTAAATGTTACTAATACTCCTGCTTTTCCCATGTCCGGCGAGAATGATTCAATAATGGGAACAAGGGACACTATGAATTTCGAAGGGCTTTTTGCAATTTCATGATCTCTATAATTTACATTTCCGGAACATAGAGTAATTATTCCTGTTTTAGCCTGTGGAATAACTTTTACATGTAAGCAAGTGTTGCTTTTTTTTGTGATATTGCTGTCGTCATACCCATGTCCTTCAAATTTCACATAAAGTTGTTTTCTTTTTAAAAAACCACTCCCATATATTCTAATTATATCTCCTCTCTGAGCTCTGTTGGGGGTCACTTTGGAAATCATAAAATTACTTGCTATTACCAATTGATTGGCCTCGATTTTCAATTCCTGCTTTTTTACTTCTTTTTTGACAACAACCTGTGATCCCAGGAAAAATGGAACAAAAAAAAGTAAAAAAATAAGGGAAAAGAGATTAAAGGCGCTTTTGTGTTTTTTCATGTTTATTACCTCCCTCCATTCTGTTTTGTCCTAACATATTCCTCGCTATTCCATAGATTATATAGGAGTATAATAAATATATCTCATAATAAATTAATTTTAATCAATGTTGCATTTTTTTCAGGAGAACATTTCTGGGCGAGCTTTCTCGATGATGATGAAAGATCGATGGTGGCTAAAATATTCCTATCAGTCGGTTTTCCTGTCAGTTCCTGTGCCATGGGACCGATATGAAACGAAAAAACCATGATGGCGTTTCAGCCTGTCAACGGGGGGAGAAGGCCGGTGAACAGAAGGTGCTCGGCGGGCGGGGGCGGAGCTTGCTTTTGTGAAATCGGGAATGTTCGGAATATTTAGCGGCGGGGCCGTGCGGAAATCGCCGGGGGCCAATCAGTTAAACAATGAGGCATGGGCAATTGTTTTATGGGAAATATATAATGCAATACGAATCGTAAACCCGACAAGAAAATCGGAGGGAAAATGAAAAAAGCGATCGTTCTTTTAACGCTATGCCTTGTCGGCGCGCCGCGCCTGGCCCCAGACGCGGTTGTTGGCCTTGAGGATCTCTATCTTTTTCCCCTCGCAGGCGCAGTGGAAATAGATGGCGTTCCGTTCCTCGTCGTCCATGGCTGAGGGTCACCAGGTAGGGCTCGTTGTCCCTGCACATGGCCACGGTGACATGCTGCGTTTTTGCCAGGAAGGCCTTCAGTTCGGAGGTCTCGCGGATCTCCTTTGGTTGTTCGAATGCCCTGAAAAAAACAATTTTAACGAAAAGGCGCCAAGGAAGCAATCGGTTCTGCAATCAGCCCTGATTGTTTAAAATTGAGACCTGACCACGGAGCCCCATTGAAGTTTTATGCCGATTGAAAGATCCACCTGGATTCGGGTATGATTCATGCATGAACAAAACGAACAAGCTCGCCTCTGTGCTGGCGTCATTGTCACCGGGCTTCTGGGTGGCCGTGGGCGTCATGGCCGTGCAGCTCCCCGCCGTCCTGTCGGGGGGCTATGGCATGTTCCGCGACGAGTTCTACTATATCGCTTGCAGTGACCATCTCGCCTGGGGCTTTGTCGACCACCCGCCCCTGTCGATCTTTATCCTGCGCCTGTTGCGCCTGGCCTGCGGCGAATCGCTGATCGCGCTGCGCGTAGTGCCGGCGCTGACGGTGGCCGTTCTGGCCTGGCTCGGCGGCCGGCTGGCGAAGGAGATGGGCGGCTACGGCTTCGCCCAGTTCCTAGCCGCCATGGCCTGCGGCATCGCGCCCGTGTATCTCGCCGTCGGCAGCTTCTACTCCATGAATGCCTTCGAGCCCCTCTTCTGGATGGGCTGCGCCTGGCTGCTGCTGCGCCTGATCAACACCAGCCGTCGCGAGCTCTGGGTCCCGTTCGGCGTCCTGGCCGGGCTGGGGCTGCTGAACAAGCACAGTATGCTGTTCTTCGGCGCCGCGCTCGCGGCCGGGCTGCTGCTGACCCGGGAGCGCCGTTGGCTTGCCGGCAAATGGCCCTGGATCGGCGGCGCCATCGCCCTGCTCTTCCTGCTCCCCAACCTGATCTGGCTGGTCGGCCACGACTGGGCGACCCTGGAGTTCATGCGCAACGCCCAGCAGTGGAAGAACCTGCCCATGTCGCCCCTGGAGTTTTTCAAGGCCCAGGTCCTGCTGCAGCATCCCCTGACCCTGCCGCTCTGGCTGGCCGGCCTGGCCGCCTTCCTGTTCCATCCGCAGTTGAAAAAATACCGTTTTTTCGGCCTGGCTTTCCTTTTCCTCTTCGTGCTGTTCGTGGTCCAGCGCGGCAAGCCCTACTACCTCTCCCCGGTCTTTCCCCTGCTCCTGGCCGCCGGCGCCGTCTTTGTCGAGCGCTTCGCCGCCGGCCGCTTCGGCCGCAGCCTCCGGGCCGCCTATGCCGCGCTGCTGCTCCTCGGCGGCCTGGCCATGCTGCCCATGTGGGTGCCGCTGCTGCCGGTGGAGACGCAGATCCGCTACACGCGCGCCATCGGCATGGAACCGCCGCAGATGGAGCGCGGCCGCAAGACGAAGCTGCACCAGGTCTATGCCGACCGCTTCGGCTGGAGGGAGATGGTGGCCGTCGTGGCCCGGGCATTTGAATCCCTTTCCCCCGAAGAACAGTCGGAGGCGGCCATCTATACCCAGAATTACGGCGAGGCCGGTGCCATCGACTTTTTCGGCCCGCGTTTCGGGCTGCCCGGGGCGGTCTCGGGTCACAACAACTACTGGCTCTGGGGCCCGGGCGCGCGCTCGGGCAAGGTGCTGATCATCATCGGCGGCCGGCGCCAGGATCACCTGCAGGCCTATGAGGAGGTGACGCTCTTTGCCGTCCACAGCCACCCCTACGCCATGCCTTACGAAAGCGACCTGCCCATCTGGATCTGCCGCCGGCCCAAGGTCACCATGGAGCAGATCTGGCCGCGGGTCAAGCATTTTGGCTGATCATCATGGGCCGATCGCGAGCTTCAACCGTACGATCTTCATGAAAGTCAACTTATAGTGGTTAGTATGATTTTCACACTGGCTGAAAAAGTGTGGTTTTAGTTGAATGTTCAATACTGAGATCTGACCTCGGAGGCGTTGCTTTCCTTGAATTTCCCGCGAATCAACTGTAGAATCGATGTGTATAAGAAAAGGAGCATTCGCGCATGTTGCCAGTCGAAGAAAAGAATGATGTGTATCCGGTATGCCCGCATTGCGCCAAAGAATTGACCAAGCTCTGGTGCCGGGAACTGGTGAGTTTCTTGGGGAAGCGCTATATATATTTCTGTCCCGATTGCAAGAAAGTTCTGGGGGTGTCTCACCGGAAGGGCTTTTGGATGGGATAGAAAAAGCCATTCCAAAGTACAGCGATTCACCTGCCAATCCAAAGGCATGAGGGTCAGGTCTTGAAATGACAGTTTTGTTTATGAAAAAAGTCAAAGATCGACCTGTTAATTCAAGACCTGACCCTAATTCCCCTTTACCTTGAATAATTCTTAGGGCCGAAAGAAGCTTCCGGGGTCAGGTCTCAATTATAAAGATTGCTGATTGATTTTTATTAGGGGGCGTAACGGGGTCAGGTCTCAAAAATGGACTTTGCGACTAATTTAGTTAAATACAGAAATCATGCTGTGCCCCTTAATTAGAAGATGAATGAGGAAAAGGCGGTGGAGCAACAAAGACTATCGTGATTTTGTTTGAACTTCCAATTTTGAGACCTGACCCCGATGCTTCCCCAATTTTGAGACCTGACCCCGATGCTTCCCCTGTTAGGGCGGTTGACATTTCCTGAGTTCCTTTGCAGAATATCGCCTGCTGAGAAAGAAGAGAAAAGGAGGCGAACCGCCGTGCTGATCCTTGCCGTCGTCATTGTCGCGTTGGTCGTCCTGCGTTTGCTCATCCCGGCCGGCACGCCGCGGATCCGCCTGAAAGGCAAAGGCGGTCCGGCCGTGAGCATCGCCTTGCTCGAGAAGGTCAACATCGGCGGGATCGGCCAGTGGGTCCTCGAGAGGTCCGAGAACACCGGCAACCCGGTCATCCTGTTCCTGCACGGCGGGCCCGGGACGTCGCAGCTGACGTCGAACCGGCGCAACACCAAACGCCTCGAGAAGTTTTTCACCGTTGTGAACTGGGACCAGCGCGGCGCCGGCAAGTCGTACGCCGCCATCGCCGACACTGGCAAAATGAACATCGACCAGTTCATCCGGGACACGCGGGAACTGACCTTGTACCTGATGAAAAAATTCGCCAAGGAGCGGATCGTCCTGGCCGGACACTCCTGGGGCAGCGCCATCGGCGCCCTGACCGTCGCCAGGTACCCGGAGCTCTATCACTGCTACGTCGGCATCGGCCAGGTCGCCAACATGGAAGAAGGTGAGTTCGCTTCCTATCAATGGACGCTGGACCAGGCCAGGAAAAGGAAGGTCCGGCGCGCCGTCAGGGCCCTGGAGAAAATAGGGCCGCCGCCATACAGGGGCGACTGGCGGGCCAGCACCATCAGCGAAAGAAGCTGGGTGGCGCGCTTCGGCGGCGAGGTCCACGGCAACCGGCTCGGCGCCGTGGGCATCGTCCTGGGCAACGTGCTGTTCTCGCGCGAGTACAACCTGGCCGACCGCATCAACGTCTTCAGGGGGGTGCTGGGTTCGATGCAGCTTCTCTGGCCGCAGCTGTATAAAGTCGACCTGTTCCTAAGCGTGCCGGAGCTGAAGGTCCCGGTCTTTTTCCTGGAGGGCCGGCACGACCGCGAAGTACCCTCGGAGATCTCCGCCAGGTATTTCGCCGCCCTCAAGGCGCCGGCCAAGGAGCTGATCTGGTTCGAGAACGCGGCGCACATGGTCAATTCCGAGGAAAGGGAGCTGTTCTGCAGTATCCTGGTGGAGAAAGTGCTGCCCATCGCCCTCGCCGGGAAACAAGAATAACAAAACACTGGGTCCGTCCCTCGTAAGTTTATTTTTGAGACCCCGTTTCTTCCGGGACGAAAAAACCGGGGATAGAGGTAGCGCCGGGGGCCGGTTCCGCCTACAGCGAGAAGCCGATGGTGAAGCCGAAGGAAATGTCCTTGAACATCTCCTCGAAGAAAGTCAGCATGTAGGCGCCGAGACGGAACCTGCTGGCGCGGATCCCGACCTGGAGTTTCATTTCCAGGGGGATGGTGACGCCACTGGACTTCAGCCAGATCTCCTTGATGACGCCGGCGCCGAGGAAAAGCTGGCCGGTCGTGAAATTGATGGTGCCGCCCGGGGCGATGATCAGCGAATCGCTGGTGAACTTGCTGTCGGAGTACAGCGTGCACTCGGGGCTGACCAGGATAAAGCTGCCCACGGAGATGGCCAGGGTGATGTTCCCCGACAGGACCAGGGGATCGAACTTGAAGTCGCCGCGGGTGAGTATGCCGGCATTGGCGCTGACGTCGATGTTCTGGGCCGGGAGCAGGCCGGCGCACGTTATGGTGATGAGGAATATAATTGTTTTTTTCATGCACCCCTCCTGGGCACTGTAAATAGTAGACGCATCAGGTTGAAAAATCAAGCCCGGCGCCAGCGCAGGCTATAGCGGCGGCTTTCCCGACGCTGCTTGGAGAGCATGAAGTTTAAGTCTTTCATTGGGGAAATTGGGGGACGCCCCATGGTCGACGCCGAAGCTACCGTTGGGGCGGGTTGTTGGCGGACATGACGCTCTCGGCCAGGGGAATAACTTCCGTGACCGCGCCTTCCCTGGTGAACATTGATTTCCTATGGAACCAGACCAGCAGAACTGCAATGACCAAGAGCAGGTACGTGTCGTAAGGCTGAGCATCCGGCCAGATGGGATTGATCAGTTGGAAATGGAACAGCATGGGAAGCAGAATGCTGCCTCGGGCGGAGTTGAACAACCGGGTCACAATCACGCTGATGGCGACCGCGCCGGCGAAAAATGGAGCGAATGACCAGGTGCTCTGCGGCGTCCCGCTCAACAGGAATGCCGGCAGGTGCCAGAAGCCCCAGATAAAGCCAAGGACCAGCCCGGCCCAGATGGGCGCCAATTTATGTTGCAGCAGGGGGAGCGCGAAACCACGCCAGCCGAACTCCTCGACCGGGCCCTTGATGGCCATGAAAAACATGGCGGCGGCGAGTGCCGGCACAGAGGCAAACGGAAACGGCTCAGTGAAAAGGTTCCCCTTAAACGCGGACCCGCCAATAAAAACAAGCGGGATGCCGATAATCAGAAAGATATACCAGGCCGGCGGGCAGCGCCAGAGCCGCAGCCGGGAAAGATACCGCCGCAAGCCGCCGAGGCCGCCGTGGTATGCGATGATGACGAAGGCGGCGATCGCCGGTGCATACACCGCCAGGAAGAAGAGCGGATGCTGGCCGGTCAATTTACCGAACAGCGCATTCATCGGGGCCGGCAGAAGGATGAATAGGGCCAGGATCCCCCAAGCCAATCCAAAGGCGATGAGCAAGAATGGCACGAGGGAAATCACGGGAATCTGGCGTCGGTCAGCGGCGGATAAGTCTGAAATCATGGTGGTTTCTCCCTAATACACAAATTGGTGAAATAGCAGACAAGGAAAAGACAATTAATGGAAAAATGACAGGAATATCAATTTTCATCCAAATAATATATATTGCTGGAACATTTAATGTCAATCATAAATGTGCATGGCTGCCAAGTCTTTAATTGCAAAGGCTTATTTGCTATGATGGCTCTTTTCCAGACTGATGGCAGCAATGATTTTACCTGGTGAAGTGCATGTGATCATGGAGGAATACTGATGAAAGCGATCATTTATGAGCGATACGGACCGCCGGAAGTTCTGCAACTCAGGGAGGTCGAAAAACCCGTTCCCCGGGACAACGAGATACTAATCAAAGTATTTGCGACGACGGCGCATATAGGAGACACCAGAATGCGAAGCTTCACCGTCCCGCGCGGGCAATGGCTTTTTGCGAGAATATATTTGGGCCTCAGAAAACCAAGAAGAAAAATCCTGGGCATGGAGTTGGCCGGGGTGATCGAGGCGGCGGGCAAAGGCGTGAAACGGTTTAAAAAAGGCGACCCGGTTTTTGCCTCAACCTTTGCGGTGAATTTTGGCGCCTATGCCGAGTACAAATGCCTGCCTGAAAACGGGCAGGTGGCGATCAAACCGGGCAATTTGAGCTATGAGGAAGCGGCCGCTGTCCCCTGCGGGGGAGTTACGGCATTGGCTGTGCTCAGAAAAGCAAATATTCACAGCAAACAAAAAATCCTTATCTACGGGGCTTCGGGAAGCGTTGGCACTTATGCCGTGCAGCTGGCCAGAACCTTCGGGGCAGAAGTCACCGGGGTCTGCAGCAGCGCAAATTTGGAATTGGTAAAATCCCTGGGAGCCGACAGGGTGATTGATTACACAAAAGACGATTTTTGCCAAAGCGTCGAAACCTATGACGTCATTTTTGATGCCGTGGCCAAGATTCTGCCTGCCATCGCCAAAAAATCCCTGAAGAAGAACGGGATCTATCTTAACGTCCATACGTCGGCGCACCGCAGCGAGAAGCTGAATGACCTGGTTTTCCTCAAGGAGCTGATCGAGGCGGGGAAGATAAAACCGGTCATTGACAGGACGTATCCCCTGGAGCAGATCGTCGAGGCTCACCGCTATGTCGAAAAAGGACACAAAAAGGGAAATGTAGTCATTACTCTGGAGGAACACGTATGAAAGCGATTGTATGCTCTAAATACGGACCACCCGATGTTCTTCAGCTTGAAGAAGTTGAAAAACCGACTCCCAAGGGCAAGGAGATGCTGATACGGGTATACGCGACATCGGTGAATTACGGGGATATCATGGCGCGAAATTTCAGGGATATCTCCCCGCGGAAATTCAACATGCCGCTGCTCTTCTGGGTCATTGCGAAATTGCTTTTCGGCCTCAGGAAGCCGAAAACCGCCATCTTGGGGAGCGAATTCGCCGGGGAGGTCGAATCCACCGGCAAAGCGGCGAAGCTGTTCAAGGCCGGAGACGCGGTTTTCGGTTATCGCGGACAAAGCATGGGCGCCTACGCCGAGTATCTCTGCATGCCTGAAGACGGGGTGGTGGTACTCAAACCGGCCAACATGGCCGATGAAGAGGCCGCCGTCGTTCCCTACGGGGCGATCATGGCGTTGTCCTTGCTGAGCAAGCAGAATATCCGGCCGGGACAAAAGGTTTTGGTCAACGGGGCAAGCGGAGGCATAGGTTCGGCCGCGGTCCAGCTTGCCAAGTATTATGGAGCGGAAGTGACCGGAGTAAGCGGCACGCCGAGACTGGAATATGTGAAATCCCTGGGAGCTGACAAGGTCGTTGATTACAGCAAAGAGGATTTTACCCAAAGCGGCGAGGCCTATGACCTAATTTTCGACGTACTGGGCAAGAGTTCGTTTGCCCGCTGCAAAAATTCGCTGTCGCCGAACGGGCGCTATCTTCGCGCCAGCTTCAAGACGAGAGAGCTTCTGCAAATGCTATGGACCTCCATGACAGGCGGCAAGAGGATGCTATGTGCGCTCGCGCCTGGAAGCAGGGAAGACCTGCTTTCCGTCAAGGAGCTTATCGAAGCGGGAAAGATTAAAACGATCATCGACAGGCGCTATCCCCTGGCCCAGGCTGCCGAGGCCCACCGCTATGTCGAACAGGGGCAAAAAAAGGGAAATGTCGTGATCACCGTGGGGCATGCCGGCTGAAGCTGTTGACGGGGGGACGCCTGACTTTGTGACTTTGCAAAAACAAGGGAAGCAAAAAGGAAATAAGTAATAATGAAGGGCCTGCCCCCGTTTCTTTTTTCAAGTAAGATTTTATTTTAATCTATGGGTGACTTTTTTGCTTCCGCATCCATTTCTTCTATTGACATTTCAGATACGTATCCACAAAATGCAAGCATGGGGAAAATTGATTTTCCTGAAGTGTTTATTGGCATTGGCCGCTTTGAGAGTAATTTTCTTAATACAAAGGCATTTTAAGAATCGAATATCAAATAACTGAAATGCCCGGCTTTTAAAAAAGGAGGTCTGATCTTGTGGAAACGCTAAAACCCATAGAGCCAAAAAAAAGAATAGAAATTCTTGATATACTGCGCGGATTCGCATTACTGGGCATCATTTTTAATAACATGCTATATTTTAGCGGGTATGTTTTTATGCCTTTTGCCAAATTAAAACAAATTATTAATTTTCAGTTAAACGAGGATATATATTATTTTTTAGATATTGTAATCACGGCAAAATTTTATACACTCTTTTCTATTCTTTTTGCAGTAGGATTTTACATCCAATTCAGCTCGCACAGGGAAGATTTTATTGGTTTTCTTAGAACATATCGCAGGCGGTTGTATATTTTACTTGCCATAGGGCTCATGCACGCATTGATCTGGTTCGGAGATATTTTGCTTACATATGCGCTAATTGCTTTAATCATGATTTTGTTCCGCAATGTCACAGCAAAGAATCTTCTTCGCTGGTCGGTATTTTTTATATTGCTCCCGCTTTTTATCGATTTGGCAATTTTGCCTTTTTCCCAGGCGAGTGGTGCCTCCAGTGCCGCAAATACCGCATCCATTGTGCACGTAAACTATCCGGATATGGCACCTGAGGCTGTTATCAACACGTTCCAGGATGGAACCATAGCAAAAATATTCATTTTAAACATGCATCATCTTGTCTGGAAATATCTGAGTTACATCCCGTCAGGGGGTTATTTTAAATTTCTTGGGATTTTTCTTCTTGGTTACTATTTGGCTTCGATTGGTTTTTTTACAAAAAAATCAAAATTCACATCACTGTTGATAGCCAGTTTCATCATTGGATTTCTGGCTACGATTTCTGCGAAAGCATTAGGAGGAAACCCATATCAATTCCCGCCGACTCTTTCTGATATTCTTTACAAGTTCTTATTATCAACGGGACAAATATTTGTATGTTTTTTTTATATAATTTCTGTATTCAAAATTGTCCAGACTTCAATGGGTAAAAGGGTATTCAAGTATTTAATACCTATGGGGAGAATGGCACTCAGCAATTATCTGTTTCAGACCATCATTATGATAATGGTTTTCTACAATTTTGGATTGAATTTGTTTGGGAGAGTCGGTTTGGTCCAAACAACCGCTATTGCGATTTTTGTCTTGGTGTTGCAAGTTATTTTTAGCAATATATGGTTGAGACATTTTAGATTTGGTCCTTTTGAATGGCTATGGCGAAGCTTGACGTACAAAAAAAGAATAAAAAACCGATATGACATGGTGCAAGAATAAAATTGTTAATTAGTGTATTTATTAGCCAACTTGAAATTCGCTGGCATGAAATGCCATAATCAGCAAAATGAAAACAAAAGGAATTAAATCAAGTGCCGCAACCATGAAGCGCGAGCTGGTGGCCCCCTGCGGCATGAACTGCAACCTCTGCAGCTGGGTGCTCGACCCGACCAAGCCGGGATGCACTGGCTGCCGGCCACGGGGCCGGGGCTGCGTCCATAAAAAAGGCCTGTGCCGCAAGCTCGCCAAACAGGAGATCGATTTCTGCCATCAATGCGAGCAGTTTCCCTGCGCGAGCCTGCTGCTGGTCGAGAAGCGCTATGTCAGGGCCCACAACTACAGCTTCGTGGAAAACCTGGACTATATCCGCCGTCGGGGCATGCCGGCCTTCCTGAAGCGCGAGACAAAAAGATACACCTGCCCGTCATGCGGCAAACTGCTCACCGTACACAGCGATATCTGCCCCCATTGCCGCCAGCGGCACAATAGAAAGAACAGGCGCTAATCAGGATTCGGAAAAACCTCCAAAGGCATGGCGGACCGCGGCCGTTATGGATTTGCAAATTAATCAAAAAAGCCTTATAATCTTTATTGATGAAAAAAGAAACGGTCATATTCTTTTTTGTTTTCTTTCCGGTCCTGTTCTCTTTTTCTCAGGGGATCCAGCAAGCTCCTGAACAAGCAAAATTGAAATGCGCTGTGCTGGTTGAAGACCATGATTTCATTTACGGGCTGAATGTCTTCCCATCGGAAAAAATTGAAGGATTGTTCCATTGGGAAGTTGTGATGAAAAATTTCAAGACCGACGAAATCATCGCCCTGTTCAGGGCCAATACCATGAGAGGGCAGGAGAATATCTTTGAGCGTATGCTTCATCCTGACGGCAGCAAAATCATCATTACTACCTCGATTGAGATCAACAAATCCAGGATCATTTATCGCATCCAGAGAAGCAAGAAAAAACAATTGGTTTTTTCCCATGAAGGAGATAAAGAAATCCTCTTCTAGACCCGGGCTGCGCCTGGTCCAAAATTTCTGCAAATATTTTTTTATTTCAATTCTTCGGGGATCTTGAACAACCCGTCCTCGGGGTTGATATTGAAGCGGAAATTCTTGTACAAACCCTTCTCCTTGCCCTCGCGTCCCTGATAGACATATCCGTCGGGAAAAAGGATGCCGTCATAGTCTATATAGCCATCCACCAGGTTCTCCCACAGCGCCTCTTTGGGATCTCCATCCCAGTCGACAAGCCTTCTTGTGACCAGGAAGCTTTTGCTGTCGATGAAGTAGGTCACGTTCCCACCCAGGGGAAGGTGGACGGCAAGCTTGTACGCATCGGAACCGTTCACTTTTTCAACTCCCTTGAATTCCGACGGGTAGTCGAAGAAGGCAGGGAAGGCCAGGGCGATATCCACCTCGAAATGCTTCCAGTCGGCGGGCTTGATCAATTCGGGGTTGCGGGGATTCCCGTCCTTGTCGGGTCCTCTTTTGACCCAGGCGGCGCGCCGGCCGTCAAAAACAAGGACCCCCGAGGGCACCTCGTTTCTGAAGAGGTTCGGGCGTTTTACGGTCGTGCGGTTGGGAACCGTGCTGCCGTGAAAATATCCTTCGAAGCAGATCGATTTGATTTCCTCGTTACGCCGCTCGCCGAACATGGCCTTCCAGGCCCCGGCGATGATGTCTTCCCCGGTGATCTTGAGGTCCCCTGCCTGCCCTTTGACAGTGATTGCCATCATGCATAGAAGCACAAATGGCATGAATTTTTTGATTGCTTTATCCATGAGCCGATTTTATGAATGAATCACGCCAATGTCAAGAAAAAAAGGGCAACGCTGTTGGCTGCGGACATCACTGGGAAAGGTTGGACCTGGGGATGGTTCTTGACTCTGTGATGTTGTCAAAATAAGAGAAAGTCATCGGTATATAGTCTATTATGATTACAATAGATTTGATAAACTGATCTCCTGTTCATGCTGATTATAAAAAGAAAAATGAACGACCAGCTACCAATTTTCAAATGCACAATTTTAAAATCAGATACACCAAAAAAGCATCTCGCCCGTCGAACCCGGTGAACACAATGAATGATCGACCAGCAGAACACATGGAAGCCAGCAGCCGGCTCGAACGGGCCTACAAAAGCGAGAAGTCGCGGCTCCTGGCCCGGGTGCGCGCCGCCGGGCGCAGCCTTGAGGAGGCCGAGGACCTGTTGCATGACGTCTATGCCGAGACCCTGGCGCGCCTGCCCCTGCTGGCCGGGATCCGCAACCTGCCGGCCTGGATCAATTCCCTGTTCACGCGGCGGCTGATCGACGCCTGGCGCCATGAGCAGGTGCGCCGGGCCTCAGGCGAGAGCGAAGTGGCCGAGGAGACCCTGCGGGAGATCATCAAGGGCGCGGGCCTCGATCCCCACGAAGCGTATGTCAGGGAATGCCTGGTGGATGCCCTCAACGATGCCCTGCGCGTTCTGCCGGCGGCCCAGCGCCGGGTTGTGGAGGCCCAGGTGTTCGGCGGCCTTACCTTCCGCCAGATCGCTGCGGCCACGGGTGAGAGCATCGATACCCTGACGGCGCGCAAGCGCTATGCCCTGCGCAACCTTTCCCGCGCCCTGCGGCACTGGATCGACCGCTGAATGAGCATAGCGGGCCAGGCCCGAAGCAATAATTTTACCGGGGCACGCCCGGAGGAGGCATAAAATGTCCGATCATGAGAACACCGACCGACAGCGGCCGGAGGATGCCGGCTTGGACGGCATGGAGAAGGCCAAGGCAGCGGGCAAGCGCTGCGCGTGGACAAAAAGCCAGGACGGCGATTGCGATGAGTGGGGCTGGTGGGAAGACCGCACCCTGCCCCAAAAAATACTGATCGGCATCGGCTTCGCCATCCTGGGCATCGGCCTGGCCTTCCTTTTCGGCCTGGTCGTGATGCTGCTGTGGAACTGGCTGATGCCCGACATCTTCGGGCTCAAGCGCGTGACCTACTGGCAGGCCTGGGGCCTGCTGATCCTGTGCTGCATCCTCTTCAAGGACTTCGGTTCTGGGCACAGCGGCGGCCGCAGCGACCGCAAGCGCCGCCGGCAGCTGCGCCACTACATGCGCGAGGATCAGGCCGCTGCCGGGGAGACACGGGACGGCCAATGAAAACAGAACCGACGCCGTATCCTGGCACCAAGAAACTGTTCTGGAAGCTGGGAGCCTGCTCCACCACGCTGTTTCACATCCTGAACCGGGAGTTCGGCCATGCACTGGGTGCCGAAGGGAGCGCAGCCATCCCGCTGGCCGGCGGCATCATGCGCCAGGGGCACCAATGCGGAGCGCTCTGGGGAGCGGCGCTTGCGGCGGGTGCGGAATCCTTCCGCCGCTGCAGCGACCGCGGCCAGGCCGTGGCCCTGGCCGTGGCGGCGACGCAGGGCCTGGTCGATTCGTTCACGGAGCGAACGGGCACAGTCAGCTGTCGGGAGATCACTCGCTGCAATTGGAATAACCCCTTCAGCGTCGTGAAGTACATGGTCAGCGGAGGTGTGCCCCTCTGCTTCAATCTTGTGGATAAATGGGCTCCCGAGGCGTTTGCCACTGCCGAAGAAGCGCTCGCAGGAGCGGCAACCAATTCATTGCCAGCAGCTGCATCGTCCTCGCAGGAGATCAGCTGCGCCACCGAGGTCGCCAGCAGGATGGGGGCCGGCGACGAGGAGGCGATCACGGTCGCCGGGTTCGCCGGCGGACTTGGTCTGAGCGGCGACGGCTGCGGCGCCCTGGCCGCCGCCATCTGGGTGAAGAGCCTGGCCTGGTGCCGGGAAAAGCCGAAGAACCGCAACCTGTCCAATCCTTATGCCAAAAAGCTGATGAAGGTCTTTAAAAGCGAAAGCGGCGGCGAGATGCTTTGCCAAAAAATATGCGACCAACGGTTCAAGACGGCGGCCGAGCACAGCGAGTTCATGAAGAGCGGAGGATGCGGGAAGCTGATCGATGTGCTGGCGCGGGCATAGATCCTGTAAAAAGGAGCCAAGTTGATGGATATACAAAAATTGGAATTTCTGAAACATCTCGTGCCCTGCAAGCGGCATGTCTATCTTGACCATAACGCAACGACCAGAGTGAGCGGCCATGTTCGTCGCAAGATGAATCATGTCTTGAAGTATTGCTACGGCAATCCTTCGTCGCTGTACGGCATTGCCAGGAAATCGGCCGAAATCATGAAAGAGGCTCGGCGGCACGTTGCCGACGCCATTCATGCAAATCCTGGCGAGATCCATTTTACCGGATGCGCGACCGAATCCAACAATGCCGTTCTGAAGTCGCTCAGCAACCATTTCTATCCAAAAAAGAAAAAGATCATTTCCACGCCGATCGAGCATCCTTCAGTGATGAACACGCTGGAGTTTTTGCAAACCAGGGGGGTCGTGGTCGAATACTGTCCCGTGGATCGTCAAGGCCGCGTGCATCCGGCCGAATTGGAGAAAATGATCGATGCCGAGACCTTTTTGGTTTGCTGCATTCTGGCCAATAACGAGATCGGCACGATCCTGGAACTGCCGGCGATCGCCAGGATCGCCCGGCAGCATGGAGTGCTGGTGCTGGCCGATTGCGTCCAGGCGCTGGGCAAGATACCGATCGACGTGCATGGCTGGGGGATAGATTACGCTTCTTTTTCGGCGCACAAGCTGAATGGTCCCAAGGGCGTCGGCGCCTTGTATGTCAGGCAGGGCAGTCCCTTTGCGCCGTTCATGCATGGCGGTCATCAGGAAGGCGGCTTGCGGGCCGGCACCGAAGGTCTACACAACATCGCCGGGTTCGGCGCAGCCTGCCGTGATGTCGACAAACTCCTGGCCCGCACGGAAATGATGCAGGTCTTGAAACAGCAATTGATCCGCGGGCTCAAGGAGATCAGGCCTGATTGCCTGATCAACTCGCCGCAAGCTGATTGCCTGGCGAATACGCTCAGTATTGCGTTTCCACACGTGGAGCAAGCTGAATTGCTGGCCATGCTGGATCATCATGGTATTGCGGTTTCCGCCGGCTCAGCGTGCAGTGCCCAGGAAGACAAGCCCTCGCATGTCCTGAAAGCGATCGGCTTGTCCGATCGGGCCGCGCAAGAGACCATCCGCATCAGTCTCGGCTGCGGGTCCTCGGCCCGGGATATCCGCTATACGCTTAAGGTGTTTCGGGATCATTTTGCCGGCCGGACCAGGTTTGTCAACATGATCACGCCCGCGCAACTTGACGAAACCATGCTGTTCGATGAACAGGTCTACATACTGGATGTCCGCCCTCAATCCCAGCGCAGAAAATGCAAAGGTCTGCCGAATTCTCATGAAGCGTCATTTGTTTCGATCGAAAAATATCTGCGTCAGATTCCCAAGGACAAGCATATCCTGGTGGCGTGCCAGGGCGGGGGGCTTTCGTACATTGCGGCCTATTATTTAAAATCCAAGGGCTTCGGTCGCGTCAGCAATCTGCGGGGCGGCGTTGCCGGTTGGAAAGAGCGGCGCAGTGATTTGTATCAAAAATATGCCGGACAAAATATTAAAATACTCAAACCGGCAAGATAGCGACATGATATCGCTGTCAGGTCTTTCATTGTGATGTTTGATTTTATAAGATGGGCAATCATTCCGGCTGTCTCGCATGTGGAAATACAAGATGAAAACTTTTTTGCCAATATTTAATAAACTGTTTTCGTTATGACCGGCTCCATTTCGCAGAAGACCGAGCTCGGATGTGTTTGAATCAGGAAAGGAGATATCCCCAGACGCTGGCCTTGCGTTTGCTGGGAGCCCGATTATAGACGAATACCTGAACATATGGTCCCGTTACCGGAAAACGGGCCACATAGCTGCTGATATTGTGCGGGCTGCCATGCCAGCAGCCTTGGCCCGAAACCTCGATGAAGTTGGGTTTTTGGGGGTCGCTAAGATTTTCTTCAAAATTAACATACCGTCTGGCGGACATCTCCCCATTGGCACCGAAAGCAAACGTAACCCCTAGATCAACCGGGGCCTCGTTAAATAGTTTCTGCTCAAAGGTCACGAAGATGTTAATATGACGATAGCCGTTTACTTTGGTATAGAATCCCATGCTAATCCCGGTATTTGCGGGCAGTTCCTTGTCGGTCATGAACTTGACAATTTTTGTGCATGCCGGATTGCAATTTTTGATCATTTCGATTTTTACGGGCATTTGAACCTCCTTTTACATTTTTTATTTCGTTTTAAATCAATACTGATCCGCTACCCGGGAAAACAGTTTTCTCAGCACCGCCCTTTCTCCTTCTCCATTTGACTCAAAAATGTCATGGCTTCAGCTTACCTCCGCAGTTCGCAGCATGAAAACATTTTTCCTTTTCGTCCCCCTCGACAATCTCAAAATTACTTCTATCGCTTGTACGTATAAATCTCGAAGCTTACGCCGCCAAGCGTCTTTTTCCCGGCCTTTCTGTTTTGATCCAGCACCTGAATCACCTGGCTGACATTGAAATCATATTTGTCCGCGCTGGCGCCCTTTTTCCCTTGGAAAGAAAAGATGACTTTCGTCCTCTTTTCCCTCGGCATCAGGATATTATCGATGGAGCCCTTGACGGCGATGATCTGAATCCTGTCTCCCGCTTCTTTTATCCCTACGCCCTTGGCTCCTCCCTTCTTCCAGGCAGCGAGTATCTCGGGCTCCAGGTCGATATAGATTTCTCCATTCTCTATGAAGGCTCGCTTGGGGAATAAAGCCGGATCATTGAATTCGAGGGAAACGGGGCCATCGAAAATGTTCCGCATCTCGAATGCCGCCCTGTCAGGACCTGCATCGGGGGGGGCGGCGATGATGTTCACGTTACGCCATATGATATTGTTGTTCTGGCGGGTATTGTAGGTGATGTTTGAAGTTTCCGTGAAGGTCATCGGATCGGCTGCCGATACCCAGCGGGCGATCAGGCAATAATGCCCGGTGCCTGGTACGCCGGTCCAGGGGATTTCCACGCAGATGGTGGTGTTGGCATTGATGGTCACCGGCAGATCGCCGATTAGCGTCCAACCGGAAGGCCAAGTGAGCGAAACCGATGCATTGGCATAATATACTCTCAGGTTGCCGCTTGCTGCCGTTGAACCTCCATTGATCAATTTGCCGTAGATCCAGTTGTTTTGTCCAGTGATGGGATTTTGATGCTCGAATTGATGCAGAAAAGTCGGGTCCTGAACGGTTCTTACCCAGATATAGGGCGACTTCCACATAACTTCGCCCGCCGTGTTCGGGTCCGGTTCAAGCCCGGTGTCATTCCAGCTGTCGCGCATCCAGACGTTGGTGATGCTCGGGGAGCTGCAGCGGTATTGGGCAACGGTTGATGCCGTATTGTTCAGGGTCAAATGATTGTCGGCAGTGCAGGTCCCGGCGGACGCCGCGGTCCCCAAGGGATCGGTGGAAGCGGAGCTGGTCGGAGAATAAGCGAGAGACGGGTTGGAAAAATATGCGATGCGAGTGCAGGGGCCGCTGGTGCAATCGCTGTAGGCCATGACAGTTCGCCAGGAAGACCCGCTGCCGTCCGCGGGTGCCGAGACCAGGTGGCCGTGGTTGTAATCGTATGGCGAAGCCAGGGTCGAATCGCTCGCGCAATTATGCCGGGCACCCATGTTGTGCCCCAGTTCATGCGGAAAACTCATGTTGTCAGCCGCACAGCTGCGTTTGATCACAGTGAAGCCGTATGGCGCATAGGCGCTGCTGACCGAAGGCAGTAAATAACCCCTGCCGCAGTAATCCAGGTTTTCTATGATCAGCGCGACCAGGTCCGCCGCGTAAGTGTCCCTCAGGGTGTGCACGTTGTCCATGTAGGTGTCAGACGAATTTTGCAGCCTGCCCAGGTCGGTCGAACTGTTTCCGCTCTCCGTGTAAGTGATTTCCTCATAATGCACCAGGTTCAAGCGTTGAGTGATGTTGCTGTTCTGGTAAGCCAGGTTTGAGAGATAGATGCATTCATAGATCAACGCCTCCATCCCGTCGGCGCCGCCCGCGCCCGTTTTTGCGGCATTCGTATAAACCACCATCACGTCGATATTGTTCACGGGATCGGGGCAATCCGTTGCCGTTGGCACTTCCGGCTCCTTGATTTTTGGAATGACAAAATCATCCCTTGTCTCCGGAAATTTGTGGCCCGCGATTTCAACTATCTGATGGATATTGTCACCGCGATAGCTGATCCTGTATATTTTGCCGGCGGACGTTGTGATCCTGCCGGCAATGGCCTTGCTGGTGATCGAGAGCAGAACGAAGCTGCCGGGATCTTTTTCAACCACGCCAAACCATGCACTGCGGCCTTTTTCAAAACGGTCTTCGCGCTTCCGGATCACCTGAATCAGTTTTTTACCTGGCAGGGGAATGGTGATGGTCTCAGCCGAACGAAGGCCGGCAATATCGATTTTTACATCGATGGCGCGGACCGCAGCCGGATCGGTCTTTTCATTGATGGCGCCTTTTTCCGAAATCACGGTAATGATCTTGGGAATGCAGGCGGTCATGATGATGACCATGAAAATTGCGAACGATAATTTTTTTTGGGAATTTCTCATTTTATCCCTCCTGATCTATTTAATGCGGAAGGAAAGCAGGAGAGAAACACTAGAAATTGAAAGGAAAAACGGTTCTTTTCATGCACAAGAACGGGAATTCCTCCCCCCACTATTCCTATCTTTTAATAAACATGTTATCGTTCCTGGTATATTTCAACAGATCTTGAAAACTGTCACAAAATTCCCCTTTCGCCTGAAAAGCGCCTATTGATGAGGGTATTGAAACGTAATAAATCACAAAATTGACTATTGCCGGATTTGGCGGTCTTCTTTTTAAACGGCATTGATATTTAATTTAATTGTTGGCTCGATATCACTGCCCGATCTTTAAATCTGTCATTTGATTTGATAGGATATCCCGGTAATGAACAAATCCATTTCTAATAAAACCGCACGACGGATAGTGCTGCACGCCCAGCTTCTCGACGGCCATACAAAAATCAGAAAAGGAAAAGAGGGAATCGTACAAACTATCGAGCATTTAGGTTATGTGCAGATCGATACCATTTCGGTGATCGAGCGGGCGCATCATCATACCCTGTGGACAAGGGTGCCCGGCTACATTCAAAGTCAGCTGCATGAAGCCCAGGCAACAGACCGCAGCATATTCGAATACTGGGGGCACGCGGCATCGTACCTGCCCATGGGTGATTACCGCTTCTACCTGCCCATGATGCGCAGCTTCATTGATCCGCAGAACGCCTGGTACAGGAGTTGGGGGGAAAAGTACGGCAGCTACCTTAAACCCGTGATGAAGCGTATCCGGGAAGAGGGAGCCAAGGCGGCGCGCGACTTCGAGAACCCGGACGGGAGGCGAAAGGGGCCGTGGTGGGACTGGAAGCCGGCCAAGGCGGCGCTTGAGCTGTTGTTCTGGCGCGGCGAGCTGATGGTCCGCGAACGCAGGGGATTCGAGCGCATCTACGACCTCACCGAGCGGGTCCTTCCCGCCTGGACCGACATGCGTGTGCCCGGGCCCGGCGAGCTGGGGCGCTTTATCGTGATCCGGGCCCTGTCCGCTCTGGGTATCGCCGACGAGAAAGAAATAAGGGACTACATCCGCATCGGCGACAAGGAGATTATTGCAGGAGCCATCAGGGAAATGCTCGAATCAGCGGAGATCGTGCGTCTCAGCGTCGAAGGCCAAAAAGGCGTAGCCTTTGCTCTGCCCAAGGTTCTGGAAGCGGTGAGCCGTCTGCGCGCCGTCTCGCCCCGCAACGACGGGGCCGCCGCGCCGCGCGTCCGCCTGCTCAGCCCCTTCGACAACCTGGTCATTTCCCGCTCGCGCCTGAAGGAGCGCTTCGGCTTCGCCTATACCCTGGAGTGTTACGTTCCGAAACACAAAAGGAATCATGGTTATTTCGTCCTGCCCATCCTGTTCGGCGAACACATCGTCGGCCGCCTCGACCCCAAGGCCGACAGAAAAACAAGTACATTTTGCGTGCGCCGGCTTTCTATCGAATCCGGGTTCGCCGACGCCGAGGGCCTGCTCCCGGAACTTGGACGCGCCCTCAGCGAACTGGCTCGCTTCAACGGCTGTGAGAAAATTCTTTTAGAAAATGTCCAACCCAAAAAGCTTGCCGCCCCGCTTGCAGAAATTGCCCGCTTTTAATAAAATCTCCCCCAGGAAGCGGAGGCAAATATGGAGACAACTAGGTATTCATGCCCAGTATGTCGGGAGGGGATCAATCTGTCCGAGGCAAGATTGACAAGAGGGCAAATAGTTGCTCGCTGCCCGAAATGCTTCAGAGAGTTGACGCTCTATAAGGCCGTATGCCCCGTCTTTCCTAAGATTGAATTTCGCAGGGATATGGGCTTCCCAAAGAATGTCTTGAACTATCTTCATGAATTCTTTTTCGCGAAAAGGTATTGCTGCAAGGAGAGGCCGAAATACCTGTACATCTACGAAGACACCTACGAACACTGCATAAAGCTGTTGACCCGCTGCGAAAAGCACAAAGATAAAATCCCAGTTCCCAGACTTACGGCTGCTCTGGTGAAGAGTTCCATCGACGAATCTTGGAATGGCTGATTCAAGGCCTGACCTTGTTTCTTTCCCCTTAGAAAAATGCAAAGTTGGCCTGTTTAAACCGCCCTGCAGCCCTTTTGTTATCTGCAGCTCGATGCGATAGCTGAAGCGAAATCTTCGATCTGTTTTTCCGTGGTGTTCCAGGAGCACATCCAGCGCACCTCGTTCCTGTCCTCGTCCCAGGTGTAGAAGAAATATTTTTTCAATAATTTGTCGATGGCTTTGCGGGGCAGGGAAGCGAACACGGCGTTGGCCTGGACCGGCTGCACGATGGCCAGTCCGGGGATGCCTTTGACCTTTTCTTCCAGAAGCTTGGCCATGCGGTTGGCCTGGGAAGCATTCTGCAGCCACAAGTCGTCGCTGAGCAGGGCCGTGAACTGGGCGGCGATGAAGCGCATCTTGCTGGCCAGCTGCATGGCCTGCTTGCGGATAAAAAGCGTATGCTTGCTCAGTTCCGGATTGAAGCAGACCACGGCCTCGCCCAGAAGCAGGCCGTTCTTGGTGCCGCCGAAAGAGAGCATGTCCACGCCGAGCTGGCCGCTGATCTCGCCCAGCCCCAGGCCCAGCGAGGCGGCGGCGTTGCACAGCCGGGCGCCGTCCATGTGCAGGTAAAGATTGTTGCCATGGCAGAAGGCGGCGATCTCCCGTACCTCCTCGGCGCTGTACACCGTGCCCAGCTCGCTGGCCTGGGTGATTGAGACGACGGAGGGCTGGACGCGGTGCTGGTCGAGACGTCCCACCAGCTGGCGGCCGATGTCGTCGACTGTGAGCTTGCCGTTCGGAGTGTGAACGGTCTTCAGTTTGCAGCCGCTGTAATTTTCCGGGGCGCCGCACTCGTCGGCGTTGATGTGGGCGTGTTCAGTGCAGATCACGGCCTGGAACGGGCGGGCCAGGGTGGCCAGACTGATGACATTGGCCCCGGTGCCGTTGAAGACCAGGTAAACATCGGCATTTTTCCCGAAGTGCTCGCGGAACTTATCGACGGACGCGGCGGTGAAGTCGTCAAGTCCGTAGGCCACGGCCGGGCCGCTGTTGGCTTCCCTGATCGCATCCAGGATGCGCGGATGAACGCCGGCATGGTTGTCGCTGCCGAAAGACGTGTCCACAATCATGTTTCCTCCCTTGGCGACAAAGCCGCCAAACGCAAGCTATGTTTTCTTGATGATCACCACGGTGACGTCGTCGTCGGGGCTGGGATTGAAGGCAAGCAGGTCTTCCTTGACGCGCTCGAAGATATCCCGGGCCGGAAGCCGCTTGTTTGTCCTGAGCACTTCTTCCAGCCGTTCGGGAAAGTACTTGTGTCCGGCGCAGTCGCGGTGGTCGGACAATCCGTCGCTGTAGAGGATCAGGATGTCGCCGCGCCCCATCAGGTTGATCTCGTTCACCGTGTATCTTTCCTTGACGCCGAGCAGCGGGATGGATATCTCGCTGTTGCCGCGCGAAGGCATGGTGCCTATCTGGGGAAAAGAGACCAGCCTATCCTCGCTGATGGCCACCAGGCGTTCAAACTCGCTCGAGAAGATCAGCGGCGGCGGATGGGCGGCCGACAGGAAGCGGAAAGTGCCGTTTTCCGAGATCTCGCCGTAGACCATGGTCAGGGTCTTGGATATCCCGGACGAATTGTAGAAGCGCGTGTTGATGTTGTCGAACAGGGTGGTGGTGATCTCACCGAAAAACTTCAATTCGTAGGAAACGCCGAGCAGGAAGGCCTGGTGAAAGACCGAAGCGATGAAGGCCGAGCTGTAGTCGTGCCCCTCGACGTCGAGCACGACGATGCCGGCCCGGGCGGCGGTGGCGCGCAGCTTGTTCTGCACTTTTTCCGGCGCTTCACGGATGAGCTTGTCCATTTTATAACGCTTCTTGAAATCGACGTAGATGATATGGTCGCCGCCGGCCTGGCCGTTGCGCGGCAGTGCTTCGCCGTAGACATCGATCCAGGGAACTTCGGGCAGCTCGCTGGGAGGCGCGTCGAAGTTGCGCGCCAATTCGCCCAGGTGCTCCAGTTCGGCGGTCAGGAAATCGATGTGCTGCCGCGCCGCGGCCAGGAGTTCGCTCTCGGTTTTTTCTTTCATGGCATCAGAATAGTATTTCTATGGAATTCGGTCCGGTCAGTTTTTCGATGTCCTTTTTCATTGAGGCGGTGGCGCGGATGCCCTGGCCCGGCTCGGAATTGATCACCACGCGCGCGTTGTCGGCGTGGTTGATGACAATGATATAGGGGACCGAGTCACGGTTTTTTTCCAGCTTCTGCTTCAGTTTTTCATTGAAGCTCTCGTCGATCTGGTCGTAGTTGATGGTAACGACGATCTTGCGGGCCTTTTTTTTGAGCATGGCTTCGAGCTCATGCAGGTTCTCCAGGTAGATGGTCTCCTCGCTGTCGGATTCGGCGCCGCGGAAGTGGCTGCGACCCTCCAAAAAATAAGGTACGTCAACCTTCAATTCCCTTTCCAGGGCCGCCCACCTGTCCTTGAAGCACAGGACCTTTATGCGCCCGGTCAGGTCCTCGAAATAAATTTCCCCATAAGGATCGCCCTTTTTGGAGGTGCGGCGCGCAAATTCGGTGACCACTCCTCCCAGCTTGATGATCTCGCCCTTGAACTCATAGTTCTGGATGGCCATGATGGTGGTGTTGGAGACCTTGCTGATCTCGCTGCTGAATTTTTCCAGGGGATTGCGGGTGACATATATGCCGGCTATCTCCCTTTCACCCGTGATCATTTCGTTTTCCGGCCACTCCTCGAGGTTCAGGTATTCCCGGGGAATATAATTGTCGTCGATCTCCTCGGCGAACAGGGCTTTCTGGTTGCGGCTGCGGTTCTTGTTGATGATGGCCGCCCTTTTGATAACATCGCTGATGCTTTCGAACAGTATCCGCCTTTTCAGGCCGAAACAATCGCAGGCCCCGGCCTTGATCAGGCTTTCCAGAACGTTTTTATTGACCTTGCCCAGGTCGACGCGGGCGACGAAATCATTGAAGTCCTTGAATTCCCCATCCTGGTCGCGGGCGGCCAGGATGATACCCAAAGCGGCGCTGCCCACGTTTTTCAGCCCGATCAGGCCGAAGCGGATGGCGCCGGTCGATTCGGCGTGGAAGTTTTCCAGACTCTTGTTGATGTCGGGAGGCAGGATCTCGATGCCCATTTTTTTGCTTTCCGAAATGTACTGGATGATCTTCGACGAGGTGCTGGTCTTGTCGGCTTCGGAACTGAGGTGGGCCGACATGAAGTAAACGGGGTAGTGGGCTTTCAGGTAGGCCGTCTGGTAGGCCAGGTAAGCGTAGGCCGTGGAATGTGATTTGTTGAAGCCGTATTCGGCGAAGGTCTTCATCTGGCCGAAAAGTTCCTCGACCTTTTTCTTGTCGTAGCCCTTTTTGGCGGCGCGCTCGAGGAACCTTTTTTCCTGGGCGGGCATCTTGCTCACTTCCTTCTTGCCCATGATCTTGCGCATTTCGTCGGCTTCGCTCATGGAAAAACCGGCGATGCGCACCGATATCTGCATGACCTGCTCCTGGAAAACGATAATGCCGTACGTATCTTTTAAAATCTCCTCGAGCTCGGGAAAAATGAAAGCGACTTTTTCCCGTCCCAGCTTGCGGTTGACATAGACATCGGCCATGCCAGACTGCAGCGGGCCGGGGCGGTAGAGGGCGTTGAGCACGATCAGGTCCTCGATCCTGGTCGGCTTCGACTTTTTCAGATAGTCGCGCATGCCCGAGCTTTCGAACTGGAATATGCCGTCGGTATCCCCCTTCTGGAAGACCTTGAATGTCTTGTTGTCCAGCAGGTTGATGTTTTCCAGGTCGATGACCATGCCCTCGTTTTCCCGCACGGCGCGGACGATGTTCTTGATGATGGTCAGGGTTTTAAGGCCCAGGATGTCCATTTTAAGCAGGCCGATGTTCTCAACTTCGTCCTTTTCAAAATGGGTGGTGATGTCGTCCTTGGTTTTGTAAAGCGGCATGTATTCGGTCAGTTTCTTGGGGGCGATCACCACTCCGGCGGCGTGCATCGAGGTGTGGCGGATGTTGTTTTCCAGTTTCAGGGCGTAGTTGATCAGCTTGGCGAACTCGGCGCTGCGCTTGATCTCGCGCTGCAATTCCGGGCTTTTTTCGAGAACGTCCCGCAATTCCACCTTGGGGCCCTCGGGGATGATTTTGGCCAGGCGGTTGACATCGACCAGCTTGACCTCCATGACCCGGCCGATGTCGCGGATGGCCAGCTTGGCCTTCATGCGCCCGAAGGTGACGATCTGGGCCACGTTGTCCACGCCGTACTTGATGCGGATGTATTCGATGACCTCGTCTCGGCGTTCGGCGTCGAAATCGATGTCGATATCGGGCAGGCTGACGCGCTCGGGATTGAGGAAACGCTCGAAGATCAGGTCGTATTCCAGCGGGTCGATGTTGGTGATGCCCATGACGAACGCCACCAGGCTGCCCACCACCGAGCCGCGGCCGGGTCCGACCGGAATGCCGCTTTCCTTGGCGAAACGGATGATGTCCCAGACGATGAGGAAATAACCGGGGAAGCCCATTTCGCGGATTTTTTCTATTTCATATAAAAGGCGTTCCTGGTATTCCTCGTGGCTGTGCTTCAGGTGCTTGGACTTGGACAGGTAATGGTGCTTGATGCGCTCGAAGCCCTCAAGGCAGATCTTTTCAAAAAAATCGTCGGCGCTTAATTTTCCCGGTGTATTGAAAGCGGGCAGAAAGTATTTTTTCAGCTTGAACTCGAAATTGCAGCGGGAAGCGATGTCGAAAGTGTTATCCAGGGCGGCGGGAAGGTCGGCGAACAGTCCGGCCATCTCTTCGCTGGATTTGAAATAGAGCTGATCGGTCTCCTTTTTCATCGGCCGGTCGGCGTCGCTGATGACGTTGCTGGTCTGCAGGCAGATCAGGATCTCGCGGGCGTCAGCGTCTTCCTCGCTCAGGTAATGGACGTCGTTGCTGGCTGCCAGCGGGATGTCCATATCCTTGGCCAGGTCCATCAGCTGGGGCAGGACCTGCAATTGTTCGGCCATGCCGTGGTTCTGGAGCTCGATGTAAAAATTGTCCTTGAATACCTCCCGGTACCAGTGGGCCGCCGTCCTGGCCTTTTCTTCGTGGCCGCGCAGAAGCTGGCAGGGGATCTCGCCCTGGATGCAGGACGACATGACCAGCAGGCCTTCCTTGTATTTTTCCAGCAGCTCCTTGTCGATGCGCGGCTTGCGGTAGAAGCCCTCCAAATAGGAGGCGGTGATCAGTTCGCACAGGTTGCGATAGCCTTGTTCGTTGCGGACCAGCACCAGCAGGTGGAAATAGTTGAGTTCGTCCTCGCGGCGGTTGGGTTTGTCGAAACGGGAATTCGGCGCCAGGTACAGTTCGGAACCGATGATGGGCTTGATCTCATTTTGCAGGGCTTTTTTGTAGAAATTGACCGCGCCCAGGATGGAGCCATGGTCGGTCAGGGCCACGGCCGGCATCTGGAAAGCGCGGGCTTTTTTCAGCAGGTCGTCGATCTTCAGGGTGGAATCGAGCAGGCTGTATTCCGAATGCAGGTGCAGGTGGATGAAACTCTTCATTCCCATTCGATGGTCGCCGGAGGCTTGGAGGTAATGTCGTAGACAACGCGGTTGACCGGGCGGATCTGGCGGACGATGCGGTTGGCGGCAGCGTCCAGCACCTGCGGCGGCAGCGCCGCCCAGTTTGCGGTCATGCCGTCGCTGCTGGTCACGGCGCGCAGGGCGATGACTTTGCCATAGGCGCGCTCGTCGCCCATCACCCCGACGCTGCGCACCGGCAGCAGCACGGCGAATGCCTGCCAGGTTTTTTCATACCAACCGCTTTTTTTCAGTTCACTGATGAAAATGTCGTCGGCCTGCTTCAATATGGCGAGCTTCCCTGGAGTGATGTCTCCCAGGATGCGTACGGCCAGCCCCGGACCGGGAAAGGGGTGGCGGTTAAGTATGTCGGCGGGGATATCCAGCAGCTTGGCCACTTCCCGCACCTCGTCCTTGAACAGGAATTTGAACGGCTCGATGATCCGCCCCTGCTTCTCCAATTTCTGCACTTCGCGCACGCGGTTGTGGTGGGTTTTGATGGTTTGTGACGGCCCTTGCACCGGGTTGCTTTCGATCACATCGGGATAGAGCGTGCCCTGGATGAGGAAATCGAAACCTTTCAGGCCGCTGTAGAAGACGTCGATGAATGTCTTGCCTATGATCTTGCGTTTCCTTTCCGGAGAGCTGACCCCTTTGAGGTTCTTCAGGAAACGGCGGCCGGCGTTGACATACATGACCTTCAGCCCCAGGCGGCGGCGCAGGTTGTCGAGGACCTCTTTCTCCTCGTTCAGGCGCAGCAGGCCGTTGTTGACGAAGATCGAGGTGACCTTGTCGCCCAGCGCCCGCTGCAGCAGCACCGCCAGGGTGGTGGAGTCGACGCCGCCGCTCACGCCCAGCACCACGCGCTTGCCCAGGCATTTCTCGCGCAGCTCGCTGATCTCGTTTTCGACGAAATCTTTCATGCTCCAGGTGCGGTCGGTTTTGGCGATGGCGAACAGGAAATTGGCCAGGACCTTTTTCCCTTCCCGGCTGTGCGCGACCTCGGGGTGGAACTGCACGGCGAAAATATTTTCCCCGCGGTTCTCGATGGCGGCGATGGCGCCGTCAGCGGAGCGGGCGGTGATTCGATAGCCGGGAGCCGGGGCGGTGACGCTGTCACCATGGCTCATCCAGACCGTGCTGTGATCGTCCACGCCGGCGAACAAAGGGGTCGCGGCCTTGATATCGAGTTGCGCCTTGCCGTATTCGCGCTGGGCCGAGCGCTCCACCCGGCCGCCCAGCATCCTGGTGAGCAATTGCATGCCGTAGCAGATGCCCAGGATGGGAATGCCGCTGGCGAAGAGCTCCCTGTTTACGCGCGGCGCGCCGGTCGCCGTTGTGCTGGCCGGCCCGCCCGAGAGGATGATGCCGACCGGCGCTTCTGCCAGGATCTTTTTCAGGCCGTAATGGAAGGGGCGGATCTCGGAAAAAACGCCCAGTTCCCTGACGCGGCGGGCGATGAGCTGGGTGTATTGCGAACCGAAGTCCAGGATCAGGATTTTGTCTTTCATGGATGGCACGATTGTAGCAGATTAAAAGCGGGTGTTCAATCGGGGATTCCCCGATTTTTTTGCATGTTTCTTCTGGTTCGGGCAAGTACGGGCACAAATTACCGGCTCCGGGACAGCCTGGGAAGGGTATTGGCCGCGCTCGGTGGGGGCAGGATTTTTCATCCGCAAAAAAAATGATCCGAGTTGAGATTTTCAGGCTATTTTCAATATAATAATGTGTTAAAGAAAGACAACCGTGTCTTTCCAAGGAGGAGAGTATGAAAAACCTGAATTCCTGCCACAAGCCGATTTCCATGTTCGTGATAATCGCCTTCACGCTCATGCTGTGCTTCTGGGCCAACCAGACGCCCGCGGCGCCGACCAATTCGGCACCCGAAAAAAGTTCAGACTCGTCGCTGGAAAACAACGTGGATGAAGGCACCGGCTTCATTGAACAGGATGCGCCCACACGCGCCATCAAGAAAGGGAAGAAATTCCCCTGGCTGATCGCAGCCCTGGTCGTCGTGGCCGGGGGAGCGGCGGTCTACTTCCTGGTGCTGAAAAAAAAGAAATACACCCTGACGGTAATCGTTGGTCAAGGCGTCAGCGGGACCCCTGCCGCCGGGACATCGACCAATGAAAAAGGGACGGCAATCAATTACAATTATGCCCTGCAAAGCGGCTACAGCAACCTGTCCGTGACCCTGGACGGAGCCCCGGTCGCAGCCAGCGGCACCGTGACCATGAACGCCAACCATACCCTGGAGGCCAAAGCCGCTAAGACCTTTGTCCTGACGGTCAGCAAGGGAGAGCATATCGTCGGCACGCCGAACAGCGGCACCTATTCCCATGTCCGCGGCACCAACGTGCCCTACAGCTACGCGCCGGCCAGCGGCTACTCCAACCTGGAGGTCAAGCTCGACAATGTCCTGGTGGCCAATTCCGGAACAATCGCCATGGAGGGCAACCATACTCTGACAGCGATCTTGAAAGGCGCCAACATTGCGGTCAATTCGACGCCGGCCGGGGCGCGCATCTTTCTGAACAACGTGGACAGCGGCCAGGTGACCCCCTATACCTTCACCTACAGCTCGGCGGTGACCAGGAACGTACTGCTGCAATATTCCTGCGGTTACAAGGAATACAGCCAGAGCGTCAGTGTCGCCTTCGGCGAGACCAAGACCATCAACCATACATTCGTGGCCGGGATCCGCGAGGATTTCGAGGTGCCGCCCTCCGCCTGCTGGCTGCCCTACCATGCCTCCAGCTGGGACCACACCGGCCACGGCGAGTACCGCTATTCCGGCGCTGCCACGCGCTGGTCGACGAGCGCCTACAGCCAATTCTTTTCCGGCAACTACACGGTCATCATCCGCATGTTCCGCAAGGCCGGCAGTACGACCGCGCCCAATGCGTTCTTTCTTGGCACCGGCACCGACATGACCAATGCCAGCGGCTACGCCTTTTACTATTATGCGAACGGCTACTACGGGATCACGCGCACAAGCAATTTCAATTTCATCACCGCCAGCGGCGGTTCGGTTTTTCCGATCAAAAATCTGACCGCCAGCGCGGCCATCAAGACCGGCCTGAGCAATTTCAATGTGCTGAAGGTCGTCAAGTCGGGAAGCCAGTATTCCTTTTACATCAACAACACCCTGCTGCACACCTTCAGCGACTCGACCCACGCCGCCAATTACACGGCGCTGGCCCTGTACTGCGGCGGCATGTCGACGGTGATGGAATACGAGTATGTATATCTGAATCCCAGCTCTTGAGCAGGGATTCAAAAGGGAATTATCCGATATTTGCCTGGTTCGGCACTGAAATTGACAGGTCGCTCTCTCCGAATTATACTGGACGGCAAATGCCCGAACTGCCCGAAGTAGAAACCATTGTCCGTGAACTGCGCCGGCACATAGTCGGCAAGACCTTTGCCGCGGTGCGCCTGCACTGGCCGCGCACTGTCGAGGGCGATCCCCAGGAGTTCCGCCGCCGGCTGCGGGACATGACCGTGGCCGCCGTGTCCCGGCGCGGCAAGTATATCGGTGTGGAGTGCGAAGACGGAACTTTTTTTACCATTCACCTGCGTATGACCGGCAAACTGGTCAACGAGCTCGATGCCGCGGACCGCAAGCACCTGCGCGTGCAATTCACCTTCCGGGACGGAGCGGCATTGTATTTCGTCGATACCCGCAAGTTCGGCCGCCTGCGCCTGTGGCCCTGCCAAAGCCAATCCTGTCCCGGCCTGGGACCGGAACCGTTGCGCCAATCAACCGTGCTGGCGGCGCTGCGCTCCCTGGGGACTTTCCGGGCCATCAAAACCGTGCTGCTGGATCAAACTGTCCTGGCCGGCATCGGCAACATCTATGCCGACGAGGCGCTGTTTGCAGCCGGCATTCACCCTTTGACCCCGGCTGCCGCCTTGAGCCATGGGCAGCAAAAAAGCCTGGCCCGCTCCGTGCCGCTGGTTCTGCGGCTGGCCATCGGCCGCCGCGGCACCACCCTGCGCGATTACCGTACCGTGGAGGACCGCAGTGGTGAAAACCAGGAATATCTTTTTGTCTATGGCCGCAGCGGCCAGCCCTGCCTGACCTGCGGCATGCCGATCGAAAAGATTCGGCTCGCCGGCCGCTCGGCCCACTTCTGTCCCCAATGCCAGAAAAACAAGTGATGAATGCCTGGAAAACAGACCGCTTCAACTCACCTGGTTGATGTGGATTGAGTATTTGCCTGGATTGCGCTAGAATGCCTGTAAATTCAGGAGTGGATATGCCTTTGCTACAAGTTTCGCGATATTCATGTTGGGTATTGGTTTTCAACTGCAGTCAGGACAAGGGAATTTCCGGGCAATGATCGAAAGCATAAAAAATAAAGTTTGGGATATCCTGAAAGGCAAGGAAGTATCCCTGGCCATGCTCTTTGACCGTGAAGGCCGGATCCTTTGGCACCGCGGCCGCGAGATCAAGGGACAAAACGTTATGGACGGTCAGGGATTTTCGAAAAGCTGCGCCGAAGCGGCGCTGAAACAGGGGACGGCCAGGGAAGACGGTGTGGCCATCACGCGTACGGTCGGCGACCTTCCCGATTCGGCGCGTTTGCTCTATGTGAAGAACGTCATGGTCGTCCCGGCCGGCGATTCGCTCTTTCTGTATGTTGATGGCGGCGTCAAGGCCGGGTTCTCACCCGGCGACGCCGAAGTGATCGGCGCCATGGGCGGCATGCTGGGTGAAATGATCGATCGCTTCAAAGCCGGGAGCGGACCGGCCGGGAATATTGCCGGCAGCAGCGCGGCCGCGCAGAGTGTCCGCGACCTGATAGCCAAATACGCCCTGGAGGAGGAGCCGGTGCTGCTCCTTGGTGAGACCGGTGTCGGCAAGAACCATGTCGCCGACCTGATCCACCGGCTTTCGGGCCGCCGGGGAGCTTTGCTTGTCGTCCATACTCCGAATGTCCCCGCCGAACTCTTCGAAAATGAACTTTTCGGCCATGCCCGCGGCGCCTATACCCATGCCGGCGAACGGAAGAGCGGACTGATTGCAGAAGCGGACAACGGCACGATCTTTCTGGATGAGATCGCCGAGATTCCCTTGCAGGTACAGAGCAAGCTCCTGCGCTTCATCGAAAGCGGCCGTTTCCGCGTCCTGGGCGGAGTGGAAGAGATCAGCGTCGCCGTGCGTGTCATTGCCGCCAGCAACCGGGATCTGGCCGAAGAAGTGAAGCGCGGCAATTTCCGCAAAGATCTTTATTTCCGTCTCAATGTCCTGCCCTTGCATATTCCGTCGCTGCGTGAGCGCCGGGATGATATTCGCGCCCTGGTCCAGGAAAACGAGCGCTTGCTGCGCGGCAAAAAACTCGGCGTCGAAGCCTGGAAGATGCTTACCGATCACAGTTGGCCGGGAAACATCCGTGAACTCCTGCATGCGCTGACCCGGGCCGGCATTGTGCTGCCAGGGCCGGTCATCGGTGCGGAAATAGGCCATTTGCTGCAAGAAGGCCTGGATGAAGGCGAAGTTTTCTGCGATGCGGTCATTGCCGATTGGCGGGCCGAGATCGCCGCCGGCAAAAGTTTTTGGGAGACCGTGTGGCGCGCTTTCATCCGGCGCGATCTGAACCGTGGCCAGGTGCGGCTTTTTCTGAAAAACGTTTTCAGCGAATCTGAACATAATCTTAAAACCATGACACAGAAATTGAATGTCCGCGATAGCGAATACCCGCGTTTCATCTCCATGCTTCACCGCTACGCCATTCATCCTAAAAAAGACAAGTAATCCCACTCCATAGCCGTTGCCCGCTGCGGTGCATATCTCCCAAGTTATCCTCCATACCTGTCCAGCAATTTCTTTTGTTGTCTCCAAGGCTTGATTTTTTTCCAAATGCCCATCCGTTATCGGTTTTAAAGAGCTGGAATATTGGCATCCTTTTTGCTCTCAATAGGTCGGAAGTATATAAGGAGGATGAATGAAAAGACGAAAAAGCAAGTTGTTAGGGGGAATGGTGATGGCAATAGCCCTGCTTGCCTCGCTGTCGGCCTATGGTCAGGATGAAAAGCCAGCCGCGGTTGTGAGCCGCTTTTCGCTCGGTGCCGGCCTGGGCATCCCCTTCGGGGTCATCGGTCTCAGCTGCGAGATGAATCCCATACTTGGCCCAGGGCCGGACAAGATCGCCAAGTATTTCAGCCTCAACCTGGGGCTGGGGATGGCCGTCGCCGGCGTCGGCTATTCGCTCGGGTTTCGCTTTTATCCACTGGGGCGGGACCTGGCCTGGGCGCCGAAAGTATCCATCATGTACGGCGTGGTGGCCGTAGTGGACTGGAAGGAAATCGTCCGTGGTTTTTCACTGGGGGCCGGGGTGGTTCGGCGCTTGCGGAAAAAAATGTCGCTGGACGCGGACCTGATCTTCATCATCAACCATTACGGCTTCGATTACTTAGATTGGGACAGCATCGGCCGGCTGAAGGTTTCCCTGGGTGTGCGCTGGAACCTCGATTAACAGGGAGGAAAACATGAAAACAAGAAATATCCGATTCAGCTTTTTGGCAGCTGCTTTGCTTTTATTGTTCGGCTCGGGCAAGCTACCTGCCGTGGAAAGTGGACCACCGGTCTTGGCAGTTCCTGAATTTGTTCACTTGAGCATCGGCAGCGGCTACGGATTGAACTATGGCGGCATCGGCCTGGGATTCGAATTCAGTCCGCGGCTGCCTGAAAAAATGGGGACTGGCTTTCACAAATACATGAGCTTCGCCTTGGGGCTTGGCTACATGCCGGACGGGGGGTTGGCCTATTCCTTTGGATTGCATCTCTACCCCCTGGGACGCAACTTGTTTCTGCAACCACGCCTCGGTGTCCAATACGGCGTGGTCGCAGTGGTAAGCGACTTGTATTCCTACCCCGGCGACGAACGGCGTGCTGAAGGAGTGGCTTTCGGCGCCGGATTCCTGCTCAAGCTGGCCCGACAGATTTTCCTCGATGCCGATATCCACTACATCATCCCCGTCGATTACGCCATGGAAGAACTTGCCGGCGAACGTGTGCGCTTTTCAGCCGGTTTGCGCTACCGCTTATAAATTTTAGCCGCTATCGCGGAATGGACAGCCAGAGAAAAGCTTATGAGCGTTCTTGGCAGCTTGTTAAAGCGCAGAAAAAAACCAAAAAGGGATTTTATTATCATCCAGGTGCTTGCCAGGCACCAGGCCTGGTTTCCGGCCCACAACCGCGGCCGCGAAGCGCCGCCGGCAGCAATTGACGATTGGATCGAAAGATTAAGGCTCCTGAGTGAACATGAGTTGATACGATTGCTTGCCGATAACCATGTCCGCAATTGCATCCTGGGCAAAAAGTGGCCGCCAGTCGATGAATCTGCTGCCGGCACAGTTGAATCGCGGCTTTAACCTGTGGCAGCGAAGGCGGCAAGCAGGTCGTCGTCAACCGGCCGTTGTTCCGGGATTTTACTAAGCATACGCAGCACCAGGGTGGCTTGCTCCGCGGAAAGGTCGGGACGGAAATGCGTTGGGTTGATCGGTTCATTTTCGAGGATGGCGCGGATGATCTCGCCGGGATTTTCGCCCAGGAAGGGCTTCTCCAGGGTCAGCATCTCGTAGAGTACGACGCCCAGGGCATAGATGTCGCCGGCGGCGCTGACCTGTCGCTGGCTGATCAGTTCGGGTGCCATGTAGTAAACCGTGCCCAGGATCTCTCCGGTTTCGGTCAGATGGGTCAGAGATGGCGCGTGCGCCAATCCGAAATCGAGCAGCTTGACCGTGCCCGGCCCCGAACGGTCATTGGTCAGCATGATGTTGGCCGGCTTCACATCCCGGTGCAGGATGCCCTGGCCATGGATGCGGGAGAGGGCGTCGGCCAGCTGGTGCATGATCAGCAGGCATTCGGCAATAGTGAAGCGGATTCCCTCGCGGATGGCTTCAGCCAGCGATTTTCCCGCAAGCAGTTCCATGGCGATATATAGGTTCTTCTGATGCTCGCCGCGCTCAAAAACCTTGATGATGTTGGGGTGATCGAGCTGATCGACGAGGTATGCTTCATTGAGGAAGCGCTTGCGTTGGACCGGATCGGAAGCGTGTTCCTCACGGATCAGTTTGATAGCCACCGGTTTTTTCGCGCCGGTGAGGTCGGTCGCCTGCCAGACGATGCCCATGGCCCCGGAGCCGATCTGTCGTTCCAGTTTGTAATGGCTGACATAGGTCTTTTTCTTCCAGAAGGCCAGCAGGTGCAGGTAGCGGCGGAAGAGTAGAAAAAAAACGATCAGCAGCAAAGCGATGCCGGAGATCAATGCGCCGGTGCGGAAGCGGGCCCTGGAGAGCTGCAGTTTCTGAATTTCGACGTTTTTTTGCAGCATCTCGATCTGGCGTTTTTTCTTTTCCGAGTCGTACTTGGCTTCCAACTCTGTCATTTTGGCTGCCGTTTCCTTGTTCATGATCTTTTTTTCTTCATCTACCGCTTCACGGAAATATTCCAGGGCTTTTTTGTATTCACCTTTTTCCCTGAATAATTCGCTTAGATTGTTCAGGTTCATATGGACCTGGTCCCTGGAATCTATTTCCCGGGCCAATGTCAGGCTGCGGTCCATGTAGCTCTCGGCCTGGCTGTAATCCTTCATTTTTAAATAAGTCTCGCCCATATTCAGGTAGACCTTGGTCAGACCATATTTGTTTTGCATGGTTTGCCAGATTCCCAGTTCTCGTTGGTAATAGGCGAGCGAGTTTTTGAAATCACCCTTATCCTTGTAGGCGATGGCCAGGTTGCCTACGGCGTTGGCGACAGCGCTCTGGAAATCGATCTTCTCGGCCATAGCCAAAGCTTCCTTCAATACAGCAATGGCGCGGTCGAGTTCTTTCAGGCAAATATAGGCCACTCCCACGCTGTTCAGCGCCAGCGCCGTGTTGCGTGGATCCTCTTTTTTTTTATACATGTTCAGGGATTTTTGATAATATCCCAGTGCTTTCTGGTATTTTTCCTGATAAAAATAAATATGCCCCATATTGTGCAGGGTATTGGCGATTTCCAGTTTATTACCGATTCTTTCCTGAATGGCGAGTGCTTCCAGCTGCGCTTTCAGAGCTTTTTCATATTGGTTTTGATTGGTGAAAACGATGGCCATGTAATTAAGGGATACGGAAATGCCCTTATCCCACTTGATGCGTGTGGCCAATTCATAAGTCTGCCGGTAATAATCAAGTGCTTTGTCCAGGCTATTGTCCTCTTCAAAAGTGCCCCCGATGTTGTTCAGACTGTTATAGATGAGGTTATCGTTTTTAATAGCCCGGGAAATGGTCAGTCCTTTTTCATAGAATTCTCGTGCCTGTACGAATTTTCCCTGTATGCGGTAGCCCCAGCCAATGTTATTTAAAGCCCGGGCCTCTTCCTGCTTTTCGCCTAGTTTTTGCGCCAGTTCCAGCGCCTGCTGACCGTAAGCCATGGCTTTTTCAGCCGAAATATATGTAAAGTGGGATGACAATTCATTAAGCGCTTGCACTTTTTCCTTGCCCGACTTTACTGCGACTTTTTTTTCCAATTCCTCGGTTTTTTTATCCTGTGCCGCGAGGACCATTGTCATGTTAGCCAGAATCAGAATTAAAACAATCAATTTTTTTACCATACCCCCCTCCTTTGCCAGCGAGCATGTGATCGAGATTGAAGCAAAAGTCTATTGGCTATTCAATTGTTTGTCAATGCGTATGAAATTTTTCAGAAAGTTCGGTACCGATAATGTCCCGGTCGGCAAGAGTCATGCCTTTTCAAGATACTGCCTAAGATATGCCACATACCTCTTGGTGTATACGCGGGCAGTTTAAAAAAACCATTATGCCTGAAAATCCCGTCAAGCAACAATCTGCTGGCGCGTTGCTGATTGGCATAGTTTTTGCACTAGTTTGTTGGAAATATGAACATGGAGGCAACCATGAGTATTTTTAAAAATCTTGGCGGTCAGGGGGATGCCGGTCCGAAATGCGAGATGTGCCGCACGATGATCTACGGCGAGGAAACCATCATCGCCAGACAGAAGCGGGCGGTCTATGTCAACCTCAATCCTTTAGAAGCGCAGCAGATCGAGCAGAAGAGCGGCTACCGCTGCATGTCCTGCCGCTGCGAGTTTTGCAAGGACTGCCTGGAAAAAAAGGCTCCGGGCAACATTAACGGCGGCAAATCCTGCCCCAGATGCGGCGGCCGTTTTGAGATCATGCACGGATAGCAAATCGAATCAAGGAGGGTTGAAATGATCAAAGAAGTTCACGTTTTTATTGAAAAGGGCGGCGACGACCGCCTGATGCGCGAGATCATCCAGGCGCTGCATCCTGAATTCCTGCGGCAATCGGGTCTGCGCCTGGTGCGCCACGACGTGTCCGACTGGCCCAGTGAGCCGTTCACCATGGCGGCCGTGAAACTGAGGATGCAGAAAGGTATCGCGCTCACCACCGGCAACTGCCTGATCCAGGACGGCAGCGCCTATGGCAAGCGTCTTTATTTGGTGATGCTGAAAAATTAGCGAATCAAGGTTCTGATCTTAGATCTTGGCGACGAGTGAAGCGACAAGATCGCGCAGCGCCAGCCAGAGGGAAATGAGCATGCCGGGGATGCGCTCGTAGTTGAAGAAGATCCAGGCGGCCAGGGCCAAAACAAGGAAAAAATTCAGCAGGAAACGGCGTAGCGGGCGCCTGGGCTTTTTCGGGATTTTGGAGCGCGAAGACTGCCTGGGGGCTTGAGTGCCGGTACCGGCGCCGCTCAGGCGGGTCTTTTCCCGGTCGCTTGGCCTCGGCAGGTCGCCGAAGGCAGGTTTTTCGGCCTTGGGCAGCTTGAACGGCCTGAACAGCGGCTTGAGCAGTTCCTGCCACTCTTTTTCCGTGCCCGGGCGCTTGGCGCGCTCCTTGGCCATCATGCGGTCTATCAGCGGCTGGAAGGCGGCCAGCTCCTCGGGCAGGCGCGGGATGGGTTCGGTCACGTGCTTCATTATGACCGCCATGGTCTGGCTGCCCTTGAAGGGCGGCGTGCCGCTCAGCATTTCGAAAAGGACCACGCCCAGGCTGTAGATATCACTGCAGCCGTCGACGCGCTTGGCGTTGAGCTGCTCCGGGCTCATGTAGCGCGGCGTGCCCATGCTCATGCCCGAGCGGGTGAGCTGGGTGGTGGATTCGAGCACCCGGGCGATGCCGAAATCGAGGATGACCGGCGTGCCGTCACGGCGGAACATGATGTTGTCTGGTTTTACGTCGCGGTGAATGAAGCCCTTTTTGTGGGCGTAGAACAGGGCCGCCGCGACCTGGTTGGCGATGGTCAACGCCTCGTCGGCATCGAGGCGCTGGCGCGAACGGATGCGCTGCTTGAGGCTTTCGGGGAAGAACTCCATGGCCATAAAGTACAGGGCGCCGCTCTTGCCCGCTTCGTACACCCTCACGATGTTGGGGTGGTGCAGGCTGGAGATGGTCTGCGCCTCCTTGATGAAGCGTTTAACCGCCACATTTTCCGAAAAGCGGCTGCGGGTCATGACCTTCACTGCCACCAGCCGCGAGTGCTTCAGGTCCACGGCCAGGAATACGTCGGCGGCAGCGCCGCTGCCCAGGAATTTTTTCAGCTCGTATCCGGGAACTTCGGGAAAAGCGGCCATATTTTTTATTTGACTGGCGCTGGATTTACTTTGTGGTAAAGTCCCAATCGCAAAAAAAGTTGCAGTCCGCCCCACAGGGTTAAAAAAGTGCCCAGGCCCGCGGCCAGGAAGATCCCCCACGCCGAACCGGCGGCGGCCGGGATCAAAGCCAAGACCAGCCGCAGAGCCAGGCTGAGCAGCCAAAACAGCAGTCCGCCCAGCAGTACGCGCAGCAGCCGCATCGTGAGGGAACCTGTGTCTTGCGGGAGGCCTGATCTGAGTGCCAGGGTGAAGGCGGCGTTCAGGCCGATATAGAATCCGGCAAACTTGGCGCTGAGCAAAGAAAAGAGCGCCAGGAGCAGCGGCAGGACGAAAAGGAAAAAAAAGTACAGTATCCCCGGCAGGAAGGAGGAGACCCTGGTCATGGCAGCCGCGAAAAAGCGCTCCCGTCCGGAATCGCTGCCGATCAGCCTCCAGGCGAAAAACAGCAGCGATCCGCCCAGCAGGGCACCGCCGATAACGTCGGCCAGAAAATGGACGCCCAGGTACATGCGGGTGAAGGCAATGAGCATGATCGCAAAGGGCGCCAGCCAGGCCAGAATGCGGCTGCGGAACACGGCAGCCAAACCGCCCCACATGGCTATGGCGCCCGAAACATGGCCTGACGGAAATCCGAATGACAAGTTTTTCAGTCGGTAGACGTTGATCACTTCCGGTACCGGCAGAGCTAAAAAGCTGTTGCCGCCCATGGCTCGAAAAGGGGTGGCAATGTCCCAGCCCGGTTCCAGGCAGAGCACGCGGGAATCGACGAAAAAGGGGCGCGGCAGGCCGAAAAACTGCTTGGCGATCTCGCTGACCACGGCCGTTAAGGCGATGATCTGGAAAAGGAGAAATCCCTTGCGCAGGCTGACGCCCAGCATGACGGCGATGACCATGCCGATGACGAACTGGTAATTGCCGGTGGTGGTGATCTGGCGCATCAGCCAGGTCAGGCCGTCCGAAGCCAGCGACTGCAGGACGATATTGATCTCGGTCAGGAACATGGCTCCACCTCAATTATGGAATAATTTGCCAGTTTTCATTGTCCGCCAAAACCGGTAGGGTTGTCAACCTTGCCTGGCTGCGGAAAAACGGTTCAGCGTAATGTGCCAGCCGCCGGCGATTTCACTCGTGGCAGCCGTGGCCGCCGCAAGCGTTGTCGAAGGTGAGCTCGGTCAATTCACCGGCGCTGAATTTATCGACCGCCTGCTGCACCGTGTCGCCGGCCAACAGATAGACCTTTATCCCGCCCTGGTTGAGCAGTTGCACGGCCCGCCGGCCCATGCCGCTGGTCAGGATGGCGTCGACCCCTAGCCCGGAGATCTTCCCCAGAGGCTGGCAGGCACCGTGGGCGTGGTGCTGATTGTCGTTTTCGATGACAAGAACACTCTTGACCTCGGTGTCGTAGATGGTGAAATAAGCGGCGCTGCCGAAATGGTTGTGCACTGTCTCACTCAATCCGTTTTTTCCGGTTGTTGGCAAGCATATTTTCATTTTATTCTCCTTTTATTTATTGCCGATTGATTTTGATCGCCTTGTCATGGAGCAGCGCGTCGATGATCTTGAACCTTCCCGATTCAAGGAGCCGCTGCACGGTTCCCCGGGAAATGCCCATTTTTTCCGCCGCCTCGATCTGGCTCAGCCGGTCATGGTCGCACAGACGCACGGCTTCGAACTCGTCCAGGAATATTTCATTCAGGGACGTTTGCCTCAGGGGCAGCGAGCGCGGCTTAAAAATCTTGTCCGACTCCAGGAAACGGCAGCAGCGGAGTTTTTTGCAGCGCGGCATTTACTTTCTCCAAATGTGCATATGCACATTATAAGGCATGTTTTGCCCCCTGTCAACCGTTTGGAAGATTCAGGTGGGAATCACTCTTCGAGGATCAAAATTTGAGAACATAATAAAAACGATGAGTGCCTTCCACAAAGGTTGTTTTTTTTCATTTATGACCTTGCGCCATGCATGACCCGTTGTTATGATAAAACATTGACAATCACCCCTGTTTGGTTTATTTTGTTAAAAACTCTGCCAGCAATTTTCTCGTATAGTTCTGTGTCCCTGGGAATTGCAAGTAGGATGTTAAAGATGAAGATAAAAATTTCACGCAACAAATTGTTTCTGGTTTCCGGAGTGGCTCTGGTCATTGTCTTCCTGGGCTGGAAAATATATGAGAAAACCAAGGGTGGAAAAGGTGCCGGCCCCGGCGGCGTCGCCGTGGCCGTCGAGATAGCGCCCATCCAGAAAAGCTCGCTACGCGACCTGGCCCGGTTCACCGGTACCCTGACCGCGAAGTCCAATGTCGTCGTGGCCCCGAAGATCGCCGGCCGCTTGAACCGGCTCCTGGTCGATATCGGCGATCCGGTGCGCAGCGGGCAGCTTCTGGCCGTCCTGGAGGACGAGGAATACCGCCAGCAGGTCATCCAGGCCGAGGCCGACCTGCGCGTGGCTGTCGCCAACTTGGAAGAGGCCCGAAGTTCCCTGGCCATGGCCGACAGAAACCTGGAGCGGGCGCGGACTCTTCACCAGACCGGCATCCAGTCGGACGCGCAATTGGACCAGGTTCTCGCCCAGCAGCAGGCCCAATCGGCCAGGTACAACGTAACCGTGGCCCAGCTGGCGAACCGCGAGGCAGCCCTGGAGAGTTCCCGGGTGCGCCTCTCCTATACCCAGATCAAAACGTCCTGGGACAAGGGCGGCACAGTGCGCTACGTCGGAGAACGGTTTGCCGATGAGGGAGCCATGCTCACGGTGAACAATCCTATCCTGACCATCATCCAACTGCAACCGATTCTCGCCATCATCCACGTCACTGACCGGGATTACTTCCGCCTGAAGATCGGGCAGCCGGCCTGGATCAGCGGCAGCGCTTTTCCTGGCCAGGATTTCCAGGGACGCATCGTCCGCATCGCCCCCATGCTGCAGGAGGCTTCGCGCCAGGCCCGGGTGGAGATCGAGGTGGAAAACCAGGAAAAACTTCTCAAGCCGGGCATGTTCGTCAACGCTCAGATCGAGTACGCCCGCCGCGCCAACGTCACTGTCGTCCCCTACAACGCCCTGGCCAAAAGAAACGACCGACAGGGGATATTCATGGTGGACCGAGCCGCGAAGCTGGCTCGCTTCATTCCGGTCGAGACCGGGATCGTGGAAGGCGGCCGCGTGGAAATCGTCTCCCCGAAGAACCTTTCAGGTTACGTGGTCACCCTGGGACATTACCTGCTCGAGGCCGAGGGCCGGATCATCCTTCCCGAGCAGCCAGAGGACGCCGGCAACCGCCCCGATGATGGTTCCCGTTCGGGCGGAGACGGACGATGAACATCTCAGATTTTTCCATCCGCCGCCCGGTATTCACCGTGATGCTCACCCTGGCCATCGTGGCCGTGGGCATTGTCTCGGTCAGCCGCCTGCCGATCGACCTGATGCCCGACATCGCCTTCCCCACCTTAAGCATCTCCACTTCCTACGAGAACACCGGGCCGGAAGAGATCGAGCAGATCATTACGCGGCCGATCGAGGAGGCCATGAGTGCGGTTCCCGGCGTCGAAGAGGTCTTCTCCGTCTCCTCGGAAGGGAACAGCAATGTGCGCGTGATGTTTTCCTGGGGAACTGACCTTTCCGCCGCGGCCGATGATATGCGCGAGAGGCTGGACCGGGTAATCCCCCGTCTGCCCGACGACGTGGACCGGCCGATGTTGCGCAAGTTCGATCCGGCCATGTTCCCCATCCTGCTCATCGGCGCCCTCAGCCGGCTCGATCCCATCCAGACGCGCCGCATCATCGACGAGCAGATCGCCTACCGCCTCGAACGCGTTCCCGGGGTGGCCTCGGTCGACATCTGGGGAGGGCATGAACGGGAGATCCAGGTCAATCTACATGCCGACAAGATAAAGGCCCTGGGGTTGCCGCTCGACCGTATCATAAGCGGCATCCGCGAGGGCAATGTCGACATGCCGGCCGGTGTCATCGAAAGGGGAAACTATGAGATCCTGATCCGCGTTCCCGGGGTCTTCAGCGGCATGGACGAGATCCGCGAGACCGTGGTGGCCATGCGCGACGGGGTACCCATCCGTTTGAAGGAGATCGCCGAAATCGAGGACACCTACCGCAAGATCACGCGCATTGTCCGTGTCAACGGCATTCCCGGAACCCGCTTGGCCATCTACAAGCAATCGGGAACAAACACGGTTGAGGTGGCCCGGGGGGTGCTTGCCGAGATCGCCCGCATCCAGGAGGACCGGCCGCAGATACAGCTGATACCCGTCCGCGACAGTTCGGAATACATCAAGAACGCCATGACCAACGTCAGTTCCACGGCTGTTTACGGAGGCATTCTGGCCATTTTCGTCCTGCTTTTTTTCCTGGGCAGCATCCGCAGCACCCTGGTCATCGCCACGGCCATCCCAATTTCGATCGTGGCCACCTTCGCCCTGATCTATTTCGGCGGCTTCACGCTGAACATCATGACCCTGGGCGGCCTGGCCCTGGGCATCGGCATGCTGGTGGACAACTCGATCGTCGTATTGGAAAACATCGTGCGCCTGAAGGAGCAGGGCCGGCCACCCATGCAGGCCGCCATGGAAGGGACCCGGGAGGTCGCCGCCGCCGTGATCGCCAGCACCTTGACCACCCTGGCCGTTTTCCTGCCCATGGTTTTCGTGCGCGGCATTGCCGGCATTATGTTCAAGCAGCTGGCCTTCGTGGTCAGTTTCTCCCTGATCTGTTCGCTGTTCGTCGCCCTAACCCTGGTGCCCATGCTCTCAAGCCGCTTCCTGCAGGTCGCCACGGCGCCCCGGTCCCGTCTGGAGGAAAGGAAGGTGCGGGCGGTGGCCGCCATCCAGCGCCTGCTGGCCGCCCTGGAAAACTGGTATAGAAAAATGCTCCATGCCGCCCTTGATCACCGGGCCTTGGTCCTGATCACAGTGGCCATACTGCTGGCCGGCAGCATCTCCCTGGTCAGGCTGGTGGGCAGCGAGTTCATGCCGGCCACCGACGAGGGCGAGGTGCGCCTGACCATTGAAATGGAGGTCGGCACGCGCCTGGCGGTCATCGACGAACGCTTCCAGGCCATCAGCGCCATCGTTCGCAGCGTGGTTCCGGAACTGACGAGCATCGAGGAAAGCATCGGCGGCGGGGGATGGCGAAGAGGATCCCACAGCGGCAACATCACCATCAAGCTGGCGCCCAAGGCCAGTCGCTCTCGCTCCAGCGAGGAGATCGCCGCCGCCCTGCGCCGCCGCCTGCAGGGTATTCCCGGTACCGTGGTCCGCGCCCGGGCCGGCGGCGGAATTTTCTTCATGCGCGGCGCCGGCGACCAGGAACGCGTCCAGGTGGAGATCCGCGGCTTCAACCTGGAGACCAGCGAGGCCCTGGCCCAGCAGGTCAGGAAGATCGTTGAAGGCGTTCCCGGCGTCTCCGATGTCCGCCTCAGCCGCGACATGGGCAAGCCCGAAGAGCTACTGGTCATCGACCGCCGGGCGGCGGCGGACATGAAGTTGTCGGTGACCCGGATCGGCGAAACCATCGAGACCGTCCTGTCCGGCACCCAGGCCAGCACGTTCCGCGAAGGTGGTGACGAGTTCCGCATCCTGGTCCGGGTGAATAAGGCCGAGACCATGACCATCGAAGATATCCTGAACCTGACGCTTACCAACAGCGACGGCCAGCCGGTAAGCCTGCGCAATGTCGTCGACGTCAAGCCGCGCAGCGGCCCGCAGCGCATCGAGCGGCGCGATCGCGAGCGCGTGCTGAGCATCTCGGCCGAGATCGAGGACCGCGACCTCGGCTCCATCCTGACCGACATTCGGGCCGGGCTGCGCCGGGTCCCCATACCCCGCGATTTCACCGTCAACTTCACCGGCGATTTTGAAGAGCAGCAGAAAGCGTTCCGCGAGCTGCTGGTGAGCATCATCCTGGCCCTGATGCTGGTCTACATGGTCATGGCCATGCTCTACGAATCGGTGCGTGACCCTTTCATCGTCATGTTCTCGGTGCCGCTGGCCGTGATCGGGGTCGTCTGGATGCTGCTGATCACCGGCACCACCTTCAATATGCAGTCCTATATCGGCTGCATCATGCTGGGCGGGATCGTGGTCAACAATGCCATCCTGCTCGTGGATCACACCAACCTGCTGCGCCGGCGCGACAAGATGGGCGTACGCGAAGCCATCGAGGAAGCCGGCCGCCGCCGCCTGCGCCCCATCCTTATGACCGCCATGACCACCATCCTGGCCATGATGCCCCTGGCCATGGGACTGAGAGAGGGGAGCGAGGCCCAGGCGCCCATGGCCCGGGCCGTGGTCGGCGGGCTGCTGAGCTCAACCCTGATCACCCTGATCGTGGTCCCCATTGTCTATTCCCTGTTCGAGGGCAAGAAAGACCGTAGCTAAAGCCATTCCAAGGAACGCGCCAATCTCTTCTTGAAGGATATATATGGGCAGGGAGTGAAGTTTTATATTGACTTATTCTGCATTTGACTGCGTTCTGTTAATGTGATAACATTTTTTAATTCATTCCGGAAAAGCCCCAGGAAATTCGAGTTCCGGTTATAGCGGCTTTTTGTTTTCCTGCCCTTTTCCCAAAAACAAGGAGAAACCATCATGAGCGACAAAACAGCGACCATCGACGGCAATACCGCCGCAGCCCACGTGGCCTACGCTTTCAGCGAAGTGGCCGCCATTTATCCCATCACCCCCTCTTCCAACATGGGGGAAATGGCCGATGCCTGGGCTGCCGCCGGGCGCAAAAATATTTTTAACCAGGAAGTAGAGGTTATCGAACTGCAGTCCGAAGGCGGCGCTTCCGGAGCCGTGCATGGGGCGCTTTCGGCCGGCTCCATGACCACGACCTTCACCGCCTCGCAAGGGCTGCTGCTGATGATCCCCAACATGCACAAGATCGCCGGCGAAATGCTGCCCACGGTGTTCCACGTTTCGGCCCGTTCACTGGCCTGCCAGTCGCTCTCCATATTCGGCGATCATTCCGACGTCATGTCGGTGCGCAACACCGGTTTCGCCCTGGTCGCCGCCGCCTCGGTTCAGGAGACCATGGATCTGGCCGTTGTATCGCACCTGGCTACTATGGAGAGCAGTGTGCCCTTCCTCAATTTCTTTGATGGCTTCCGTACTTCGCACGAGATCCAGAAAGTGGATATGATTGATTACGAAACTATGGGCGGCCTGCTGGACATGAAGCTGGTGGAAAATTTCCGCGGCCGCGCCCTGACCCCGGACCGCCCTGTCCTGAAGGTGGGGCAGCAGACTCCCGATGTCTATTTCCAGGGCCGAGAAACCGTCAACCCGTATTATGAGAAACTCCCGGGCATTGTGCAGAAATACATGGACCAGGTGGCCAAGAAAACCGGACGGCCCTACAAGTTGTTCGATTACGTCGGCCATCCCCAGGCTGAAAAGATCATCATCGCCATGGGTTCGAGCTGCGAAACCATTGAAGAAACCGTGGAATACCTGAACAATAAAGGCGCCAAATTGGGGTTGATCAAGGTCCGCCTCTACCGGCCTTTTGTCCGCGAAGCCTTTTATGCCGCCCTGCCTGAATCGGTCAAAAAGATCGCAGTGCTGGACCGCACCAAGGAGCCGGGCGCCCTGGGCGAGCCTTTGTACATGGATGTGGTCACCGCCCTGGCCGACCGCAACCTGACCATCGTAGGCGGCCGTTACGGCCTCAGCTCCAAGGAATTCACTCCGGCCATGGTCAAGGCGGTTTTCGATCACCTGGACGGCGCCTGTTTCCATGATTTCACCGTAGGCATCAATGATGATGTGTCCAAGCGCTCGCTCGTAATCACGGAAGACCTGACCATTGAGAAAAGCGATACCATCAGTTGCATTTTCTGGGGCCTGGGTTCGGACGGCACCGTGGGCGCCAACAAGAATTCGATCAAGATCATCGGCGACCATACCGATATGTATGCCCAGGGGTATTTTTCCTATGACTCCAAGAAATCGGGCGGCATCACCATCTCTTTCCTGCGCTTCGGCAAAAGCCCCATCCGCGCCCCCTACCTTTCCACTTCTGCCGTTTTCATTGCCCTGCACAACCCGGCCTACATCGGGCGCTACGACGTGCTCAAGGGAATCAAGCCAGGCGGCACCTTCCTGCTCAATTCCGAGTGGAGCAACGAAGAGGTATTCGAACACTTGACCCGCGATATGCAGGAAACCATCATTGCCAAAAAAATCAAGTTTTACAATATCGACGCCCTGAAGATATCCGAGGCGGTCGGGCTGGGCAAGCGCATCAACTCGGTCATGCAGGCAGCTTTCTTCAAGATCTCCGGCGTGCTGCCCGGGGATGAGGCCATCAAGCTGATCAAGGATTCGATCAAAAAGACCTATGAGAAAAAAGGCGAAAACATCGTCAACATGAATTGGGACGCGGTTGACCGCACCAGCGCCGCCCTGCAGCAGATCAAGGTGCCGGCCACCGTTCAGGATATCGGTGGATCGGCCCCGGTGCCCAAGCTGATCGCTGACAGCGCTCCCGAATTTGCCCGCAGCGTTATAGAAAAAATGATGCATCTGCAGGGCGATTCCATCCCGGTTTCGCAGATGCCGCTGGACGGCAAGGTGCCCACCGCCACCGCCAAACTGGAAAAGCGCGGCATCGCCCCGCAGGTTCCGCGTTGGCTGAGCGAGAGCTGCATCCAATGCAACCAGTGCTCTCTGGTGTGCCCGCACGCGGCGATCCGCGCCAAGCAGATCGAACCGACCCAACTGGCCAAAGCCCCGGCCACTTTCAAGACCGTCAAATCCACAACCAAGAACGAGAAGAAGCTGGAATACAAGATACAGGTCTACATCGAGGATTGCACCGGCTGCGGCAACTGCGTGAACGTCTGTCCGGCCAAGCAGAAGGCCCTGGAATTCCATCCGATCGACGAGGAAAGAAAAGCCGGCGAGGCCGCCAACGCCGATTTTTTCGAAGAGCTGCCGGACAACATCATGGACGGTACCCAGATCAGCCAGTTCAAAGGCGTGCAGTTCCGCAAACCCTTGTTCGAATTTTCGGGCGCCTGCGCCGGTTGCGGCGAAACCCCCTATGTCAAGTTGGTTTCCCAGCTGTTTGGCGAACGGATGATCGTGGCTAACGCCACCGGCTGTTCCTCCATTTACAGCGGCACTTTTCCCACCACTCCCTATTGCGTGAACAAGGAAGGGCAAGGTCCGGCCTGGGCCAATTCCCTGTTCGAGGACAATGCCGAATACGGTTTGGGCATGCGCCTGGCCGTGGACTCCAACCGCAAGCAGCTGCGCTATGCCATAGACCGTCTGCTCGCAGCCGGAACCGACAAGGCCCTGGAAGCGGCATTAAAAAAATGCCTTGAGTTGTGGGACCGCAGTGGTGACGATGCCCAGGCAGCGGCCAAAGCGGTGAAAAACCTCCTTGCCGGTATTTTAAAATCGGCTGCGGCTGACAAGCAGTCCTTACTGCGTAAGATCGCCGAACTTCAGGATTACCTGGTTGACAAATCGGTATGGTGTATCGGCGGCGACGGCTGGGCTTATGATATCGGCTACGGCGGTCTGGACCATGTGCTGGCCACCGGAAAGAATGTAAATGCGCTGGTGCTGGACACCGAACTATATTCCAATACCGGCGGCCAGGCGTCCAAAGCCACGCCGTTGTCGGCTGTGGCCCAGTTCGCTTCAGCGGGCAAGCGCACCGGCAAAAAAGACCTGGGCTTGATGTTCATGAGCTACGGTTACATTTATGTGGCATCCGTGGCCCTGGGCGCCAACATGAACCAGGTGGTCAAAGCCTTTCAGGAGGCCGAAGCATATCCCGGACCTTCCATCATTATCGCCTACTCTCCCTGCATCATGCACGGTATCGATATGGGGTATTCCATCGCGGAGGAAAAGCGTGCCGTGCAATCCGGCTATTGGCCGCTCTATCGTTACAACCCGGCTTTGGCCGGGGATGGCAAAAATCCTTTTGTCTACGAAAGCAAGGATCCCACCCTCAGCCTTCAGGATTTCCTGGCCAATGAAATCCGTTTTTCCACCCTCAAGCTGCAATTCCCGGATATAGCCGACCGCTTGTATGAGCAGGCCGTAGACTTCAAAAAGGGCAAGCATGCATATTATAAGAAATTGAGCGAATTGAAATAGGCGCTTCCGACGGATCAGGGTACGCATCATGACCGTGGAAATTCAGAAGATCGATCTGAACCATCCTCACAAGCGACTGCTGCAGCATGCCGCCAACATCCTGAAAGACGGCGGCCTGATCGTGTATCCCACTGACACGATCTACGGCCTGGGCGCCGACCTGTTCAACAAGGGAGCCATGGAGAGGATCTTAAAACTGAAAAAAACTTCCCGGCAGAAGCTGCTCAGCTTCATTTGCCCAGACCTGGCCGCGGTCGCGGAATGGGCTTACGTGCCCACCAGCGCTTACCGCGTCCTGCGCCGCGTTACACCGGGCAAATACACCTTTGTTCTGCGCGCTGGCAAGCTGGTCCCCAAAATACTTCTGCAAAAGCGGCCCACGGTGGGAGTGCGTATCCCGGATTCGGCGGTAGCTCTGGGTCTGGTCCGCGAACTTGGCAGGCCTCTGCTTTCCACCTCGGTGCCGCAAGGCGAAGACGATTATTATACCGATCCCCTGGTGATCGCCGAAACCTTCCGCCATGACATTGATCTGATCCTGGATGCCGGAATTCTGGCCAACATGCCTTCAACAATCGTGGACCTGAGCGGTCCGGCTCCGGCGATCATCCGTCTCGGGTCCGGGGCCTGCGAACCGTTCGGGTTCTGATTCGGGCGCAGGCCGATGATTTGGATTGCATTTCGTTTTCAAGCGGTATAAAATTGAACAGGGTAAAAATGACAACAGCCAATATAATCACTATCGTTCGCATCGTCATGGTTCCTTTTGTTCTGGTCATACTGCTGACCGAGATGCAGAATAAAGAGATCATCGCTTTTACGATCTTTGTAATTGCCGCCGTCACCGATTCGCTTGACGGCTATCTCGCCAGAAGGTTGAATGAGGTCAGCGCCCTGGGCAAATTCCTCGATCCCCTGGCCGACAAGCTCCTGGTTACCGCGGCCTTGATCGCCCTGGTTTACCTGCAGGAGGTGGAAACCTGGGTGGCCGCCATTATCATCCTGCGCGAATTGTTCATTTCGGCTTTCCGTTTTTATTTTTTGATCAACAACGCCTCCTTTTCGGCCTCCGTCCCCGCCAAGCTGAAAACTACGTTTCAAATCGTGGCCCTGGCAATTCTGATCATCTACCGCAAGCTTCCCTTTGCCGAGCAATTGTATATATTGGGGACCGCAGTTCTTTATTTCGCGGTTTTTCTGACTGTTTACAGCGGTGCTGAATACGTCATTCGCATCAGCCGTTCTGTCAAAGAATAGCCATGCCTTATCCAAAATACCGGCCGCTGAATAAAAAAAAGCTAAAAACCATTTCCATCACCGAGCGCAGCTCTATGGTCCATTTGCAGGATTTCCCCCGACCATATCTTCCCGGCGCCGACTTCAAATCATTCATCGATTCTTTGCCTCCATATCTCGCCGCCAAAGACCTGCGCGAGTTAACCGACCTGCTGGGCGAGGCCCGCAATAAGAATAAACCCATCATTTGGGGCATGGGTGCCCATTTGGTCAAACTGGGCCTGGGCCCGCTGGTCATCGACCTGATGCAGCGCGGCTGGATCTCAGCCATCGCCACCAATGGCGCCATGATGATCCATGATTTTGAGATCGCCCTGGCCGGTCGCACTTCTGAGGATGTCGCCGCAAACCTTCTCCAGGGGAATTACGGTAACACCGAGGAAACAGGGCTGTTTTTAAATCTGGCTCTCAAGGAGGGCTTGACCAAGAACATGGGGGCCGGGGAGGCAGTGGGCTACTACCTGATCCAGGCCAAACTGCCACACCTGGAACAGAGCATTCTTTTCAACGCTTACAAACTGAATATCCCGGTCACCATCCACCCGGCCATCGGCACCGACTTCATCCATTACCACCCGATGTTCTCCGGTGAGATCACCGGGGCGCTGGCCGAAAAGGATTTTTATCTGCTGGCCTCCATTGTCTCAGAATTGGGCCAGGGAGGCGTATTTTTGAATATAGGTTCAGCGGTTATTCTGCCCGAAGTGTTTCTCAAAGCCGTTGCTTTCTGTTCCGCTCTGGGGATTTCCCTGGGAGAATTCCATACCGCTGTTTTCGATTTCAACCGCCATTACCGGCCTTTTGAGAATGTATGCAAGCGGCCGGTAGCCCGGGGCGGCAAGGGATTCTATTTTGTCGGTCATCATGAGCTCATGATCCCGCTGCTGGCGGCCATGATCCTGAACAAGCAGGCGTAGATTCCGACTCTCCATCCATGGAAATCCGCCATGATTTTTTCCCGCTTGCGGACAAGCTGCGCCCGGGGAACCTTGGCGAATTTGAGGGACAGGAACACCTGACCGGCCGCCAAAAGATCGTTCAAGCCCTGGTGCAAAGCAGGAATCTGGCCTCCATGATCTTCTGGGGACCGCCGGGCACGGGCAAGACCACCCTGGCCCGCATCCTGGTCAGGGAAACCGGCTACCCGGCCGCCGAATTTTCGGCCACCGTCTCCGGGATCGCCGAGATCAAAAAAATCATGGAAAAATCCAAGGCCGCCCGAAATGATCAAGGCAAACCGCTGGTGCTGTTCGTCGACGAGATCCATCATTTCAACCGCAGCGTTCAGGATGCTTTTTTGCCGTACGTGGAGCGCGGCGATGTCATCCTGCTGGGGACCACTACCGAGAACCCGGCCTACAAGATCAACCGGGCCCTGCTTTCGCGCCTGAAGATCCTGGAATTGTTTCCTCTGAAAAATGAGCACCTGGCCAACATCCTTGACCGCGCCAAGGCCTTCATCCATGAAAAAGCAAGCGTTGATCTCCGTTTCACGCCCGAGGCCGAAGCCGTGGTCATCGGTTACAGCAACGGCGACAGCCGCCGTTTGCTCAACCTGGTGGAGATTGTTTTGCAGACGGCGGACCATTCCGAACCTGTGGGAGAAACATTCGTGCTCGATGTTATCCAGAATAAGGTGGCCGGCTATGACCGCAGCGGCGACGACCGCTACCAGTATATTTCCGCATTGCACAAGAGTGTGCGCAATTCCGACGTCGATGCCTCGCTGTTCTGGTTGTATCGCATGCTGGAAGGGGGAGAGGATCCTTTGTATATCCTCCGGCGCATGGTGCGCATGGCCGTCGAAGATATCGGCCTGGCTGATCCCGATGCGCTGCGCCTATGCCTGAGCGCCAAGCAGGCCTACGAATTCCTCGGTTCTCCCGAAGGCGATCTGTTCCTGACCGAGGCGGCCGTATACCTGGCCCTGGCGCCTAAAAGCAACGCCCTCTACCGCAGCGACGGAAAAATGAAGGAGATTGCCGAAAAATACAAGCTCCTGTCTGTGCCCCTGCAGATCGTCAATCCCGATAACTTTATCGCTGCCGCCAAGGGGGCCGGCAAGGATTACATTTACGCTCACGACTGCCCTGAAAAAACTTCTTTGCTGCCTACTCTGCCCCTTGCGGTATCTGAACGCGGCTTTTACGAGCCCAGCGGCATGGGGTTCGAAAAAAACATCCGTGAGCGTTTGGCCTATTGGAAGAAGATCAAGGACGAGCTCAAAAAGAAGAAATAGGCACTCGGTGAACGGTTGTCGGCAAGAGAAAGCAAAGCACAAAATTCCCTGCACCAAATTCCAACCAAGCACCAATGACCAAATGATCCAAACGGAAAAAACTGATTGTGCTAGCGGTAGTTACAGGAAGAAAACTATCGAAATCAAGAGAATTTGTAAGAGCTTTTTGCTAACACTATCACTAACACTGATCTTTGTTTACAATATTGGAATTTTGAACTTGGGATTTGTGATTTTATTCTTTTCGTCCACTGTATGACGTACACCGTCAATCGAGTGCTGATATTGTTTCTCGTTCTTTTTTGTGGTAAGTTTTGCATATGAACGTGCAAGTAATGCCGGCAGCCTTAAAGGAAATCGAAGTCCTGCGGGTGACCGGTTACCGGGGGGCGGGGTTTCTGATCGGGTCGACCATGGGTCGTTTCGTTTTGATCGAGCAACTGCTGGCCATGGATTTTAACCGCAAAAACGCGAGCACCCTCTATGGAAAGGTCTGCGAAAAATACCACCAACGGCTGCAGGGAATTTTTTTTTGCCGCAGGCGCCCCTTCGCTCTGGATTGGTTTTTACTTGACCTGATCATGGCCATTGGCCGCGACCAGATCCAGATGTTCACCTGTGAATTTTTATTTTCCCAGCGCAAAGTTCACCTGGTGCCGTTTTTGGAACTGAAGGAGGGCGCATGGCGGATCTGACCCGCATGGAAAAAAGAGAACTTCTGGCTCTGGCGCGAAACACTATTGAAAAATATCTGACTGGCGGCGGGCGCGCCGATCCGCCCGTGACCGAACCCGTTTTTTTGGAAAAACGCGGGGTTTTTGTCACTCTGCACAGCAAAGGCGAATTGCGCGGCTGCATCGGCTATCCCCTGCCTTACAAACCTCTGGGAGAAGCGGTCGTGGACAACGCCATCGCCGCCGCCAGCGAAGATCCGCGTTTCCAGGCAGTCAGCAGCGCGGAACTCGGAGATCTCGAAATTGAAATCTCGGTGCTGACCGTTCCCCAAAAAGTTGCCGGCCCGGACCAGGTGCAGTTGGGTCGGGACGGGATCATTGTCAGCAAGGGATCCCGGCGCGGCCTGCTGCTGCCCCAGGTTCCGGCCGAGCAGGGATGGGACCTGGAGCAATATATCTCCTATGGATGCCGCAAAGCCGGGTTGGCTCCGGACGAATGGGAAAAAGGCGTGCAGATCGAGATTTTCCAGGCAGAGGTCTTCGGAGAGAAGGAAATGGGGGAGGAGCCATGAGCGGTTATCAGACCTTCGAGGTCAAGAGTACGCAGAAAATCGAATTCATCGACATCACACCGCAAGTCCGCGAGTTCGTGCGTGCGGCAAAGTGCCGGGAGGGCATGCTGCTGATCTTCAGTCCGCATACTACGGCCGGCGTAACCATCAACGAGAACGCCGATCCTGACGTTCCCCGTGATATCGGTGAATTTTTCAAGCACTTGCTGCCGGGGCAGGATTATTTCCGCCACAGCGAAGGCAATTCGCCGGCGCACATCCTTTCCAGCCTGGTGGGGGCTTCGGAAACCCTGATCGTCAACAACGGCGAACTGATCCTGGGCTCCTGGCAGGGGATCTTTTTCTGCGAATTCGACGGCCCGCGCCAGCGCCGGTTTTTCCTGAAGATCATCCCCGGCTGAGGCCACGGGCCATGACGGACCAAGCGCAACATCCTGCCGGCTGCCGCCGGAAATCCTTGTGGCCATTGGCTTTCTTTTTGTCACTGGCCGTGGTCTCATTGCTGCTGCATGCGGTGAAGTTCCGCCGCGGAAAAGATGTTCTGAGGCTGCAGGAGCAATATACCACGTTGGTGCGGATCCAGCCGATTGAAGAGACCAAGGCCCAGCGTGTTCGTTTTTATGAGACCCGGTTTTACCTAAGTTACCCTATGGCCGTTTCCTACACCAGCGCCGACCTCCTTCGCCGCATCGACGGCATTGTCTCACCGTTGCGGCTGCTCGACAGCGAGGTCGATCCGGGCCTGCATGATCTGGCATTCAAATTGAGCGTTGGGATTGCGGCCGCAGTCCCTGAGGCGGCGCAGCGAAGATTCGCTATTTTTTTCGAGAAGCTCGGAAATATTTCCGGAGTGACCCAAGTATCGTACTCCCCAAGGACTCGACGCGGCCCCGGCTCCTTGAGCTATGTATTTGACGTCAGCGGTCGGGCGGAATGGCGATGAAGGCTCTCAAATTGGCTCGTGCTTTTCTTTGCATCCTGGGATCGCTGTCCGTTTTGGCGGCTTTTGCCATCTTGGATTGGTACCCGACCCTCAAGGACCTGGGCCGTCTCCGGCGCGAGCGGGGCGACCTGGAGCGGAAAATAAAGGATTATAGCGCCATGGCCTCCGGCTTCACCTTCCCCAACGGGAACGAAAAGTCGCTTTTTGCGCGCGAAAGAATCAACCTGCGTCGGGCTCTTTTGCCGGTGGATGATGATGATGCCTGGACGGCCCTTGTTCTTTTGGAGTTGCAGGCCCGGGCCAGGGAGGATCGCATTACCCATGCCAGTTTCCTGTTCAACCGGCAATTAGTCGTCCCGGAACTCGGTCCAGTTCACCCAGGAGGGGCGGATCTCCTGACCAGCTGGATCGACGGGCAGTTCGCCGATATCCAGGAAGGTTTCTCGATCGCTTTCGATACGGCCCGCTTTCCCTGGAATGGAGTCCTCTCCGGCATGCAGTTCCGTCGTGGCCGGTTGGCCAGCCGGCCGGTATGCGTGGTCGCCATGGCGCCGCTGCCGGCGCTGCTCGGCTTCATCAACCACCTGTCCTGGGGTAAGACGCGTTTTGAGATCATTCGCTTGCGCCTTGAGCCCGGCATTCCCTTTTCCCGGGCCTGGCTGGTCTGCCGCGGCAACTATCTGGCGCGTAAAACCTCCAAGTGGACGATCGGAAAAAGCAATGAAAGCGCAGGCGACGGCTTGCTTGTCGATACTGATTCGCCCCTGCTGCTGCATAAAGCCGAACCGTTTCTTGCTCCCCGGGTCAAAAAAAAGGAGCTGCCCCCTGCCCCGTCGGAGCGGGGCGATGCGGCCGGCAGCCCCTGGTGATGCCCATGCGCGTAGTGGTGCAGAGGGTTTCGCAAGCCAGCGTCGAAATTGACGGCCGCACGGTCGGCCGCATTAAAAAAGGACTCCTTTTACTGGTCGGCATCGAGAAGGGGGACGGGGAAAAAGAGATTGAATTCATGGCCGACAAGATTCTCAACCTGCGGATCTTTGCCGATAAAGAGGGGAAAATGAACCTGAACGTTCAGGAGATCAGGGGCGAGATCCTTTCTATTTCGCAGTTCACGCTGGCTTCCCGCATCAAAAAAGGGCGCCGGCCCGATTTTTCGAACGCTGAGGATCCTAAAAAAGCCGAAGCGCTGTATTCCAGCTTCAATGTCCTTCTAGCCAAGTTAGTGCTGGTCGCCACTGGCGAATTCGGAGCCATGATGGATATCCACCTGGTCAACAACGGCCCGGTTACTATCATCTTAGAAAAGATCAAATATGAGCTCGGTTGACGGCTGACGGCGTACGGCATACGGTAAGAATAAAATCCCAAGCACCAAACACCAAATCACAAACAAATTTCAATTTCCAATGACCCAAACAAAGAAAAGGCGCTGGAAGGAGCTTGGTTTTGGAAATTGAAATTTGGAGCTTGGAATTTGTTGCCTGGATTTTGGTGCTTTGATTCTACCCGTCCACCGTCCGCCGTATGCCGTATGCCGTATCCCTGGGTAAAGGCGAGCCCCCCCCATGTAGCGGGGGGGGTGTTTTTTTAGGTGGGGGTTATGATTATATTAAGGGGGGAGAGATGGAAAGGCTAATTGATGTTCGCATTTTTTGTTTTTTTATTTTCAGGTTTTTTTGCGGGAGCTTTTTTTTCTTCGTTGCCGCCGCTGTCTTTGTAGTCGGTTATATACCAGCCCTTGCCCTTGAACTGGAAAGAACTCAGTGAAATGATCTTTTTGGTTCTACCCTGGCAATATATGCACTTGCGGATTGGTTCAGCCGTGATGCTCTGCAGGGCTTCGAAGGTCTTGGCGCATTTTGAGCATCTATATTCGTAAATCGGCATATCCATTTCCTCCGGATAATTTTGTATAACATACTTATTGTCGGCTGTCAATGATAAATTAAAGAATCTTTCCTGGAATTGCAAGCGTCTTAATAGTTTGTAAGGACAATTGAATTTTATGAAGAAATATGCTATAAAATTACATTCAGTCCATTTTTTGCGAGGTTGTAATGTTTAAAAAACTGCCGTTACTGGTGATGGTATTGCTGGCCGCCCAATTTTTAAGCGCCGATATCATCCAACAGATTCAAATTGAAGGCAACAAAAAGGTTTCCCGTGAAACCATCCAATTCTACTTGAAGTCTCGTGAAGGCGGTATTTATGACGCGCAAAAACTGAAGGCTGATTTCCAGGCTCTGTGGGGAACAGGTTTTTTTCAAGATATCCGCATTGAATCGGAAAATGGCGACAGCGGCAAGATCGTGCGCCTCGTCCTGGTGGAAAATCCATTGATTTCTTCCGTTACTTACAAAACCGGAAAAAAAGTCAAGGAAAGCGATATTACTGAAAAACTGCAAAACAGCAACATCATCCTGCAGGCTTTTTCTTATTACAGCCCGGCCAAGATCCGCAAGGTGAAAAAGATCATCACCGACATGCTGCTGGAGAAGGGCTACAACCAGGCAGCGGTTACCATCGATGAAAAGAAGGAAAACGACCAGATCGCTCTGACCATCCAGGTCAATGCGGGTTCCAAAACCAGGATAGCCAGTGTGGTATTCCCCGGGCTTACCAAAAAATCGGTTGCTGCCGCTTTTTTAAGGCGGGGCATGAAGAACAACCAGACCCACAATATCATTTCCCATATCGGCGGCAAGGATGTCTACAATCACGAGAAGATAAACGAAGACCTGGAGGAGATCCGGCTGCGCTTGCAGCAAAAAGGCTATCTGGAGGCCAAGGTCGGAACTCCCGAATTCAGCATGATCAACAAGAAAACCGTTTTCGGCAAGCTGCGGGAAATGCTCAGGATCAGCATCCCCGTGGAGCTCGGCCCGCGCTACCGGGTGGGAAGCATTACCCTGGAAGGCAACAAGATCATTCGCACTGATTTTTTGCAAAGCCTGATCACCATAAAAAGCGGTCAGGTCTACAACATCAAGAAACGCAACAAGTTCATCGAGGAGATACAAAAATTCTATGGCGGCATCGGATATTTTTATGCGCAGGTCGTGCCGAGCGAAAATCTGGACCCGGTCAAGCAAACGGCAGATCTGACCATCAATATCCAGGAAAACGAAGTTGTTTACCTGGGAAAGCTCGAATTCACCGGTAATACCTTCACCAAAGACCATGTCATTCGCCGCGAATGGTTCCTGCGCGAAGGCCGGCGCTTGAACATCAACGCCTTGGAGGATTCCATCAAGCGCATGAAGCAATTGGGCCTGGTCACCGTTGAAAAAATGCCCGAGATCAAGGCCGATCCACAGGACCCGCAGAAAATAAACATCACTGCCGAGGTCAAGGAACTTAATCGGCAAATGATCAATTTTAATGTCGGTTACAGCGGTTATGAAGGCTGGTTCATCGCCTTGGGTTATTCGACCCAGAATTTCCTGGGCATGGGCGAATCGTTCACTCTGAACCTGCAGAGCGGCACCCGGGCCAAGAATTACCAGTTCGCTTTCGTTGAGCCTTATCTGTTCAATTTGCCGGCCAATTTCGGCATTGATGTCTTCAAAACCTCGTTTCGCTATCCGTATATGTATACCCAGGACAGCGTAGGCTTCAACATTTCCACTTCGGCCCGCTTTTGGAAATATTGGGGCACATCTCTTATTTATGGTTTACAAAATGTTTCGATAAGCGATATCTATGAAGATTATCAATTTATAAATTCTTATGCTTCTTATTATTATTCCGCAGGCAAGAGAAGAATTTCATCCCTTTCCCCCACCTTGTACTACTCCACAGTGGATTCGCCCATATTCCCCAGTTCCGGCAACAAGTTCCTGGCCACTTACCGCTATTCCGGCGGTTTTCTCGGTGGGGACATCTACTTGCACAAATTGAAATTGGAGTTGGTCAGGTTCCAGCCCTTATGGAAAAGGCACGTACTGGGCATTCATGCCATGTATGAAGGCCTGGAGCCGTTCGGCGGCAAGGGAATTCCTTTTTATGAAAAATTTTTCCTTGGCGGCGAACGCTCAATTCGGGGTTTTGACATTTACAATCTTGGCCCCCGTGACAAGAACGGCAATGTTGTCGGCGGCAGCAAATCTATTTTACTCAACTTTGAATACGCTATACCCCTGACCCAGCAATTTTCCTTCGTCTTTTTCTACGATGTCGGCAACTCTTACGATGTCGGCATGCCCATAAACTTTAAAGATGTCTATTCGTCAGCGGGACTCGAACTAAAAATATTCGTGCCCATGCTCAATGTACCTTTTCGCCTGATCTTCGCCTACAATCCCAGAGTCCTGCGCAGCGGGGACCAGCATTTTGTCTTTAAATTTGCCGTCGGGCCGTCATTTTATTAAGCATAAAAAAAGGAGATTAACATGAAAAAAAACCTGTTTCTGGTCTTTGCCCTGGTCGCCTTGACCACGTTTGTTTTCGCTGAAGTCAAGATCGGCATTATCAATCCTCAGGAGGTTCTGCAGAATTCGGTCAAGGGCAAGGAAGCCATTGAAAGACTGAAATCCATGCAGCTTTCCAAACAGAAAAAATATGAAGCCATGCAGAAAGAGATCGAAGCCCTGGAAAAGGAAGTCATGTCTCCCGCTCTGAATCAGGATGCCCGGGACAGGAAAACGCAGGATTTGCAGAACAAGAGAGTCGAGGTCAAGCGTTTTGCCGAAGATGCCCAGAAAGAGAGCATGGCCGCACAGCAAAAGGAATTCGAAAGCATCCAACGCGACCTGATGCCCCTCATTGAAAAGATAGCCAAAGCCGAAGGTTTTTCATTGATCCTGGACCTGAACACGGCCGGCGTAACGTATTTCGAGCCCGCTATCGACATCACGGACAAGGTTGTCAAGGCTTATGACTCGGTTGCGGCTGCCCCCAAAAAATGAACCATATCCTGACCCTGGAAGACATAAAAAAAATATTACCGCACCGTTATCCCTTCCTGCTGGTGGACCGAGTGACTGAAATCGACGGCGAAAAATCGATCAAAGGCTATAAAAATGTCACCGGTAACGAAGAATTTTTTATGGGGCATTTTCCGGGAAATCCGGTCATGCCCGGGGTGCTGGTGATCGAAGCTTTGGCCCAATTGGGCGCCGTGCTTTTGATGCAGCGGTTTGTCGGACAGAAGGTTTTTGCTTATTTTGCCGGCATCGACAAAGCCCGCTTTAAAAAACCAGTGCTTCCCGGTGACCGGCTCGATATGGAGGCGCTGGTTTTGAGAGATCGGGGGAAATTTGCCGTGATCGAAGGCAAGGCTTTTGTCGACGGCCAAGTTGCCGCGGAAGCGATCCTGATGTGCATAGTGACGCAATGAACCAGCCGCTGATCCATCCCACTGCCGTGATCAGCCCCAAGTCCGAACTGGGGGATGGAGTCCAGGTCGACGCCTACGCGGTCATCGGTCCCGGGGTGCGCATTGGCGACGGCACCTTGGTCAAGCACCACGCCACGATCGATAAAAACACCATCATTGGCAAAAATTGCCAGATATTCCCCTACGCCTCGGTGGGCACGGATCCGCAGGACTTGACCTTCAAGGGTGAGGAAACCTGGGTGCATATCGGCGACGAGAACGTCATCCGCGAGTTCATCACCATCAACCGCGGCACGGTCAAGGGCGGAGGCATCACCCGCATCGGCAGCAATAACTACTTCATGGCTTACGTGCATATTGCCCACGACTGCCAGATCGGCAGCCACATTCAGTTCGCCAACAATACCACGCTGGCCGGCCATGTGGAAGTTGAGGATTATGTCGGTGTCAGCGCTTTTTGCTCGATGCTGCAGTTCGTGCACATCGGCCGCAACGCCTATATCGGAGGCTACAGCATTGTTTGCCAGGATATTTTGCCTTTCGCCAAGGTTGCCCAGAGCCGCGAGTCATTCAGCTTCTATGGGCCGAATTCCATAGGCATGATGCGCAATGGCTTCAGCCGGGAATTCATTGACAACGTCAAGGATATCTTCCGCATCATTTACCGCTCGGACCTGAACACCACACAGGCTGTCAAGAAGATTGGCGAGGAGCATCCCGGTCTTAATGAGAGCCAGGTCATTATTGATTTCATCAGCAAAACCAAAAGAGGGATCTTGAAGAATTTCCGTTCTGATGACTGAACCAGTCGGAATAATCGCAGGGGAGTCTGTTCTGCCTCTGCTGAGTTGCCGCGAGGCGCAGCGCCAGGGGAAAAAGGCCATTGTCGCCGCCGTCAAAGGCTTGGCGCTGCCCGAACTTGCCCGGGAAGCCGATGTCTGGGCTGAATTTTCTATCGGCCAGTTGGGCGGGGTTATCCGTTTTTTCAAGTGGAATGGTGTACGCCGGGCGCTGATGATCGGCCGGGTTAAGCATGCGGCCATTTTTTCCATTTGGACGATGGATGGAAAATTTTTACGGTTCCTGACCAAGGTCAAAGATAAAACCACTACTTCGCTGCTCGCCACCCTGGCCGATTTTTTTTCGAGCGAAGGCATCGAAATCATGGATTCCACTTTATTTCTGAAGGAATATTTACTTGAGGCAAAAAATTATACTCCACAAATCCGCATGAAGGACGCACTGGCCTGGGATATAGAATTCGCCTGGGAAAAAGCCTGGGGCATTGCTGCCCTGGATATCGGCCAGACCATATGCGTAAAAAACCGGGCCGTGGTGGCGGTTGAGGCCATGGAAGGCACCGACCGGACCATAAGCAGAGCGGCAGAGATCGCCGGTCCGGGCCTGGTCGTAGCCAAGGTCAGCAGGCCTGGTCATGACATGCGTTTCGATGTCCCGGTAGTAGGGTTAAAGACCATGGAAATCCTTGAGGAATGCCGGGCGGCGGCTTTTGTGCTGGAAGCAAAAAAGACACTGATGCTCGACCAGGGCGACATGATCGAACGGGCCGGCAAAAAAAATATCGTTCTAATGGGGAAAACATGAGAATCGGAGTGATTGGGACCGGGGCAATGGGCAGCAATCATTTGCGGGTATTAGGTCAGCTGCCACAGTGGCGGATCACCTGCGCAGCGGATGTGAATCCTGAGAATTTGGAAAAGAACTGTCGCGGATTGGAAATCATCAAACTGGCCGATTACAGGCAGGCGCTGGAGCATGTGGACGCGGTCATGATATCGACCCCCACCCTTGAGCACTATCAGATCTGCCGGTTTTTCCTGGAGAACGGCAAGCATGTCCTGGTGGAAAAACCGATCAGCAAGACCCTGGCTGAAGCCGACCAGATGATCGCCCTAGCTGAGCAGAAACAACTGGTTCTGGCAGTGGGGCACCTGGAACGATTCAACCCGGCGGTCGAATACACCGGCCGTTTGGTGGAAATGCCCCGCTTCATTGAAATTCAACGCCTGGGTTCCTTTTCACCGCGTTCACTGGACATCGACGTGATCATGGATCTGATGATACATGACCTGGACATCATCCTGCAGTGGGACCGCTCCGGCGTCAGAGAGATCCGGGCCAGCGGCGTGCCGATCATTTCCAAAAAAATCGATATCGCCAATGTTCGACTGGAATTTAATTCCGGTTTGGTGGCCAATCTGACCGCCAGTCGGGTTTCACAAGAGAAAACACGTAAACTGCGTATTTTTCAGAAAAACCTTTATCTATCCGTGGATTACAAAAAGAGAAGCGTAAAAATGTTCCAACTGCGTGACGGGCAGATCCTGGAAAATATTCCCCAGATTGACGATGTGGAACCGCTTTACAATCTTTGGCATAATTTTTATAAAACCATCGCCGGCGCTGGAAATTTTAACGTGAGCGGACAAGACGGCCGGGCAGCGCTGCAGTTAGCTCTGTCCATCCTGGATCGCTTGCACACTGTCCTGGATGCTTGAGCCGTACATTCGGTTGCAGGTCGAAAAAAAAATATTTCCCGGCATCTCCATCCTGGCCGCCAGCGGTGGAAAGATTCTCTATGACCGCCATTTCGGGAATAAGACTGTTTGGCCCAAACCCCAGCCTTTGCCGGCAGGGACGTTGTACGATCTGGCTTCACTGACCAAGCCGCTGGTCAGCGCCTTCCTGGCCGTTTATCTGATCGAAAAAAAGCAATTGCGGCTTGATGACGAGGTGCGCCGGTTTTTTCCAACTTGCACTTTGACGGTCACCTTGGAACAGCTGCTGATCCACAGTGCCGGTTTCAAGCCCTGGCATCCATTCTACCTGTATCGCCCCCATGATGATCTCAGCCAAATTGCTGCGCTGAAAGGCGTTGCCCGGCCCGGTACGCGGGTTTCCTACTCAGATATCGGCTATATTTTGCTGCGGCGGCTGCTGGAAGAAGTTTCCGGAAGCGGCTTCCGGGAACTTGCCCAGGCTGTGATCATTGACAGGCTCAAATTGCGAGATACTTTTTTTCTGGTGCCGGCGGAAAAGAAATCACGCTGCGCGCCCACAGAAATCGGCAACTTTCATGAACGGAACATGTGCACTGTTGAGCATGAGGCCGCGGCGGCCTGTTTTCCCTGGCGCCGCGAACTGATCAGTGGCGAGGTGCATGATGCCAACTCTTTTTACAGTGGCGGCAGCGCCGGCAATGCCGGCCTGTTTTCGAATAGCCGCGATCTTTTTAAAATGAGCCTGGAATTTTTTCCTGAAACCGCAACATTGTTGAAGCGCGAATCCATCGCCCTTTTCTGGCAGAACCGTACTCCCTGGGACGAGCAGCAGCGGTCGATCGGCTTTTTGCTGAATCGCTCCCCGCAAAGTTCGGGAGGCAGGGCGTTGGCCGCAGTGGCGATCGGGCACAACGGTTTTACGGGTACGTCATTGTGGTTGGAGGCGGAAAAACAGCGCATATGGATCATGCTGACCAATCGTGTTCATCCCCGGGTGAAAAAAATAAATTTTAACGTCCTGCGCCGAAAGCTGCACAGGCTGCTCAAGGATGAGTTGAACCTGACATGAAACCCTGCGGTTCCGGCACCGGTCATTATTTTTCCGTTTTTGACTTGAGCGCTTCCAAGCGGGCCAGGCGGGCCATTTCCTGAAAACGCTGACTGTATCTCAGGTTGGGTGGGAACAGAAACAGCTCGGCCAAGCCGTGGTGCAGAACGATCTCGTTCAGCATCCGCCCGTCGGCCAGGTACACATAACCCAGCAGGCGGTAAAAGCGGTCACGTTTTTTCACGTCGAATTCGATCCAGATCTGGCTGCCGTAACGGAGGTAGCGTTGGACGAATTCGGTCGCTTTCATGCCGCGGCTGATGACTTCATCAGGGCTGGAGGAATCCCTCAGGGCTTCTTCGTAGACCTTGTCGTTCAAGGCCGTTTCCAGCGCGTCCAGTCCTATCAGCTTGAGTTCCTCCCATTTGCCGTTGTAGAGAATGGTCAGGGTATCGGCACTGATGACACGGATGAGGCGGGCGGGTTCCTTATTGATTGTTTTTGCGGGCATTGCTGCGGCGGCAAACAGCATGATCAGCAAACCCACGGTCATGGTTTTCATGATACCTCCCGGCTCGGCATGGCTGCGCTGGTATTATAATATATTTTATTACATTATTGCCATAGAAAAGTGATCAATTGTTTGGAGTTGGACAAAAATCGGTTTTATTCCTTATGGCATTTTTATCCATTGTTGTGGTAAATTAAAAATAATTGATAAAATAGATGCTTTGGATCGCAGGAGGAATAGACGGATGCCAATGAACCAAGTGCATTTGTCCTTCGTCAGAATGGGAAATTAGTGTTCGCCTCAACGCAGACGAAAAAGGAGCCGCTATGGAAGATGTGTCCGAGCAAAGAGTAGCCCTGCTGGTGACGACGCTGAGTTCGCTGCTGACTCCGATGATGGGTTCGGCGGTGAACATCGCCATGCCGGCCATCGCCCGGGATTTCTCCATGGACGCCGTCCTGCTTAGCTGGGTGGCCAGTTCCTATCTTTTGGCCGCGGCCATTTTCCTGCTGCCCTTCGGCCGGCTTGCCGATATCGTCGGCCGCAAGAAAATATTCATATACGGGACCGTTATTTTCAGCAGCGCAGCGCTTCTGGCCGGTTTGGCTCAGCGGGCGGATGTTTTCCTTTTCGCCCGCCTGGTACAGGGTATTGGCGCGGCCATGATATTTGGAACCGGCATCGCCATATTGACTTCGGTCTTTCCGCCCCAACGGCGCGGCTGGGTTTTGGGCATCAATGTGGCCGCTACTTACACGGGATTGTCGCTGGGACCGTTCGTCGGCGGCCTGCTGACCCAATATTTAGGCTGGCGCTATGTATTTTTGCTCAATGTTCCCCTGGGAGTGCTGATCCTGGCTGCGGTCTGGCTGAAAATGCACCAGGAATGGGCCGGATCCCGTGGTGAACCATTTGATTGGAAGGGGTCCCTGGCCTACACCCTGATGCTGACCGCCTTCATGCTCGGATTCACCTGGCTGCCGCGCTGGAAAGGTCTGGTGCTGCTCCTGGCCGCAGCAGGAGCCATGCCCCTTTTCATGAACTGGGAAGCCCATCACAACCATCCCATTTTTCAGGCTCGCTTGATCCGCGGCAATACGGTTTTTGCCTTTTCCAACCTGGCAGCACTGATTAATTACAGCGCCACCTTCGCCATCACCTTCCTGTTGAGCCTCTACCTGCAGTACATCAAGGGATTCGATCCCCGTGCGGCCGGACTTGTGCTCATCGCCCAGCCCGTGGTCATGGCTGCTTTTTCGCCGCTGGCCGGAAGGCTTTCCGACCGGCTGGAACCCAGGTTGGTGGCTTCGCTGGGCATGGGGATTTCCGCGGCCGGCCTGTTTTTATTTGTCTGGCTGCATGCCCAAAGCGGCTTGTGGTTCATCGTGGCTGCCCTGATGCTGGTGGGATTCGGCTTTGCCCTTTTTTCCTCCCCAAACACAAACGCCATCATGAGCTCGGTTGACAAAAAATACTACGGCCAAGCCTCGGCGACTCTGGGTACCATGCGCATGGTGGGGCAGATGTTGAGCATGGGCATCGCTACCCTGGTTTTTTCCCTGTTCATCGGCAAAGTGCGGATCACGCCGGCCATTTATCCGCTGTTCCTCAATAGCATGAGGGTGTCATTCATCATTTTTTTTGTGCTGTGCTGCTGCGGGGTATTTTTCTCCCTGGCCCGGGGTCGGCTGCGCTGACTGTCTAATCTGATGCGCGTCGTCGCCCAGTTCAATTTGTTCTTTATTGTTTTGTACGCCTTGCTGATTCCCGCAGTCGGTGTCCTGGTTTTATTGATTACCGGCCGGGCCATGATCCTGCCCCTCCTGTTGTTGCTGGAGGTCATTTACCTGATGCTGGCACTCAAAAAACCATGGCAGCGCCGCCTGGGATTGCGGACGACTTTTCCCGATGAATGGCGTGAATTTTTGCTTTCGCGCTCGGCCTATTTTTACGGTCTGGACCAAGACGGCCGAATGCGATTTGAACGCGATGTCCGCCTGTTTCTTGTCGATGTCCGCATCAGCGGCATCGGCGGACGGCCCCTTTCCTGGCCGATCCGCTTGCTCATCGCCGCCGGGGCAGCAGCCATGCTGCACGGCCGGCCCGATTGGGAGCCGCCGCTCGCCGATGGCGTTACCGTATATCCCGGCATGAGTTTTGACCGCAATTATCAGGTGAAAAGGGGCAACATTGCCGGACAAGCCCCTGCGGGTGGGCCGATGCTGCTCGCCGAGGGAAGTCTGATGCAGGGGTTTGCCGATGGCGAAGACGGCTTCAATGTCCTGATTCACGAATTGGCCCACTTTTTTGACCGGGAAGCGAGAAAGAGCGGACTGAAATTGGAACTGCGGTCCGGGACGGTTGCCTGGTCAGAGGCAATTACCCGGGAATGGCAGCGGCACGACCACGGGACTTCTATCCTGTCCGCTTATGCCGCCCAGAACCAGGCCGAATTTTTTGCCGTGGCCAGTGAAATGTTCTTTGAAAATCCCCGGCCGCTCCACGACGCACATCCCGAGCTTTTTGAAATACTGCGGGAGTTCTACCAGCAGGATCCGCGCCAGATTTTAGAAAAAAATTTTAGGGGGAATTAAAATGAAAAAGATAAGAAATTTTATTAAAACTACTCTTTTCGGGGGATTGGTAGTTATCCTTCCCATGGTTCTTACTTTTTTTCTTGTAAGGTGGATGTTCAATATTGTTTCGAAAATGATAGAGCCCCTGACCATGTTGATAATGAAGCAACCGCATATGCAGAAGGTGATTGCGAATACAATCTCCGTGGTTCTGATCATCGTGGCCTGCTTTGTGATAGGCTTGATCGTAAAGACAAAAATAGGCAGATATGTGTTTACTGAAATCGACAATCATATCCTTAAAATTGCCCCAGGATATTCATTATTCAAGGAGACATTGAAGCAACTTGTGGGTCAGGAAACGAAGCCTTTTTCCTTGGTAGTTCTGGCAAAAATATTCGCCAACGATACACTTATGACCGGTTTTGTCACCGATGAGCACCCGGACGGCAGGTATACGGTCTTTTTCCCCTCAGCCCTTAATCCTACAACCGGGCTTCTGTATCATTTGAAAAAAGAGGATGTCCGGATAATTGATGTTTCCGTAGAGACCGCGATGAGATCGATCATCAGCTGCGGGGCAGGATCAGCCAAGCTGTTTGAAAAGATGAAAAATAAATTTTCCTTCTAGTCATTTCATTATCATCACCATTCGTGGCTGACTCCGAACCGCTTTGTTGTTTTTCCGGGTTCTTTTGTGGTATGATTTTTTATCTTGGGCAAGGAGGACCGGATGGCCAAAAAAAAAGGATTTTGTTTCGGGGCGGTTTTCCTGATGATCCTGTCGCTGGCGGCCGCAGATTGGCAGAAAGAGACCACTGATCACATCACCATGGAAAAGGAGTATCCTTTGCTGGTGGAAAGCCTGCAGAAACAATTCCCCGCTCTCGCCGACAGTGAAAAGGCCGCGGTAAGCCTGATCATCGGCTATTGCCAGTCCCGACTGAAGGATTTCCAGGCCGAGCTGTTCTGGATGAGGAAGTACCTTGAGGAATTCAGGGCTGCTGATGTCAAGCTTGGATTCCTCCCGGCCGCCATCAGGCAGAAGCTCCTGCGATTCAGGACATCGTGGCAGAAAGATTTTCCGGTCATCTGGGAACTTGGACTCGAAACGGCCGATTCTGAATTCGGCTACTTCGCCCCTCCGGGCGAGCTGAAGTTGCGTCTCCAGGTTTCGGTTCCATGCAATTTCCAACTCTTTGGCCGGGAAGGGAATTTGCTGGCCCAGGGAGTTCTGGGCAAGGAAGTTCGCAGCCTGGCTGTTCCAATCATGGCCGATTTCTGCAAGGTCTCCAGCCATGGTTTCCGCCTGATGTTGACCTTGCGTCACGCCCCGGAAAAAACGATCGAAAAATATTTTACCATTGAACTCGAGTATCTCTACCCTGAAGATGTAGTATTCGATCCCTTGAGTGCCGAAGTAAAACTCAAGGGACGGGAATTGCAGCCCGAGAGCAAAAGCGAAACCATTGTCCTTTCCCAGCGCACCCATTTTGACAAAAAGCTGTTTAAAAAAACCGTATTGAAAAATTTCCTGATCGGCGCCGCATTCTTTGTCGTAAGATCCACCCTGCTGACCTCCACCATGGACAATCCCGATACGTCTCTTTTCGCAAAATCCGCGCTGTACGGCACACGCAAGGTGTTCAACCTGGCCGGCATCGGCTTCAGCCTGACAGCCTTGAGCCAATTGCCCAAGGTACTCAAGCGGGAAAAGACCGTGGAAGAAAAAACCGTGGAACTGCCCGAAGCGCGCGCAGCCAACGAGAATTTGAAGCGGGATGTGGCCGCGAACAGGGAAAAGATCAGGGTAAAATTATCGGTCCAGGCGATCTGATCAGGGGGAACAGATGAACAAAAAAATACTTTTACTGATCCTGGGGCTCGCTTTGGCCAATATGGTTTTCGCCGACCTGAGTTTTTCAATTTCCTTCCATTCCAGTGAAACCCTCAAGGTCTTTACCAGCCAATATATCGCCGACCAGGCACCGAAGCCCGTTTTTCGCGATACCCTGATCGTACTGTCCTCTTTTCAGCCCGGCCGCCAGGAATTCCTTATTTTCAGCAATATCATCAAGGGCGAGAGTGTTCCTATTGAAAACGGTTTGTGGGACACGAAAAAATTCACTTTGGGCATGGGCTTCGGCAAGGTGCTGACCATCCCCGTCGACCTGACCGGGATCGGTTTGAAGTTCAGCCTGGATTTTTCGGCCGGACCTTACTTTCATATTTTTTTGAACAACCACTACACCCATGTCAGCGGCCAGTATAAAAAGGAAGTCGAAACGGCCAGCATCTTGCACCGTGTCCAGTACGGCCTTTATTCGACCGTACGCTTGCGCCTGACCCATTATAAGAAATATTTCAATGCCGTGGACTTCAACCTTGGACTCAATTTTTTTATGCCCTTCAGCAACCACGAATTCAACGACGACGCCAAAGCCCGCTACCACCTGTTCAAGACCTTCGCCTTTCTCGGCATCTCGTTCTAGAACCGAATAAAAGATTCATGCACTGAATTAAATTTCCGCCGTTTGGAGCTGCTGCGGGGCGGTGGACGGATTCCGGCCGCCGCCAACCAGGTCCCGGCCCGATTGTCCCTGGAGACCGCCTATCATATTTCTGGATACTATTGTCAATTCGAATCGAGAAAATTAAAAAAAACTCCTGATAAATGAGATTTTTATAAAAAAAGCTTTATGTATCCTATAAGTAAACTCAGGATAAGCGTATCCGGGAGGGAAAATGAAAAAAACAGTTTCATGGCTGGGAATCACGGGTTTGATCGTGGCGGCAGGGCTGCTGGTCATTTCAGGCGCAGCGCTTTTGCCTGCCGCCGAAGGCTGGTGCTGCAAGGATGGTGTGGTGTTCGCGGCCACGCCCGAGCAGTGCAAAGAGAAGGGCGGGGCATGGTTCGCCACCGAGGCCGAGGCCAAGCGTTATTGCGAGCAGCCGCCGGCAACGGGCTGGTGCTGCAAGGATGGCGTGGTGTTCGCGGCCACGCCCGAACAGTGCAAGGAGAAAGGCGGGGCATGGTTCGCCACCGAGGCCGAGGCGAGGAAGTACTGTGATCAACCACCCGCGACCGGTTGGTGCTGCAAGGACGGGGTGGTGTTCGCGGCCACGCCAGAGCAGTGCAAAGAGAAGGGCGGGGCATGGTTCGCCACCGAGGCCGAAGCGAGAAAGTATTGCGATCAACCGCCCGCGACCGGTTGGTGCTGCAAGGATGGGGTAGTATTCGCAGCCACACCCGAGCAATGCAAGGAGAAAGGCGGGGCATGGTTCGCCACCAAGCCTGCAGCTGAGAAATATTGCCGGAGCGAGAAAAAACTTCCCGATCTGATTGTCAAGGATGTTTTCCTGAACCGCAAATGCCAGGTGGTGGTCATTGTGGCCAACCTGGGTCCGGGAATGGTTCCGGATGAAGTATGGACCATCCATAAGCCGACCAGCAGCAGTGTCTACCTCTATGTCAACGGTCACAAATGGGGCGGCGGGACGATCTGGGGCTTCGATCCCGGCAGGCATCTGCAGGCTCCGGGTGGCACGGCGAAATATGTCAGCAAATTGACAGTCGGCGCCGCGGCCGAGATCACCGCCCTCATCGACCATACCGGCGAAGTGGCTGAAGTTGATGAAACCAACAACAAAATGGTCAAGAAATTGAAATGTGAAATGGGGGCACCCAAGCCAATCAGACAATAATCAGCTTTTTGAATTAAGCGTTACGCCAATATTCTGCCCGCCTGGGAAGCATCAGGTTGGTCCGGTGATTTGGGGTTAGGGGTTGTGGCGCATGACCTGACGGCTTAAGAATCGGTCGATAAGAGCGGCGCTGAGCAGGCCAAGTCCGCCGAGGATGAATGGCTTGGCATTGCCACCCATCCAGAAAAAGAGCTGCTTTATTTGAACGCCCAGAGGTAGGAACGCCGTCTTGAGCGTGTCAAAAACCTGCAGGGTGCCCCTGGCCAGGGGCTTCATGTCCAAAAAAATGAGCAAGCCGGCCAGGATGACGGAGGCAGTGCCGATCGCCATGGCGATCTTGGCTGCCGGTCGCTCCCAAAAAAAAGACCGGGAAGCAAAGATTTTATCCAGTACGGAATCGGCAAAAGCCGGCGGCAGGGCGAAACCGGGATCGGCTGCCAAACCGGCATACAGCTGCCGGAAGCTGTCCAGGCGCTTTTGGCAGCTAGCGCAGGTTCCCAGATGCAGGGGCAGGATCGATCCGGCCTTGAGCATGCGGGCGTCCAGTATATTTTGGATCTGTTCGTCGGTCAAATGTTCGTTGCTCATGTTCCCTCCTGAACGGCAGGCAAAAGCCGTTCACGCAATTTTTGCCGGGCGCGGAACAGGTGGCTCTTGACCGTTCCGGACGGCAGGTTCAGCGTTTGGCCGATCTCCTCGTAATTCATTTCAGAAAAGTGAAAAAGAGTCAGGATCAGCCGGTAATGAGCGGGCAGCTTCTCGATCTCCCGCTGCAGGTTCCTGCTGCTGTCGTCCCGTTCGTTCAAATACTCCGGGGTGAGGCCAGTCCCGGCGACATTTTCCAGCTCCTGCCCGACAGGGCTGACGTCAGCGAAAAGGGGCAGGCGTTTCTTGCGCAGGTGATTAATGCAGGTATTGCTGGCAATGCGTCCGATCCAGCTGGAAATTTTTGCCGATCCCTGGAACTCCTTGATGTTTTTGAAGATTTTGAGAAAAATTTCCTGGCTCAGTTCTTCGCGGTCGGCGGTATTGTAGACCATGCGGAATACGATGGCCGCCACCAGGCGCTGGTATTTCTCGATGAACACGCGGAAGGCCTGGCGGTCTCCGGCTTGAACGCGGCTGATCAGCAGACCGATCTCATCAATGGGTTCATTCATCTGTTTGCCAGGCGTCTTGAAATTGAGCCGTATTACATGTTGCATATATATTATAGTAAACATTCCGAGCAGATGGAAGTTGCAAAAAAATAAATATTTTTTGCTGCAACATTTTCAACCAAGGCCGGTTAGTTATCTCGAGAGGCGGTTGAGACTGCCTCGGCAAATCGCCAAGGAGGTGAAGCATGATCGAGAATCTGGCTCCTGTTTTTATTCTGGGTGTGATCGGCTATTTTGTGCTGGAATTGGTCAAGGCTGTTTCGGAAAACCGCCTGCGCCAAAAACTGATCGAAAAAGGCATGGTGGATGAAAAAGTCAAACTGCTGTACCAGCCGCAGATGCTGAGCAATTCGGCCTCGGCCCTGAAATGGGGACTGGTGCTGATCGCCGTGGGCCTGGCTTTTCTTTTCACTTACGGGATTCACAGCTGGGTGCCTTCCGAACTCCGTGAAGAGATGACCGCCGGTGCGGTTTTCTTTATGGCCGGCCTGGGTATGATCGTTTACTACGCCATTGCCCGCGGCCAGGAGAAGAGGAATTAGGGCCGGCGCAACCCAAACCTATTCAGAATGCAGGTTCGACCGCGGCTCTTGCTTAAATCGGAGCCCGGTCGGCCTGTTTCATTTCATTACAAATTGTGATATTTTGCTGTTGTGAAGAAAAAATTATTGCGGGGGGTACTCCAGCATACAAAAACAGGTGTTGCACTGGTCCTGGCAATTTTCTACCTGTTCTGGCGGGGGTTACTGCCGCGGCTGGAACCATGGTGGATTCTGCTGGGCAGCGAATTGGCACTTTTCGCACTTCTGGCTGCCTGGGCATGGGCAGGCAGCGGATTTTTTAATAAAAAAAAAGAAAGGCCTTTATTCATTGTTTTTATTATAACAATCCTTAATTCGTTGATTGTCATTCTTTTTGTGGTTTGGCACAGTTGGGATTTTCAGTTAGCGATCAAAGGCGAAGCTGGATTTTTTGGCCGTCTGGCCGCCATGTTATTGTTAATTTTATTGACCGCAATGCTGGGCCTGATTTTTTCCGCCTTGCGGGAATTGTTTTTTTTAAAAAAAACACGCCAGCCTGTAGGGTATTTCAAAGCCATGTTGGTATGTTTTGCCCTTTCCTTTTTCTCCCCGCTAATGGCGCCCGTTTGGTCGCTGGCCGTTCCTTTTTTCATGAGTATATCCATTTGTTTCATGGTGCTGAATTCATTCCGGGTGAAATGGATCGCTTTTTTGGTAAAAAAACAAAAAAAGCAGCTGATAATGCTGTCCGGCCTGTCCCTGGGAATTTTTATAGCAAATGCTGTCCTGTTTTTCAACAGCAGGACCATTGGCGCAATGATGCCGGCCTTTTCTCCAGGGATTTTCCAGCTTGGAAAAATCATCTTGCTGTACGGGGCATGTTATTCCGGGGTCATCCTTTTTGCCACTCTTTTTCATTTGCCTACTGCTGACGCCTATGATCGAAAAGCCGAAGAATTTGCCTCACTGGTTGATTTGAGTCAATCGATCACCGGTACAATGGAATTCAGGGAATTGGCTGAAAAAGTCACCATGGTCACCGCCGGCGTGTGCCACAGCGATTATTCCTGGCTGCTGATCATTCAAAACGATGAGTTCAGTGTCCCGGCTGCTTTCAATATCGGCAATCGCGAGGCCCGCGAACTCAGCCTCGCTCTTTTGGGTGAAGCCGTGCTGGATAACCGGACAGTGAAACTTTTCCGGGATAAAAAACTTAAGGTTCATATCCAGAATGATGCCCTCAATTTTTCTTTCAGTTCCCTGGCTATCGCTCCGCTGCGGGTCAAGAACCGGACCACTGGCTACTTGTTCATGGCCATCATAAAGGATTCGTTTTTTGAAGAAGACGATATCCAGACAATCGAGGCTTTTGCCAATTCCGCGGCCATGGCTTTGGAAAATGCGCGCATGCTGGAAACTCGCCTCGAAAAGGAAAGATTGCTCAAGGAGCTTGAGGTAGCCCGGGCGGTGCAGGGACGCTTGTTGCCCCAGGCATCTCCAAAAACGGAATTCGCCGATATAGCTGTTTATTTTTCGCCGGCCTATGAAGTCGGTGGGGACTATTATGATTTCTTCCTCCTGGATGGCGGGTGTTTGGGATTTGTCATTGCCGATGTTTCAGGAAAGGGCTTGGCCGCCGCTTTTATCATGGCGGAGTTGAAGGGGATCTTTGAATCCCTGGCTGGCGTGGTTAACGATCCAGGTCAACTGCTGGCCAAGGCCAACGAGGTTTTAAGAAAAAGCCTGGAAAAAAATCGTTTTGTATCAGCAAGTTACGGACTGATCGATCCGCAGGCCATGGTCCTGAGAGTGGCCCGGGCCGGACACATGCCTTTTTTCCTTAGTTCCGGCGGCAGGCTCGAAACCCATGTACCTCCGGGATTGGCTTTGGGCGCGTCCGCTGAACCGCTTTTCAGCGAAAAACTCAAGGAAATGACCATCCCCTTGATCAGCGGCGATGTAATCGTTTTTATTACCGATGGTATTTCCGAAGCCAAGAACCTGATCGGCAACGAATTCGGGTATGAACGTTTGCAGAGCGTAATCCAATCCAAGCCAGGTGTCAGCGCCGAAGCATTGACAAAATTCATCATGGAGGAAGTCAAAGCCTTTGCCAATCAGCCGGTGCAGTATGACGACATTACCTTGCTGGTCATTAAAATCAGGTAAATCGTTTCCCGGTCTCTGCAGTTGTTAATGGCTGAAAACGGATTGCTCTTTTTTAAAATTCGATCTGTTTGGCCTGGAGACTGGTTCCCTCGATTTTTTCAAGGCGGGCCAGAGACAGGCTGTAATCGCACAGAGCCCGCAGTTCGGTGCTCTTGGCCAGGGTCAAATCACGCTGGTAAAGCAATACCATGAAGCTGGTACTCAAGCCGGCGACTTGACGTTTTTCCTCGGCAGCCAGTTTTTTTTCGGCCAGCTCACGGGCGAAACGTGTGGCATGGATACGCTGGAAGTTGCTGGCCACGGAACGGGCAGCTGTGGAAACTTCCAGACCGATTTGCCGTTCCAGATCGAGACGGCGCAATTGCGCTTCGCGGCGCTCCATCCTGGCCGCGTTATAGGCTCCGCGTGAAAAAAGAGTATTCAGAGGAATATCCAATGAAAGGTACAGCGACCAGTTTTTGTAGTTGAATTCCATGGCGTTTTTAAAGGCGTCGCCCACGGCTCCTGGAATGACCCCGATCACTTCATCGGTCAGTGGGTTGTCGTCACGATATAAAATCCTGGTCCCTGACAAGCCTGGGCTCCAATACTGGAGATTGAGATTCAAAGCCGGCAGCAGCTGGTTTTTGGCATAGCCCAATTCCAAATCCCTGCTTTTAAGAGTGATGGCAGCATTCAAGTATTCGGGCCGGTTGGCCAACGCCAGTTGCAGGGCTTCCTGTGTGTCCACCGTTCTTTCCTCGCGGCACGGCTCGTCGCCCGGGCGGATCATAATAGCGGATCCTCGGTTTTCAGCCCCCAGATTTATCGTGGAATAGAGTTCGTCGCGGCTGTTTTCCAGTAAGGCGCGGGCTTCAAGAATCTCTGTCTGGCGGCTGGCCATTTCGGCTTCGGCGCTCAGAATTTCAATTTCAGCAATGACTCCAAGTTCTGCCATTTTCTTGTTTTTTTTCAGCAGATCTTCTGCCAGCTGCAGGGCTTGATTTTTAGCTTCCAGGTTGCGTTCGGCAAAAACCAGATTCCAGTAGAGTTCCTCGACGCGGTAAACGAGGTCCAATAGAGCAGACTTCAATTCGTTGGCCGAGATGTTGCGGCTGTGGCTGGCAATGATGATGCTCTTGCGGCTGATGCGGTTTCCCATGTTACGCAGCAGGGGCTGCACCAGTTTGAACACTACCGCACCCTCGTAGCGGGGGTTGATGGTCTGGAAGCGCTGGTTGCTTTCATATTGGCTGGTATCGACTTGAAGAGTGAAGTTGCCCCCCAACCACAGGTTTTGGGTAAGCTGGCCGGAGAGTTGCTGGCTTGCGGCGCTGATGGCTCCTTCGGCGTCGATCCATGAATAAGAGGGGGTGTTGGTTTTGGCTTTGCCGAGCTGGAAAGTCAGGACCGGCAGGAACTTTTCTTTTGTTTGGCTAAGCAGGCCTTCCTGGCGTTCGACCTGCACGACCTTGATACCCAGGGCAATATTGTGTTTTAAGGCGATGGCCAGGCATTCCTGCAGCGATAATGTCCTTTCCTCGGCCCCAAAAGCGAGTATGCTCATCAGGACAAAGAGCAGCAACAAGATGATGAGCAGCCTTTTCATGCTTTCTCCATATTTTTTTTCTTGCGGATTCCGGACTGCGGCTGCCCGCCTCCAATCCCTGTTTTTGCTTCGCTTTCCATCCAGCCGTCCAGGAGATTGATGACACGGTCGGAATAGGAGGCGTTCTTTTCAGAATGAGTGACCTGGATAATGGTTGTCCCTTCTTTATTGAGCTTTTTGAACAGTTCCATGATTTCTTCGCCCTGCCCGGAGTTCAGGTTGCCGGTCGGCTCATCGGCCAGGATCAATTTGGGATTGATGATCACAGCCCGGGCCACGGCCACCAGTTGCTGCTGTCCGCCTGACAGCTGGTTCGGGAAAAGGCCTTTCTTGGCCACGATGCGGAAGCGATCCAAGGTCTCGGCCACCAGGCTTTTGCGTTCGTCGGACTTGACTTTTTTATAGAGCAGGGGCGTCTCCAGGTTTTCATAGACCGTGAGTTCGTCGATCAGGTGGTAGCTTTGAAAAACGAAACCGATGTGCTGCTGGTGGAGTTGGGTGCGTTTCTTTTCATGCAGGGAGTGGATCGGTTGGTCATAAAAGTGATATTCTCCTTCCGACGCATCATCGAGCATGCCGATGATATGAAGCAGGGTTGATTTCCCGGCTCCGGATGGACCCATGATGGTCAGGAATTCCCCCTCCTGCACGTCCAGGTCGATATTTCTGAGCACAAAAGTTTTAACGAAACCGCTGCTGTAAAACTTGGTGATGCCCCTCAATTTGATCATGGCAGTCTCTCCCTGTTTTATTTTTGCCAAAACCGGCAGGTTTTCATTTGTCAGTTCTGGCAACCACTCTCATCGGCATCAACACGGCGGAACATGACCGGGATGTTGTTTTCGGTCGGAGATCCGATGGTCACCAGCTGCCAGTCACGGTCGTGCTCGCGGATCACTTTTCTCAGGACTCTCACTTTTTCCTCGGAAGTAGGATCGCTGTTTTCCCAATTGACGATTTCAACCCGGTAATGCATGGTTTTCTTCCTGCCGTTGATACGCACCTCGATCTCAACGTTTTGTTCGGCTTCCATGGTCGGGATCTGCAAAACCACTTCTTTCATTTTGTCCTCCTCTGCTCTCTGCTTATTGAGCTTCGCTTGCAACGCTTTTAAGCTTGTACAGGACCCGGCCGAGGTAGCCGGCTTCGCTGATTTCGGCGATATAAAGGCCGGGCTGCATGTGGGCGCTGGTCTTGAGCCGGGTTTCGGACAGGTTTTCCAGCAGGACCTCCGCCTGCCATTCACTCTGGCTGTCGGCGAGCAGGACCTGGGTCTTTTCGCTGACTAGCTTCTGCAAAATATCTTTCAAGCTCATGTTTTTGCCTCCCGGGCATTTTTTTTAATGCCGGATCCACAGAATAATAAGCAAAAATGATGCCAAGTGCGCGGGCTGATGATCGGCTGAAATCGTCTAGGGTAGAGGCTTTCGGGGTGAAGTCCGGATGGATGCCCCGCTCCAGGCGCCGGCCTGTCCGCTATTGGACCATTTGTGTCCGCTGGCGGACACCATGGCCGGGAATAAGCTGGTCCGGGTATTTCACAGTCATTCATACCTCAGGCTGTCCACCGGGTTGGCGCGGGCGGCGCGGATGGCTTGGTAACTCACAGTCAGCAGGGCGATGGCCAGTCCCAGCAATCCGGAGAATATGAATATGGTGATGCTCATTGAAGTGCGATAGGCGAAATTTTGCAGCCAGCGCTGCATCAGGTAATAGGCGATGGGCCAGGCAATGATGTTGGCCAGGCCGATCAACAGGACATAATCCCTGATCAGCAAAGCGGCCATTTCCCTAGCGGTTGCACCCAACACCTTGCGGATGCCTATCTCCTTTGTTCTTTTGGCGGCTGAAAAAGAAGCCAGCCCGAACAGGCCCAGGCAGCCGATGAATACGGCCAGCGCGGCAAAAATCGCAAAAATCCGGCCGATTATCATTTCGGATTCATATATCTTGTTCAAGCTTTCATCAAGGAAAGCATACTCAAATGGTTCGCCGGGCAGCATGGTTGTCCATTTCCGTTTCAATGTTTTGATTACAGCGGCGATACTTCCGGGTTTCAGGTGCATGACCAGGTTTCCACGGCTTTGCCCCCTGCGCAGCACCAGCGGCGCGATGGCTTCGCGCAGCGATTCGTAATGAAAATCCTCGATTACGCCGATGATCGTATTGGGAACGTTGACCGTGGCTTCCGGTTTGTTCGGGTCCACGTCCATAATGAGCAAAGTTTCCCCCAACGCCGTTTTCAAGCCGAAATAGCGCATTGCCGCCTGGTTCACCAGCACGGCCTGGGAATCGCTGCTTAATTGCGGCGAAAAATTGCGGCCGGCGACAATTTTCATGCCCAGCGTTTCGATGTAGTCCTCATCGATAATCCAAAATGAAATCGGGAAAGCGGCTTCGGGATTGGGGTTGTCGGCACGGGCGATCGGCAATCGGGCCCGCGCCGAGGGGACGGGGAGATAGCTGGAAAGAGTGGCGCTGATCACTTGGGGAATCCTGGCAAGTTCTTGTTTCAATGTCTCGGCATGGCTTCCCAGGAGTTGGCTGTGACGCAAAATCAACACCTGTTCCTTGTCGAAGCCGAGCTTCTTGTTCTGGATGTAATGCAATTGCCGGAAGACGATGAGGGTGCCGATGATCATCACAGCGGAAACGGCGAACTGGAATACTACCAGGCCGCGGCGCAGCCGGCCCCTGCCGGCGCCGCTTGCGGCCTGGCCGCGCAGGATGGCGGCGGGACGGAAAGCCGCAAGCAGGAAAGCTGGATAGGCTCCGGCCAGGATAGTCACCAGCAGCGTCAGTGCCATGATGGCGGCAATGGCCGAAGGATTCGCCAGCGCCGAAACCGCCAGTTCCTTGGCGGTCAAGCTATTGAAAAGCGGTAGCACGATCACCATCAGCAGGCCGGCAATGGCCAAGGCCATCAGGCACAGAACCAGTGATTCGGTCAGGAATTGCTTGACCAGGTCCAGGCGGAACGAGCCCAGGACCTTGCGCAGCCCCACTTCCTTGGCGCGGGAGACGGAGCGGGCAGTGGAAAGGTTGATGAAATTGATGATCGCCAGGATAAGGATGAAGAGGGAAACGGCCGAGAAAAGGTAGATATATTTGATATCGCTGTTTGCTTCGAATTCTCCGGCGTTATAATTTGAATGGAGGTGGATGGCAGCCAGCGGCTGCAGGGAGTAATCCAGCTTCATTTTGGCCTTGGTCATGAAATCGTCCAGGGAAATCCCCATGAATTGCTTGATCTCCGGAGCCAAATGGGTCGCGAACAGCAGCGGCAACTTGGCTTCCAGGTCGGAGGCCGAGGCGCCCGGGCGCAGCAGCAGATAGGTCTGGAAATTGAAACTCATCCAGGAACTCATGGATGGATCACTGGCCATATCCAGGGTGGAAAAAGAAACAATGAAGTCAAAGTGAAAGTGAGATGTTCGGGGAATGTCGGCAAAAACACCGCTGACCTGCCAATCATCCTTTTCATCGATGTGCAAGGTTTTGCCAACGGGATCGGTCATGCCGAAATATTTTTCAGCCGTGGTTTGGCTGAGCACCACGGTTCGCGGCGCCGTCAGCACGGCCTTGCGATCGCCTTTGAGCAGCGGCACCGAGAAAATGTCGAAAAAAGAAGGATCGCTGTAGATCACCTTCTTTTCCCGGAAGACGGTCGCCCCTACCTTGACCTTGATGCTGCCTTCCTCGCGGAAGCGCACGGCGTTCTCGACCTCGGGAAATTCCTCAATCATGGTCCTGGCCACCGGGGAGCCGGCACCGACAATATTGATCTCCTTGCCCTCGCGAACCATGCGCGTGGCGAAGCGGAAAATACGTTCGGATTTGTCGTTGTAGCGGTCATAGCTCAATTCGTCCTGGATATACAGGAATGCCAGCAGGCAGGCGGCGAAGCCGATGGCCAAACCCGATAGGGTGATCAGGGTGTAGCCCTTGCTGCGCGACAAATTTCGAAAAGTCACCTTGAAATAGTTTTTGAACATGGTTCACCTCATCTTGATTTCATTATTGTGCTCTGGTAGTTTCCCGTCTCCGGTTTCCATTATTCGTAGCGCAGGCTGTCCACCGGATTGGCGCGGGCGGCTTTGACCGACTGGTAGCCCACGGTCAGCAGGGCGATGACCAGGGCGGCCAGGCCGGAAAGCAGGAAAACTCCGGCCCCGATCGTTGTGCGGAAGGCAAAGGTCCGCAGCCAGCGGTTCAGGAAATAATAGGCCAGGGGCCAGGCGATGATATTGGCCAACAGGACCCATTTGCTGAATTCGCTGGAAAGGATGAATGCTATCCTGAAAACCGAAGCCCCGAGCACCTTGCGAATGCCGACCTCCTTGGTCCGCTTCTCTGTCATGTACGCCGCCAGCCCGAACAGCCCGAGACAGGATATCAGGATGGCCATCGCGGCGAACGAGGTGAATATTTTTTCGAGGCGCTCTTCTGCTTGATACATGGCGGCAAAGGATTCGTCCAAGAAGAAGGAGTCAAATGACGCGGCCGGGAAAAGCTGCCGCCACTTTTTCTTCAGTCCGGCCATGATCTCCGCCACACCACTGCCGGCGAAGCGCAGTGAGAGTACTTGGAAGGTGTCCGGGGCGTTGCTCAGGACCAGGGGTTCGATCTTCTGATGCAGCGAGCGGGTATGGAAGTCTTTTACGATGCCGACGATCGTGGTTTTTATGGAGATGCGCTCGCCGTTTACTCCCCGGCCTCGCCGCGAAATCGTCTTGCCTATGGGATCGTCCCAGCCCAGGCGCGCCGCCGCGCTCTCGTTGACCAGCACGGCTTCAGCGGAGTCGGATTTCATTGCCGCGGAAAAATTACGGCCTTTGACGATCTCCATGCCCAGGGTGGGCAGGAAGCGGTCGTCGACCGCCATGGTCTGCATCATCAGCGCTTCCCTCTCGATCCGGCCTTCGGGAATGAAGTTGGTCATGCTGAAATTGAGGCCGGGCACATCGGCGGACAGGGACGTCCTCACGATGCCGGGAACGGAAGCGAATTCATCCCTGACCGTCGCCGCTGACGCATTCCCGTCCTGGGGGAGTGTGACCACGATCACCTGCTCCTTGTGGAATCCCAGCTTCTTGTTTTTCACGTAGTGCAGTTGCTTTAAAATAGTGAACGTGCCGATGATCAGGATGATGGATATGGCGAATTGACTCACCACCAGGATGCGGCGGAAGGCCGTGCTGGCGGCCCCGGCCTTGAGTTTGCCTTTCAGGGTCTGGACGGGATGGAAAGAAGACAGATAGAGGGCCGGATAGCTCCCGGCCAGGGTGCCGACCACGGTTGTGAACAGGACCAGGCCCAGCAGGAATAGCGGCTGCAGGAAAATGGCGCGGCTGAATTCCTGGCCGCTGACGGAGTTCAGCCAAGGCAGGGCCAGGCTGCTGAACAGGCAGGCCAGGACTACGGCCAGAAAAGTGACCAGGAATGTTTCGCTGAAAAATTGCCGTATCAGCGAACCGCGCGTGGCTCCCAGCGTTTTTTTCAATCCCACTTCCAGGGCGCGGTTGGCGTAGCGGGCGGTGCTGAGGTTGATGAAATTGATGCAGGCGATGAGGAGGATGAAAAGGGCGATTCCGGAAAAAAGGTACACGGTCAGGATATCGCCGGTATTGGCGATATCGAATTCGAAGTTCGATTGCAGGTGGATCTCTTTCAATGGCTGCAAGTAGACTTGCGCACTGCCGCCGATCTTCTTCAGGTCATTGCCGAACTTTTCGTCGCTGAGGAGGTTGACCTTCTCTAGAAAAGAGCGGGTATCGGTCCCGGGTTTCAGAAGCACATAGGTGAAAGTGCTGATGCTGCCCCATCTTTCCGCTTCGCTCTTGTTCTCCGCAATCCAGGTGGAATAGGAGCAGAGAATCTGGGACGCCAGGTGAAAATTACCGGGAATGTCGTTCATGATCCCGGTAACGGTATAGGTGCGGCCGTCGCTGAATCTCAGCATTTTGCCGATGGGCTGTTCCATTCCGAAATACTTGCGGGCGGTTTTTTCGCCGAGCACCACGGAATAGGGGGCCGTCAGCGCCGAACGCGGATCGCCTGCACGCAGCGGCAGGGTGAAAACGGAAAAAAATGATGCATCGGCGTAGGCGATGTTCTGCTCGCGAAATTCCTTTGCTTCGTACTGGACGGTGATGTTGCCCAGCGACAGGATCCTGGCCGTCTGCTCCACTTCGAGGAAAGACCGGCGCAGCTCCGGGGCCAGTGGGGCGCTGGTGATGGGTGCCGTCCGGGTTTGGCCGCTAACGGTGAGTTTTTGGTAGACGCGGTATATGCGGTCCGCTTTTTCATTGAAGCGGTCGAAACTGAGCTCGTTTTGCACCCAGATGGCGATCAGCAGGCAGGCGGCGATGCCGACCCCCAGGCCGAAGATGTTGATGAACGAATAGCCTTTGAAACGGAGGATGTTGCGCCAGGCGATCTTTAAATAGCTCTTAAGCATGGTTCACCTCAAATTATTCATACCTCAGGCTGTCGACCGGGTTGGCCCGGGCGGCGCGGGAGGCCTGGCCTCCCACCGTGAGGATGGCTATCAGCAGGGTAAGGAATCCTGAAAGAATGAAGATGCCGATCCCGATCGAGGTGCGGAAGGCAAAATTCTGCAGCCATTGCTTCATGGCCCAATACGTCAAGGGCCAGGCAAACAAATTGGCCACCACGACCCAGAAGGCGAACTTGCGGGTCAGCAGCAGCACCAGATTGACGACCGAAGCGCCGAGCGTTTTGCGAATGCCGATCTCCTTGGTCCGCTGTTCGATGTTGAATGAAGCCAAGGCGAAAAGGCCCAGGCAGGAAATGAGCAGGCATAATCCTGAAAAGGTGGCCGCCAGTTTTTGCTGTTTTTGATCCTGCTCGTAGAAGCGGGCCAGGCGCTGATCCAGGAAAGAATAAGCGAAGGGATAGCCGGGAGCGAAGGCCGTCCATTTGGAGCGCAGCGCTTCCAGTGATTCCTGGACGCGGCCGCCGCGCAGGCGCACGTTTAGATACGGCGGCGTCTCCAGGGGCTGAACGATATATGTCCCCCGGACGTCGCGGTGCAGCGAGCGGTAATGGAAGTTGCGCGCCACGCCGATCACGGTACCATACTGGCAGCGCTTGCCTATCGGGTCTTCCCAGCCCAGGGCCTTGACCAGGTTTTCGCTGACAATGAACTCCATGGTGCCGTCCTGCAAGTCCTGCCGGTTCGGCAGCCGGGAAAAATTGCGGCCGGCGACAATGCTGATTCCCATGGTCGCAAAATAGTCCTTGTCGGCCTGCAGGGAACCAAAAGCATGGCCCTGCATCTCGCCGCTATTGCTCTCCCACTTGAACGCATAACCGGTGAATCCGCTCCCGGGAACCGAATCGGAAAACGAAGCCGCGGCCACGCCGGGCAGGCGCAGGATCTCATTTTTGTAAACAGCACTGCGCTTGCGCAAATCGGCATCCGTGACGTTGACCAGGATCACGGGATCCTTGGTAAAGCCCAGGTCTTTGCCCTTGATGAAGTCGAGTTGGCGGTTCATCAGCAAGGTCAGGGCAATGGCGCCGATGGCGATGACGAACTGCAGCACCAGCAGCGACTGGCGCAGGAGCCGTCCGGCCGCCTGGCCGCCCGACCGGGTCTTCAGGGTTTTCAGCGGCGAGATCCGCGCCAGATAAAAAGCCGGGTAAAGACCGGCGAGCAGGCTGACAATGATCCAGATGGCCAGCAAGCCCAGCAGCAAGAACGGGTTGGCAAAGAGATTTATAGTAAGATTTTTTCCGATCACCTGGTTCAGCGGGGTCAGGGATAGAATTCCCTGTGCCAAAACGATCCCGGCCAGCAAAGCCAAAAAGACGAAAAACAGCGACTCTGCCAAAAGATGAACCACCAGTTGGCCATGGCTCGAGCCGATGATTTTTCTGACACCGATCTCCCTGGCCCGCTTGCCGGCCCGGGAGGTGGTCAGGTTGACGTAGTTCACGCCGGCCAGGAACAGGATCAGCAGCACGATGCCGCAGAACCAGAGCATAAAGCGGGAATTGGCTTCGGCCTGCTGGGTATCGATGCTGGATCGCAGGTGGATCGCGGTCAGGGGCTCGACCAGCGACCGGTAATGGATGCTGTCGGTGGCCGCCTGGTATTTATCGTAGAACTGCCGCGCCTTGCGGTCGAAATCGGCCGCCGTGAATCCCGGGGCAAACAGGAAATACACTTCATCGCCCATGCCCCCGGACAGTTTCGACGGTTGAAAGAGCTGCGCCTGGTCAAGGTCCTTGAACTGGGTGGAGTAGGAGAGCAGGGCGGAGAACTGCAGCTGCTCGTTGTCGGCAGGGTCGGCGATCACGCCCGTGACTTCGAACGGCTCCTGGTTTTCAATTCCCAACACCTCTCCCAGCGGGTTTCTGTCGCCGAATATTTTCCTGGCCAATGAGCGGGTCAGCACCATGGTGTTGTCCCGGCTTAAGGCGCCCTTTGGATCCCCATAAACAAAAGCGTGGGAGAATATATTGAAGATGCTCGGGTCCGCCCAGAGAAAATTTTCCTCGGAGAAGGCACGGTCCTTTAACCTGACCAGTGTTTCGCCCAGGTAGCCGACGCGCACGAACGATTCGATCTCGGGGATGAAATCCTTCAGCAGCGGCCCGGCGCCGGGATTGCAGCCGCTCTGGATGCTGGTCACGCCGCCGATGGTCATCTCCACGCCGTAACGAAAAATGCGCTCGTGTTTGACATGATGCCGGTCGTAGCCCAGCTCGCTCTGCACGAAGAGCAGGCCGATGAGGCAGCAGGCGATCCCCAGTCCCAGGCCGAAGATATTGATCAGTGAATGGAATTTATCCCGTCCCAGGCCCCTGAACGTTTGTTTGATCAATTTTTTAATCATGGCTCACCTTATTTAACTGAAGCGTGGATTGAAAGATGAAAACACAAGCAGGGAAAAATTGTTGTTTTTTCCCCCGCTTCGGTTTTCTTTATTCATTTCTCAGGCTGTCCACCGGGTTGGCGCGGGCGGCGCGTATGGATTGGTAGCTCACGGTCAGCATGGCAATGACCAGTGCTAAAACACCGGAAAACAGGAACAGTTCCAGCCCCAGGGATGTGCGGTAAGCGAAATCCCGCAGCCAGCGGTTCATGACAAAGTAGGCCAGGGGCCAGGCGATGAGGTTGGCCAGCAGCACCAGCTTGAGGAATTCATTGGATAACAGGCGGCTGAGGTTCAGCACCGAGGCACCGAGCACCTTGCGGATGCCGATCTCCTTGGTGCGCTGCTGGGTGGCGAAGGTGGCCAGGCCGAGCAGTCCCAGGCAGGCGATGGCGATGGCCAGCAGGGAGAACGCCGTGAGCAGCCGGGCCGTGTTCTGCTCGGAATTGTAATTCGCGGCGAAGCGCTCATCGAAGAATTCGTATTCGAATGCCTGCCCCTTGGAGAGGCGTTTCCAGGTGTTTTCAATGGAGCTCAACAGGGCCGGGATGGCGGCCGTGCGGAAACGCACCGAGACCATTTTGCCGAATCCGTCGGGGCCCATCCAGTGGAAGGCCAACGGACGGATCTCCTCGTGCAGTGACTGGAAGTGGAAATCCTTGATCACGCCCAGGATGGTGATCTTGGTTTGTTTGCCCGACTGGTCGATCATCTGGACGATCTCCCTGCCGACCGGGTCGGTCAGGCCCATGACTTTTACCGCGGCCTCGTTGAGCACCACGCCCTGAAGGTCGCTCTGGCGGTCCTTCTCGAAGAAGCGGCCGGATGCCATCTGGATGTCGTATGTGCGCAGAAAGCCTTCGTCGGCATACATCGTCCAGAATAGATATTGGCCCACGCCGCTGACACCGGGCACTGTGTAGACGTTGTCGCCGAAGGTCGGGTCGCCCATCAGGCCCGCCGAAGTACTGACGGCCACGATGTCGGGATTGGCAAGCAACTCCTGCTTGAAGGTCCGGACCTGCTTGCCCAGGTCATCGGTCTTTTTGACGACCAGCACCTGGTCCTTGCTGAAGCCCAGTTTCTTGTTCTGCATGAAGTTCAGCTGGCGGTTGATGGCCAAGGTGCCGATGATCAGGGCGATCGACAGGGTGAATTGGAACACCACCAGCAAGCTGCGCACGAATGATTTTCCCTTGATCCCTCCAAGTTGCCCTTTCAGTACTTGCGACGGACGGAACGAAGAAAGATAGAAGGCCGGGTAGGCGCCGGCCACCAGGCCGCTCAGGACAAGCAACGCCAACAGGATCGGCAGCAGCCAAGGGTTGCCCTGGACGGCGATTTCCGAATTGGCGCCGGCCAGCCTGTTGAAGAACGGACGGAGCAGGATGGCCAGGGCCAGGGCCAGGATAATGGCCAGGAAGCTGGTCAGGGACGATTCGAAAAGGAACTGCCTGATCAACTGGCCGCGACCCGAGCCGATGGCCTTGCGGATGCCGATCTCGCGGGCCCGGGTGGCGGCACGGGCGGTAGTCAGGTTGACGAAGTTCACACAGGCCAGCAGAAATACGCCGAAAGCGACCAGGGAAAAAAGGTATACGGTCGAGATATCGCCGTTGGCTTCCAATTCATACTCAAGGTGTGAACGTAGGTGGATATCGGTAAGCAGCTGTAAAAAATACCGATATTGGGCGCCACTCTTTAACAACTGCTCCCAACTGACACCGAACATTTGCTGGAATTGCGGGCCGGCGTTGCGGCGCACGATCTCCTGGAGTTTGGCTTCCACGGCCGCAGCCGATGCTCCCGGGCGCAAGGCCAGATAGGTGTAGAAACTGTTGCCGATCCAGGAGGTGCTGCGGCTGTTTTCAAACACGGCCAGCGAGCCGACAAAGTCGTAATGAAAATGGGACTGGCGCGGCACGTCCGGCACCACGCCGGTTACCACTAGGTCGCGGCGGTTGTCGGTGTTGATTGTCTTGCCGAGCGGGTCCGCGGCGCCGAAGTATTTCCTGGCCATGGAACTGGTCAGCACCACATTGTTTGCCTGGCTGAGAGCCGTGCGCGGATCGCCCTTGATGAACGGCACGCTGAAGACATCGAAGAAAGTGGGGTCGGCCCAGTAGAAGCGCTCTTCGCTGAACACCTTGTCCTTGTAGCGCACCACCGGGGCACCGCGGCCGCCGCCGGTAAACCGGGTGATCGATTCCACGTCGGGAATCTCCCGCTTCATGGCCTCGGCCAGGGGCGCGCACGATACAGGGCCCATGAAGGTTTTGCTGTTCAGTGAGCCGACGATCCCGACGCGGTAGATGCGCTCGGCTCTGGGGTAGTGGCGGTCGAAGCTGAGCTGGTCGATGGCAAAGAGCGTGATCAGGATGCAGCAGGCCAGGCCGGCCGCGAAGCCGAAAATGGTGATGAACGAGAGCCCCTTATGCAGGCGCATGTTGCGCAATGCCGCTTTCAGATAATTTTTAAACATGCATCACCCCTAGAATTGTGATCAAATCGTAAAAATGAAGGCCACGGTCAATAAAAAAACAATGGCCTGGGAAATGAAAAGCTTGGCTTTTTCCCGGCGCAGCCGCCGACGGATCTCCCCGGCGATTTCGCTAAGGTCGATCGTTGGTTTCAACACCATATGTTCGTTCATGTCTTGCTCCCTTTACTTTGTTTTTTGGGCCGGGCACGCGGTTCTCAGACATGGAATTTCTGGTTGAAATTCTCGGTGACGATGTGGCCGTCGAAAAGGTGCACCACCCGCTGGGCGAATTCCGAGTAGGCCGGCGAGTGGGTGACCATGACGATGGTCGTCCCTTCGCTGTGCAGCTGGGAAAGCAGGTTCATCACTTCATCGCCGTTGGCCGAATCGAGGTTGCCGGTGGGCTCGTCGGCGAGGATCAGTTTCGGCCGGGCCACCAGGGCGCGGGCCACGGCCACGCGCTGCTGCTGGCCGCCGGACAGCTGCTGGGGGAAGTGATTCTTGCGCGGGATCAGCTGCATGCGTTCCATGACATCGAGCACTTTTTTCTTGCGCTCGCTGCTTCCGACCTTCAGGTAGAGCAAGGGCAGTTCGATGTTTTCAAAAACAGTCAATTCGTCGATGAGGTTGAAGCTCTGGAAAACGAAACCGATGTTGGCCTTGCGCAGTTGGGCGCGCTGCCGCTCCGAGAATTTGGAAACCTCGTGGCCCACGAAGTGATATTCCCCTTCGCTGGGGTTATCGAGCAGGCCGAGGATATTGAGCAAGGTCGATTTGCCGCAGCCGGAGGGGCCCATGACGGCTACAAACTCTCCCTCCTTGACCGTCAGGTTGATCTGGTTGAGAGCTGAAGTCTCTACCTCTTCGGTGGTGTAGATTTTTTTCAGGTTCTTGGTTTGGATCATTTTTTTTCTCCTTGTTTATTTTGCATGGTTTATTTGAAAATCAGGCGTTCGTTGTCGCCGAAGTTATCATAACTGGAGGTGACCACCTGCTCGCCGGGGCGCAGGCCGTCGAGCACTTCGAACACATCCGGATTTTGCCGGCCCAGGCGGATCTCCCTCTTGAGAGCGGTTTTGCCGTCCGGCTCGAGTACGAAGACCCAGTTGCCGCCGGTTTTTTGAAAGAAGCCGCCGCGGGGCAGCAGCAGCGCTTCGGCGACATCGCTTAGTTCCAGGCGGATGTGCAGGGTCTGGCCGCGGCGGATGCCCGGGGCCGGGAGACCGGGAAACTCAAGGTCGACCGTAAACTTCCCGTCCTTGACTTCCGGATACACGCGGCTGACCACCATGCGGTAGGTGTTGCCGGTAAGTTCGAATTGCCCGGGTTTGCCCTTCTGGATGCGATCGATGTAGAATTCGTCAATTCCGGCCCGGGCCTTGAAGCCTTCCGGAGCATCGATTTGTCCCAGCCGTTCGCCAGGTGATTTTGATTGCCCGGGTTCCGCCTGCAGGGATGTCAAGGTGCCGGTGATCGGGGCGCGCAGGGTCAGGTTGTCCAGTTTGCCCTTGGCTACCCTGAGATTTTGCTCCATGCGCTTGACAGCATCATCGAGTTGAACGATCTGCTGCTGGCGGAAGTATAGTTCTTTTTCTTTTGATTCAGCCGCCAGCTGGAGTTTGTTTTTAAACAGTTCGTATTCACCACCCGTATCTTCGAAATCATGGCGGGAAATCAACTTCTCTTCATAAAGAGATTTGTAACTCTCATACTTGCGTTGCTGCTTTTCCACCTGAAACTCAAGATCGGCCAGATCGCGTTCCAGGGCCAAACGGGTTTGCTCAAAAAGCAGGCGGGTATTGCGTAGGTTGTTGATCTGCTGGAAAAGTTCGGCTTCACGGTACATGATATCCATCAACAATGACGTATTGGAGAGTTTGAGAATTTTGTCACCCTTCTCTACCAGCGTACCTGCTTCGATATAGATTTTTTCAACCAAGCCGCCTTCTTCAACATCAAGAAATATCGTTTGCATGGGCAGTACTTCACCCATGACCGGGATAAACTCCTGAAAGGGGCCGCGCTGGACGGTGGAAACCGTCAATTTTTCACTTTCGACGTTGAGGGTCGAGCGATTGCTTTGGAACAGCAGCAGATTGGCGACCAGCAGCACAAAAAATCCGGCCAGCGAATAGGTGATGATCCGTCGGGCCGGCCATTTCTTCTTTTTTATGATTTGATCCATGCTCATTGGTGCACCTCAGAATATATTGAAGCAACTATGATGCCAAATTTGCGGCATTGGGCTGCTGCGACTGGAAAAATGCTCCTGGACTTAACAAATGCAGTCCCCGGCTTTGCCGCTTTCCGGTTTTTCTGTTAAGGGAACTCCTGGGATGTCCGCTGGCGGAACAATGCCTGTCCGTTTTCGGACACTGAAAAAATAATCATTCCCTGGGTTACAGCAAACTTTTTCGCAGAAAGGCGCTTGCCTTGAACCGCAAAAACGCACCTACATTTTATTCATAGCGCAAACTTTTTATTGGATTTGCCGTTGCCACTTTCACTGCTTGATAGCTCACTGTCAGCAAGGCGATTAATAAAGCAAAAAAACCGGATAGTAAGAATGGCCATATCGTCAGGTCGATCCTGTAGGCAAAATTTTGCAGCCATCTATTCATGGCATAGAAGGCGACAGGCCAGGCGATGATATTGGCAATAAGCACCCACCTGCTGAAATCCTTGGCGAACAAAATTAATATTTGCCAGATGGATGCTCCGAGCACTTTGCGAACGCCGATTTCTTTTGTTCGGCTTTTCATCATGATCAATCCCAGGCCAAATAGCCCCATGCTGGCGATAAAAATTGCCAATGCCGAAAAATAGCCCATCAATTGGAATGTTTTTTTATCTTTTTGATATAAAGACTCAAGCTGATCATCCAAAAAATGAAATTCAAATACCCCAACCGGATAAAAACTATTGCAGACAACTTCAAGTCTGTTGATGGTGTTTTTGGCATTTGCGGAATTGACTTTAACTATGAGTTGGTGACACTGGCTATAATAGATCACAAACATTGCGGGACGGATTCTTTCATAAAGCGATTCAAAGTGAAAGTCTTTGATAACGCCGATGATTTTTCTTTTCGATCTTGGCCAAACAAAAACACAATCAACCGCCTGCCCGATTGGATTCCCCTGTATCTGCAACTTTTTCACGGCAGCTTCATTCAGAATGATCGCTTCATCGGCATCGCTTTTGAGTTTACTTGAGAAAAGGCGGCCTTGCGAAGCTTCTATACCCAGGGTTTCAAAATAATCGTAATGCACGTGAACAAACGGCAAATCGATCCACTCGGTTTGTCCTTCAGGCATCAAGGCTCCCACGTCAGTAAGAGGATCTGAAGGAACACGTGAGGCGATAGATACACTTTTGATTCCACTCTCTTTCAGGAGTGCCTGTTTCAAGGCAGTATATTTTTCCACATCATCGGCAGTATTGTTAACTTCTGATATCAGCGTATACTCTTTGTTGAATCCCAACTCTTTATTTTGCAGAAAATGGATTTGACTCAGCATGAAAAGGGCGCTGCATATAAGAATAATGACAATTGTAAACTGAACACCGACCAGTAATTTCCTGAAATTAAATTTGGATTTACCAAGGGTTGCTCCTGTTTTCAGCGTTTTTGTTGGCTGGAATTTGGTAAGATAAAAAGCGGGATAGGATCCTGCTAGAAAACCCGTGATGATGAGTATGGCAAGAATTTCCAAAATTATGTCGATTTGTATCAGGAATTTAAATGATAGTATTTTCCCTGAGAGTGTATTGAAAACCGGTAAACATACTGCAACAAAAACAAGTGCCAGGATCAAGGCTATGATCAATACTACGAATGATTCGCCGATAAATTGCATGGCAAGATTATTGCGTGATGCTCCCGCCACTTTTCTGATGGCGATCTCTTTTGCCCGCGTCGTGGCGTTGGCGGTCAATAGATTGACATAGTTGAAGCAGGCAATCAGTAAAATGAGAAAGCCGATGGCTGAGAAAATCAGTACATAGGTGATGCTGTTTTGCGGTTGAATGTCACCTAAAAAATGAGAGGAGTAGAGGTGAATATCTTTCAAGTTTTGTATTGAAAATTTAACTGCCGGACTATTTGGCCTGGAATTACTGTGTTTGGCTATCAGTTCGCTGCATTTTTTTTCAAAGGCCGGTTGAGAGAAGCGGTCTTGCATGACAAAATAGACCAGGAAATTCTGCCATCCCCAGTTGTTCATCGATTCGTTGCCGAATATTTTATCGGCGTCGGCCAGGCTGGCAATCAGCTCATAACGGAAATGGGAATTCTGCGGCATGTTTTCCATTACTCCGGTAATGGTGACGTCCAACATATTATCCAGTTTGACGACCTGACCGACAGGATTTTCAGCGCCGAAATACTTGCGGGCAAGATTTTCAGAAATAACCGCAGTGAATGGCGGCTGCAGGGCTTTTTCTGGATCGCCCCGCTTGAATTTAAAAGAGAAGATGCGAAACAGACTGGCATCGGCAAGGGCAAATGCATTTTCTTTTTCAAGATATCTTTTATCTTTATACTGCACAATGGTTTTCCCTTGTACAAGAATTCGCGCATAATCCTTGATTTCCGGAAGGTTATCAGCCAGCAATTTTGCCGCTTGCGGCGCCTGATAGGGATGCTGCGGCTGGCACAAGCGGTAAATGTGATCCGCATTTTTATTAAAGCGGTCATAGCTCAACTCGTGCTTGACATACAATAATAGTAAAATACAAACCGCCATGCCGATCGCCAGACCGAGTATGCTTATAAATGCATACGACTTGTTTTTGACAAGATTTCGGAAACCAGTTTTTAAATAGTTTTTAAACATTTTTATTGCCTCTATGATTCTTGTTTTTCCCTTGTCGCATATTAGACGCTCCCGGATCCGTTTCGGTTGACATCAATTTTCGCTGTCATTCATATTTCAGGCTGTCAACCGGATTGGCCATGGCCGCCTTCAGAACGTGCGAGCAAATTGTGATGATCGTGACCAGGGAAACCATGGTCAAGGGATATAGAAACAATCCCGCTGAAAGATCTGTTCTCACCGCGAATGCTCGCAGCCAATGGCTTATAAAAAGATAGGATATGGGCAAGGCGATGGCAAAGGAGATGGATAGCAGTTGCAGGAAGTCTTTCACCAACAGGAAAATTATCCTTGGAGTACTGGCGCCCAAGACCTTCCTGATGCCGATCTCCTTGGTGCGCTGCAGGGCCATGAAAGAGGACAAGCCCAGGATCCCCAGGCTGGTCACGACAATGGCCAGAAATGAAAAGAGGGCGAAAACCTTTCCGAACAGCTCATCCGCTTTGTATTGCTGGTTGTAATGATCGTCAAGAAAAAAATATTCGAACGGATTGTCAGGGAAGAACTTGTCATAGAGTCTCCTGATTTTCCGGATGGTCGATTCCATTTCCCGAGTGTTCAATTTCAAAACGAACAATCCTCTCACATCCCTGCCCTCGGGCATGAAGCGGAAGATGTGAGGTTCAAATGCCTTCTTCAATGATTGTTGGTGATGGTCGGCCAACACGCCGACAACTTCAAAGATGTCGTCCCAATAAATCACCCGCTGCCCGATGGCGGCTGCTGAGCTCTGGAAGCCCAGCCATTTGACCGCTGTTTCGTTGAGAATCAAAGCGCTTCTATCTGCCGGATACTCTTTGGCAAAGTTCCTTCCGGCTACGATTTTCAGGTCGAACACTTTCACATAATCATAATCGATCCCGACAATTTGATAATTCTTGTTGTCATCCGTGCCCACCCGGCGAATAGCGCCGGCATCCCACCAGACCTGCCTGCCAGGCACATCGGTACCGACGCAAAAGCCACTGATTTCAGAATTTTTACTAAGCTGCTGCTTGAATGTTTGCAAGGCGCTGCCAAATGACGCGCTCCTTACTCTGGGAGCCCTGATGACCAGTTTGTTTTCCATGCTGAAACCGAGATTTTGATTTTTCATGAATGATATCTGGCGGAACACTGTGAACGTGCTGATGAGAAGCCCCAAAGCCATCACGAACTGGAATACCACAAGGAATTTGCGCAAATTCATTCCCCTGGCGGCGTTTCCCACTTTCCCTTTCAGGACGATCACCGGTTGGAACGAGGAGAGAACAAGCACGGGATACAAACCGGAAAGGAAAACGCCGGCCAGCAACATGGCCAGAACTGTAAGCCAGAACCATTGATGGGTCCAGATACCGTATGCCAACGGTATACCCGTGATCTGCCCAAAGAGCGGCAGGAACAGCTTTACCGCCAGCAATGTTAAAATCATGGCAAGCATATTGATCAAAACCGTTTCCAAAAAAAACTGGGCCATCAATTGGCCGCGGCCAGCACCTGCAACCTTGCGGATTCCCACCTCTTTGGCTCGGGCCAGAGAACGGGCCGTGGAAAGATTGGTGTAATTTGCCCAGGCGATGGCAATGATGAAAATTGCGATCAGCGACAGAAAATTCACGGTGCCTAGGTCGCCGTTGACTTCATGCTCCTGCTGAAAATTTGAAGTCAGGTGAATGTCCCGCAACGGCTGCAATTTGAGATCGCAGGTCAACTTATATGCCCGCAGCACATTTCCGAATTCGGCCTCAACGAGCGCGGGCAATTTTTTTTCAAAAGCCGAGGCATCGGCCTGGGATTTCAGCAGCAGGTAGGTGAACCAGCCGCTGTCTCCCCATGAATTTTCTATATCTTTGCCGTAAAGGTCGAGAATGTTGGCATAGGACAAAAGAATATCAAATTTCAAATGAGAATTTTGCGGAATGTCCTTAAACACCCCCGTGACCTGGTAATCAACCTTTTTATCGACACTGATGGTCTGCCCGAGCGGGTTTTTGCCTGCAAAATACCTGCTGGCCGTGGCTTCGGAAATAAAGGCCCGATTCGGCTGTTTAATGCCGTTTACAGGGTCGCCGCTGCTGAATTCATATTTGAAAATCGCCAGGAAGTCAGCCTCGGCAAAATACATTCTTTCTTCAATGAACCTGTTTTCTGCATGAGAAACCGAAGCGCGATAGCGGAACAGGCGAGCTACTTTTTCTATTTCGGGATACAGCTCCCTGATCCGCAATCCGGCGGGCGGGCAGCAGGATGCGAAGCTTACAGCCTGGCCGTCCTGATCGGCACGCTCGTAACGCAACCGATAGATGCGGTCGCTGTTTTCATGAAAGCGATCATAGCTTTTTTCATAGTTGACAAAATACAGGATGAACAGACAGGCGCTCATGCCCATGGTGAGCCCCAGAACGTTTATTAATGTGAACAGCTTGGTTTTTTTCAGGTTACGCAGTGCGCTCAGCAAATAGCTTTTTATCATTATGATTTAACAAAGCAAGTATGATGCCAAATTCTCTAGATTGCCGGGAGTGATCCGAAAGCGGAGTCTGAAATAAATGCATTTCCCGAAATTGCGTTTTTCCAGCTCAACTCTGCCAGGGATGGGGATGTTCGCTGGTGGAACAACCGCTGTCCGTTTTCGGACAGCAGCTAGGGTGATCACCGGGGAATGCCTGGGGATTTCCTATGCCGGATGGGAACTTTTCCTGCGCTGTGTTATAATGGCAGAAAAATTGCTGAAATTTTTTTATGGAATGGGCAACGATGAAAAAAAATTTCGGAAAAATCCTGATCGTGGATGACGATGCCGACGTGTTGCAGGCGGCAAAATTTTTTCTTAAGCAGCACGTGGAATCTGTGCGCACTGAAAAAAATCCGTCCATGATCCCGCAATTGCTCAGCAATGAAACGTTTGATGTCATCCTCCTGGACATGAATTTCGAACGCGACGTCAGCAGCGGCCAGGAAGGGTTTTTGTGGCTGGAAAAAATTCTGTCCATCGATCCCCAGGCAGTGGTTATTTTGATCACGGCCTACGGTGATATCGGCTTGGCCGTGCGAGCCATCAAGGAGGGAGCCAGCGATTTTGTGCTGAAACCATGGCAGAACGAAAAGCTGCTGGCTACGGTTTCAGCCGCCATGCACTTGCGTTCTTCCCGGTTCGAAGCGGAAAGCCTGCGCCGGCGACAACAACAGCTCAGTGCCGACCTGGACCATCCTTTTCACGATTTTGTGGGTTCTTCCCCGGCCATGCTTGATGTATTTCAGACCATCACCAAGGTGGCGGCCACCGATGCCAATGTGCTGATCATTGGGGAAAACGGCACAGGCAAAGAACTGGTGGCCAGAGCCCTGCACCGGCACTCGGCCCGATCCAAAGAAATTTTCCTGGCCGTCGACATGGGGGGGATAAGCGAAACGCTTTTTGAAAGCGAACTTTTCGGCCATGTCAAGGGATCTTTTACCGATGCCCGCAGCGATCGGGTAGGCCGAATTGAATTGGCTTCGGGCGGGACTCTGTTTTTGGATGAAATTGGCAACCTGCCCTTCAGCCTGCAGGCCAAGTTGTTGCGCGTGCTGGAAACCAGGCAAGTGACCCGCCTTGGTGCCAATGCCTCCATCAGCGTTGATATCCGCCTGATCTGCGCCACCAACATGCCCATTGCCGAATTGGTAAACCGCAGACAATTCCGCCAGGACCTGCTGTACCGCATCAATACCGTAGAAATCCATTTGCCGCCTCTGCGTGATCGGCTCGATGATCTCAAGCCACTTTCGGAACATTTTACCGGACAGGTTTGCCGCAAATACCAGAAAGCAGCAAAAACCATAAGCGAGGCCGCTTTGAAAAAATTGGCCGGTTATCATTGGCCGGGCAATGTCCGTGAATTAAAGCATGCCCTGGAAAGGGCGGTTATTTTAAGCGATGCTCCCGTACTGCAGCCGGGTGATTTCATGTTTGCCAATATTTCTGAAAACGCGGAAGAACTGGCGTTCAAGGATCTGAACCTGGAGCAGGCTGAGGAGACCCTGATCCGCCGCGCCCTGAGCAAATACCAGGGAAATATCAGCCAGGCGGCCAAGGAACTGGGATTGACCCGCGCCGCCTTGTACCGCCGCCTTGAAAAATATGGCCTTTAAAGCCCGGGGATGGTTTTAGCGGCTATGAAAATCAGCAAGCGTTTTCGTTTCCAGGTCGGCTGGCGTTTGTTATTGATCGCTGCCGCGGCCGGGTTTTTCTTTTACTGGCTGCGTGATCTCACCCTGGGTATCCCGGGTTTGCTGGCCGCCTCTGTTTTTATTTACACGCTGGTTTCTCTGTTTAAATATATCGACCGTTCCAACCGCGGCCTGGCCCGGTTCCTTCAGGCGGTGCGCTACCATGATTTTTCACTTTCACCAGGGATTGAAGGCTTGGGCGGATCTTTTGCCGACCTGAATGACGCGTTCCGGGAAATCAGCGGTCAATTCCAGCGTGCCCGTGAGGAAAAAGAGGAGCAGTACCGTTATCTGCAAACCGTGGTCCAGCATATCGGCGTCGGGTTGCTGTCGTTGCGTGCCGACGGCGGCATTGATTTATTCAACCATGCGGCCAAGCGTCTGCTCCGTGTTTCCCACCTGCGCCACATCACCGACCTGCCCCCGATGTTTCAACAGCTGCGCGAGGATATCGAGCGGTTGCGGCCCGGAGAAAAATCCTTGCTCAAACTGGATTTTCCCGATGAAGAACTCCAGCTGTCGCTTTCCACCACGGAATTCAAACTGCGCGGTCAGCTTTACAAATTGATCTCTTTGCAAAATATCCAGGTGGAATTGGAAGAAAAGGAAACCGAAGCCTGGCAAAGCCTGACCCGGGTGTTGACCCATGAGATCATGAATTCGCTCACTCCTATCGCTTCACTGGCCGCCACCGCTTCTTCCCTGCTGCCTGCGGCCGGCAGTGAAGGCAATGCCCTGGATTCGACACGCAGCCAGGACGTAGCCGAGGCCCTGCAGACCATAGATAGGCGCAGCCATGGGCTGATGCGTTTTGTCCAAGCCTACCGCAGCGTGGCCCTGATTCCCAAACCGCAGTTTAAGATCTTCCCGGTCACTGAGATGTTTCAGCGTATGGAAAAACTGCTGCAGGATAAGCTGACACGTCAGGGCATCACCTTCAGCGCTGAGGTGGAACCGTCCTCGCTTGAAATGACCGCCGATCCTGATTTGACAGAGCAGGTGCTGATCAATTTGCTGCTCAATGCCATGGAAGCGCTGGGCGGAAGCGAAGCCCCGCACATCCATCTTTCCTCGCGCATGAATGAGCGCGGCCTGGTGGTGATTCAGGTCAGCGACAACGGTCCGGGAATCGATCCTGAAGCCCGGGAAAAAATATTCATCCCTTTCTTCACTACAAAAAAGGAAGGCTCGGGCATCGGCTTGAGTTTTTCACGTCAGGTCATGCGTTTGCACCACGGGGTCATTTCGGTTCAATCCCAACCTTGTGGGGGTACGGTCTTTACCCTGCGTTTTTGAGTCCAACAAGCCGAATCCAATTGCGTTGGCAATCAAAAATTGAGTATCGCGAATAAAAAACAATACGCGCTGCGGTCTTTCATGGATATCCTGGATATATGAATCTGGGTCAATCGCCGCCGCTGCGGTTGCGCCCTTGCCGCTTGCTTTGGTAAAGAGCATGGTCGGCACGGCTGATGAACAGGGTGGCTTCGTCTTCAGGCGTCGGGATCGTTGTGGCCATGCCCAGGCTGACCGTGACCACTGCCGCGATCGGTGATGCCGGATGGTGAATGGCCAGTTGGGCGATCCCCGTGCGAATGCTTTCGGCCATGGCCAGCGCCCCGTCATTTCCCGTTCCCGGCAGCAGGAGAAAAAACTCATCGCCGCCGGTACGCGCGGCCAGGTCAGCCGGACGCTTGATGTGGGCGCGGATGACCTGGGCCACTTTTCTGAGGCATTCATCGCCTTCCTGGTGGCCGAGGGAATCGTTGTACGTTTTAAAGTAATCGATGTCCACGGCGATCAAGGAAAGCAGTTTTTTTTCACGTCCGGCCACCGCCCATTCCTTTTGAAAAACTTCGTAGAAGGTGCGGTGGTTGGCCAGATCGGTCAGTCCGTCGTAGCGGGCCAGGTGCTGCAATTGCACTGTGCGTTCGTTCACCAGGTTTTCCAGCTTGCGTTCCCGCACTTTGGCCCGGTGCAGGGCCAGGAAAAACATCGCGGCCACCAGCAATATGCCGCTCAGGGCGACCAGCCAGCGGAACCAGGCGGTCTGATGAAAGTATGGTCGCAGGTTGAATGTCAAAGCTGCGCCGCTGCGGTTCCATATGCCGTCACCATTGCCGGCAATGACGCGGAAAGTGTACGATCCCGGCGGCAGGTTGGTGTAGAACGCGGATCGGCGATTGGCCGCCTGGATCCAATCCTGATCGAAACCTTCGAGGCGGTAGGCGAATTGCATTTTGTCAACCTGTAAAAAGCTGATGGCTGTATAATCGATTTCAATATTGCCTTTTCCCGGGGGGGCGGTCACCGTTCCCGAAGCCGTCAGATCACGGTCGTTGATAACGACCTTTTCTATGACCAGCGGCGGTTCGACCTGATTGATGCGCAGACGGTCAGGGTCGAACATGGTGAGGCCGCGGATGGTGGGAAACCAGATCCGGCCCTGGCGGTCGATGCATCCGGCCGGCTGAGCAGGGCCGCTGCTTTCGGTCACCTTGATGCCCTCGGACTTGCCGAAAGACACGCAGGGAATGCGGGGCAATTTTCCCGCGGCATAGGCCAGGAGGTCCTTTTTGGCCACATGATAAATGCCCTTGTTGCAGTTCATCCATAACCGGCCGCGTCGGTCCTCCAGGATCTGGAAGGCCTGGTCGCTGTACAAGCCGTCGCGGCTGGAAAAACGAACCACCTGCTCGTCATGGATCCAAAGCAGGCCGGCGTGATCGGTGCCCACCCAAAGATCTCCATCCTGGTCAGTGTGGATGACCCAAACGGGCTGATCGGCAATGCCCTTGACAGACAGTTTGCGGAAACGGCCCTGTTCCAGCACGGCCAACCCACCGTTGTAGGCCCCGACCCAGATTCGGCCCTTTTTGTCTTCGCCCAGGGCATATATATAGTTATTGGGCAGGCCGTGGTTGGAGTTGAAATTGGTGATGCGTCCTTTTTCAATGCAATCGAGCCCGCCGCCGTTGGTTCCCACCCAGACGCGGCCACTGCTGTCCGCGAGGAGGGCGCGAATGATGTCGCTGGCCACTCCTTTGATTCGAGTAAATACTTTTGTTTTTTTCCCGGCCGGCAAACGGAACAGGCCGCCACCGTAAGTTCCCACCCATAGAGCATTGTCCAGGCCCTGGGCGATGGACCAGACATGGTCGCTGAGCAATCCCTGGTTCTGGTTGTAGGTTTTCCATTCTCCATTTTGGAACCTGACCAGGCCGCCGCCGACCGTGCCCACCCAGATGTTGCCCTGGCGGTCCTCGAACACCGCGCGCACCGGGTCAACCGGTAGGCCGTTGCGGGCCCCGTACAGTATGAATTTGTCGTCCTTCAACTGAATGAGACCGTCGCGGGTGCCGACCCACAGGCTGCCTTCATTGTCTTCAAGGATGACCCGGGCCGACATCAGCCCGGCCAGTCGCTGGCCCATGACCGAGATCCGGCCGTCTTTCAGGCGGTTCAGCGGTTCCTGGTTGGTGCCGATCCACATGATCCCGTGGCGGTCCTGATAAACGGAGCGGATATCGGCGGACGAAAGCGTTTCCTTCAGGGGTTCGAAACGGCCGGCGCGGAAATTGAACAGCCCGCCGCCGCTGGTGCCGATCCACAGGGTCCCCTGCCGGTCGAGGTGCAGGGCGCGGATATCATTGTGCGGCAGGCCGCGGTCGGCGTTAAAAATCTCGATTTTTTCATTTTGGAAATGGTTGAGCCCCCGGCCGGTCCCGATCCAAATTCCGCCGCTGCCGTCATCGGCCAGAGATGTGATGTAATTGCTCGACAGCCCCTGGGCTTTGGTGAACGTCTGAAAACGATTGTCATCCCAGCGATGCAAGCCGCCGGTAGTGCCGGCCCACAGGGTGCCGGAACGGTCCAGGAACAGGCACAGGATGAAATGGCTCCGCAGCCCCTGGCGCTTGTCGAAGCGCTGGAAATGGCCCCGGCTGTAGCGCAGCAGTCCGGCGGTGGTCCCCACCCAAAGATGGCCTTCCCGGTCTTCGGCCAGGGCTTTGATGCCGTTACTTTCCATTTGCGGAGTGTTGCTCTTGTCAAAAACCGTGAAGTTGAGACCGTCAAAGCGGGCCAGGCCTTCGTAGGTGCCAAGCCAGAGGTAGCCGTCACGGGTTTGGGCCATGGCCAACACTGAACTTTGCGGCAAGCCGTTCTCCGTGGAATAGTGCTCCACGGTGTATTCGTCGAGTTCCATTTTCGGGTCCAAGGCCAAAATGTGAATCTGGAAGGCCGCCACCAACCATAGCGGCAGAGCCAGCCGAAGGAAACGGTTCATTGTCATGTGCATTGTTTCTTTCAATTCAGTTTATAGCTGAAAAAGCGGTTTTTTTCAATACGCGAACCTGACAAATCCAATCATGGCTTCTGGCCGCTCCCCAATGCTTGGCCTGGCAGCCGCTGCAGGCTGGATCACAATGTACAAAAATGCAATGAATCAAGGTCGGGTCCTTGTCCTGTTTTTTCCTGGAAATGTGAACGATATGTCCTATTTTGACTACAGGGCTGCCTTCAATCATTGGCACGGAATATGCTCACCCTTGGCGATGGGGGAAAAATTTGAAATATCATGTCAGGAGGGAAGTATGGGACGCAAAAAAGATTTGATCCTTTCGTTTTTGACCGTTTTTCTTTTATTCAGCGGATTCAATATGGCTGGGGTGGAATCAAACTATAGCCATATTTCCTTTGTTGATGACGAGTCCGCGGTCATCCGTGCCAACGGCAGCGAAAACCAGGCAGTGGTGAATCTGCCCGTCGTTCCCGGCGATACGGTGGCGACCTCAGCTAACGGTCGCTGCGAACTGCAATTCAATAACGGTACTGTGGTCCGGATGGATAAAAATTCCCGCTTGCGCATCACCACGGTGCTGGCCCCGGCCTTGACCTCGAATTGGCGGGTCACCACCCTGCACCTGCTGCAGGGGCAAGTATATATCTTGCCGCAGACATATGGTCGGGAGGTGTTCCAGGTCATTACACCTACCGCGGCCGTCAAGTTGTCATCCAGGACTCTGGCCACCCTTCGCCTCGATCCTGCCGGCGGCACCTCCCTTTTCTCAGACGGTGGGAAATTCGCGGCGCTTTACGGCAGTGACGGCCGGGCGCTAAAAAAGATCACGATCCGCGTGAACCGTCCCCGGACCATCGGCGCCGACCACGCCCTCAGCGGGTTGGTGGAGAAGCGGAGCATTGAATTCAGGGCCTGGAACGAATATGTGGATAGGCATTTCAAGGAGTTGCACTACGGTATCAGCAAGGTTCCGCCCAAGCTGACGAAGTTCAAGAACAAGGCCCTGCTGTACTGGGCGGAGAAATGGTCGTCGCAATTCGGTGAATGGATCTATGACGATCTTTTTGGTTATGTCTGGAGACCGGCCGATGATCGGTTCGCTTATGCCGAGCGTCCTTTTTTCCATGCCGATTTTGTGCATCTCAACGGCCAGTTGTTCCTGGTGCCCCAGCAGCTCTGGGGTTGGGTGCCGGCCCACATGGGCACTTGGGTCTGGATGAAGCGAGGCTGGACCTGGATTCCCGGTGATTGGTTCCACCCGGGGATCGTCGATTTCCAAAGCAGCTATTGCTTCCCCACCCTGAATTACTATCTCCAGAAATATATTCTCAATATCTCGGCGCCGTATCCGCCTGCCGATCCGGAACTGCCGGAATATCGTTCCCGCCGGCCTGAACTGCCGTCCCCGGTGCTGAAAATCGTCATGAAGGTACTCAAAACCCCGGCCGGCAACTGGAAGGAACAGCTGATCGAGCGTGCTGTTCCGGCCGTTGACGGCAGCAAGCTGCCTCAGCCGCCGATCGGCAAGGAAAGGGGACTTGTCCCTGATTCATCCGGCAAGTTTGGCAAGACTCCCCGTCCGCCTGCCACACCTAACGCTGAGCGAATGGTAGTTCGTGACTGGAATCCCGACAGTCGCTGGGCGGCAAGGAACGGCTACAGCATCAACTATTCCAGTTCCAGAAATGCGGTGGTCTGCCCAGAACTGAAAATATATTCCGATCGCTTCCAGGGCGTGGAACGAATGCTGCTCAGGGGAACGGCCGGCAATCAGCGTACTGGGACTTATTCTCCCAACGCCATCCAGGGGCAGTCGGGATCAAGCTCGAGCCAGTCCTCCAATGGAACTGCTTCTGGAACGGCCACCTCAAATCAGGGTGCCACCGGGGAGCATGGGAAAGACGACAATAACGGCAGATAGATCTTTGTTGACAGGATCGTTTCAATTGACATCCCCTGATCGGGTTCGGTCTGAGCCGGGAAGGCAGGCTGGGCCCGACGCCTGCAAAGTCCAGTAACGGCTTTTTAGGCTTCGGCCCGGTCGCCTTTCTTAGGTAAAATGAATGTGGCGACCACGGCCACGGCCCCGGCCACGAAAAAAGTAAGCAGTCGCGATGTGATCCTGGCGTTCATCCCGGTTATGCTCCACAGGACAGTGAACAGAAGGCCGCTGATGATGGTGGCGATCACGGCCCGGCCGTGGTAGCGTTTCCAGAAAAGGGTGAAGAGAATGACGATGGAGAATGTGCCGCCGATACCGGCCCATACATAACCCACCATGGTAAAGATGAGCCGGGTGGGGAAGAGGAAAGCCAGGGCCAGGGCAATGACGGCCAGCAGGGCGGTGATGCGCCGCGATCGCCCGAGGCAGTCGCTTCCCTCACGGTTTTTTGAAAGCGGCTTGATCAGATTTTCCGAAAGTTCCGAGGCGGACAGGATCAGCAGTGAATCGGCGGTAGAGACCATGGCCGCGATGGCGCCTGCGATCAGAATGGCGGCAAGTACCGGTGGAAAAAGTTTCAACAGGACGGCAGGAAGGACATACTCCTGGTCCGTCAATCCCGAGGGACCGAACAGGGCGATGCCGATCCAGCCGACGGCCAGGGCGCCGCAATAGGCGATCAATGTCCAGGCAACACCGATATTTCTGGCTTTTTTTGCCTGTGCTGTGTTTTTAATGGCCATAAAGCGCATGCTCAACTGCGGCTGACCGCCCAGGTATCCGAAAAACCAGGAAAAGCCGGCCATGATCACCAGCCCGGCGGCGAATCCCGACGCGGCCCCGGTCAGGGAAATATAGGCAGGCCCGGCAGCGCTAAGGGCCTGGGGGATTGAGCTGGCGAAGAGACCGGGGGTCTTGGCGATCACGATAACGCCGACAATGGGAGTAGCGATCAGGGTGATGATCATGAGGATGGCCTGGATGCAATCGGTGTAAACGACGCTGCGGAAGCCCCCGTAAATGGTATAGGGGACGATGATCAGCGCTGTGATCAGCATTCCCCAATTGGCCGGGATGCCGAACAGGGTGAACAGGGTCTTGCCGCCGCCCAGGAATTGGGCACCGACATAAAAGAAAAAAAAGAAAACTATGGTCAAACTGGCGATTATGCGGATCCATTGCCCCATTTCACCGTGTTTTTTGGCGATGTATTCGCTGAAGGTGTTCACCTGGTATTTTTCGGCTTCGTCGCGCAGGCGCCAGGCCAGCCCGGCCCAGGCAGTGATGATGCCGAGCACGCAGCCGAGCGCGGTCCAGATCTCGGTCAATCCCGTGGCGTAGGCCATGCCGGGCAATCCCAGCAGTGCCCAGGATGATTCGCCGGTGGCCCTTTCCGAAAGGGCCGCCACCCAACCGGGAAGGCTGCGGCCGGCGATGGCGTAATCGCAGTCGGTTTTCACCTTGCGCCCCTGGTATAAACCCCAGAGGATCAACAGAACGAAATAGCCGATCACCACCAGCAAAATCTGTGTCTGATGTGCCATGTACTCACCTCGATCGCTGTTTTATTTTGTCATTTTTAAGCGATATTTTAGCGGAGGAGGATTTTTTTTTCAACAGTGCCGGTTTCAAGAAATTAAGCCGCGGGCAGATATTTATAATTGCTGCCGATCGCTTCAAGATCTTCTTTATTTGTACAGGCAAAGATAGGCGCTGGCCTCGGCGACCTTGAGCTGGAATTTTTGGTTGGCGGGAACGGCAAAGGACTGTCCGGTCGCAAAGGTTTCCCAGGTGTCTTTTTCCGGCAGCTTGACCGTCAACCTGCCGCTGATGACCTGCATGATCTCCAGTGTTTTGGTGGCGAATTCGTATTCGCCTGCAGCCATGACCCCGATCGTGGCCGGGCCAATCGGGCTGTCGAAGGCGATGGACTTCACCCGGCCCTCAAAATATTCGTTGACTTTGAACATATTGGCGCTTCCTCCTTTAGATGAATATTTTTGGATTTTAACACAGTTTTTTGTTAATTCCAGGGAATATTTTGTGGACCGGGGCGTTAATAGGGTATGATGCAGGAAGCGGCAATGATGATCGAGGAGATGTTGATGAATGATCCTGCGCCTATCCAGGCCCAGATTCAATCCGGACAGGATCTGTTGGCCTTCAAGGACAAGGTTTTCTGCCTGTGCCTGGGATTTGCCGGCAATGCCGCCGACGCCCGCGACCTGACCCAGGATACCTTTGCCAAGGCATTGACTCATTATGCCCAGAGCCGGCCGGAAAATCCCCAGGCCTGGATCATGCGCATCGCCCGCAACACCTGCCTGGACCTGATGCGGTGCCGGAAAGTGCGCGGTACATCGCTGCCAGTCTCCGAGTTCGCCGCTGTCGACTGGCGTACGCCTGAGAGCCAGGCCGGGCGGGAAGAGGAGATCGGTATCGTCAGGAAGGCCATCGCCGGGCTGCCGCGCCGTCAACGCGATGTGCTGGTCATGCGTGAGTATGCCGGGCTTTCCTACCAGGAGATCGGGCAGACGCTCCAAATCAGCCCTGGTACGGTTATGTCGCGCTTGAACCGGGCACGCCGGGCCGTGCTGCGTTTTTACCGGGAGGAGTATCATGGAAAAAAAATTTGAACAATGGGATAGAATTGCCGGGCTGATCGCCCTGGATAGAAAAAAGGCGTTGGCTGAATTCCGCCGTCATGAATTTGTCCCCGGCGACTTTTCTGAACGCCCGCTACAGCACCTGTTCGATTGGAAAAAGGTCAAACGTCCCGCGATCGTCGCAACGGTCGCTTCACTGCTTCTGGTCCTCGGGCTGGTCTCTTTCTGGCTGTTGCGTGGGACCTGGCGGAACCTGCAGCCGGCCCCGGAAGTGAGCGTGATGCTCTCAGGCTCCTTTCTCTATGGGCAGGCCGGCCGGCTCGATATAGAAGACCATAAAACCGGGGCTCTGCATCCATTCAACCCGTATTTCTCCACCTGTATCGCCGCCGCCCTGCAAAGGCCCGCTGCCGCCATGGAATCCGTTGCTCCTTCGGCTGCCATCGAGCGCGGCGACCCGGGGGAAGTGCAGCAGAAGTTAAGCCGGGTGATCCGGGAGAACGCGCTGGAGCATCTGTTGACGCAATTTCGCGAAATTCAAGACAAGGAGGCATAAAATGAGACTGAGAGTATTGGTATTGATGGTCGCGCTGCTGGGCACCGGGCTGTATGCCGGGGATCCGGCTGCCCTGGAGACGGTCGCTGTCCCGGCCGCCGAGGGCGCCGCTTCCGGCGCTGAAGCGGCCGTTGTGAAGGACGGCTACTCACTGCTCAACTCGCTGCTCACCCTGTTCGAGGACCTGCCGGTCGTAAAGGTGAAAAAAGGCGAGGAGGGCCAGAACAAAGTGGCGAACACCGGCATTGCCGAGGTCGACAACCGGCTGTCGCAGCTGTCCATGGACGCCAAGGCCACTCTGAATGCCGGCTTGATCGACAAGATCTTCTACAACCGTTACCAGCGCATGCTGACGATCTTCAAGATGATCATTACCCCGATTATCCGCAATGAAATGCTGAAGAACCTTTTCATGAAGGAGTTCGCCGATTTCGTCTGGAATGTCACCTACGAGCAATGGAGCTGGGAAGAGAGTAACTCCATCCCAAAGATGGCGGCGGCCATGGAGGAGGAGTTTGTGCAGATGCAGTTCTACCTGGACAGCCGCCAGGCGCGCGATGAGTTCAAGAAAAAGATCGGCAAGCGTATCCTGCCGCCCCCGCCCCCGTCGGCCAAAAAGAAGCTCGAGGACAAGAAGAGCGAATAACCACGGAATTCATCTTCCCTCTTTAGACCGAAACCCGCCACGGCCGGAGCCGGGCGGGTTTCTTTTTGTATGCGAGTCCTATCTACAGGTCGAAGCCATAAGTGAACTTGACCAGGAAGATGTTTTCCGGGTAAATGCTGAATATGCGCGAGAAGTCATGGCCCAGCGTAAAATTGCTGTTGCTGAAGTCCTGCGTCCGGCCCTGCGACCAGACCAGGTAAAGGGTTGTGCCGGGCTTGAATTCCCAGCGCAGCACCAGGTTGGAGCGAAATTCGAGGAATTTGAAATCGGGATTGGCAAAGTTGAAGGAATTGCCCGCATTGCCGCCTTCAGTTGCTCGATAGGAGTTCTCGTTTTCGTCATAGGCGATTTCATCAGCCGTGAAAACGTGGAAGCGGTTGGCATAGGCAGTGGCGCGGGGATCGGTGATGTGTTTGAATTGGGAATAATTGCCGCTGGCGATGAAGGGCTGCCCATAGTATTGGATGGAAAGGTCAGGTGTCAGGCTGAAATTGAGGCGGAGCACCAATCGGAAAACCTTCTGATCGATGGCGGCGAAAACATAGCGCGGTTCGTTTCCCGCAGTGACGGTGTCCACGTATTGCAATTCGCAGCGGTTGGAGGAATAGGTCGGAGCAAGCGAGATGGAAAGTGCCTGGCTGGAGCGGAAGGTGACACCGAACCAGGCATCCTGGAAGCGGTTGCTTTGGCTTACGCCCCAGTAATTGGCTGCGCCGAAATAGAAGTTCATCTTTTTGCGACTGTCGGAGGCGATCTCGAACCAGTGGCTCCAGCCGCCCGTGGTCAAGAGGGCGGGGCCGCCCCTCAGGGCGTTGGGTGAAAGTCCCTTGCCTTCGACGTTGATGCCGGTGCCCAGCGACCAGTAGTTCTTGAACTTGCAGGAGAAGCTGAAATTACCGCCGGCAAAAAGCTCATTGCCGCCGAAATCCAAACCTTTCCACTGGTTGAAGTTCAAATAGACCCTCTGGAAAATGGCGAAAGGCTTGCCGATGGTGTAGCCGGCCCAGACCCATTGCATGATGCGGTCGGAACTGCGCAGGTAGCCCATGTCATTTAATTCAAGGCCGGGAGAGCGCCAGGTGACCCCGGCGGAGAAATTCAGACGGCCGCCGCCCTGCTTGCCGAAAGAGAGCGTGCCGCCGTGCCCGGTGAGGGATGTTTGTTCCGTATCGTAGGCCAAGTGGTCGGCATCGGGTCTTTGGAAATAATGGACAGGCGATTCCTGGGTATCCTGGATAGACTCCTTGCTGCCGCTGACATTGCTGAACACGGTCTTCAGGGAGAAATAGTATGTTTTTTTCTTCCAGCTGTGGAAGATGTCCAAACCGCCGCTGAAAGCCGCCTTGTGCAGGGTGTCCAGGTTGGGTTCGCCAAGGTTGCGGTTAACTGCGGTCAGCATGCCGCCGATGATGGTATCACCCTGGCGGAAATCCTTCTGGGCCCGGAACAGAAAATAATTGGTCGCGGGCTCGACCGTTTCCAGGCGCCTTTCCCCCGAAAAATCGATCGCTGCCTGCTCCTTGCCGGTCAGGCTTTCCAGGATGCCCAGCGACCAGCCGTTGCGGGTTTTGCCGGTCAGCTTCAGGGCGCCATATATCGAGGTGTTTTGCGGCGTATCCGCGTACTCATTGTCGCTCAATTCGGGGGCGAAATGGGGCCGGCGGCCGATGCGGCGCGAGTAAAAGAGATTGTCCATGGAAAAGCCGCCGTCGCCGCCCATTATCTGATAATTCAATATGTTGCTGCCTTCAACGAAGAATGGTCTTTTTTCCTGGAAAAAGCTCTCGAAAGCGCTCAAGTTTACTTGCGATGGATCGGCTTCCACCTGACCGAAATCCGGATTGATGGTGAAATTGAGGGTCAAGTCGTTGGTCACGGCTATTTTGCCGTCCACTCCCGCGAAAAGGCCGCCGGCGCGGCCTGGGGCGAATGGATTTCCTTCTTCCTGCTGCGAAAAATGCAGTTTTCCCAGCGAATAGGGAAGCAATTCTATCTGTTTTTTAGGCTGAATTTTGCTCAAGCCGCGCAACTCGCCGAATTGGCTGGCCCAGCCCGAGGCGTTCTGCGGGATCAGGTTCCAGTCCGATGTTTCCTGCAGGCGATGGATGTAGCGGGTTACGTGCAGTCCCCAGGTCATTTCCGGCCGGTCGGCAAAGCGCAGCTGGTTGAAGGGAATCTTCATTTCAGCGCTCCAGCCCATTTCATCCACCGCGGTATTGACGGTCCAGTTGGGATCCCAATTTTCGTCTTGCCTGCCGCCGTCATTGGCGATAAGCTTATCCCGTTTGACCCCGGCGGCGTTGACGGCGAAAGCGAAGGCTGTCCTGCGGTCGAAATAACTGTCGATCTGCACATCCACATAATCGCCTTCCAGCAGGTCCCGCCGCGAGAGACGTTTTTCGATTTTTTCAGGCTCGCTGTCAAAGGCGCGGATGGCGATATAGAGATTCTTGTCATCATAGAGGATCTTGAATTCAGTTGGCTGGGATGGAGATTTGCCTTCTTCGGGAGTCCTCTGAATAAAGCCGGAGCCCCATTCCTTTTCCCCATGCTGCCAGGCGGGATCGGTCAATTTGCCGTCGATGACCGGGGGGTGGGGATTTATCCGAGACGCAAGGAATGTTTTTTTGGCGGCCGCCTGCGGCTGAGGCAGGAGCAAGGCAAATATACTGAAGAACAACACCATCCAAAAAGTTACTTTCTTCATTTCACACCTCTTTTGTGAGATTCTCATTGTTTTTCTTGTTCTTGCGACATTTTTCATACTTATTTAGACTTCTGTTTTTGAAAAACGTTACCCTTGAGTTTTTTTTGAAGTGATCTTGGCCGGAAATGATCCCGGCAGCTACCTTTTCTGGAGATATAGCCGAAAAAAAAAGGACTGGATCGTGATGTTTTTGTTCAAAGACATCGGAAGCTCGCTCTTAGCGCGAAAAGCAATATCCGCAAGGCGGGAATAAGCTGGTTGAAAAAAATGGGTTTTTTAGGGCGCTTTTCTGCCGAAAATTCGTTTCAGGAGGCGAGGACCCGCTGCAGGTTATGGCGGAACTTGCGGCCCCAAATCCAGCATTTGCCGCAATCCATGACCACTTCATAATGGTAGGCGTCGTCGTAGCGCAGTTCCTTGATGTGGTCGATGTTGACCATGGCCGAGCGGTTGATGCGGATAATTCTGCTGTTCTGCAATTTTTCTTCTATGGCAGCCATCGACTGCCGCAGCAGGAACAATTCCCCGCCGCTCTGGATCCTGATGTAATTGCGGACCGCCTCGATGCACTCGATCTCTTCCGGCTTGAGGAAAATGAATTTTTTACCGTTCTTTACGGGAATGCGCCCCATTGTCGGCAAGCTTGCTTCTTGTTCCATAGCCAATTTATGTGCTGAAAACGGGCGTCGCACCACCAACCAAAGTTACATTTCTGCAAATGGGAATAAAGTATGAGCGAAGTCCGGTTTCCGGCGGTCAGCCGACCAGGACGCGTATGACCATCACCCAGAGCGGCAGAGTAACAAAGGAGAGTAGGGTGGAACCGGCGATGACGCCGGATAGCAGCTCCTCGTCGAGAGGGGCGTACTCGCTGAAAAACGTGGTCATTGTTGCGGTGGGCATCACCGCCTGCAGCAGGATCACCTGGCGGCTCAGGATGTCCACATTGAAAAAAAGTCGCAGTGCCGCCAGGGTTATCAACCCCAGGGCGAAGCCGCCGACCAGGCGGAAAAAAGACGCGGCCAGCACCAGGCGCAGGCGGGCGGCGGGCATGAACAGCGTCAGGTTCTGGCCAATGGCGAACAGGATCATGGGTATGGCCAGGGCGGCGAATTGGCCGATGAAATCGGCAAAAATATCCGGCAGGCGCACGCGGCCGACATTCAATGCCAGGGCGGTCGCGGCCGTGGCGATCGGGACTCCGGCGTGACGGATCAAGATCTCAAAAAAACCGGATCTTTCCGCTTTACCGTTGCCGTTGTCGAAGCGGCGGCGCAGGAAAAATCCGCAGGTCAGGAAAACCGGCCAGAACAGCATGGAAAAAAACACGGCCCGGGTCAGGGCCCGGCCGCCGAAAAAAGAGACGATCACGCCCCAGCCCAGGAAGGCATAGTTGCCGGCGAAGACCGCAAAAGCGAAAGTCAGCCGCTGTTTTTCCCCTGCCGCCGCCAGGGGGGATACCAGGTGCGCGGCCAGGGTGTACAAAGCGGTCAGCAGCGTGAAGGCCAGCACCAAGGGCAATGCCTGCTGCAGGCTCTCGACGTCGGCCCGGTACAGGTTCTGGAAGATCAGGAAAGGAACGGCGACGCGCATGACGAACTTGCGCAGGGCGGCAATTTCATTTTCCTGGAAAAGCCGGACCCGCTTCAGCAGGTAGCCCAGGGCGATCGGCAACATGATGGCCAGCATGGTCTGGAGCATTTTTCAATTGTAATCCAACCTCGCCAGCAGTGCAACCCGAATAGGGTAGTGATATTTTTTCTTTGGACGAAGTGTTTTGATCAACAAGCAGGGAGACAAAAATCAGGCATCTGACTTAAAAATCAATTTGTCCTGGGATTGGCGTCGATGGTGCCGTCGTCGTAGCGGCCTTCCACGCCGGTCACCAGGCCGTCCTTTTTGACGATCTTCAGCCGGAAATATTCGACCTCCTCGAAACGGAAATAATCCTCGCCCATGGGGATCATCTTCATTTTGGCTCTGTTCTCCCTTTGGTAGAACAGGCTGCCGTTCTCGAAGGTGATTTTTCGGGAGCCGTAATCTCCAGCGTAGGATTTCAGTGTGTCTTCCGTAATCGCTGCCGGGTGCAATTCGGCTTGCAGCCCGTCCAGCGCCCACTGGTAGGTGGCTTTGATGCGTTCATCCTTTTCCCGGCCCGCCAGTTTTTCCAGGGCCAGTATCCGGGCTTTGGCCAGGGCCACGGCGGCCGGCACCTTGACGTCTGGTTCGATGCCGGTACCTTCCCAATTGGTTTTGCTGATCGGGTTGACGGCCCGGGCGAAGGGCACGCCGATGGCGAAATTATCGTTGAGGATCTCCATGCGCACGGGGTGGGCGCCGCCGCCGGTGGTCTCACCGATGATGGTAGCCCGCTTCATATTTTTGAGATTATAGGTGAATTCTTCGGCCCCTGAGAATGTGTAGCGGGAGGTCAGGACATAAAGGTCGGTTTCGGCCAGCTTGCTGCCGGGGACATATGGCAGGGTCCAAAATTGTTCGGTCTTTTCGTCCATGCGGTGATAAAAGGAATTGAGGTGCCGGGGCTCCCCTGAAAAGAAATAACTGGAAAGGAGCTGGATCATCTCGGGGTTGCCGCCGCCGTTTTCGCGCAGGTCCACGATCAGGGCATCGCAATTGGCCAAAAAGGCCATGGCCCCGACCGCCACCTGAAATGCTTTCTGGGCGGCGCTGAAGTGGTTGAATTTAAGGTAGCCGACATTGCCGCTGAGGATCTTGACCTCCTTGAATCCGTGGTTGTCCATGCGGTCGAGCTTTTTCTGGTATTCCTCGGCCGCTTTCTTCAGGGCCTCGTCCGGAGTTTTCATTTCTCGGATGAGTTCCGGTGCGAAGCGGACGCCCAGGTGCCGGTCACGGCTGATCGAGCGCAGATCCTCGGTCAGCTTGAGGGCAAAGGCCCGGGGATCGTCGATCATTGTATATTTCCCGGCCTTCAGATTCTTCTTGATCAGGTCACCCATTCTCCGGGCCGTGTCCGGAAAAACGTATTGTTTTTGCAATACTGACGCCACCGCGTCCACCACTGCTTTTTTTTCGGCGCTGCCGACGGCAGCGGGCTGGCTTTGGGATGTGCAGATTTGCGCCAAGAAAACCAGCATGAAAATGATAAAAAATGATTTTTTCATGACATTACTCCTTTATATTGCCTGCAACCTTCTATACGTACAGCGGCCTTATAGGTTCCCAGGCAAATTTTTTCAGCGCCGGTCGACGCTACAGCATGCGCTCGATGAACTTGAGCAGGAAGTCGGCGCTGGGACGATCGACGGTATTCTGGCTCAAATACTTGAACCGCACCCGTGCTTCGCCGTCCAGCAGGAAAACGGTCGCCATGTTCTGCTCGACATAACTGCGGTCCCAGAAAAGGGTGAATAGCTGCAGCCCTTCGGACAGTTTGCGCTCGCCGTCGATCAGGATGGGGAAAGGGAGCGGAATGCTGTCCTTGCTCATGACGAATTTCTTCGGGAACAGGCGCCGGGAAGTTTCCATCCAGCGTGCTGTGCCCGGGTCTTTTTGCGCTTCGGCGGGAGGATTCTTCCAGCCCTCGATCATGGCCATTTGCTCGGGAAAGATGTCGGCCCAATGTTCCACCGTGGCCTTGTCATAGGGGAGGACGAAGAATATCTCCAAGTTGTACTTCTTGCGGATCTGCAATTCCCTTTCCAGGTCGGCCAGTTCAGCGTATTGGTAATGGCAGATCTGGCACCAGTGGTCGCCGACGCGGCCGCGCGGAAAGACAAGCAGTACATTTTTGCCTTTCAGGGCCGAAAGAGTGACCGTGCCTCCTTGCACGACCGGCAGGGTGAAATCGGGCATCTGCTCGCCGAAATTCACCGGCTTGAGCGGCGCCGACTGGGCCGGCAGTAAATCCTGGCAGACAAAGACCAGAAACAGCGTCAGGCAGACTAAAAATGCATTTTTTTTCATAATTGCTCCTTTTTTTTACTTTATCTTTTACTCATTGCCGATCACAATTCAGCACGGCCGCTGGCGAGATATTCCGCCCAATCGGGGCGGCCATTCCTTGTCGCTGCAGCCGCCGCACTTTGCCAATCATATGGCACGGCAATGTTTGCGACGGCGGGCCCCGATCGCTGTCGGGTGACAATGCTGTAGCGCGCGTGCGCCGATCCAGTCTCCATGGCGTGCGGAAAGGGCAGTTGGTCGCGGTAGGCAGGCAAGCCGACGCTGCCCGGATTAACGACATGGCGGCCGTCGGGCAGGCGCATTACGGCCGGCAGATGGTCGTGGCCGCACAACACGATCGGTTGGGCGATTGCCTGCAGCATCTGGGAGATGGTGGCCGCCGGCAGCAGACGGCAGCCTGTGTCCAGGACCTCCCTCAGGAGATAAGCGTTGTCTTTTTCGGGAGTGCCGTGGCAAAGAAAAAAATCCTCATGGGCCAACATTGTGAAAGGAAGTCGCTTCAGCCATTGGCAGTGCTTTTGTTTAAGATTTGCCTGCACGAAAGGCAGACTGGGCGAATCAGGATGGTGTCCCGGTTCATCCAGGATGATGCGATCTTCGTTGCCGCGCACGGTGGGCAGTTCCAGTTCGATAAGAATTTGCGCCGTGCCTCGCGGGTCCAGCGGCCCGTACAGGCTGTCGCCGAGGTTGACAACTTCGCGGATGCCGCGGCGGCTGATGTCGCTAAGGACTGCTTCCAAGGCCCAGCGATTGCCGTGAATGTCAGATATAACAGCGATGGGCGGGGATTGCATGAGGAGGCGCTTCCTTCAGCCTTTGGCGCCGGAGCCTATGGCATACAGGGCGGGATGGTTGCCCAGGCGGTCGGATGCGCCCCTGACCATGAACCAGGAATGGATGGTTTCCTGCAGTCCGGTCCAGGAGCGGAGCAGGCGTGCCGCGGCCTCGTTCTTTTCCAGGACGCCGATGCGGAAAACCGCCGTGCTGTTTTCGTTGGCCAGGTGCTCCAGCAGGCAGACCGCGTCTTCCTCGCCATGGGGGGCGGCCCAGGGACCTATGGCCAGCAGGCCGTCTCCGGGCCGGGACATGATCCAGCCGCTGAGACGCCCCTCGCATTCCGCAACCAGGCACATGCCAAGGGTATTTTCGGCCCGCCGGCGCAGGAAAAAGCCGCGGTCGTCGCCGAACAGTTCGCGGTCCGCCTTGCACAATCGCTTGAGGTCGTCCTTATGGAGGCGGCGGATGTGGGCATGCATTTTGCCCTTGATTTTTCCCCGGAAGCGCAATGAGCGGCAGATTTTTCGGAAGCCCATGCTTTCGTAATAGGAGACCGCGTTCAGATCGCCGTCCAGATAGATGTTTTTCATTTGGCTTTTCAGCAGGTAATCCAGGGCTTTTTGAAAAAGTATTTGGCCAATTCCGAAAACGCGCATATTCTTGCTCACGACCAGTTCACCGATGAAACCGTTGTCAAGATATTTGGTGGCTATGCACATGCCGGCTTTTTCCCCGCCTGTTTCGGCGATGAAGCAACCGTGCGGATCGTGATCCAGGAAAGCTTCGAAAACCTCCCGGCTTTCGCTGGCCCAGCCGGCCGTATGGGTCAAGGCAGTGGCGAAATCGAGATCATCCTGGGTCATCTCCCTGACGCGCACATCCCGGTTTCCGGTCATGGAGAAGCTCTCAATACCCCAAGGTTTCGCCTACCATAACCACGGTGATGCGGCCCGGGGTCATGCTGGCTTCGCTGATCACGAGCTGGCAGCAGATGCGGTTGGGCGGGTGGCAATGGGGGTCCTGGCAGAAACCTTTCAGGGAGCAGGGAGTGGGCACGCCGACACGCAGGCTGTTGGGCGGGGCGGCCTGGTTCTTGACGCGGGTGATGGCGGCTTGCACGTCGATCGCGACCTTGTTCATGCCGGCCACGACGACCACTTTTTTCGGCCCGTAGATCAGCGCTGCCACCCGGTTGCCGGTGCCGTCGATGTTGACCAGTTTGCCGTCGGCCGTGATGGCGTTGCTGCTGCAGATATATATATCGGCCGCCAGGCCCTGGCGGCGCATGTCGTCCACTGCTTCCTTGCTCACGCCCTCTTTGTAGCGGTCCAGCAGACGGATGTCCATTTGGCGCAGGGCGTCGACCAGGCCCGACTCGAGGATGGTTTCCGATCCGCCCAAGCCGACCAGCGAGCCGGCCGGGATCATGCGGCAGATCGCTTCCACCGCCTCAACGCTGCTGTCGCAGTAGATGCCCTCGAATCCCCGCCTTTTTAAATTCCGGATAAGCTGTTCGGCCTGCAGCTTGTGGAACGCATTTTTGTGATCGGTTTTTTCTTTCATTTTTTCTCGCCTTTTATCCAAAAATTGGGTTGCATTGATTTTACCTGAATCAAAAAAAAATTGAAACAAAAAATGGCAGATGCTACTTCAAGCCCAGCTTGCGCCCGGCGCGCATGGTGGCGACCAGTTCAGCCAGCCTTTTTTGCCGGGTCTCTTCCTTCTTGGCGCCGGCCACCCAGCGGCAGTAGAGCCGGCGATAGGAAGGGGCCAGGGCTTGAAAATAATCCCAGGCGGGCCTGTCCGCGGCCATGGCCTCAAGTATGAAGGCCGGGATGGCGGAAGCGGCGGACTGCCCGGGCCTTGCAGCTGAGGGCTTGCGCTTGAGAATGCCCGGTTCGATCTTGCTCAAACCGATCGGAGTCATCAGGCCGGCGGCGATCATTTTCTTCGCCCGGGCGATATTCAGCTCCGACCACTTGCTGCCGCGGTTGCGCGGCGTGAATTTCCGGGCGTAGGTCTCCTCGTCGAGGCGCTTGATGATGCTGTCGATCCAGCCGAAGCACAGGGCTTCCTCGACCGCTTCGTCGTAGGCCAGGCTTTTTTTGCCCGTGTGTTTCTTGTGAAAGACCATCCAGATCTCCTTTTCCTTTTCGCCGTTGGCCTGCAGCCAGGCCCGCCATTTTTCGCGGTCTATCACATGCAGCGTTTTCATTCTATAAGGCTTCATTCATTTTATTTGCCCATTATACATCGGGTTGAAAATCAATTATCCTGATGACCGGGTTTTCATTGAATTTGCGGAACTGCGGGCCGCTGGGAATGATCAGGAAGTCGTAGCCTGAAAAATCCTTCAGTTCGGGGATGAGGATGTCGCTGCGCAACGCGACGTCCCGCTCCTTTTAATAGTAGCCGCGATATTCGGCTTCGATGCCGGCCCGTTTCATTGTCCAAACTTTCGCCTCGATCTCCTGCTGGAGCGGAATATACGCGTCGCCGAACCGCTCCCCCAACAGAATGAGTATGCTTACAGGATGTCGGGAATCTTTTGCAGGTGTTTGCTCTATTCCCTGACCGGCGAATCCGACAGTTGAATTGAATAGAATCAGGGTGATTCGCAAAAAAATTTTTATAGTGCCTCCTGGTGATTAAAAAGAATGATCTTCGTCTTCTTCTTTCAATTCAATCTTGTTTTCATGTCTGCTTTGCAGAACAAGCGAACGTCTCACTGGGTATTATGTGCTCCAAACAAGCTACTTTTTTCACTTCCATTTGTTTGAGCGGGTTCCTGCAGGGACATCGTCATGGTCTGAAAATCGAAGGTAACGGCGAAAGGCCGGAAGAAGCCGTGGGAGATAAGTCCTCCGCTGCGGAAACCAAACCGGTCCTCTGAGCCCGGGGGCAGTGCCCCGTACAGGCCCCGGACTTTTTCATTGCGGGCTTCTCCCAGGGTCAGGTCGACCATGAAAGGATAGACGGTGATCGGCCCGCCGCCGCCCATGCCCTGGAAGCCCTCTTTGGGCAGTTCGATTTTAGCCTCCCTGACCATGTACTCCGGGCAACTGAAGCCGCCGCCGGCCATGCCGCTGTCGACAAGGAACAGATAGGGCCCGGCGCTATTGGCCGTTCCCCGGGCGAATATGAAATGATCGCCGGCCAGCCAGAATGGCATGCGGAACGCTCCGGCCTTTTCCGATTCGGCTTGGAGCGCCCTGGACAGCTCGGGGGTATTGCGGCGCAGGATCAAGCGGCCTCCCGGGTAATCCAGGGTGAACAGGAAACGGTAGAGCACCACGGTGCCGACGATGCCGTCGATGGGCAGGGGACTCCCGGCCCTTTCGGGAAGGACGACGGGAACATGGCGCAGCGAAAATTCGCCCAGCAGGACGCGGTCGGCCACGGAGCTGGACGAAGCCGCCTGGCGGCCGCCGGCGTATACGCCGATCTGTTTCTCAGTCAGGGGCTTCAGGCCGCATTTTTCGGCGAAGGCCGGCAAGACATGAAGTTCCCAGGCCCCGGTATCGATCAGGAACCTGCCCTCCTGGCCGTTGACCGTTACCTTGATAATGGGCAGGGGATCGGTCTGGATGAATGCGAGAGATGAGACATCCGGGCCGCTTTCGATCAGAAAGGGGGTCTTGTCCTTGAAAGCCATTAATTTCTCGGCCTTGGCTTTCTGTCCAATGGCTGCGAAAAACGGGGCAGCCTGGACATACTCGTTGCGGCGGTAGAGCACTTCACCCATCAGGGCCCGGGGTTCCTTTTCCTGCGCTTTCAGGGCCATGGCTTTCTTCAGCCATTTTTCAGCTTCTTCAAGGTTATTGCGCAGCAGGAATATCCGCCCCAGTTTCAGGATGGCCCCGTAGGCAGCGGGATCGTTCTTGGCGGCTTGGGTGTAAAGCACTGCCGATTCATCGAATTGCCCCTGGTAGTATAATTTATCGGCACGGGTAAGATCCTGGGGACCGCTCTGGGTCATCCCGCTTCCTGAAAGGACCAGAGCAGAGATAACTGCCAGCGGCAGCGCCAATCTCATTTGTTTTTTTGCGTGTGACATCATTACATCTCCTTTTTTAGATCAATTTTTTAGCGAATACAAAAGAAAAAAACCGGAGGAACCAGGATGTTGGCATTTTGTCTTGAGGCTGAGTTTCCGCTTCCAAGCAAATAAAACGGCGAAAACGGGGAAAAAGATTCAGGAAAATCTTTGATACGCAAATTATTTTTCATTGTGGTCTGCATGAAAACCGACTTGTCTTACTTGTTGTCGCAGGGCATATAGCAGGCCCAACCGTCCCAGGCCGGATCGTCGGTCAGGCGCAGCGGGTTGCTACCGTCGCGGTTCACCTGGTAGACTTCAAAATTCTTATCGCGAACACTTTGAAAAATGATGAAGCGGCCGTCGGGGGACCACATGGGGTTCTCGTCCCGCGTCTCCACCTGGGTCACCTGCCGGTCGTTGCCGCCGTCGGCATTCATTACTCGGATCATTCCCTGCATGCGGCCATCAGCCCTGAACTTGCGGGCATATGCGATCTCCCTGCCGTCGGGCGACCAGACCGGGAAGATCTCCCACTCCGGCGTATTGGTGATCCGCGTCTGCCGGCTGCCGTCCAGGGCCGTGGTGTAGATCTCGTAATTGCCGTCGCGGTTGGACATGAACACGATCCTGGAACCGTCGGGGGAGATGAACGGCCGCTCGTCGCGGGCTTCATTGCTGGTCAGGCGTCGCGGCTTCGATCCGTCGGCATTCATGATCCATATCTCGGTTTTCTGTTCGAAGTCCCTGACAAAGATGATCTGTTTCCCATCCGGGCTGAACTCGGGGTGTTCCTCATTCTCGGGGGTGGACGTCAGTTGACGGATATCGCTACCGTTCATGGTCATGGTGTAAATGTCCATATTGCCTCCGCGGTCGCTCAGGAAAGCTATTTTTTCCCCGTCGGGTGACGCGGCCGGGCAGAGGTCCCTGGCCGGATGCCTTGTCAGGTTCAGGGGCTCTGCTGAGCCGGGATGAAGAATGAAGATGTCCTGATTGTCTCCTCTTGCGGAGTAAAAGATGATGCCGTAATTGTTTTCCGCTGCCGTGCCCGCTTGCAGCGCGATATTCAGCGCTGAAAAGAGGATTGCCAGGCAAACGATTGAAATTATTTTCATAAGGCTCCTCCATTGCTTTTTCTTTATTCTTTTAATCATGATTTGTTTTTTTGATGTTTTTTGCCGTTCCGATCTTATTGATAAACATCAGGATCTCTTTATTGAGAGGATCATCCGTTTGCGGAATTTTTGTGATCAATGTCCAGTGATTGCGGTTTTTTATTTCTTTGGTATAGATTCTTTTGTTTCCAACCCTGTTCAGGATAGCCTCAAGGTAGCGGTTCTCCGCTTTGCGATCGGGAGAGTCTCCGTCTGACCAAACCGCAAGAATCGGCGGAGCGCTCTTGCGGGCGTGGAAACAGGGAGCCCCTTCATCGATAAGCGGAGTGGTTTCGGGATTGGGCAGGCCTCTTTCCTCCCTAATGGCGTAATGGGTAAATGTCTGTCCCCCGATGGAAATGATCCCGGCGATCGAAATATGGTCGACCCCGTATCCCGCCAAATAGGCCGGTTGCAACGCCAGCATCAAGGAGAGATAACCGCCGGCAGAATGGCCGCCAATGAAAATAGATCCGGTATTTCCGCCGTATTCTGAGATGTGATTCATTGCCCAGGCTACGGCTGCAGCCGCGTCATCAATGTAGGATGGATATTTGACCTTTGGCGACAGCCTGTAATTGACGACTCCCACCGCGACTCCTTCGCCGGCAAATCTTTCAGCCAGGGCTTTCGTGAAGCTGTCGCTCTTGTCGCCGCGCTGCAGGCTTCCCCCGTGAAACCAGACCATTAGCGGAAAATCCTTTGTCCCTTGAGGAAGATAGAGATCGAGCTTGCATCTATCTTTTTCATATTCGCTGAGATCGTCGCCGGTCTTGTAGCTGAGGTTTTCCAAAAATTCAATCGGGCTTTTCTGCTGATTTGCTTTGCCTGTTGATGAAGATTTGCAGTTTTGAATGAAGCCAATTGAAATCAATAAAATGACAAATTGACAAAGAGAAAAAATTGCAATCCTGCCGATTTTTTCGGGAATAGATTTGTACTGCATGAAGTCTCCTGGTTTATTTAAATAAATTTTGTGATCGGTATTCGATCATCTCGGATTTTTTGCCCGATTCATCCAAACCTCGGCAGTTCTGGACGAATTGCCGGGTTGCGCTGAATTAATTTTTTTCATGAATTCTTTCTGCGGCGCTTCTGATCCCGTGTTTCAGCCAGATGCCCTCAATGAAATTTCCCGATCCAGCTTGCAGTGCTTTCAACGCTGCGATCCTGGTTTCGTTCGCCGCTTTGTGCTTCGGGTCGAAGTGCAAAACCACGTCCGTCAAATGCAAGACCCGCACGTAGTCTTTTTTGTCATGATACTCGTTCGCTTTTTTCACGATCGCTTCGGAGCCTGCCAGCTCCACGAGATCCGCATCAATGCATGAAGCAGGCAAATCGTACATCGAGGCGGGATTTTCGTCGAACCAGCCCACGTATTCCTGCCAGATGCCGCGCACCGTCCACTCCACCCTGCCGAAGTACTGGGGAATGGCCAGCTTTTCCGGGAGCTTGATCTCGCGCATCAGGGTGAACACGTCCTTGCCGGCATTTATGCCTTTGATGGTCTCGTCATAAACATATTGCAAGGCAGCAAGGAAATCGCCGGCTTTTTTTTGAATCCTTTGTCGGCCAATGATGGGCGCCCCATGACCCATTAAAAAATATTCCGGAGCGAATTTCAAAGCCAAGTCCAGGGCATGAATGTATCCGCGCATGGGGCGGATCATGGTGCCTCTGAAGGTCGAATTATTGATAAAATACTCATAGTAGTTGTCGCCCACAAATACGGCGGCCAACTCGGGGATCCAGATCGTGGTGTGATCGGGAGTTTCCCCGGGGGTATGAATCATTTTGAAATGGAACCCGCCGCATGCGAAATCGTAGGCATCGGCAAAAAAAAAGGTCGGTTCACCGCGGGAATCATTGCCGACGGTCGGCGGTGCGGCGAGCGGCTTGCCCGACCATATCGTGTTGCGCCTGGCGAAAAATTCCGCGAATTCCGTCTGGTACTGAAAATATTCCCTGTATTTCCGCTGGGCGATAACCGGGATGCCGGGATCGGTCTTCCACTTATCGATATTGTCGCTGTGGTCTTGGTGAGCGTGCGTCAGCAATATGGCCTTCAACGGATGAGAGACCAGGATCCTTTGGAAAAATTGCGGGGCAGCCGCGGCGCCGGCCGGGTCGATCAATACGCTGCCGTCATTTGTAGTAACCAGATATGAATTGCATGATCCTTCGATCCTGTAAAGATTGTCGTTCAGCTTCAGATATTCCAGGTAGGTATTGAACAGCCATCCTTTCAATGGCTCCCTGATTTCAACTTTCTCCATCCAGCCCGGGATCCTGTCCCAGGCGTAGTCGAAGATGGCTACGGAGAGGTCATTCAATGCGGCGGCCTTTTTTGAAGCCGAAAGCTTTTCATGCTGGTTGAAGGGGTAGCCGCTCGTCAACGGCAGCGCCTTGATCCTGTCCGGTGTTGCCCTGGATGTGATCACGGCGCTCAATACCGCCTGGTGCAGAAAAAGCCTTTTCAGGAAAGTCGTGCAAGCCGTTTTCTGGTAATTCTCGTCTTTCAGGAACCTGCCCAACAGGCGCGCCCACTCCTTGGCGATACCGAGCCCGGGGTTGAACGAGAAGACCTCGCAGTTGTAGTAAGGCTGGATTTTTACCGCATCGGCGATGGTTTCCAGCAGCGGAAGTTGCTTGGCGTCAAGATCGGTCTCCATGTAGATCGGCTTCCAGTAGTTGTCGGGTTCGCTTTGTGGCGGCATGGCGATGGTATTGGCCAGCGTCACCGGGCGCACGGCGGCAGAAAAATCTCCATCCAGGTCCAGGTCGGCGAGCGAGTTCAGCACCATTGCGCCAGGATCGAGCCAGACCAGGGTGGCGACGGTGCCCGCGACCTTTTTTTCCACCTGGGCGGCGGCGAAGGCCTTCAGTGCGAGGGGATAGTCCAGGAAGGCGCGCTCCATCTCCAGGGGCAGGACCACGACTCCGTCCTGCTGCAGTGAAGCGCAGGGGAATTCCGCTGCATCGGCTGTTACCACGTAGATTTCACTGGAACGGTATGTTCCGCCCAGTTCCCTGACGCTCTTGATCAGGGCCTTTACCGCCCGCTCCTGCTCATGGCTTGAGACGAAGGTGACGATAGCCGCGGTTTTTCTTTGGCTGCCTTGGGTCAGGGCGCAGTGATTTTTCATGGCGAAATTTGTTTGCACGACAACCAATGTCAAAAAAACGAATAAAAACAAAAATAGTGTTCTGTAGGCGCCGCTCGCTTTTTTCATCTCTTCCTCCATTGCCTGAGTTCCCTGTGTTGATTCCTATATTTATTTTTCTTCTCGAAAGCTATCGCCTCTTTCTCCTTTGCCTCTACTTGCCGCTCTCGGGAGCGTCTTTAAAAAGCTTGTCCATTACTTCCAGGGCGAAGCGGCCATTGACCGTGGCCGGTCCGATGCCCATCTCAAAGGCGACCTCCACTGCTTCCAGTATCTCCTTTTCCGTGGCGCCGTCCTTTACGGCCTCGCTGATATGCCATTGCATGCAGGACTCGCAGTTGGTGATCACGCTGATGCCCACCGCGATCAGTTCCTTGACTTTTTTCGGCAGGGCGCCGTCGCAAAAGGTCGCCTTTTCCAGCTCCTGGATGATCTTGAAAACCCTGGAGTTGTACTGGATCAGCCTGCCGTTGGCCCATTTCCGTTGTTTGATGAGTTGTTCGATTTTTTCCATGAATGATCTCCTTTTTACTATTTTTGTTTGTTAACTGCTTGGCGCTTCCTGCCCTTGACCCGGACATAATGGGTATCCCCAACTGTTCGGGTCAAAAAAGCAGGGCCGTGCCTAATTTTTCAGCTCTTTTTCGATGAGCTCGATGAACTTCTTGCCGTTTTCGCTATTTGGATTCAATGTCAACGATTTGCGGTAGAGTTCCAGAGCTTTTTGCTTTTCGCCCTTTTCGTACCAGGCTTCGGCAAGGCTGTCATAAGCATTCCATGACGCGGGATGCAGCTCGACATTGAAATCGAACAGCATGATGGCGGCTTCGACCTGCTTTTGCTGCTGCAGCAGGAAATATCCGATGCCGTTCAGCTCCGACTCCGTGATGAAATACTTATCCCTGGCCTTCAGGACATCCCCTTTCAGCTTGGCGAATCCGACTGCGAACGTTTCGGGATTTTGGAACAATCTCTGCAGCGCATCCGATAACGAGATCTTGCCGGAGTAAATCTGGTAAAGGTGATGGATGGACATCTGGTGTCCCTGGTTGGTGATGCCGGGGCTGTCGACCAGCTGGGGGAATTTGTCTTTCAAGGTATAGCCGGCAAGAAACTGGTTGAAGTCGCCGCCCGCCTTGGCCATGGCCTCGACATCGGCCAGAACGGTTTTCAGGTAGTCAAAACGGTTTTTAAATCCTTCAAAGGTCAATTCGCCGTTCCAGTGGCCGGTGATGTAGTGCTTGATCTCGTCATTGCGGTTGAGCATCGCCTGCCAGTTCTTCACCAGCACCGGGTAGTCGGCGGGTTGGCCGGTGCGGATGGCGAAGGTGGCCAGGCAGCCCGGAGTGTTGGTCAGCCACTTGTCGGCCATCATATCGCCGGTGAAGAGGATGCCCTTCTGCGAAACCAGGATGAAGATGTCGCTTTGGGTGTGGGTGCCGCCGCTTTGGTACAGTTCGAACGTGACGTCGCCGCAGTCCAGCACCAAGCTGTCCTGAAAGGATTTTGTCGGGAAAGTGGGTTTGGGGGAGGAGTTAAGGTATTCGCCGGTCAGAGTACTGATGATCAACTGTTCGCTGGCGGTCGCTTTCTCTTCTTCCTTGACCTTGCCTGAAGCATGCCGCTCTTTCTGTTCTTTCAGGGACTCTTTGTTCCATTCGATGCGCCGAGGGATGTCCTTGAAATTCTCCTCCATCATGGCCTTGACATTCTCGTGAGCGATGATCTGGCAATCGGCATACACGCCGTTACCGGCGGTATGGTCGCCATGGCCATGGGTGTTGATCAGGTACTTGAAATCGCTGCGTCCCAGCTCGCGGGCGATAACCTTTCTGAAGGCCTCATCCAGCTTGGGAATATTGGTGCTGTCGATGACCACGATGCCTTTCTTGGTGGCGATCGCACAAACCGCCGTGGATGAGACATGGTCCCCGACCCAGACGCGGACCACGCCGGGCTCGATCTTCTGCACGTGCAGGGTAAGCCCCTCGATGGATTCGGCCGTACAGGGCAGAACCATGAGTGCCGTCATCAGTACCACTAGAAAAAAAGTTTTTTTGAACATTTTGTTTCTCCTTGCTTCTCAGCAGAATATTTTATTTATAACTGCCTTGATTTTGCCGGCGAATCGGCGCCGGGGTCGGCAGGAATGTTAAAATAAGGAATGGAGGGAATAGGCGCTAATGGTGTTATTGTCGAAGCTGGGGATGATCAGCCGCTTCAGCTTGGGGAGGTAGGCGAAATCGGCGATCTTCTCCCCGGGATTGGTGGTGTCGAGCAGCAGCGTCCTTTCCTTCTGAGCCCCGAGCCGGTAGAGCCTGCCGTTGTGGTCGCCGACCAGGTAGCCGCCGCTGCCGTCGGCCTCGATGCCGTCGATGTTGGCGCCCGGCTCGAAGTGGGCCAGGATCTGCGTTGCCTTGTCCCTGAGGCCCACGGCGATGAGCTTCTCGTTCTGGCCGACGAGCAAACGGTCTTTCTCGCACAGCAGGGCGTTGGGCCGGCTTAGGTTCTCCAGCCAGGGCTCCAGCTTGCCGCCGGCATAACGGTACACGGTGCCGGCCAGGGTATCCGAGATGTAGAGGTTTCCGGCCCGGTCCATGGCTACGTCATTGGCCATGCGCAGGCCGGGCAGCGGTATTTTTTTGGCGATTTCCCGCTTTTTGATATCGATGACATTGAGCCCGGAGCGGTCCACCGCGTAGAGGGTGTTTCCCTTGAGTTGCATGCCGGTAGGCATGCGCAGCCCCTTGATCCATTCCAACTCGATGATCTCTCCGGAGGGGGAAAGCTTGGAAATGAATTCCCGGCCCTCGTTGAAATAATTGGAGACGTAGCACACGTTGTTCTTAGGGTCGAATACAACGGCCTCGGGTAACGCCAGGCCTTTTTTCACACTCCATTCTTTTTTCAGCGCGGCATGGGAAAACACTTCGTCGCCGCGGCGGAAACAGAAGCCCCAGCCGCCCATGGTCTCTCCGACCAGCAGCAGCAGTTCGTTGTCGCCTTTTTTCAACGGCAGGAACAGATTGTCGTGATAACCGACGATGCCCAGGAACGACCTGTCGCGCGATTGGTAGATCGCGTTGCCGGAGTAGAGGGGCCGGCCGTTCAGGAAGACGGTGATGATGTCGCTGTAGCCGAAATCCACCCGCAGCAGGGAGTCGCTCTCAGCAGTCAACGTGGTCCTGGCTAGCACGCAGTCTCCGGCCCTGAATTTCCGGGGAAAAATCCTGGAGATATCTACCAGGCCGCGGCGGTCTGCCGCCACCGGATTCCAGGATGCGGCCGCAATGGCCTCGGCCGGATATTTCGTGAAATCGACCCCTATGGCGGCGAAGGGAGCCGAGATCTCCCATACGGAAATGAGGCCGCAGGCCGCCTCGCGCGGGGCTGGAGGCGGCAGGGTCAGGCCGTCGTCGGTTTTATAGTCAAGGTTGGAAAAAAAAGCCGTGCCGTCCATGGGGCCAACCAGGCCGATGGTGCCGGAGCCGTCGCCGCGGGCCAGGTCGTCGATGACCAGCACCGGCTCGGGCAGATCGTTCCAAAAAATCTGCGCTTGCTTTCCCGCCACCAGGATCTTCAAATGGTTCCAGCGCCCGGGCAGGACCTCCAGACCGGCGGTGAGCCCTGGACCGTTGTAGAGCTGCCAGCTGTCTACGCCGTTGAAGACCGGCCCGTACTGCAGCACGTCGTCATAGAAAGGGGAACGGTGCGGCCGGATGTAAACGCGCTCGTAATTCGCGGCGTCCTGCACGCGGAACAGCAATCCGGGATACGACCGGGAGCGCTCCGTGGTGGCGATGTCCACCTCGATGACGCCGTTCTGCAGGCTGACATCTTTCAGGAAGGTGCTCCCGATCAGGGCCTTCCTTTCCAGATGGTCGACGATCTTGGCCCGCTCCATATCCCAGAGCGCCGGGTCGAATTGCGCCGCTTTCTTTTGGGCATATGCCGATTCCTGTGAAGCGATTGCCAGAAAAAGGGCAAGAAATCCGGTTGTTATGCATTTGTTGGCTTTCATGGAAAGAACCTCCATTTGATTATTTGCCTGCATTGCCAACTCCTTTGTTGACGTTCGATTGGTCAATTTCTTTCATCCGGCTCGGAGATTTTTAAAAAATCACCGTCGATGATCAGCAATTTTACTCCCGCTTCCGTCCGCGAGCGGTGCGAGCTCAGATCGTCGGATACGACGTAGGTCATCCCTTTGCTCAAAACGGATTTTTCGCCATCCTGCTGTTCATTTACGAATTCACCCTCCAGGCAATGCACGATATGGCCTTTTTGACACCAATGGTCGGCCAGGTAGCCTGGGGAGTATTCGACGATTCTGATTCTCAGGCCGGAGAATTGCAGGGTCTGCCAATAGGCGATGCCTGTTTCCCCTTTGTGTTCCGATCGGGGAATGGATGTCCAGTCAATGGTTTGATATGCGATGTTGTCGTGACCCATTTGCATAACCTCCTTTTTATTTTATTTTTCACCAATCTGTTTCTGCACCCACACGACATCGATCGTTTCGCCGTGTTTTTTGGCGACGCCCATGAGCCGGCCCACTTCTTTGAAGCCGTGCTTTTTATGGAAATTCAGGCTTTGCTCGTTCCTTGACGAAATATGGGCCAGGTAATTCGTGATGCCGATTTCCTTGCCCCTATTAAAGAGTTCCTGGAGCAATGCGGAACCGAAGCCCAGGCCTGTATGGTCCGTGAGAATAAAATAGGAGAGGACACCCGTATGATCAAAGTTCGGGAGCGGTTTGTAAGAACTGATGTATCCATAGCCGATTATTGTTTCTCCTGCCTGCAGCGTCAGGATGATCTTTGCCTGGGCCAGCAGTTTATTGAATTGTTCGGGTGTCAATTCGGATTCAGGATAAGCGGCATAACTGTCCCTGACGAACGAGTTGAATACGGCCTGTAGCGCATCCAGATCATTTTTTTCGAAATCGCGAACAGTAATTTTGTTTTTAGTCATTTCCATTCCTCTTTTGATGTCTGAATTTCAAAATATTCGCCGCGGACCGGCATTTTGCAAATTCTTTGACTGCCCTTACTTTAATTCCCTTTGTTTCGTTTTTCAATCTGTTTCTCGGGGCGGCGACGCCTGAGGTTCTCTGGACAATTTCTTGCGCCTTCCCTGGATGCCGTGCTTGCGCATTTTTTCGATCAGTGCGGTTGGTTTGAGGCTTAGCAGCGCCGCCGCATCTTTCTGGTTGCGGCGGGTCAGGCGCAGGCAGGCGAGCAATATTTTTTTTTCGAAAGCGTCCATGAATTCCTTCAGCGGGATATGCTTTAAGTTCATGTTGGCGACCAGGTAGGCTAAAGCCAGCGACTTTGTGGCTTTTTGCAGCGATTTTGCGCCTGGCTGAGCATTGCATTGGAATTTTTGGACCCGGGGCTGACGCAGATTCCAGCTGTGGGCGCTGCTTAAGACGGTTTTTTTCGAAGATGTTTTCGTTACATTCTCGATCTGGCTGACAGTTGCTTTTGCATTCATGAAATTCCTCTTTTGGAAAGATTTGTTTTGTCTGTTGCTGCTTCCATTATCATCGCTGCCTCTTCGCTGCTGGTTAAACTGGCTGCTCAGTTCCCTGATCCGGACAAATCGCTGCAGGCTGCCGCCGCTGCCCTTGAGGTCGCGCATTCGGGAAAGTTGAATCGCTTGCTTTCATTTTCCTTGTCGGTGTCAACCGCATTTTTCCCTCTTCTTAATACGATATAAATTCAATTTTTTGTATGGGGAGAAAGTTACAATTTCCAAAAGATGACTTAAGTTTACCTCAAAAATTTGAATTGATTTTACAAAATATTGGGAAATTTATGCGTTTGGCAAAGATAGCGGCGGCAAAATTTGTTTGGGAAAGCGATGCGCGGAATAACGGCGGGGCTTCGGATCTCACGTAGATCTATTGGATTGTTATCGGTTTGCGATTTTTAATGCGCGGTCTACGGCTTTGAGCAGGGGTTTGACCGATATTTCACTGCCCACGGCGTTCTTCATCCATTGCTGGGGCATGATGTTGCCGGCCTGGCACATGCGTTCCATTTCCGGGCCCAGCACCTTGTCGCGCAGATAGTCCTCCAGCTGGAACTGGATGATATTACCCAGGGCATAATGGGGCAGGTAAAGGGTGTAGTCGATCATGTGCGAATAAACGGCCAGGATCACCTGGTTGCGGATGCCGAAAACCGGCGCGTAATATTTGTTCCAGATATCCTTGGCCATGGCCACGACTGCTTCGCGCAGCTGCGCGGGTGAAGCCTGGGGATGGTCGTAGAGCCAGTGCCAGGCCCTCATGTCCAGCAGCGATACGCCCATGATCTCATATGCACCCCAGAAAGTGTCGAGTACCTTCAGCTCCTTCTGGAGCGGGTCCTTGTTCGCGATTCCCAAGACCTCCAGGTCGCGCTCCTGAAAAATGTAGGCAAAAGCCTCGGTGAAGGCGCCATTGGGAACTCCGGCAAGGGAATAGTAGTCGATAAGATGCAGGTCGAGGATGTTCTCCACGGCGTGGCCGAACTCGTGCAGGGCGATGTTGAAGCCCTTGTAGTTCATGCCGCCGGCCGGGACGCGCGTGCGCAGCCTGGAATTGAATTTCCTGGACTGGGTCTGGGCGTTGTGGCCCGAGCCGCGGGCCGGATCGACCTGGATCTTGGGTGCGATATAGGCGGCTCGTTCCGGACTGAAACCGAACTGGACCAGGATGTTGGGCAGGTCTTTCTCGAAGGCAGCGGCATCGGGATATTTCTCGCGGACGATCGTGTCCAGTTTCTCCTCTGGGACGGTGGCACCGGTGCGCAGCCCCGGATACCAGATGTCGAAGGGCTGCAATTTGCGGCCCAGGCGCTTGCGGATCAAGGCCGCCACTTTTTTGACCTGGGGCGAGGACAGCAGCTCCCGGAACATGGCTTCGACTTCCTTTTCGGGAATTTCGCGGCCGACGTCGAAGCTGCGGCTGATGTGGTCGGGGTAGAGCGGGCTGTAGGCGTCGATCAGGCGCATGGCCTGGAAGGTGTCGAGGAATGTCTTGTAGCGTTCATCGGCTTCCCTTTCCACGTCCACGACCCTGCCCTGGTCATAAACGAAGTTGCTGAACGGGTTCCACTGGTAGCGGTTCGAATTGATCATAGCGGCCGGGATCTCCTGGCGGATGATGCGCTCCATCACCCGGTAGATGGCGTGCTGCTTGACCAGGCCTTTCCTGTCGGCATAGCGGGCCTTGAGCTCGTCGCGCAGTCCCCAGTGGCTGATCAACTTCATGTCGGACGGGAACATGGTCGTCAAGTTCGGATCGAGCAGGCTGCCCATGAAGATATTGTAATCGGAGATGTAGCGTCCAGCAGCGGCCATCAAGGCGCTGATCTTCTGGTTGACCTCGGCCGGGATGCGGGTAGTGTTGCTGCCGCCCATGCGGGCGTAGGCCCATTGCTGCCGGCTCCATTGGGCTCCCAGGCTGTCCTTTTCCTGGAGGCTGTAAACCGGGAAATTGAGCAGGGAGATGAAGGCCAGCTTGCTCTGGAAGAGATCCTCGGATATGTGGGCGGCGGGATTGAAGCCGTTCATGGCGATATCGAGCGGGGTGATCTCGCCCCAGTCGAGGTCGACAGGTTGGTCCTTGTCCTGGGACATTTCGTTGAAATGGCCGCCCAGGACTTCGCTGTAGAACTCCAGCTTTTTAAAGAGGGCTTCCAAAGCTGCCCCGTCGGCCATGAAGTTCTCGCGGCAAAAAGCGCTGAACTCTTCGACACTACCGTCGCTGGCGCGCCATAAATCGGCCACTTGGCCGACTCCGCGTTCGATGCGGAATTTATCGCTTTCTGCAAATTTTTGCAATAGCTCTGTTTGCACTTTTTGTATTGTGCCGCTATCGATGAATCCAGCCGGCTCCTGGGCCGCGAGCGGAGCCAGAGCGGCCAGAACCAGTAACAGTATAATGCATGAATGTTTTTTCATTGGAAACCTCCCATGGTTTTGGAATTCATTAAGGTTGAAAGTAACAGATTGACATTTTTTTGGCAAGCGCCGCCGGTCTGGCCGCAGTCGGTGATCTCACCACACTCCGGGGATCAGGCGAAATTTGACCCGGCGGGCGTACTTGCGGTAGCCGGCGAGCTCCCTGCTCAGCACCTTCTCCTCATTTAAGATCCTAGCGATGAGGAGCAGGGGGAAAAAGGCGGCGGGGATCATGGCCCAGAACGATCCCAGGGCCAGGGGGGTAAATAAGTAAAGGGGAATGATCGCAGCGTACATGGGATGGCGCACCAGTGCGTAGGGGCCGGTGTCGATGACCTTTTGCTTCTGTTCCACTTCGACCACCCTCGACAGGTAGCGGTTTTCGCGCATAACGCGGATAAACCGCCAGTATGCGGCCAGGATAATGAGGTCGGCAGTGATGACCGCGATCAATGGCACAGACGACCAGCCGAATCGGCGGTCGAACCCGGGAAGCAGGTATATGGCCAGAAAAAGAAGAGCGGACAGTCTGATGATGGTTTTTTGTTGCGGCTCCCTTTCTTTGGTGCGCATCCGTCGTTCCAGCAGTTCCGGGTCTTTTTTCAGGAAGTATGCCACTGCCAGGAACATGGGTAAAAGCAGTAAGCCCATGTAGACCCAGGCCTGCCAATAGTCCAGGGTGCCGGCCGGGAGAAAAAACGCGGCCGCCATAATGGGACCGGCCAGTCCGAAGCGCACGGCAAGAATTAATTTCAAGCGGCCGTGGCCCTGGGTTTTGATACTCTTTTCATTGTCCATGCCCTGAATATGCAATGAAAATCGCAGCCTGGCAATAGGGAGAAAGTAACATTTTTTACCTTTATACAAAAGTCACAGGCCTCCGGGTTGCTTGTCGTATCACATGATGATCAGGCACTCAGATTCCTGCTTCCCAACTTTGGGTGAGTTCACGCATCTTTGACAACGGGAGTCCAAGAACTTCCGCTCCTCTGGAAAGGGTGATCTTGCCGGCTTCGATCCCCTTGCGGACTAAATACCATAAACGCTCGCATTGAAAGTCGAGTGGAGATAGGTTGCCGGGTTCGTGGGCCTTGCACTTTTCGGAAACACTTCCGGAATAATCGGAAGCTCCCAGGGCATCGGGCTCTTCCTTAGCGGAAAGGGCCTTCCTATATTGCACCTTGTAATCGTAATAAAATAGTTTCCAGACATTTTTCCCGGGGTTATTCTCATCTAGGCGAAACAGAACGGTCTTATAGCTTACTTTGAATATCCGCTTGATCTTTAAAACACGGTCGGACAAAGGCAATCCATAGGTGTTTTGCCACTCCCTTTGAAACGCTTCTTGCGGCATTAAAAAATAAGAAGCGAAACGGTCTGCTTCTTTTTCTTCTGCTTTATTTTCGTCCACTTCACTGACGTCATAAGCGGTCAGGTGGAAGATGAGATGGCCAAGTTCGTGAACTGCGGAAAAGATCCAGCGTTCGACCGGAATCCGCTCCCAGATGTTGACAATAACGGCCGGTCCTCCGTCTAAGGCCGAGACCGAGAGGCCGAAAAAATTCTCTGAAGTTCTGCGCACAGAGATGACCTTAACCCCGTTGGCTTCCAAAAGCCCGCAGATATTGACTATAGGTTCATCGGCAGTGAGTTTGAATTGTTTCTTTACCTGATCAGCGACTTCCTTGGGATCCCTCTTTCCTCTGGGCAATGGCTTAATCTTGGTCAATTTGTTGTCTATTTGCAGATTCAATAAACTTTCTAATTCGGAATAATTTTCAAGCTTTTCGCCGATCTCGGCCAGGATCTGTTCGCGGTTGTTGAAGGTTTTTTGCGAGCGGAAACGGACATGGGATAACTGCCTGACCGGGGAGACCAACTCACGAATGTTCACTTCAAGGGCAGCGGCGATCGCTTTCAGGGTATCTACCCGGGGCTTGGACTCCCTGTTTTCGATCTTGCGGTATCCCACACGGGAAATGCCGGCGGCAGCAGCCACTTGCTGCTGGGACAGTTTTTTCGCCTTACGCAAACGCAGTAAATTCCCGGCAATAATTTTGTTCTCCATTGGTTTCCTCCCAACTAAATGATAATATTAATATCAAAAAATGTCAACATGATAACTAAAAAAAATAAATTAAATTGATGTTTCGGATTACGATTTCAGTGATGTTTAATTGCAACTTTAATATTAAGTTGCAACTTTAATATTCAGCACAAATTATATTTTTATTAGGAAGCCATAGGAGGCAGAGCTTCAGGTTCAGGGAAGATTTCATTGCCGCTTTCTTTTCGATTCGCCGGTATTCAGTTCAGCTAGATGACCAAAAAAAGTAAAATGAGTAAAAGAAACAGAAACAGTTTAACTTTCATGTTTTCTCCTTTTTCATGACATTCGTTTCAACTGGGTTTTTACCAGCGGCCGGTTCGTTGAGAACTTCAAAATGCTTGACTTCGGGTTCAAGCTCAACGAGAAATTCCCTGTCTTCTGGAAAGGGATATAATGCTTTATTGAAATCTTCTCCCGCGAAGCGCTTGATTGATTCAAAAGAATCCCATAAGGAAATCAGCAGGAACTCCGCCTTATCGTCAACGTGGCGTCTGAGGATGCGCACGCCGCGGTTGCCGGGTGATTCCCGATATGCTTTTTCCCCGGTTTTCCGGACATATTGAAAAAACGCGTTGGCTTTATCGGCCATAGTCACTCCATGCCATATTCGGGCGATCATTATTGACCTCCTTTATTAATTACTAATATTCATGATGAAGCGCAGGTTGCGACCGATGCGGTTCTGATAGTGGAGCATGCCGAGAATTTTCAACTTTTTCCGGATACCCTCATAGACTGGGTTTCCCCGCTTGCCGCCGACGTCAAGCAAGTGTTTGGTTTCGGCGGCGGTGAACGAGACCGGGGCCAGTTCTATTTTCAACTTACCCTTGTTGACCGGGCAGACGGTCTGGCAGGCCAGGCAGCCGGCCAGGCAAAGCATCTCTCCGGCCAGTTTGTCACGAACCGGCGGCAGGCGGCCTGGATTCTCGGTGAATAGTGTGAAACATTTCTCGGCGTGAATTAAAAAGCGTTCCCTGTCGATGGCCTGGGTGGGACAGCGCCGGGCACAGGCCGAGCAGCGGGCGCAGGCGGGCAGCTGCGGATTCTCGACCGGTCCGTCGGAGCAGAACGGCGCGATCTCGGATTCGCCGAGAAAACCCAACAGCTGGTGATAGCTGCCGTATTCGCCCGAATACGTGATATTGTTGCGGCCGTAAGCGGCCAGGCCGGAACGAACCGCCAGCCGCTTCAGCGGTGCCCTGAGAATGGCCGTTTTGGGGAGGTCCCTGCCCATGAAAGTTCTCAGGTCCTTGAGAAGCATCCCGCTCAACTTGCGATACCCAACATAAGTGGGTGGAATGAAGCATTTGAAGGGTCCCGAGTCGCGCTCGAAAATAAGCTGATGAGCTGGTCGTGGAACGGAGAGCAAAATGATCGAGCGCCAGCGTGGTTCCGGGGTGCTTGCCGAGAGGACCAAACTGGACAGATACGTCCGGAAGAGCCGGCCGTCCAGTTGGCCGGACTCTTCCAGACCGGAAATATAGCGGCTGGTTTCGGCCAGTTCGGCTATGTCGAGTACGGCCAGGCGGCCCTTGCCCGTCGCCCAGGCTTTCAGTTTGTGGTTCATATTTCCCTCCTGAATGAAATAGTCTAAATATAAATACAGATATTACATATTGAATGTTACAAGGGAATATGGTAATTGTCAATAGATGGATAGCAAATTACAAAAAAACAGCTTATGGCTCAACCTGCTGAACAGCGATTGGCATGATTTCAAGGGCGGAGGCCGGCACGAAGACCGCTTGGATAATGATGTCTGGCTCCAGAATTTCCTTTTACCTTGGCCGGAATTGCTTATGGTTACCTTGTTGTCAAAAATTCGAAAGCAATTGAAGGAATTGCGAATTTTACTGCGCCAGTTGGCTGATGACTACTCGAAACGAAAACCTCTCAGGAAAATGGATATCGAGCGCCTCAATGCAGTTCTGAGAAGCTCCCCGGAAATAAAGAAAGTATATCCGTCAGGCCAATTCTACGAAATACGGCGAGAAGCGAAAATTCCAGGGATTTCAGCCATGCTCGTGGATATTGCTTCTTCTTTTGCTGAAATCCTTGCCAGGGGTGAACCCGAGCGAATCAAGGTTTGCCAAAATCCCGATTGCCTGTGGATTTTTTATGATACGAGCAAGAATCGGTCGCGCAAATGGTGTGAGAATGCCACCGGCTGTGGCAACCTGATAAAAGTTCGTATGTTTCGGGCCAAATCCAAACAAAAAAGTAATCCGGGAAACTAGCGTTGATTTATAATATTGAATTGGATGAAAATACTGATTATTTTCTTTCCGTTTTTATCAAAAACAGATGCAGGGATTCAATATTATCTCACATGATCTCGTATTGAACCCCTACAATCCGTTTAAACTGATGGTCCGATTACCAGATGTTCGGGCGCTGCTTGGGGGCGCGGTAGAGCTTGTCTCCGGGCTTGATGTCGAAAATCTTATAGAATTCGGCCACGTTGAACGGGGCGCCGTTGACGCGGAATTCACCCCAGGGATGGACATCTTCCTGGATCTTTCTTTTCAGGGCCTCGGGGCGGATCTTGCCGCGCCAGACCTGGGCGAAGGAGAGGAAAAAGCGCTGGTCGCCGTTGAAACCGTCAATGGCCTCGGGAACTTTCTTGCCCTGCAGGGAGAGATGGTAGCCGGCCAGCGACATGGTCAACCCGGCGTAGTCGGCGATATTTTCACCCAGGCTGAGCTCGCCGTTGACATGCACGCCATCCTTGGTGGTGAAAGCGCCGTACTGCTCGACCAGCAGCTTGGTCTGCTGCTTGAACTTCTCGCTGTCCTCGGCCGTCCACCAGTCGCGCATGTTGCCGTCCTTGTCGAACCAGCGTCCCTGGTCGTCGAAGCCGTGGCTCATCTCGTGGCCGATGGCCATGCCGATGGCCCCGTAATTGACCGCGTCGTCGGCATTGGCGAAAAAGAACGGCGGCTGCAGGATGCCGGCCGGAAAGATCATCTTGTTGTACAACGGGTTGTAGCCGGCATTGACTATCTGGGGCGCCATGTCCCACTTGGATGCATCAACCGGCTTGCCCAGCTGGTCCAGGTTCTTCTGGAAGGCGAAGCGCCCGGAACGGCGCAGGTTGTCCAGAAGCGAGTCGCGGCCGATCTCAAGCTTGCCGTAGTCTTCCCATTTGTCGGGATAGCCGACTTCGATCCTCATGGCCTGCAGCTTTTCCAGGGCCTGGCGGCGCGTTTCCTCGCTCATCCAGGGTAGTTGGCGCAAGCGCGTCTCGAACGCTTTCTTGACATTGACGCAGAGTTCTTCCATGCGTTGCTTGCAGGCGGGCGGGAAGTATTTCTCCACGTACATCTGGCCAACCAGATGGTCGAGGCTGCCGCTGGTCAGCGATGTCATGCGTTTCCAGCGCTCCTCGTTCTGCTGGGTGCCTTGCATCACCCGGGAAAAAAAGTTGAAGTTCTCATCGACGAAGGCCGAGCTCAGGTAGGGGGCGTAGGCGCTGAGCACCTGCCAGCGCAGGTAGGTTTTCCATTGCGGCAGCGGCACCTCTTTCAGCATCAGGCCCATTTCCTTGAAGAAAGCGGGGGCGGTGACGATGAGATCGCCGATATCCGGCCGGTTGATATTCTTGAGGTAGCGGCCCCAGTCGAAGCCGGGGCTTTGTTCCTGCAGCTGCGCCAGGGACATCTTGTTGTACAGGGCGGGAATGTTGCGCATTTCCACCCGGGTCTTGGAGGCTTTGGCCAGGCGCGTTTCAATGGTCATCACCGTTCGGGCCGCGGCCGCGGCTTGCTCGGGGCTATCACCCAGCAGCTCTAGCATGGCGGTCATGTGGGCCAGGTATTGCTCGCGGAGTTTCTTTGCGTCACTGTCATCACGGGTGTAATAATCACGGTCGGGCATGCCCAGGCCGGATTGGGCCAAGTAATAGGCATAAGCCTTGGAATTCATCAGGTCGATTTCGACTCCGGCTCCGAACAGGACCGGAAAATTCTCGCGGTGGCAGCCGGCGATCAAGTCCTGGATCTCTTCAATGGTAGCCGCCTTGCCGATTCGGATGAAATCATCCTGCAGGGGAGATGCTCCCAGGGTTTCGATCTTGGCGGCATCCATGGCCGCGGCGAAAAAATCGCCGACCTTCTGGGCGGCCGAGCCTTTTACTGCGGTGGCGGCGGCCGCAGCCAGGGTTTCGAAAAGCTCACGCAAACGAGCCCGGTTCTGCTCGCGTACTTGGTCGAAGGCGTCGTATTCGCTCTTGTCGGCGGGCATGGCCAGGTCGCGGATCCAGGCGCCGTTGGCATAGCGGAAGAAATCGTCGCCGGGAAGGACCGCTAAATCCATGTTTTTTTTGTCCAGCGCCGGCTGGTTTTTCCCGGCGGCAAGGAGCACCGATGCGGGGATCAAGCAGAGCCATACGAGAACCGATATCAGTATTTTTCGGCCGTTAAAATTAAATCTTTTCATTGATTCCTCCTTTTTATCTTGATCATGGCGAAAACATCAAAGGTTTTATATACGCTGGCGGCTATGAAAAAGTTGCCTGAATGATTTTGGGGATGGATCGCAATAAGGCATTGTCCGTTCGCGAGATTGCCAACAACTGGGAATATTGAAAGCTTGCTATTTGGGTTGGGAGTATGCCATTTTTGCACTATGTAACCGTTTTTCACTTTATATTCATTGCTATTTTGCAAACGCCTATTGCAATTTCAATACATTCCCCCTAAAATCCCATCATGAGGAAAATTGGTATTCCTGACAATACCTATCCCTGTGACCACCGCGATGGTGACATAAACGAGTTCTGTGCCTTTTTGCAATCCTGCAAAGGCAATCCGGAATCAGGACGGCTGGCAGGACCGGGAAAGGACAGCTCGCACCGCTCCCGCTTTGATAGGGACAGCATGAAACAAGACATAGGTGCAGTTTTCGGGGCGGACAAGGTGTCCACCCGGCGCAGGGGATCATGAGCAGCAAAGAGTCGTCCTCCAGCCCGGTGGTTGCCGCGGAAGCAGTTCTTTCCACCTTTCTGCTCATCCGCCTGAATGAAGGCAGGTTCTTCATTCCCCTGGAAGTCGTCGGCCGCGTTATCAAACCGCTTGAGGTTTTCCCCATGCCCGATACCCCGGAATTCGTACTGGGCGTGGCCAACTACTCCGGCGAGGTGCTGCCGGTAGTTGACCTGAAGAAGGTGCTGCTCATCCCGGACCTGGGCGGTGAAACGGGTTTGAAGCTGGTCATCTGCCGCTATCTCCATGTCAAGGTCGGCTTCCTGGTCGATGACGTTATTGACGCCTGCGAGATCGACTGCGGACAGATCAAGGCCGATAACCCCAAGGCGAGCGCGAGCGAGTTCATTTCCGGTGAGTTCATCCGCGATCGTGACGTGATCGGGATAATCGACGTGGCCAAGATCATCACTACCCACCAGGCGCCGGCATGAACCTGATGCTGTTGCGTTACGCCCGCTATCGCCTGGCTTTGGATATGCGCCGGGTGGCGCGGGTGCAGCCGCTCGCTAAAGATGGGCACGACGACACTCACTGGTTGCTGGACCCGGGGCCGGCGCGCATCGAGTTGCTGCTGACCAACGGGCGCATCCTACCTGTCAGCGAGATTGAAACTACGATCGATTGCTCCGAGCCGCTGGCCGAAGCTAACCCGTTTTTCCGCGGTTGCAGCCGTTCGCCCGTGGTGAGCGGATTCGCCATCGTGGGCGAGCGCGTCTATGGGGTGCTGAGCGATCAATTCCTGACCGAAGAACCGAATAGAGGTGAACATGAGCCTGTTTAGCAATGTACACGACCTGATGAAACGAGCGGGCGATGACAAACAACTCGGCCTGGTCATGGGTTTCGGCCTAGCTTTCGCCTTGCCGGCGATAGGCGGCGTAGCGGCGCTTCTGCTTGGATGGTCCTGGCCGGCGGCGTCGGGGGTGCTGCTGGGTGCCGCCGCTTTCGTTTGGTCGCTGCGACGGTTGGAACGTTCCGCGGCCCGCCGCCGTGATGTGTTCCGCGCCATTAGCCGTCTGCTGGATAGCCTGCTGGAGTTTCAATCGCGCTTTGATGGCGCCCTGAGCACGCTGCGCGACGGTGATTTTTCTGTGCCGCTGGGGCTGCCCGTAGAGGCCAACTCGCAAGTGCCCGAATACGACCAGCTGTTTTATACGCTGCGTGAAGCCATCGACAAGATCAAGGGTGAAAACGTGCAGAGCCAGCGCATCTCCTTTGAGCTGGTCAAGTCGGTGCGTGAGTTGATGGAGGCCGGTACTGTTCAGGCCAGCGGGTCGTCCGAGCAGGCCAGCAGCATTGCTGAGATCACCGCCACCATGGAAGAACTGGCGCGCACTGCCGGACAGATAGCCGACAACTCCAACAAGGTGGCCAAGCTGGCCGAAAACTCCGACCACGCGTCCAAGGAAGGCTCAGAACTGATCAATTCCGTCATTCGCTCCATCGAGAGCATCGACGGCAAAATGAACCAGATATCCGAGAAGGTCCATGCCCTCGGGCAGCATTCCAAGCAGATCGGCAAGGTGCTGGACATCATTTCCGACATCTCCAGCGAGACGCACCTCCTGGCGCTGAACGCGGCCATCGAGTCGGTGGCCGCCGGCGAATTCGGCAAGCGTTTCAGCGTAATTGCGGCGGAAGTACGCCGCTTGGCCGAGATCTCCCATGAGAACGCCGAGTCGATCCGCGCCATCATCGAACAGTTCCAGAACGCCATCAACGGCACGGTCATGGCCATTGAGGAGGGCACCAAGATGACCTCCAACGTCAACGAGACGGCGCAGGCCATCATCCGTCATCTGGAAAAGATTGTCCAGGCCACCGCCTCCACTTCGCAGAGCATCGGCGAGATCTCGATCGCCACTCAGCAGCAGCGCAGCGCCAGCGACCAGATAGTGCTGACGCTGAAGGATATCTCGCAGGTCACCCGCCAGCAGGCCCAGGAGCTGAAACGCTCCTCTAAGGAGATAGAGAAGCTGAACGCGCTGGCGCTTTCCCTGCAGCTTATGACGCAACAGACGATCATCGACTCGTCGTTAAACCTCTGCTACCAGGGCAAGACCTTTGCCGGTCAGCCCGAGATCTCCGGCATGGACCGCCGCCTGCATCAGCAGTCGCTGGCGCGCATCGTTGAGGAGCACGCTTATATCGAGCTGATCTACATTGTCGACCACGCCGGCAAGATGTTCTCCTTCAACATTGCCAAACAGGGTGCCGACAACCAGGAAATGCTGTACATTGGCGGCGACTTTTCCAAGCGTCCCTGGTTCGTTCACGCTGTCGACTCGCGCCGCCCCTACATATCCGAGGTGTACAAGTCGTTATTAACCGCTGAAGATTGCTTCACCGTCTCCATCGGCATTTTCAACGCGGACGGTGTATGCGTCGGCGTGTTGGGTCTGGACGTCAATGCCCGGGAGTGGAACCGCATCGTCGCCTGACCATGGCCCTGGATGTAGCGAAGTTCCTGGAGCAGTTTTTCCTCGAAGCCAAGGAAAAGCTGACGTTCGTCCAGAATTTTCTGGTACAGCTGGAACAGAACCCGCGTGATCGCGACGCCCTATTGGGCATCCAGCGCGGCATGCACACCATCAAGGGCAGTGCGCGCATGGTAGGATTGACGGAAATCAGCGAACTGTCGCACCGTATGGAGGATGTCTTTGCCCAGCTGCACGGCCGCCAAACAGAGGTGGACGCGACCGTGATAGAGGTTCTCTACGAGGCCATCGACGCCTTGGGCGAGATGGTCCGTGCCGCCCAAACCGGCCAGCCCCTGCCACCAACAGCAGCCGCCGTGCTGAACAAACTGCAGGCCGCACTTGAGGAACGTACGGCTGCCTTATCATCGCAGGCAAAGATGCAGACGAGTGATGCCGGCAAGCGCCATTTCAACCTCGACCTGGCCGCGCTGCGCCATTCCGTGCAGGCCGGCCAGTCGCCGCCTGGGCACCGGTCGCTGAAGCGGCGCACCACCCGGGAGCCGGCAGTTCCCGCTGCAGCGGCCGCCATGCCGGCAGCGGCGGAGGTTGCACCGCCTGCCCCGGCGCTTGTGCTTGTGCCTGAACTTCCGCAGCCGCCGGCCCCGCCGGCCGGCCCCAGCGCCGACGCTGCTGCCCCCGCCGTGCCGCGCGTCCGTGAACGCCAGTTTCTCAAGGTGGACAGTGAAAAGATCGAAAACATCATCAACCAGTTAACCGACCTGCTGTCCAAGCGTTACTTCTTCGGCAACGTGCTGCACACTTTCAAGGGGCTGCAGCAAGTCGCCGAAGGATTCCGGCGCGAATGGCAGCCATTGAAAAGCTGTCTTGGCAACTCCGAGGCGGCTGACAACATCGAGACCATGCTCGACCTGCTGGCCAGGAACGTTGTCGAGTTCGAGCGCGGCTTCCAGGCCAACCTGACCGATTTTGAGGGCACGTTGCGCGACATCTATGACAATTTGCTCGACATCAAGCTGACGCCCATCTCGACCATCTTCACTGTCTACCCGAGATATGTTCGTGACTACGCCCAGCGCAGCGGCAAGAAGATCCGCCTGTTCGTTCGCGGCGGCGACAGCCAGCTCGACAAGACGATCATTGAAAAGATCAGTGAACCGCTGGTTCACCTGCTGCGCAACGCCTGCGATCACGGCATCGAAGCACCAGCGGAGCGCGAGCGGCTGGGCAAGGATGCGGTCGGCACGATCGTCGTCGAGTCCAACAAGAAGGGCAACCGCGTCGAGATCCGCATCCAGGATGACGGCCGCGGCCTGGACCGCTACGTCATCCTGCAGACGGCCATCCGCCGCGGCCTGATCGATGAAAAGCGGGCCGCCGGGCTGGAGGACTCCGACGTTTTCGATTTCATATTCGAGCCCGGTTTTTCCACCGCCCGCGAAGTCTCCGACAGCAGCGGCCGCGGCATCGGCATGGACATCGCCAAGCGCACCGTCAGCGCCCTAAACGGCAGCTTGGCCATCGTGACCGAGAAAGGCAAGGGTACAACATTCATCCTGGAGTTCCCGATCGCCATCTTTACGACCCAGGTGATGTTCGTCCGCGACGCGGGAGTGACCTACGCCCTGCCTAGTAACCTGATCCGACAGATTGTGCGGCTGGACGCAGCCACCCTGCGCCAGAAGCACGGCTATGCTACCGTCGTTCAAGGCGACGAAATCTACACCGTGACCCGGTTGGACCAGGTTCTGGGGGGAGATGGGCAACTACCAGCGGCGGGCATGATGTTCATGATTCTGCCCAAGTCCGGCGAACGCCGCATCGGCATCCTGGTGGACGACATCCTGCACGAAAACGAGGTCATCATCAAGGAACTGGGACCTTTCCTGGGCAAGCGCCGCTTTGTCTCCGGCGTGCTGATCGGAGAACGTGGCGAACTGTTCACTGTCCTCGACCTGCACGATCTGGCTTCGTCGGCCGCGTTTTCCCGGCAGTTGTCGGCGGACAAAAAAGCAACACACACGCCGGCGCGCGTCAGGCGCAAGGTGCTGGTGGTGGACGACTCGCTATTGGTGCGCGAGATGGAGAAGAATGTCCTGGAGATGGCCGGCTACGAGGTGGTCACTGCCATCAACGGTCTGGATGGCTACAACAAGGCGATCTCCGACCGCTTCGATCTCATCCTGGCCGATATCGAAATGCCGGAGATGGACGGGTTCGAATTGATTGAGAACATCCGAAAAATCCGCGATTACGCCGAGGTGCCGGTGATCGTCCTCAGCACTCGCGATCGGGAGCAAGACAAGGTGCGCGGCATCCATGTCGGTGCCAGCGCCTGGCTGTCGAAACAGGATTTCGACGATCGCGAGTTCCTGCGCGTCGTCCGCAGCTTCATCGGGTAGGAGAAAACATGACCAAAGACAACCGGACCCGGGTGCTGATCGTGGACGATTCCGATTTGGTGCGTAGTATCCTGCGCGATGTGCTGACCCAGGACCCGGGTATCGTGGTGATCGGTGAGGCTCGCGACGGGCGCGAAGCGGTTGAGCAAACGGCCCGGCTGCGCCCCGACCTGATTACCATGGACATACAGATGCCGCACATGGACGGCTTCGCCGCCACAGAACAAATCATGGCCTATATGCCGACGCCGATCCTGATCTTTTCCAGCGCCATCGACAAGAACGAAAAATATTCCAGTTTCAACGCCCTGGCCCTGGGTGCGCTTGACGTCATGAGCAAACCGGACATCACTGTCGCCGGCTTCCAGAAACTCGCCGCCCAGCTTACCGCCAAGATCCGCATGCTGGCCCGCATCAAGGTCGTCCCGCACATCCGCGGCAAGATGCACGGCCGGGACCGCCCGCTGCCTGCCGCAGCCGTGGCCGCGGCGCTGAAGCCGCCGGACATTGGCCAGGGCGCCGCCGCCCGGCTGGTGGTCATCGGCGCCTCTACCGGAGGACCCCTGGCGCTGAAAAAACTGCTGGCGTCCCTGCCGGTGCAGTTCCCCGCTGGCATCGCGATCGTTCAACATATCACATACGGTTTTATCGACGGTTTCGTCGATTGGCTGGGCTTAAGCATCCGCTTGCGCGTGTGCGTGGCCGAGGACGGTGAAGTCATCCGCCCCGGTACGGTTTATTTCGCCCCCGACGATGTGCAGATGCAGGTGTCGGCCGACCATTGCATCCGCCTGCGTATGGATCTGCCGCCGTGGGGCAAGCACCGGCCGTCAGCCAATCATCTGCTGCAATCTGCGGGCGAGAGTTACGGTAAACGCGCCATAGGTATCATCTTGACCGGCATGGGCGACGACGGCGTTACCGGGCTTAAGGCGATGCGCGATCGAGGAGCCCTGACTATCGCCCAGGACCAGGTCTCTTCGCTCATCTATGGCATGCCGCGGGTAGCGGTGGAATCCGGAGCCGCAGCGCTCGTGCTGCCACTCGAACATATCGCCGACGAGCTCATGCGCGTATTAAAGGAGTAAAAACATGAAAAGCCGCCCCGTCAGGAAAAAGCGCATTCCGATCACAGCCGACAGCCCGATCACGGAAAGCCGCCCTGTCAGGAAAAAAAGTATCCTGATCGCCGATGACAGTCCGACCATGCGCGCCATGGTGCAGGAAATCCTGACCACGGCCGGTCATGGGGTGCTTGTGGCCGAAGACGGATTGCAGGCCGTTGCGCTGGCATTCGAGCACGACCCCGACTTGATCATTTCTGACATTGAGATGCCCAAGATGGACGGCTATCAGGTGTGTCGCTTGCTTAAGAGCGACCCGACGCTGGTCAACACTCCGGTTATCATTCTCACTTCGCTCGAAAGTAGCGGTTCGGTCTTCTGGGGGTATCAGACCGGCGCTGACCTGTACTTGTTCAAGGACTTCAAAGCGGAAGAACTTACTGCCGCCGTCGACGACCTGCTCGCCAAGTACGCCGGCCGGCGCCCCGATAGAGATGCTCACCAGCGCCCCGCCGGCAAAAGCATTGACGCCCAGCAGGTGCTGGAAAAGCTGAATCAGCTGATCGACAGGCGGCTGTTCGAGATGACGCTCATCAATGAAATCAACCGTGCCTCGGTTTCGCTGATGTCGTTGTCGGAAACGCTTTGCCACCTGCTGTCGGTCCTGGACAAGGCGATCGACAGCATTATTCTCGGTTTGGCCGTTTTCAGCGGCGAGAAACAAGTGCTACTCAACTTGAAATTGGGGCGGGTAGTGTCGCCCCGAACATTGGAACTCTTCGAATACCACATCCTTGAAGATCTGGGGCTGATGGTCAACCAGGACATTGCGGACTACCAAATCGAGGTAGAGGTCCTGGAGGGCGCTGCCGGCGAAGCTGCGGACGAACTGCCCTTTACGCCGGAGTGCGTTTTTAGCCTGCCGCTAAGGGCCAAGGAAGAGAGCCTCGGTATCCTGAACGTCTATCATCCCGACATGGCGCGGTTGCCGGCCTCCGGCAAGCAGCTGCTGGGAAAGCTGAGCGACCACATTTCCTCGGCCATCAGTGCCATCTCCATGTACAACCGCATCAAGAGCCTCAGCATCATCGACGGCCTGACCAAACTCCACAACCGCCGCCACGTTATGGAACTCTTCAAGCAGGAATTCAACAAGTCGATGCGCTACAGCGCCGAGTTCAGCGTATTAATGATGGACATCGATAACTTCAAGCACATCAACGACACCTTTGGCCACTTGAGCGGCGACCTGGTGCTGCAAGCGCTGGCCGGTATCATCATGAACAGTATCCGCAACATCGACCTGCCGGGGCGTTATGGCGGCGAGGAGTTCATTCTCCTCCTGCCCGAGACCAGCCGTGAGAACGCCCGCGTCGTAGCCGAGCGCATCCGCGTCCGGGTCGAAAAGCATCCGTTCAAAACGGTTAGTGGCGAGCCGCTGCAGGTCTCCATCAGCGTCGGCCTAGCCAGCCTGCAGCCGGCGCTGAAGGAATCGTCTACCCAGGTCAACGAGCTAGAATTGATCAAGATCGCCGATTCCAGGCTGTACCAGGCCAAGCGCAGCGGCAAGAACAGGGTAGTCGACGGTAAATGAGCGGGCAACCTGGCCGCAGGGCTTTCAGCGATGACTTTTTGCCGCTCATTGAGGAACGTTTCGTCCGCCTGATCGAAGACGCTAGCGGCATCACTTTCGACCCGGTCAAGCGCCAGGATCTCAAACAGGATTTGCAGCTGCGCATGGAAGAACTCGCCGAGCCCTCTTTTAGTGGTTATCTGGAACGGCTGGCCGGCGATGATGGCGCCAGCGAGTTGAGGCGCTTGATCAACCTGATCACTGTCAACGAGACCTATTTCTTCCGCGTGCCGGAGCAATTCGATCTGCTGCGCCGGGTGGCTGCCCCGGCCCTGCAAAGCAAAAAAGAGAAGCGTATTCAATTCTGGTCAGCCGGGTGCTCGTCGGGTGAAGAGATCTACAGCATCCTCATTACCCTGCTGGATATTCCCGAACTGGCGGACTTCCGTATCAGCGCACTGGGCACTGACATCAACGATGACATGCTCTATGTGGCCCGGCGCGGAATGTACAGCGGCCGCACCCTTAACAAGGTGTCGGCTGACCTGTTGCAGCGGCACTTCGAGCCAGTTTTGGGCCGCCAGCAGGTCCGGAAGACGCTGCGCGACCTGGCCGAATTTCGCTATCTCAATTTGCTTGAGCTGCCGGCACAGGAACTGCCCACTGACCTGGACATAATCTTCTTCCGCAACGTGCTGATCTATTTCAGTCGTGACACGACGCGGCGCATCATCGCCGAACTTCACCGCCGCCTCAACCCCGGCGGTTTCCTTTTCCTGGGGCCGGCCGAAACGTTGTGGGAGTTATCAACCGATTTCGATTGCCTGATGTTCGAAAACACTTTCATCTACCGCAAGAAACAGGCGCCCGGCGCTCCCAGCAAGATCGCCGGCTGTGCCCCCTTCGCGAGTTTGGAACTGCTGGTAGCTACTCCGGCGCCCATGCCCCGTTCGCTGTCCATTCCCGATGCTGGCGTCGACAACGCCCCCATTAGCAAGGGACGCGTCTTGCTGGAGGAGGCGGAGCTGATGACCGACCTTGGCGATTATGAGCGCGCCCGGGAACTGGTGGACGAAGTTCTTTTTCTGGAGCCCGAGAACCGGGCGGCCATGGTGCTGAAAATGATCCAGCTGGCCAACCTCAACCGAGGCCAGGAACTGTTGCAGCTGGCCGATTTACTTGCCCAGCGGGCGCCGATCTTTCCCGAGATGCATTACCTGCTGGGCCGCTTCCAAGAGTCCCAGGGCCGGAGACACGAGGCTATCCGTGAATACCGCAAGGTGCTGTTCATTAGCGCCGATTTCGTTCAGGCCCGCGGACGGATGCTGCGACTGCTGAACGCCGGCGGCGACGCCGACGCCGCCCGCCGCGAAGCGCGCAACATACTCTCCCAGTTGCAGCATGGGCGCTTCCGATCTTTTGTGCTGCATGTGGCCGAGCCGTTCAGCGTCGACGAACTGAAGATCTATTGCCAGTCGCTGCTGGACCGCTAAAAGGTGCCGCCCGAGCTGACAATTTCAGGACCATTCCGTATGATGTCTCACCCATAACGATCGCCTTTGCCCCGGCGGCCAACTTTTTTCTCAAATCCAATAGCGGAGTTTCCCTCGGCAGGCATTACAAACGATTTTTTCGAACTTTTCCCACCGCTCAGAACTGGTAGCGGTAGCTGATCTTGAAAAACAGGCTCTGGCGGATCTGATAGTAGCGGTCGCCGGTCACGCCGCGCTGCCAGCCGCCCGCGGTCCAGGATTGGCTTTCGTTCAGCGAGCCGTAGCCAAGGTAGAGCACCGTGCCCGGGATATAGGTAAACGAGGCCAGGAAGTCGCCCAGGACCCGTTTGTAGAAATCGTCGTATTGCAGCAGGCCGCGGACGAACAGCTTCTTGTTGAACTGGTAGGTGAGGCGGCTGCGCCATATGCCCTGGGTGTAAACCCGTTCGCTGGTGTCGGCGCGGTTGAAGCGGCAAATGATATGCTCGGCGAACAGGTTCAGGTTCTTGTTGGGCTGCAGCGTGCAAGCGAAGTGGAACTGGGTACGTTGACCCAGGAAAGGGTCGACCGGGTCGTAGTAGATGGAATCGCCGAAGCTGCCGCAGGTATGGAGGTTCATCCATTTCAGGGGCTGCAGGTTGATGTAATATTGGCCAAGGGTGCGCTGGAACTCCCGGCCGGCCCAGCATTCCTGCGCCAGGTAGAGAGAGCCGCCGGCGTTGCCCTTGAGGATGAAATTTGCATTCAGTTCCAGCATCAGTTCCTTGTCGTCCAGGCCCGAGACCCGGTCATGGATGTAGGCGCCGTACAGTGAGGGGGTGACGCCGAAAAGCCAGGGGATCTTCTTGGCGTCAGGCGTGAATTGCTGCTGCAGGTAGAGTTTGAAAGTGGAAATGCCGCTGCGCTGATAGTAGGCGGTATCCATCTGGAAATCGGGATCAATGTTTTCGGTCATGGCCAAGATCGTCGTCTTGGCCTTGGAAAATATGTATTCGGCGGTCAGGTAACCGCCCTTGCTCTCGCCGCCCGCTCCGGGCCGGTTGGAATAAGTCTGGATGTAGTGGCCCGTTGCCTGGTGGTTCTTGAGGAAGCGGAAGGAAAAGTCGGCGGCCAGGGCGCGGTTGTACTCTTCGCCGAACTCGCGGCCGCTGTAGAGCATGCCGACGTAATTGTCGGTGCCCAGCCCCAGTTTGCCGCGGCCGATCCAGAATGTCGCCTTGCGGCCCAGGTCGGGATTTTCTTCGTTATCTCCCCAGGGGTTGCCCGGTGAGCGGTCAGCCGAGGCGATCAGGGCGAAAGAGCCTTTGCCCTGCTCGCCGGTAAGGCGCAGTCCCCATTGGGGATCGACGATCAGCCGGGTGTGCACCGGCCTGGACATGTTGCCCAGCCCGTCCCCGACCCCGCCCAGGTCGAACAGGTTGCCCGCTTCCATGAAGAAGGGGCGTTTTTCCGAGTAAAAGATCGGGTAGCGCTGGTTGACCGTGACCTGCAGCGAGTCGCTTTCAACCTGGCTGAAATCAGGATTCAGCGTGGCCTCGGCCACGATCGAGGAGGTGATGCCGTACTTGACGCCGATGCCCAGGTCTTTGGTCTGATCGGCGCCGGACCAGGTCGAAGGGGACTGGCGGTTCCAGGCCGAGCTGTAGGTGAAGGAGGGCAGGGCTTCCAAGACCAGGGGCCGTGAAAGTTCGGCGATGCGGATCTCGGCCTGCGATCCGCCGATACTCTGGCCGGGCACCAGGTGAGGCCAGGAGCCGCTTATGCCCAACCGGCTGATGCGGCGCCAAAAGACCACGCCCATGCGGACATCCTTGCCGCTGGCGAAACGGATGTTCTTCAAGGGCTGACGGATCTCGACGATGTAGCCGTCGGGCACGACCTTACCGGCGCTGTACCAGACCCAGTCCGTGGATGAATCCTCCATGTCGCCGGTGCGGAATATGTCGGCCTGGGCGCCATTGGGATTGACAAAAAGCTCGTAACCATATTTTTTGCCGCCTACGGTATCGATCGACAGTCCGACCCAGTCGTCCTCGAAAATGCCGTCGCGCTTGGTCAGCGAGGTCTTGATCTGATCAGGCTGGCTGTCGAGGCAATGAAAGGCAAAGTAGAGATTTTCATCGTCATAGGCTATGTAAGCACGGGTGCGCTGGGGGAGTTCGTTGCCGTTGACCGGGTTGTAGGTGACCCAGATTTCGTCTATCACAGTGGCCTTTTTCCAGATCTCATCGTCGAGCGAGCCGTCCAAAACTGGAGGTGCCTCGGCTTTCACCAGCTCCAGCGGGCGGATATTCTGGTTAATATTCCCATTGGCCGCGTCTGCCGTCCCGGCCAGTAAAAACATGATGATTATCAAAAACAGTATTTTTTTCATGACGCCTCCAAGATTTATTCTCATTAACCTTATTGACGAATGAGTAGCGGCCAAAGTTGCCAAAAAAGATGGAATTCAGAAAAATGTTACTTAAGTTATAGCCCGCATTTCTCACAAATATTTGCTGCAATTGCGGATATGGGCATGTCTACGGCGTCAGGCTCGGTCGGATACCTCCATCGTACCAACAGTACGTCTCCGCTCTCCTCGGTCGCCCTCCTTGTATCTACACCCATCTGCGCAATTTCGCGACAATATCTGTGATAAATGCGGGCTGCGGATTTGCTGGTTTCAGGTCAAGAAGTGGCGGCGGGGATTTGCCGAAGCTCCTCCCCGCCGCCTATGGGGGGGAGGGATCAGAATTTTTTCTGTTTTTTCAGCTTGGCCACGATCTTTTCCATTTCACCGACCAGCTGGTCGAAGCGCTTCAGGGCCGCGGTGTAAGGTTCGGGACGGGTCATGTCCACGCCGGTTTTTTTCAGGATCGACAGCGGATAATCGCTGCCGCCTGCCTTCAGAACATCCAGGTAGCCGGCCTGGACCTTCATGTCCCCTTTGAGCACGGTATCGCTCAGGGCCATGGAGGCGATGAGCCCGGTGCTGTACTGGAAAACGTAATAGTTCAGGTAGAAGTGGGGGATGCGGCTCCATTCGACCTGGATGTAGTCGTCCACCTGGCAGATGCCTTTTTCATGGCCGTAATACTCACGGGTCAGCTGCAAATATTTCTGGTTCAGCCAGTCGGCGGTCAGGGTCTGCCCGGCTTCCACCCTGGCGTGCATGGCCAGCTCGAATTCGGCGAACAGGGTCTGGCGGAACAGGGTGCCGCGGAAGCCGTCCAGGTAGTTGTCCAGGATATACAGTTTGAACAGGTCGTCTTTTTCGTTTTTCAGCAGGTAATGCATCAGCAGGTGCTCGTTGAAGGTCGAGGCGATCTCGGCCAGGAAGGTGGCGTAGTTGGAGGTGGCGTAAGGCTGGGTACTGTCGGAAAAATGTGAATGCACGGCATGGCCAAGTTCGTGGGCCAGGGTGGAAACCGCATCGTAGTCGCCGTTGTAGTTGAGCTTGATGTAAGGGTGCACGCCGTAGACGCCGCCAGAATAGGCGCCGCTCTCCTTGCCTTTGTTGGGATAGATATCCATCCAGCGGTTGTCAAAGGCATGCTGCAGTACGGCGGCGTAATCCTTGCCCAGGGGCTTGAGCGCAGCCTCGATGATCTTGCGCGCCTCGGCAAAGGTGAAGGTCTTGTCCACGGCCTGTACCGCCGAGGCGTAGACGTCTTCATAGCGGAAGCGGGGCAGGCCGAGCATCTTCTGCTTCAGGGCCAGGTAGCGCTGCAGGGCCGGCAGGTATTCATGAACCGAGCGGATCAGCTGCTGGTAGACATCGGGCGAAATATCCTCGCCGAACAGGCGGGCGGCAAGGCAATCGGGGTAGTTGCGGATCTTGGCGTTGAAGAAATGCCGCTTGATGGCGCCGTCCTGCAGGATGGCCAGCGTATTCTGGAATTTTTTCTGGTTTTCCCAGAAGGACTTCATGACCAGGGTGCGGTCGGCGGCGTTCTTGGATGCCCGCAGGCGCACATAGGCCGCCTGGTTCAGAGTCACTTTAGTGCCGTCGCTCAAGGTGACCTCGGTGCTCGGGGCTTCCACATCGTTGAGCATGCCTGAGGCGCGGCCGGGAACGCCGGCGAAAAGCCCGGTGAGCGAGGCGATGCGCTGCTGGTCCCCGGGCAGAACGTGCTCTTTCTCGCGCAGGATGCTTTCGATTCCGAAGCGGTATTCGCTTAGTTTTGGCTCGGCCTGGAGATAAGCGGCGAATTTTTCAGAACCCAGGGCCAGGACATCGGGCTGCAGGAAAGCAAGCTTGGAATTCATCTGCACGAAAATGGTGCGGATCTCGCCTTCCATGGCCTGGAATTGCGTGTTGCCCAGGTCGGTATTGCCCTGGTGGCTGGCGTATGACATCAGCCGGCTCCCTTTAAGTTCGATGCCGTTGATCAGATCGAGCAGGGCCAGCATGGAGGCCGGCGCAGCGGTCCAGTTCTTGGCCGCCGTTTCGAGCCCCTCGATCAGTTTGACCATGCTTTCTTTTTCGGCCTGCCAGTCGGCGACCGAAGCAAATAGGTCTTCGATCTTCCATGTGTACTCAACCGGGACGTCCTTGCGCTCGTTCATTGAATAATCGGGAATTGCTTTTTCCGCTTTTTTATTCTGGGCAGAAGCCAGCAGCGGCAGCAGCAACAAACCGCCCAGTGTAAAAAAAACAAAAGCATTGATCTTGCTCATGGACATATCTCCTTAAATTAGAAGTAAGGATTGCATACGAAAAAAAACAGCACTTGGTTTTTTCAGTTTAAATTCCCAGGGCATAACCTATTTTAAGGAAGAAAGTGCGGTCGGATCGGGTCAGGTCCACGTCCTGGTTGCCCCGCAGCTGGTCGGCATAACCCAGGAAGAGGACGGTCTTGGCATTGAGCTTATAGGAAAAAAGCAATTGGCCGAACAGGCCGTGCGAACGGCTGTCGACAGCAAAGGAATAGCGGGCCGGATCACGGTCCACGTCACGGTACTGCAGAAGGACGCGCGCGAAGGCACGGACGCTGAAATTGTAGATAAGCCTGGCTTGCAGCAGGTTGGCGGTGTAGGTGCGCTGCCCGTCGCTGGCAAGACGCTCCAGGCTGTGGTTCAGGTTGAGATTGAGGTGACGGCCAAGGCTGGCGTCCAGGAAGGGGCCGAGCAGGAGGCGGCGGGCCGGGCGGTTATTGGCGTAGTCGACGACGTTGCCCGGGTTGGTGTAGATCCCAAGGCTGAGGCCGTTGAGCGGCTTCAGGAATGCCTCGGCGTATACGTCGTCGATGTTGTACAGGGTGCCAGCGTAGAATTCCCGGTTGGCTCGGCCGATCACTGTAATGGCACTTTGCAGTGGCCCCTGATAGGTGCCGCCCAGCGCCACTCGCGAGTCGGTCAACTGCCCCTCATGGTCGCTGATGCGGTAGGCGCGCAACCAGAAGTCGATGCGGTTGAACCAGCCGCCGGGTTTGCCCCAGAAAATATAATTGAACTGCGAATCAAGCATGCGCGTATCGACGCGGTTGACGAACCCGGCATCGGCGCGGAAGCCGGTTCCCTTGTCGCTGTATGAGCCGTAATAGAACCAATTGCGGGTCTGGTGCATGTATTCGGCGTAGAGGGCATCGCCCGGGAAAGCTCCGGTCTTCTGGCTGAAGGATGCGGCCGTTGCTTCCGGGTAGCGGGTCTGCGAGCGCAAGTATTGGAAGCGGATGCTGTCTTTTTTTCCGAAACGGAAAAAACCGTCGATGCCGCCGACATGATTGTAGTAATCGCCACCGCTGCGGCCGGTGTAGAGGACGCCCAGGGTCGAGGAGTTGCCGATGTCGTGGCGGTAGCGGAACACGCCGCCGAAAACGTCCTCATCCAGGCTGACAGCTTCCGATCCCTGGTTGGAGGGGATGATCAGGTTGTTGATGCGGTCCTGGGCAACGAAGTAGCCCAGGGCGCCCTTGCCGATCTTGCCCGTCATCTTGCCGCCCCAGAGGGGATTGGCCACGGTGCGGGTGAAGACCGCTTCGATGGGGGTCAGGAAGATGTCGGCCCCTTCCAGGAAGAATGGCCGTTTTTCCGAGTAATACAGGGCGTAGCGTGTATTGACGTCGAGCTGGGCGGCGTCGGCCTCGATCTGCGAAAAATCGGGGTTGAGGGTGGCGTTGAGGATCAGGTTGGGGGTGATGCCCCACTTGGCGGTCAACCCGGGCTCAACCTTGACCTTGCCTGCCTCCAAGTCGCCGTCCGGAAAATCCTTGCGATTGTCGCTGCGCTGGACAGTGATGGTGGGGTCGAACTCGATGTTGCTGCCCGGAGAAATATCTTCCAGGCCGCTGATCTTGTTGAACTGGCATAGGATGCAGTTGCGGTTACGGTCGCGGAGATGCGACTCCATGCGATGGCGATCGGTGCGCGGCCAGGAGCGCCCGGCTGAGAAGCCCCAGGTCTGTTTTCCCTTTGATTTCTTGAAGCGCAGCTGGTGGAAGGGGATGGCGATCTCCACGTTATAGCCGTCGGCGGTGATCCTGCCGGCCGAACTCCAGATGGCGTCCCAGGAGAAATCCTCGTAGCCTTCCTGCTCGCTGAAGTTGGCATCGGCCTGGACCCCCAGCGGGTTGACGCGGAACTGGAAAGCGCGCCGCTCGTCGTTGAAAGTATCCAGCATGAAGCTGACGTGATCGTCCTGAACGAATGTTTCAAGGGCGTCGCGGTCCATCAGGTGGGCACGGATCTTTTGCGGTTCGGGATCGTGGCAGCGGAAAGCGAGATAGATATGGTTGCGGTCGTAGGTCACCAGGCAGTCGGTGTCCACCGGCGCCGGGGTGTTTTCGCCCGGGGTCCATTCGGTCGCCAGTTTGATCGGCACGCAGTTCTTCCATGCTTCCTCGTCCAGGATGCCGTCGATCTTGATCTTGCCCGCGGCCGGGGAAATTTCGAATTGTGCCGCCTTTGCAAGCGGCTGTTTTTCCTGGGCGTTCAGGCCCAAGGCGGCGGTCCAGAGAGCCAACAGCATGAGCATGGCCTTTCTTTGTTTCATGTAGATGTCTCCATAATGATGGCCGAACGAATCTTGATACGTATTGCCGGGCATACAGGTTTACGTATCCATGCCCTTGTTCCGATCCCGGGTATGTGCTACCATAAAATCCAATGAAGACCGCCATTAAAGTTGAGAATTTGGTCAAGCGCTACGAGAAAACCGTTGCCGTTGACCACGTCAGTTTTGCTATCCCTGAGGGCGAATTGTTCGGCATCCTGGGACCCAACGGCGCCGGGAAAACCACCACCATCAATATCCTTGCCACCTTGCTGCGTCCCACCTCGGGATACGCCGAAGTTGCCGGCATCTCCGTGGCCGGAGACCGCGATGCTCTGCGCCGGCAGATCGGCATCGTTTTCCAGGAACCGGCCCTGGACGTGAGGTTGACCGGAAGGGAAAACCTGCAGTTTCATGCAATGATGTACGGCCTTTCCAACCCGGAACGGCGGCAAAGGATCAATCATGTGTTGGAGTTGGTTGACCTCCAGGATAAGGCTGAATTGCTGACGGGAAAATATTCCGGGGGCATGAAGCGCAGGCTGGAAATTGCCCGCGGCCTGATCCAGTACCCCAAGGTCCTCTTTCTGGACGAGCCAACGCTGGGGTTGGACGCCCAGACCCGGCGGCACATCTGGGATTACATCCGCAAGTTCAACCGGGAAAAGAAGGTCACGATCATTCTCACCACCCACTACATGGAAGAGGCCGACTACCTGTGTGACCGCGTGGCCATCATCGACCGGGGAAAAATCGTCGCCCTCGACACCCCCGCACGCTTGAAGGATATTTTAGGCGGAGACATGGTCCACCTGGAAATCCCGGATGGGGGAGGGGTCCTTGTGGATATTCTAAAAAAAACGGATTGGATCAAGGCGATCAAACAGCACAATGGGCAGCTGAGCCTGACCATGGAACAGGGAGACAAACGGATCCCCGAATTGATGAACCTCGCCCTGCAAACCGGCACCAACGTCCATTCGGTCAACCTGCGCAAACCCAGCTTGGAAGATGTTTTTCTCAATTTTACCGGCCGCATTATCCGTGAAAAGTGAACGGTTCATGAACCCCGGTTTCATTTTGTGCGTTACAAAGGAGGCAGGTAAGCCATGAAAACCATCCAGGGCATTGCCATCTATGTGTTGTGGCTTCGCGAACTCAAACGCCTGCTGCGGTCAAAATCCAGGCTCACAGGCACCCTGTTGATGCCGCTTTTTTTCCTGGCCTTTTTGGGCATGGGCTTCAAGCAATCCAGTATTCCCGGCGTGCCGTCGGGCATGGCCTATTTCACTTTTCTCACACCTGGCATCCTGGGCATGAGCATCCTCTTTTCTTCGACTTTTGCCGGGCTCTCCGTCATCTGGGACCGGGAATCCGGTTTTTTGAAGGAGATCATGGTGGCCCCGGTCAGCCGTGTCTCCATTGTACTCGGCCGTATCGCCGGCGGCATCACCACCTCACTTTTCCAGGCTCTGGCAATATTAACAATTTCGATCCTTCTGGGTTTCCGCCCCCAGAAATGGATCATGCTTATTCCGGGATTGTTTTTTATGATCCTGATTTCCATCACATTCATTGGACTGGGACTGGCCTTCGCCTCCAGGATGCGCGACATACATGGGTTCACCTTGATCATGAATTTCGTCATTTTCCCCCTTTTCTTTCTCTCGGGAGCACTTTTCCCCCTGAACAGTTTTCCCGCCTGGGTGCGGTTCATCTCCCGCTTCGATCCCTTGACCTACGGGGTGGATGGGTTGCGCGCAGCGCTGCTGGGAAAATCGGAACTGCCGCTGTTGCTTAACCTAGGGATCCTATCCGGATGCGCCCTGCTGTCGGTTGTCATCGGCGCCTGGTCATTTGAAAAAAGTGAAAGCATCTAAAAACAAGGCTTGAATGTTTTTTTTCCTTTTTTTGCTATAATGAACGAATGGCTCAAACGTTGAAAACAATTGTCCAGTATTATAGCGCAGGAGATAAGGGATTTTAGATATAGGGGAATTGTAAATGGAAGTAAACGAAAAGGAGCTGCAACAAAGGCCGATATTTCTGATCAAGCCGGAGACCGAGCGGGATAATTTTGTCATGGCCCCGCCGCTGGGGATTATGTACCTGGGTGGCGCCTTGGAGAAGCAAGGGTATCGCGTCCGACTGATCCATGAACGATTCAACCCGGTCAATGAGAAAAAAATCGTCGAAGAGATACTCGCCGCCGATCCCCTGTTCGTCGGCGTCTCCACTTTCACCGGACCTTCATTGCTCCCATCACTGCGTCTGACCAGGAAAATAAAGAAACAATCCTCCATCCCGATGATCTGGGGCGGTCTTCATTCCACCATGCTGCCTGAACAGACCCTGAAAGAAGAGACCATCGACCTGGCCGTGTGCGGCGAGGGCGAGGAGACGGTTGTGCGCCTGGCCGACTTGATCGCTTCCGGGGGGATCGATGCGCAGGGGCTGGCCGTTATCCCGGGCGTAGCCTACCGGGACGGGGGACGGATCCGGGTCAATGACATGCCGCCTTTCATCCAGGACCTGGACGCGTTCTCGCCCGCTTGGCATCTCCTGGAGAGTGAACGCTATCTGTCCGAGGGGAAATACATATACACGGCGCTGGGATCGAAGATGAGTGGGTTGAAGATCGCGACCGTCATGACCAGCCGCGGCTGCCCGGGACGCTGCGGGTACTGCTTCAACCAATTCATCAACAGGCGTACCTTTCGTACCCATTCCGTCGATTTTGTAGTCGAGCACATCAATCAATTAAAAAAGAATCACGGAGTGACCGGCATCATCTTCGAAGACGACTGTCTTTTCACTGACCGTCAGCGCGCCCTGGCCATCCTGCGCCGGTTGGGCGCCCCCTGGTCTTCCTCCATCAGAGCCGATTACCTGGCCCGCTGGGGTGAGGATTTCGTCCGCGAGCTCAAGGAGTTGGGATGCGCCGAAATCCGCATCGGTGCCGAATCGGGGTCCCAGGAGACCCTGGACATCATGCAGAAGGACATCCGCCGCGAGCATATCCTCCGCTCGGTCGAGCTGTGCCGTCGGCACGACATCAACGTGATGATGGGATTCATGATCGGCGTCCCCGGCGAGCGCTGGAGCGAAACTCTGAAGACTTTCGACATCATTGACGAGATGGAAAAGCAGAACGTGACGGTCGCGGCTGGCCCGGCCTTTTATTTCCCCTACCCCGGAACACCCATGTTCGAAGAGGCGGTCAAGGGCGGATTCATCCCGCCCGCGTCCATCCAGGATTGGGCGATCCCCTGGGGTCCCTCCCAGCCCCTTCCCCGCTACGCCGATCCGCGCGCCCGTTATGTCGGCTACTACCGATCCATGGCCATGCGCCAGGTATCCGGCAGCCTGCGCTTTCCCCTGCTCGTCAAAATACTGCAGCGCCTGGCGCGCTGGCGCTGGCGGAACCGATTTTTTTCCTTGCCCCTCGATTACCTGGCCCCGCGCTTTTTCCTGCTGATTCTGCGCCAGCTCGGCCTCAGGAGAATGTTGGCCGGCATCTACGATGAATAAAGCGGATCACCCGATACGCCGGAATCCGGACTCTTTGATCCATAGCGCATGGAACTCGATCCGAACCAACGGCGAGGCGTTGCTGGGGATCGTGCCGCGCCCCCGGGCTCTCTGTTTTTATGTCACCTATAAATGCAACCTGCACTGCCGGACCTGCGGCATCTGGAAGTTCGACTCCGAAAACCAGAGTCCTGAATTGTCGCTGACTGAAATGTCGGCGATTTTTGCCGATCCGCTGTTTGCACACCTCGAGTATATCAATATCAACGGCGGCGAGCCTCACCTGCGCCCGGACCTCGCCGAGATCATCGACCTGGTCCTGGAATGTTTCCCCGGATTGAAATCCCTGTCGTTAAATTCCAACGGCATCCCCGCCGCCAGGAGCGTCTCCCAGGTCGCCGCTGTTTCCAGCCGTTGCCGCCAGCAGCAGGTCCCTTTTTCCGTCAGCATCTCGCTGCATGCCTCCGGCCCGGTTTTTGACGAGATCGCCGGCCGGGCCGGGGCCTGGGATGAAGTTCGCTCATCCCTGGAACAACTGCAGCGCCTGCAAAAGGTCCAGGGTTTTTATCTGTCGATCAACTGCGTCATCTCGGCGTTGAACGTGAACATGATCGAGGAACTGGCGGCCTGGAGCCGGGCAAAGAATATCCCCGCCAATTTCGTGCTGGCGGAAGTGCGCGAGCGTTTCTACAACCGGGAAATAGAAGACAGCTTTTCCCTGCGCCCGGACCAGATACCATCGGTCGTCCGCTTTTTCCGGCGCTTGTCCAGGGAAGAGCCCGCCCTGCGGCACCACCGTTTGCGCTACCAGGTCCTGGCGGACATGCTTGAATCCGGCAGCCCGCGGCGCCTCTCCTGCCATTACCGGATGGGCGGCGCTATCCTCGGCTCGCGCGGTGAATTGTATTATTGCAAATTCAGCCGCGAGATCGGAAATTGCCGTCAGCGGCCTCCCTTGGGGATCTATTTTGGTCCAGAACAATTGCATTACCGAAAAAAGGAATTGCTGGCGGAGACTTGTCCGCACTGTCCGCCCAACACCTTCAACCGAATTGAATTGGAGAAAGATCTTTTCTGCTATCTGGCTTTTTTAATCCGATCGAAAAGTCGTCGGGAACGTCCCCATGCCTGATATTGGAACAGCGTTGGCTCTCTGGGGGATGCTCCGTAACCAATGGAAGTCACCGGATGAATTGCAGGCTTTGCAGCAGGTAAAATTGCAAAAACTGATCCGCCACGCCTATAAAAATGTTCCCTTTTACAAGAAACGCTTCGACGGTATCGGCATCAGGCCGGAAGCTATTCGGACCAGTGAAGATATCAAGCGATTTCCGGTAGTTGAGAAGGAGGATCTGCGAAAAGCGATTCTTGAATCGGCATCAATTCCCAAACGCAGTCAATGGGTTTCAACCAGCGGTTCCACCGGGACGCCGCTGCGTATTCCATTTCTTCCCGGCGAAAATTCCTTCATCAACCTTACCTGGCTCCGACCTTTGCTGGCACATGGGATTCCGCCCCATGCCAGAACCATGGAGATCACCGGTCCGCATAATATCCGTCTTCATCCCCGTTGGTACCAGCGTCTGGGCTTCTGGCGCCGGAAATCGGTCTCCATATTTGAAAGCGAAGAGCGATGGATCGAGTTATTGAATAAAGAGCGGCCCGATGTCCTTTGGGGCTATTCCGGGAGTTTGAAAATCTTGGCGCAATTCATAAGAAAAAATAAAATGTCCGGTTTCTCACCGCGTTGGGTGGTCGGTGTCTCCGATCTTGTCGACAATGATTGTCGGGAAATGATCCGGGAAGTTTTTAAAACCACTCTGATAGATCTATACGGAGCGGCCGAAACCGGTTGTATCTCCTGGCTTTGTTCTGTTTGCGGAGAAAGCCATATCAACATCGACCATCTCATTGTGGAATTTATTCCCGCTAATTCCCATTCGGGTTTCAACAATCCCCGAAAAATATATGTGACCAATCTGCATTCCTTCGCATTTCCCATCATCCGCTATGACATTGGAGACCTCGGGTTTCCATCCTTACAGCCATCGGTTTGCGGGAGGGGCCTGCCACTTATGAAAATTATTGAAGGAAGATCTGATGCCGTGATCCGCCTTCCTTCCGGTCGCGTCTTGTCCCCCTTGTTCTTTTTCGCGGTAATGAAGAAAGTGCCCGGAGTGGCTCACTGGCAGGTGATCCAGGAGAAGCCGGATCGCCTTGTGATCAAGGTTGTCCCCGATGGCTCCGGCTCCTTTTCCTCGCTGCACGCGGGAAAAAGCATTCGCCAGGCGATCACCGAGCCGCTGCACATGGATATCGAGGTCGTTGCCGCCATTTCCGGAGCCGTGAGCGGAAAAGTGCGTTCGGTCATCTCCAGACTTCATGACTAGCCTGTGCGTTTCCCGCATCCTGATCGTCAATGCCCATTCCCAGGCCAATGCCGGCGATCAGGCCATTGTCCTGGGACAACTGCAATTGCTTGAAAAAATGTTTCCCGCCGCCAACGTGACCATCACCTCCCGCACGCCCGAACTGGACAGGCCCCTATTGGCCGCCCGGGGAGTGAAGGTCATCGCGCCCATATTCAATGCGCCGACGGGATTTAGCGGCAAATGGCGGGTTTTGGAGAAAGTAGTATTTTCTTTGCTTTTCCCCCGTCAGGCATGGATCTTTCTGTGCCGCCTCCGTCAGAGCGATTTTGTCATGGCTTGCGGCGGCGGGTATTTTTATTCGACCCGGCACCTGCCTGGCCTTACCTTCTGGCAGAATTATCTCCACATTCGCCTGGCCATTTTTTTTAAAAAGAAGATTATTTTTTCCCCGCAATCCTATGGCCCGCTGGAAAATCCGCTGAGCCGCCGCCTGCTTGCCGGGTTGCTCGCCTCCGACTTGATTCGCGTCGTTTTCGCGCGCGAGGAAACCTCGCTTGCTGTTCTCCGTGAGATTCTCCCGGCCGGAATTGATGATCACAAACTGCAATTCTGCCCGGATATGGCTTTCAATTTTTCATCTGAACTTGAGCATTTTTTGCCGACCATCGACCTCTCCAATCTGCCCCGACCGCGCCTGGCCCTGGCTCTGAGAGACTGGGATTTTCCCGGCCAAAAAACCAGGCAGGCCAGGCGGCAGAAACGGGAAACCTATCTCCAAGGCGTGATCGCCAGCTGCCAGTCTCTGCACCGGGAATACGGTGCCTCGTTTTTCATCTACAGTCAGGCGCAGGGGCCGAGCCTGGCTGAAGACGACCGGCTGATATCGGGCTATGTCCATGACCGGCTGGGCGCGTGCATTCCCTGCACCCACCTGCGCCTTGTGGAAACTCCCGTGGGCGTATCTCCCGCCTTGATCATCGACATGCTGCGACAGGCCGACATGCTGATCTCCAGCCGCATGCACGCGGCAATCCTCGCCTTCATGGCCGGCATTCCGGCCGTGATGATCGGCTATCAGCATAAGAGCGCCGGCGTCCTGCGATCCATGGGCCTTGAAGCTTGCTCATTGCCCATTGAGAAAACAAGGGAAGAGACGCTTTTCCCCCTGTGTGCAACGGTTCTGCAAAATCGGGGCGCTTGGCAGGAAAAGATCCGCAGGGCCGTTTCCGAAGCCACGGCGGCGATTGAAGAAAAATTCGCGGGCTTCTTTTGAGAAAAGAACCTGCCGACAGAACCCTTGGCCGCTGCGCTGATGCTGATACTGAACTTGTCAAAACAACAGTAAATAATATAGAATACATCAAACTATCATGGGTGATGAACGGATGTCGCTTGTCTTACTCTCGCCTGAACGCGTTGCCGGGATATGACGTCCTGCGCCGTTGAGAATTCTATTCAATTTTTCGGGCGATGAAGATACTGCTGATCAATAAATTCTTTTTTGGCTTCGGCGGAACGGAAACCGCTTTTTTCCAGACCGCGGAACTACTCCGGGGACAGGGGCACGAAGTGATCTTTTTTTCCATGGCCCATCCCAAGAACCGGGAGTCGCGGCAATCGTCCCATTTTGTCTCCCGGGTCGATTTCGAGGAGATGAGCGGCCGGCGTGAATTTGTCCGGGGAGCCAAACGCATCCTATTTGGCTGTGAGTCCCGTCTGAGACTCGAAGAATTGCTGCGGGTCGAAAAACCGGACATCGCCCACCTGCATAATATCTATCATCATCTTTCCCCGGCCATCATTGCCACGTTGAAAAAACGAGGCGTGCCGGTGGTAATGACCCTCCATGATTACAAAGTGATTTGTCCGGCCTACAAGCTTTTTGTCAGGGGCTCGGTCTGTGAAAAATGCCGCAGACGCCGTTTTTACTGGTGCGTGCTGAAAAAATGCGTCCAGGGCAGCCGCTTGAAAAGCATGCTCTGTGCAGTTGAAGTAGCATACCACCGCCGCTACTACAAAATGATAGATGCCATGGTTTCTCCCAGCCGTTTCCTGATGGCGAAAATGGCGGCAATGGGATTTCCGCAGCCTTGCTTCTATATCCCCAATGCTGTCTCTCTCGAAGGTGGACCGCCTCAAGGCACCGCCGATCCGCCGCAGGTTCTCTGTTTCGGCCGCCTGGTCGAGGAAAAGGGAATTCACCTGCTGATCGAAGCCATGAAAGGCGTGCCCGCCGAATGCCTGATCGTCGGCGACGGCCCCCAGAAAGAAAAACTACTGGAACTGGCGGCCCGCAATCCGGATGCCAAGATCCGATTCATGGGACACCAGCCTTTTCCCCTGCTGGTGCCAATCTTGCGCCGCGCGACCATGGTCGTCATCCCTTCCATCTGGTATGAGAACAACCCTTTCTCCGTCATCGAATCTTTCTCCATGGGGATCCCGGTGGTGGCAGCCCGCATCGGCGGCCTCCCCGAGCTGGTGATCGACCGGGAGACGGGGATGCTTTTCACCGCCGGTAGCAGTGCTGAACTGCATGATAAAATCATGCTCCTGCTGAAAAATCCAGATCTGGGCCGTGAACTGGCGAGAAAAGCCCGCCTGCATCTCGAACAGAATTTCCACCCGGACGTTCATATTGAGAAGCTGCTGCATCTTTACCAGGAACTGATTGAAGCCAATACGAAATCTTGAACCGTCCTTCTGGAATGTCTTACGCAAAATCGGGGTGCAACTAATCACGCTCGTCAAGAACCTCCAGGTCAAATAGAGTTAAATATTCAGATTTGGTTCGATTCAGCCGAAAACCACAACGGCGGAATTCGGCAATAACAAACAAAAATTGACAAAAAAAAGACTTTATGTTATTAAAATTACTTAATTGATGGAGAGATGTTTTTCATTTTTAAAAGTAAGGTTGAGTCTACGCAGGTAGCCAACGGCGGCAGCTTGTTTTATAGGGCAGTATCCTGTCATTATGGAACGAAAAATTCAAAAAATAACAGGAATTGACAATCTGCAGGGAATGTTTTCCGGGGAAGGTTTGAATTTCGGAAAAAAACATTTGTCGGTATTTGAAAAGAGGCGGAAATGATCAATCTTAAAAAGAAAAGGATCACTGTGACCGGGGGCAAAGGCTTTCTGGGCAGGGTGCTCGTGGAGAAACTCACTAAGGAAAGGCAATGCCGGGAAATCTTTGTTGCCGATCTTCCTGAATATGATCTGCGCACCTTGGCCGGCATTGAGGAAATGTTCGCGGATCAGCAGCCTGAGATCGTCATCCATTTGGCGGCTGTCGTAGGAGGGATCGGGGCCAACAGCGAAAACCCCGGGAAATTCTTTTATGACAACGCTATCATGGGCATCCAGCTGTTGCACGAAGCCTATTTGAGAAATGTGGAGAAATTTGTCGCCTTGGGCACGATCTGCTGCTATCCGAAATTCACTCCGGTGCCATTCCGGGAAGATGATCTCTGGAACGGCTATCCGGAAGAGACCAATGCGCCCTATGGCCTTGCCAAAAAAATGTTGTTGGTCCAGTCGCAGGCCTACCGCCAGCAGTATGGTTTCAATTCCATTTTCCTCATGCCGGTGAACCTCTATGGGCCGGGAGATAATTTTTCCCCCCAGAGTTCCCATGTCATCCCGGCCCTGATAAAGAAATGCCTGGATGCCGTGGCCGCGAAGCAGGACAGCATCGTGGTCTGGGGGACGGGAAAAGCCTCGCGGGAATTCCTCTATGTGGAGGACGCGGCCGAAGGGATCGCGCTGGCTTGCGAACGCTATGACAAATCGGACCCAGTCAACCTTGGCGCCGGTTTTGAAATCACTATCCGCGATTTGGTGGAGCTCATCGCCAAACTCACCGGTTTTACTGGGAAGATCGTTTGGGACACCGGTAAGCCCGACGGCCAGCCGCGGCGCATGCTTGATGTTTCAAAGGCCAAAGCGGAATTCGGCTTCAATGCCAGTACATCTTTTAAAGAAGGCCTACGCCAAACCATCGATTGGTACAGAAAAATGCGCCAGGAGTCGGCTTTGAAATAGAATGGCGAATTCAGTCGACCGGGAGGAATCATGAAAATCATGTCACGTCTCAGGCGTTGGCGTGAGTTGTATTCGCAGTTCAGTCGTTTCCAGGATCTGTATGAAGAGATGAAGATGCTGGTCGCCAAACCGCTCGTTGAACAGGTTCGTGCCAAACACCGGATCGATGCCCTTGAAGAGGTCGAGTTCAAGGTCTTTTCGCAATGGGGCGATGACGGGATAATTCAATGGCTAGTGAATCACCTGCCCATCCCGGACAAGACGTTCATCGAGTTTGGCGTCGACGATTACCGTGAAGCCAATACGCGGTTTCTGTTGATGAACGACAACTGGAGCGGGCTGATCATGGACAGATCGGAGAAGAGAATCCGCGAAATCAGAAGCAGCGATATTTTCTGGAAGCACGATCTGTCGGCCCGCGCTGTTTTCCTTGACCGGAGCAATGTGGATGGATCAATCGCGTCAACATTCCAAGGTGAAATCGGCCTGCTCCACATCGATATCGATGGCAATGATTACTGGCTCTGGCAAGAGATCAAGGCGGTGCAGCCGATCATCGTGATCATCGAGTATAACAGCGTGTTTGGCAGTCAGCGGCCGATCACAATCCCCTATCAGGAACAGTTTGATCGTCCCAGCGCCCATTCCAGCTGCCTCTACTATGGCGCATCGATCCCTGCCTTCTGCCACCTGGCCGGGCAAAAGGGCTACGCCTTCATTGGTTGCAACGTTGCCGGCAACAACGCCTATTTCGTACGCCGCGACAAATTGAACGATGCAGTCCGCGAAGTGTCGGTGGCGAAGGGATTCCGATTAAGCAAATTCAGGGACAGCCGCGATGCCGCGGGCCGGATGAACTACCTGGCCGGAGAAAAGCGCGCTGACGCCATCCGCGGTATGCCGGTGTTCAATGTCGTGACCGAGCGTATGGAGAAATTTTAGATGCCTGTAATAGAATGGTCAGGGACGCTGAATTGGAAGCGAAGATATTTGTGCCATGGTTGGAAGTCCGGCACTCGCAATTGATACCAGCATGATTACCTTTTGGATAAATGGATCAAGATCACCGGTGGAACGGGAAACAAGGACTGTCCTCCCTATAAAATGACACTGAGCGAGACATACGACCAAAACAAGACAGAAAATACCAAAAAGCGACTGCTGCGCAACAGTATTTTCAATTCCTCGAGTTGGGTGATCAATAGCGCCATCCAACTGCTGATGATCCCGTTTTTGGTTGGACGACTGGGCATGAACGGATTCGGTATCTTTTTCCTGCTGATAAACGTTATCGGCTATTCGGTATTTGCCGATCTGGGACTTGGGCAAGGGGTCATCAAGTTTGTGGCGGAAATGAAAGCCAGGGGGGATATCCAGGCCCTGAACCGATCGGTCAGTGCGGCGTTTTGGGTGCAGATTCTTCTTGGCGGCGCCGGCATGACGCTATTGATCGTTTTTTCCCGGCGCTTTTTGCTGCTGCTCAAGGTCCCACCGGATTCAATGGCTGCAGCACAGACAGGTCTTTATTTGTGCGCCGTTGCCTTTTTTTTCACCATGATCTCCGGCACCTTCATGTCGGTGTTGATGGGGCTGCAGCGTTACGACCTGACCTCCCGGACAACAATCGTTACCAATCTGGTGATGAACATCGGCATTTTCTTCGCCCTGTTCGCCGGCGGCGGGTTCAAACTGGCCGTGGCCGTAACGGCTGCTTTCGCTCCCGTTAACTGCCTGATATTCTTCATCCTGATGAAAAAAAGTATCCCCACTATTACCCTTTTCGCTGCCTTTGATCTCGTTCATTTTAAGAAGTTGTTCAGGTTCAGCGGATACATTTTCATTTCCCGGATCAGCAGTTTTTTTTGCAATTATATCCTGGTTTTTATGATCAGTTTTTTTCTCGGACCTGCGATCGTGCCGCTCTACGCCGTTCCGCTGCGGCTGATCAACGGTGCCATGGGGCTCCTTACCACGGCGACGGCGGTCATTTTCCCTTTTGCCAGCGAGATATCGATCGATTCCAGCCGGGAAAGATTGAACGGACTCTTGATCCAGGGTTCAAGTTTATTGGCTGCGATTTCCATCCCGATCAACCTGGCCATTGCCGCCTTCGCCATGCCGATCCTGACTGTCTGGATGGGAAAAGCCTTTGCTGTGCAGGCGTCGACCATGCTTATCCTGTTGGCCTTCATGTCGCTGCTCGGATCTCTCACAACCGTTCCGTTGCTGATTGCCTTGGGATTGGGTCATGCCCGGATCGTCGGCCTGTTCTCCCTGATAACCCTTGCCAGTTATGGGGTATTGGTTCCGACGCTCTCGGCTCTCCAGGGATTGAACGGCTTGGGGATCGCTTTGCTGCTTACCTCCCTTCCAGGGCTTTTTCTGATGACGCGCGTGGTTTCCAAATTGGTTGGTATCCCGCTTTTTTATTACTTGAAAAAAGTCTTCAGTTTTCATATATTGCCAATTCTACTGACCATAGTATATCTGATTGCGCAGGCCATCTGGTTCCCTGACGATCGCGATTGGCTTGCATTCCTGTACGCCTGTTTCCTGGGATCATATTTTATTCTTATTGCCTGGCGTTTCCGGGCATCATTCAAACTGGTTGGCTGGAATGCCAATTGTCGATCATGAATTCGCCGGAATCGGTCATTTTCTCCTGGACAGACGCTGATTTCCAAGCCCTTCTCGGCACGTGCGTGCGGGGACACGAACTTCCCTTTATCGTCAAATACCTGCCGAAAAATGGAAAGATCGTTGATGCCGGCTGCGGCACGGGAAGGTATGTCGTTTTCTTGTCCGAAATGGGATTTGAAATCGAAGGAATTGAAATCAACCCTGAAGTGGTTTCTCTGGTTAAGAAAATAAGACCGGGGGCAGCAGTTCTCGCAGGCGACGCTTCGGCATTGCCCTATGCCGACGGATCCATTGCCGGAGTCATCTCACTAGGTGTTGTCGAACATTTTCCCGGAGGTCCCGAAGCACCTTTGCAGGATATCTGGCGGGTTTTACGGCCCGGTCATCATGCCGTCATCACGGTTCCCTCGTTCAACCTGATTCGGAAAATGAAAGCCGTAGTGGGGTATTATCACTTTAAGGAAAAACTCAAGAACAATCGTTTGCTTCGCCGCTGGCTTAAAAAGGATAATAGGAAAAAAACGGCTGATCTAAAATTTCGCCCATTCCATATCTATAAAGAAAATGGAAAATTCTTCGAATACCGCTTCGGTAAAAAGGAATTCGAGCTCTTGCTTGAAAAAACGGGTTTCTTGGTCATTGAAAGTGTCCCCATTGCTCACATGGATGGTATCTATCACGAGTTCGGCCAATGGTTGGTCTCTTTTCGGGATTGGCAATTCCACCCCAAATTTCTCGGACTTTGCTTAAACCGTGGCCTCTCCCGGTTCCCTTTTTTTCACAACCACATGCATCTGTGCGTGGTTAAAAAACCATTGGCTTGAGATCGCATTAATGAGAAAAATCGGCAAACTGATCCATTTTGTCAAACGAAAATACCGTGGGATTCTTGAAAAAATAGCAGGATATCCTGTTCTTTTTAATGTCAACTGCACTTCAGCCGATGATTCGGGGCCGAGAGCTCTTTTGATCTATCTTGTCAGGCCGTTTTTCCTAAAAGCAGATGATCCTTTTTTTTTCAGACACCAAAATATGAGGCAATGCCGGCAAATGGCGGCTTTGTTGGGCGAATCGGGTTTTTGTGTGGACGTGGCGGACTACCGCGCGAAAAAAGTGAATTCCAAGCACAAGTATGATCTGATCATCTCTCATCAGATCGATTTCCTCCAAACCCTTAAACTTGCCAAACCCGGGGCTGTTACCCTGTTCCTGGCGTCGGGAATAACCCACCATGCGTACAACCGGAATATCCAAAAACGCTATTCGGACCTGGAACGGCGGCGGAAATGCCGGTTATCCATCCGCCAGCGCAACACCGAGTTCACGCCGTTTGCCGAGCAAGCGGACATGATCGTCGGTTTCGGCAATGGCTCTACCTTGGCCACCTGGGAAGAACAATACCACAAACCTGTCATTGCTTTTAACAACTACGGATTCAGTGAAACACGGTTTGTCCGTCGGGTGTATGATTCTGGCAATCTCAGGTCAAACTTCCTGTTCTTTGCCAGTTGGCATCAGGTCGGTAAGGGGTTGGACCTTCTATTGGAAATATTCCCGAAACATCCGACATTGCACCTGTTTGTTTGCAGTTCGTTCAAAAAAGAAAGTGATTTTTGTCGATGCTTCCGCAAGGAGCTCTTTGAAACAGTCAACATCCATCCGGTCGGGCTGCTTCCGGTCCTCAGCGGCAAGTTTTATGACATAGTTGAAAAATGCGCCTTTGTTATTTCACCGACCGCGGCCGAGGGACAGTCGGGAGCGATCCTGCAGTGCATGGCCACCGGCCTGGTCCCAGTGGTTTCGCGGGAAGCGGGGATCGATACCGAGGATTTCGGTTTCATGTTGGAAAACTGCACTCTGGAAGAGATTGAAAAAATGATTCTCCAGGTTTCTCAACTTCCGGCTGAAAGAATTGCCGATCTCTCTGAGAAGACTCGGGCGGTCTGCGAGGAGAAGTACAGCGAAACGGCTTTCAGGAACAGGTGGCGAGAAATTATAGCCGAAATCCAATATAATTATTTGCATCAGGAACAATCCAGGATTCCCGAGGAGCCGGCATGACTGAAACATGTCCCGTCTGCAGGAATGAGATGAATCAGGCATTTTCGGGAGTAATCCTGAAGAAAAACAAAGTGGAATATTTCTTTTGCAAAACGTGCGGGTTACTTAAAACAGAGAAACCTTACTGGCTTGCTGAAGTCTATCGACAGGCCATAGCCGAGACCGACACGGGGCTTCTGCAACGGAATATAGCTAACAGCAAAATGGTGGAGCCCATACTTCACTGCCTGTTCAAGGGAAAAGGAAGGTTTCTCGACGTTGCCGGCGGCTATGGTGTTTTAACGAGGCTTTTGCGGGATATGGGTTTCGATTGCTATTCCATGGATCAATATTGCCAGAATCTGTTCGCCAAGGCTTTCGACCCGGATGATGGATTCAGGGCAAACGCTATATTCGCCTTCGAGGTCCTTGAGCATATCAAAAATCCCCGCGAATTTTTAAAAGATTTATTTGATACCTATTCCTGTAAAACCATCATCTTTTCGACCCTGACGTTTTCTGGTGACATCCCCAAAAAGAACTGGTGGTACTATGCCTTTGAAACCGGGCAGCACATCTCTTTCTATCAGCCCAGAACCATTGTCTTTCTGGCCAGCACGCTGGGCTGCCGCTATTACCGGCTTGGACCGGAACTGCACCTTATGACCGACATGCGCTTGCCGGGGTTTTTACGTATGGTGTTGACCCACCGGTTCGTGCGGAAATTGTTTGCACTCTCTTTGCATTGGAAGCGAAAGCGAATAAGCAGGACCTGGAGCGATCACCTCCTGTTGAAATCGATGAACGGTTCAGTGATAGAGAAACAACCGCCAAAACCTGCGAAGGGAATAGAAACATGAGGGTTTTCATTGACGGCTTGATCTTCGGCCGCCAGCGCCACGGCGGCTTGTCCCGCATGTGGGCGGAGTGCCTGGACCGGCTTCCCGGTCTGGGCGTCGACCTGCAATTACTGATTCCTTGGCGTTCGGACAATGCTTCGCTGCGACGACTTCTGGCCGAGAGGGGGAAATTCGCCCACAGCCAACGTGATTTTTTCTTCTGGCCGCGGCGCATCTTCGAAAGAACCGAGATCCGCAGTCGGATCCTTGAGCGGATATATCTGGGAAAAGGAACGCAAATCTTTCATTCCACCTATTATTCTACGGTCAACCGGGCCGGAGTTCGCAAAGTGGTGACCGTCCCCGACATGATCTTGGAGCTGTTTGCGGATGAATTCCCCAGCCGTTGGACCCGGCTTGGTATCAAGACCAAGCGCCAGGCGCTGATCAATGCTGATGCAGTCGTGACCATCTCCGAAGTCAGCAAGCAGGATATCCTGAAAATGTACCCCTCCATACCCGAAGCACGGATCAAGGTGATCCCGCTTGGCGTGACGCAAGCCCAGCCTGGGAGGGAAGCCGATTTTTCGCAGTTGGCAGTCCGCTACCGGCTGCCGGTCAAGTCCGGGAACTATTTCCTGTTCGTGGGGCAGCGCAGGGGCTACAAGAATTTCGATTTATTGGCTCGCCTGGCCTCACTTCCGGATGCGCAGGAAGCGCTTTTTGTGTGCGTCGGCGGCGAGGATCCCGGAACTGACCGCCAATCCCTTGCAGCCCGCGGGCTGGGCAGCCGCTTCACCTTTATTGGCGACGTTTCTGACGACAAGCTGCGCACTCTTTATCGTCATGCCCGGGCCTTGATCTTCCCGTCCCTGTACGAGGGGTTCGGCCTGCCGCTGCTCGAGGCCATGGCTCACGATTGCCCTGTTCTCTGCTCCGATATTGCCGTATTTCGTGAAGTAGCGGCCGATACGGCCGTCTATTTTGATCCCCACGATCCGCACTCCCTGTCCGCGGCCATGACCGCCCTGCATCACAGCAAACGCCAGGAGTTGCTCCGCCGTGGCCGTCATAACTGCGGACGGTTTTCTTGGGACGAATCCGCACACGCCTTGGCTCAACTCTACCGGAGTTTGGGGGCTGGGGCTTGAGAGGGGGATCTCAGCGCAGATTTTTGCTGGAGATCCATGCGGATACGACAGGCCCCGATCCAGCGGGTGCTTCATCGGGAAGGTCGCCAACTCTTGATCGAAAAAGCCCTCCCCGGAATATTGGGGGAAAAGAAGCACGTCAAAAAAAACTTTGTCGGATATCAGCGAATAGTTGACCAGAGAATCGATTTGTTTTTTCGCGTCCGTCGGAAGTTCAATGATGGGAAAACCCGTATTGTCATAAAAAATGGCCTGTCGGTAACCCTGGGAGCGAAGGTGGGTAAAAATGGACAAGGGATCTTCCTTTTGCGGCAGCAGGTATTTGGGGCAGAATTCGAAAAAGATTACCGGTGCTGCTTTGGCAATGAAATTAGTGGCGCCACCCAAGACCTTGCAATCGAAGCCATCGGTGTCGATTTTCAGGATCTGAGAATTTCGAAAATGAGGATATTTCTCGAGTATTTGATCCAAAGTAAATATTTGAACACGATTCGCTGGAGAGGTTCTTTTTTGGTTTTCTGCCCCCAGATAACAGGTCCCATGCTGTTGCTGTTGAAAAGTGGCTTCGCCTTCGTGCGCGTGACCGCCAAGGAACGCTTGGATTGGAACCACGTTACTGTTTTTGCGGGTGTTCCTGACCAGCAGCGAGTAAAAATTGGCGTTTCCCATGCCATATATCTGGCCTGCATCAGGCCCTATGTGAACCGGAACACGACCGTGCTGGAGATCGGCTGCGGCCGCGGCGTCTGGACCAAATTGATGCTCGGCGCCAGAGAGATCTACTGCCTTGATGCACTGCCACCGGAACACAACCGGTTTGACGAATACGTTGGTCGCCATGACCATATCCATTATGTTACAGTGGAAGACTTTTCCCTGAAGGAAGTACCGCTCGCTGCCAACGATTTCGTCTTTTCCTATGATGCCCTGTGCCATGTTTCGTTTGAAGGTATTAGTGAATATGCCAGGAATCTGTTTCTGCGGATGCGCGGCGGCGCGCATGGCTTCTGGATGGTTGCCGATTATCACAAATACAATGAGTTCGTTTCCCGTCAGGATCGCTACAATGTGCTGCAATGCTTGTTGCCTCGGCAAAAAAACCCTCTGTTCGGTAAGTTGTTGAACCGTTTTTATTGTTTTCTCAACCGCTGGAATGCCAGGCGCCATCATCTTGTTTCTTTGGATGAGAACGAAGACGACCTGGCCCGTCCAGGCCGCTGGTATCATGCCGGGTTGAGGCGGACCTGTGAGATGTTGGAGCGGAATGGCTTCACCATCATTCAGGCCGACATGGACTTCGATTATCGCAACCCACTGATCCATTTCCGCAAATAGCGGCAGACATTCAATTCCCTTCCGAAATTGATATTTTACCGGGAAAATGTTATAGCAATGTCCAGGTTCGTTTCTGCAAAGATGTGTGAAGAGAGAAGGAGTTTTTACTGAAGAAAAAAATTTTATTGAAAAACAGGGTTTTCTACGGCCTTCTGGTCATTTATGTCTTTTTTCTTGTTGACTGGTCGACCATACGGTTGCTCAAAATAGCCGGCATGAATATCTATTGCGGCGACATCTTCTTTTTCCTTGTCCTGGCTACCGCAGCATGGGCTTTCGTCAAAAACCGCAAGGAATGGCATCGGGCGCAGCCAGCGACCATCTGGTACCTGCTTTTTTTAGCCTGGTTGGTCCTGGAAGTGTTTTGGGGATGGCGGATTTATGGATACCGGGCTTTTGGCGAGTCCCGCTACATACTTCCTTTTTTCGCTTTTTTTATCCCGTATATCCTGCTGGCCGACAAACGGAGCGACAATCCCGCTCTGGTGGGCAAGTATGTAAGAATGACCACTTATGTTGCCGCAGCAGCATCGCTTCTCTTCCTGATATGCTCTCTGGTTTACAGAAAGCCGTTCTATTTCAGCGAAATTCATTTGAAAAACCAGAAATTGTGGGTTCATAAGATCATCAGTTCCGATCAGTCTTTTTACATTATTCTATTGGCCATGTTCATTTTTTATTTGTCATTTTTCCGGAAAAGGTTTTTTACGTTGCCCAAGATGATTTTATTTCTCTTATTAATTATCGCACTGCCTGTTCATAACCGCACGGCGTTGATTTCTCTGTTTTTTGTCTTTCTGTTTTTGCTTGTTCTGGGTAAAAGGCCCAAGGAGATGTTGTTCGCCTGTACCAGTGTTGTTGTCATTTTCGCCCTGTTGAAGATCGTCCCTGTTATTGAACGTTTCTATTACCCAATTCAAAGTCGGCAGCAAGCGCCCGATTTGAATGTGAATGGAATCAAGGGAATGCAAACCGGATATTGGCGATTATATCAAAATAAGGCAGCGCTGCACCAGGTTTTGAAAAAACCGTTTTTTGGATATCACCTGGGGGGATATTTCGATTTTTTCATTCCCGAGGAAAATCAAAAAATTTCCTTGCCCCCGCATAACCAATACATCCTTATTTTATTGAAAACCGGGATGATCGGGTTGGTCCTATTGCTGGTCCCGCTCTTGCTTTTGTTGAGGCGGCTTTTTAAATTTCTTGCTGATGAACGCTTGGAAATAAATGAGAGATCAATCGTCTGGCTGCTCTTGCTTGTGCTGCTGGCGCAGTTGCCCTATGGTATGGGGTTCGGTTTTATCCCGCTTTTTGCCATCTATTTTGGCTTTGGAACGATTTTTTTAGATTCTTTAGCGAAAAAATATCCGCTTCAACTCCAGATCAAAAAAAATTGAAAATGGATATATCAATCGTCACTCCCAGCCTGAACATGCTGCCTTATTTGAAGTGCTGCGCCGCCTCGATTGCCGATCAGCAGGGGGCCAGCGTCGAGCATATCGTCGTCGACGGTGGCTCGACCGACGGCACGGTATCGTGGCTGGCCGCCAAACCGAAAATCCTCAGCCTGAGCGAAAAAGACAAGGGCATGTATGATGCGGTCAACAAGGGCTTGCGGCTGGCACATGTCGACATATTGGCTTGTTTGAATTGCGACGAGCAGTATCTGCCTGGCACGCTGTCTTTCGTCAAGAGTTTTTTTGCCGCTCATCCGAGCATAGATATTCTCTTCGGGGATTTTCTGGTGACCCAGCCTGATGGCTCCCTTGTCGCTTTCCGCAAGGCCTTTGCACCTCGTAGAGCGTATATTTATACCTCCTATCTCTATACATTCACCTGTACTATGTTTTTTCGCCGACGCATCATTGATGAGGGGTTTTGGTTCAACTCGGAGCTGCGCATTGCCGGCGATACCGAGTGGTTGCTGCGCGTGTTGAAAAACGGCTACCGCGCCAAGCATTATCCGGCTTATTTTTCCATTTTCACCGATAGCGGGGAAAACGCAAGCCGGGGCAAGGTTGCCTTGGCCAAAGCAAGAGGGGAGTACTGTGGGGAAATGCCCGCCTGGCTCAGGCGTGGCCGGTATCTGGTCAACGGTGTGCGCCTGGCAGAAAAAATCCTGCACGGAAATTACTGGCAAATTTCCCCTTTGAAATATGATATTTATACAGTGGACAATCCTGCCAAGCGCATGCATTTCGCACCGCTGGAAAAAACTTTCCGCTGGAAGAATAGCTAATGCGCATAGGCATTGACGGGCGCTGGTTTTTCCGGGGCAACCCCAGTGGTCGGGTCGTGGTCCGCAATCTTCTGCAACAACTGGTCCAAAACCATGCCGAGCATGAATACTTCGTTTTTCTGCCCCGGCGCGACCGCGGCCTGCAGTTTCCTTTTCCAGACTCCAGGGTTCATCTTTTATATGTGGCAGGCGCCAACGGCCTGTTTTGCAATTGCCTTTTTCTCCCTTGGCAGGCCAAAAAACTCGGTCTCGATGTCTGCCTCTTTTTCTATTTTTCCGGATGCTTTGGCAAATATAAAAAAATCGTCTGGATAAACGATATAATTTTTCACGCCTATCCGGAGTATTTTACCTGGAAGGAAAGGTTTTATTTCCGGCCGATTCGTTTCCTGAGCCGCTGGGCAGCCAAGATCTTAACGTTGTCCCGGAGTGAGAAGGAGCGCATGCTCGGATTCAAGTATGCTGCTGCCGAAAAGATTGCCGTCATACCCCTGGGGGTGGACGAGGGCTTTGTGCCTTTGGCCGAACATGCCCCGGGCCGGATTCGCGAGGTCAAGGCCAAGTACGCTCTCCCGGAGCGGTTTTTGCTTTATGTCGGCCGGATGAATGAAAGGAAGAATATCCTGAACCTGCTGAAAGCCGTCAACGCCCTGGAAGACCGCAATATCAAATTGGTCCTGGCCGGTAAAGCCGACTGGAAAATGTTCGATCTGCAGGGAAAAATCAAGGAACTTTCCCTGCAAGGCAGGGTGCAGCTCCTCGGCCAGGTCGAGGAGGCGGACCTGTCCGCACTGTATGCCCATGCGACCGTTTTTTGCTTTGTTTCGCTGGCCGAGGGTTTCGGCCTGCCTCCCCTGGAAGCCATGGCCAGCGGTGTGCCGCTGGTGGTCTCGGATCGCGACTCCATGCCCGAGGTCTGCCGCGAAGCTGCCCTTTATGTCGATCCGCAAGATCCCGCAGACATCGCCGCGGCCATCGACCGTCTGCTGAAGGATGGAGAATTGCGGGAGGAAAAGCGCGCCAAAGGGTTGCTGCGGGCCAAGTGCTTTACCTGGAAGGAAAGCGCCGACCGGCTGCTGGAAGTCTGCCTCGAGGTGGTAGGGTGAACATCGCCATCATTGGCTCCCGGGGTTATCCTTATGTCTACAGCGGTTACGAAACCTTTGTCAGGGAATTGTCCGAACGGCTGGTGCGGCAGGGTATCGGCGTCACGGTCTATTGCCACCGCAATCTATTTCGCGACCGTCCCAAAGAGGTGAACGGCATACGCCTGGTCTATATCCCGACCATCGAGAAGAAGACCATGAGCCAGTTTATCCACTCCTTGCAGTCGGTGCTGCACGCCTGTTTTTCCAGATTTGATGTCATTCTGGTCGTTAATTCGGCAAATGGTCCCTTCGGCCTGTTGACTAAGGTTTTTCGCAAACGAACGGCCATCAATGTCGATGGGCTCGAATGGCTGCGGCCGAAATGGAAAGGCCTGGGAGCGCGATACTTCCATTGGGCTTCCAGGGTTGCTACCCGCCTTTATGACCGGGTGATCACCGATTCGCTTGAAATGCAGGGAATATACCGGAAGGAGTTCGGGGCGGAATCGACCATGATTGCCTATGGGGCCTATATCCGGCCTGCGGCCGATCCCAAATTGCTGGACAAATGGCAGCTGCAGCCGCGGCAATACTACCTGATCGTTGGCCGACTTGTTCCGGATAACAACGCCGACCTGATCGTCCGTGAATTCATCGCCTCCGTTTCGACACGGAAACTGGTCGTCGTCGGCGATATTCCCTACAAAGACCGATATGCCGAATCCATCCGCCGCTTTGCCGCCGATCCGCGTATAGTATTCACGGGATACGTAACCGATCAGGACGAGCTGTCCGCCCTTTATCAACACTGCCATGCCTATTGCCACGGCCACGAATTCGGCGGCACCAACCCGGCCCTGCTGCAGGCCCTGGCCGAAGGCTGCGCCGTTTACGCATTGGATACGGTCTTCAATCGGGAAATGCTCGCCGATGGAGAATATGGCTTGTTTTTCAGCAAAAAAGCTGATAATTTGAAAGAAATGATAGCGGAACTGGAAAGGCGTGAGGAAATTCTTGCCGGGTTTCGCCACAAAGCACGGCAGCGGATCCGTGAAAATTATTCCTGGGAAAAAATAGCGGATCAATACAGGCAATTGTTTGAAAGCATGAGGGCCGGGGTGAAATGCATAACCAAAAAAAATTAAGAAAATACCTGAAGAACGGCGGCGATATCCTGCTGTTGATTGTTGCTTTTTTGGCAGGAGCTTTCCTGGCCAAGCGCCATGCCGGGATGGCATCCGGATTCACGGGACTTAGGGCGTTGGAAATATATTTGCTGTTTTTTTTCTGCCTGGCCTGGAATTTCGGCGCCAGGATCTTCGGGCTTTACGATGAGTTCTACAACCGCTCGTTGCGCATTGAAATGATCGCCCTCGGCGAAAACATCTTGCTGCAGGTTTTTTTGGTCGTGGCCATCCTGTTTGCGGTCAAGTCTCAAACCCTTTCGCGTTTTTTTGTGTTCGCTTACTATATGTTGCTTTTGGTCTTGCTGACGCTCTGGAAAATTTTTCTGAGTTCGTTGTTCTCCTGGCTGCAGAAAACCGGCCGCAACCTCAGCCACATCCTTATCATCGGCAGCGGTGCGTTGGCCAGGAGTTTTGCCGATACCGTCACCGCCAACCGGCATCTGGGCTACCGCTTGAAAGGTTTTATTGCCGAAGAAGCGCACCCGGGAATGGCCGAGCTGTATCTCGGCAAGATCGACAACTTGGCCAGCGTGCTGGAGCATGAAAAAATCGATGAAGTCATCATTGCCTTTCCCCATGCGGCCATTGAAGAAATAGGGCCGGTGATCGCCATCTGCGAAAATTATCCCACCCAGGTCAGGATCATCCCCGAATATTTCAAATTCATGAGCGGGCGTTTCCGGATCTCGCGCTTCGGGGCATTCCCCATCTTTTCCATCCGCGCCAATCCCCTGGAGCAGCTGCATTGGCGGCTGTTAAAAAGAAGCTTCGATCTGATCTTCACCATTTTGCTGTTTGTCGGGATTTTTTCATGGCTGTGGCCCCTGTTGGCCCTGCTGATCAAGACGATGTCACCGGGGCCGATTTTTTTCAGACAGGAGAGATGGGGCATAAAAAACAAGCGCATTGTCTGCTATAAATTCCGTTCCATGGTCAAGGAAAGCCGGGATGTGGATGAAAAAGGTCTATATCAACAGGCAAGGCGCGGTGACCCGAGGGTCACCAGGCTGGGCCGTTTTTTGCGCCGCAGCAACCTTGACGAGTTGCCGCAATTCATCAATGTGTTGAGGGGAGAAATGTCGGTTGTCGGTCCACGTCCGCATCCCACGCCCATGAATCTGGAAGCCAAGAATTCGATCCGCCATTACCAGCTGCGGCACCTGGTAAAACCGGGGATCAGCGGTTGGGCCCAGGTCAACGGCTTGCGCGGTGAAACCAGCGATCAGGACCTGCTGCGCCGGAGAGTGGAGGCGGATATCTGGTACATAGAAAACTGGTCGTTTTTACTGGACCTCAAGATCATCTGGCTTTCCATATGGCACATGTTCAAGGGCGATCCCCGGGCGTACTGATCAATGCCTCAGGAAAAGGGCCCAAACACGAAGCGCTGATGAACAAGCTTGGTTTGCAGCGATTCCTTGCTTTTCTGTCGCTGGTCTTGCTTTTTTTCGTCGTGGTCATTCACCTGCGCTTCGTAATTTTGCCGGTCTTGTTTCTGGCGTTGGGCCTCTTGTCTTACTTCTGGAGCGGCAGGAAAGCGCTGGTTCTGTTTTTGTTCTTATTGCCCCTGATCAATTCGACCCCGGACATCTTTTTTAACGGCTATCCCTTCAACTACATGGGGATCGCGCTCTTTTACCTGTCAGGTATGATGATCGCCTCGCGTTTAAAAAAAGAAAAACCGGAGTTTGATTTTCCCGGCTACGGGCTTTATCTGCTGTTTTTGGTCCTGATCAGTGTTTCGGTTTTTTTCGTGTTCCTGCGCTGGTCCAACCTCACCCTCTCCCCCCTGGCCTTCCTGCGTGACACGCCGGTCGCTCCCGGCGGCGAGAGGCTGTCCTTCGCCTGCATTTTCCCGGTCATCACCCTGGCCCTGTTTTCCCTGTCTCCTTTTCTGGCTTCCTTGATCCGCCATTGGCAATTAAGGGAAAATGAAATTTTCAATCCGCTCAGGGCCGGTTTCTGCCTCTCGTTCCTGCTGGCCCTGGTCCAGAAATGGCTGGATCCCGATTTTCTGGCGCAAGGCTGGTGGGGATTGAAGATGCATCAGGTGAACGGGGGATTTTCCGATTTCAACGCTTTCGGTTTTTTTGCCGGCGCCATGTTTTTTTACCAGGCCCTGCGCCTGATCAATAAATTTCCCCGGCGCAGCGAAATTGCGACTCCGGACAATACTGAAAGTTCGGATGGCATTGGGCGCTCCTGGGGATTCAAAACGCTGCTACCCGAAATCCTTTTCCTCATGACCGCCCTGGCCGCGATTTTCATTTCCGGCTGCCGCACGGCGTTCCTGTTCGTCTTGCTGGCGGTGATATATTTGATTTTTTCAGGAAAGACGAGCTTTAGGGGCAAGGCGCTGGTGGTTCTGCTGCTGGCAGTATTCCTGCTGGTTGCGGGCGGATCGTTGAAAAAGCGCTTGCAGCAGACGACCTTGCAAACGGCGCGCTTAACCGACACGGCCGATCTGTTCCAGGCGGCCAATCAGATCAGCAGCGGCCGCCTGGTCATGCTCAGGGACAGCGCACGCATGATCGCCCGTTTCCCGGTGAGCGGGATCGGCACCGGAAATTTTTTGTTCTTTTTGAAATACTTGCGTTTCGATGAAAAATTTTACGAAGATCTGCCTTTGAACCAATATCTCCTCATCGCCAGTGAAACCGGCCTGATCACAGGTTTGCTGTTCTTCCTGTTCCTGGTCGCGCAGGTGAAATGGCAAAAGCCTGGCGTGATTCATTTCGTCCTGGCGTCTATCGCTTTTGCCCTGTTTTTCAACAATTTTTTCTGGTTTCCGGAGTGTTTGCTTTTGTTCTGGATCTTCCTGGCCGCGAGCGATCGCCGGAGTGCGTCTGAGCCCCGTTGGTGGTTGCGCACGCAGTGGATTCTGGTGATTGGCTTTATCGCCTTCAATGTGGCGGCATTCCCGGCCCTGCATCCCAAAACATTGATCCGGGAAAAAAACCGTGCTTATGAATATGGATTTTGGCCGCGTGAAAAAAATGAGCACGGCACATTTTCTTGGACGCGAAGCGCGGCGGGCAAATATTTCACTGCCGATGCCGCGCGGAATTTTGTTCTTTTTTGCGAGGCTCCGCAAAGTTGGCTACAAAAGGAAGGTATGGCGGTTGAGTTGTTTTGGCGTGGGGAATTGTTTAAAAGGATCGTTTTCAGTGAAAACCAGTTCAAAAAATTCCAATTGCCGCGAGGAGAGGAAGGCTTTTTGGACATCAGGGTAAATCCGACTTTCAATATTAAAGCCTTGGATTTAGGCACGGATGCGCGGGACTTGGGAGTGCAATTCATGGCAGGGGAAAAACCACTGCCCTGATACTCCTGTTCCTGAATTGATTGAGGCAGCAAGGCACGGGGAAAAGTATTTTGGCTGATCGGCTGAAATTGAAATACAGTTAGTCGCGCATATCCAAGTGGGACGAGCTCCAGGCTCCGGGCAATCGCAGTTGCTGCCTGCTGATACCGTGTTTGCGCATTTTTTCAAAGAGGACGGTGGGTTTGATGCTCATGACAGCGGCGGCATTTTTCTGATTGCCGCCGGTCAAGCGCAGGCAAGCGAGCAATATTTTTTTTTCAAAATTGTCCATGAAGGTCTTCAGGGGGAGATTTTTGAAGTTCAGGTTGGAAACCAGGTAAGCAAAGACCAGCGATTCCTTGATCTTTTCCAGTGATTTCGCCGCTTCCGGAACTGTTCGCGGTGATTCCTGACTTTGCGGCTGCATCCACGCCTGCGCATAAATCCTGACAAAATCGGGCATCGCTGAGAGTTGGTCCGACTCAATTTTGCTGACACTGTTTTGCGCTTTTTGTTTCATGCAAATCTCCTTGAATTATTTGTCATGTTTCCCTGTCTTATATAACGTGTAAAATCACATAATAAAATGGGTGAAAGGTCATATTTTTGAATTCGTGACTAAAGTCCTATTTAGATTTTTGTTATAAATAAAATATAACATATTGTCTATTTGAAACGTCTAAGGGATGATGTACTATTCAGTAATGCTGCCATGAGAACAAAAATAGAAATTGCTGAAATGGTTTCACGGATGATGAATCCTGAGCAGAACCAGTTTTTGCGGGGGAGAAAGTGTTGCCGGCGCCTGGGCCGAAAATGTTTGTGGCTGCTGCTTGTTGTGACTTCTTTTCTGAACCTTTGGGCCGATTCCGACAGTCCCGGTTTCCAGTACATCTCCATTGAGGACGGCCTGTCCCAGAATACGGTTACCAGCATTCTTCAGGACCGGAACGGTTTCATGTGGTTCGGCAGCTACGGCGGGTTGAACCGCTATGACGGATACAATTTTAAAATTTTCAATCACAATTTCCGCGGCGGCAACTGTCTGAGCCATGACATGGTCAACAATATGATCATGGACGACGACGGCACTTTTTGGATCGGTACCATCGGCGGCGGCATCAATCATTTTGACCCCATCCGGGAAGAGTTCACATGTTTCCGCTCCAGGCCCGACGATCCCGGCAGCTTGAGCGACAATGCCGTTCGCGTGATCCTGCCTGCCGGGGACGGCTTGTTCTGGATCGGGACTGATAATGGTTTGAACAAGTTTGCCAGCCAGAGTCGTGTTTTCAAACGTTACTTGCATGTGCAGGATTTCTCCGCGGCCAAAAGGCAAAATGCGGTTTACAGTCTGCATCTTGATAAAAATGGAATTCTTTGGGTCGGAACTGGAGACGGGCTCTACCGGTTCAACAGCGGCGAGGAAACCTTCGAACACTTCCAGAGCCGGCAGAATGACCGCAACGCAGCCCGGCACAATCAGATCAATGCGATTTTCGAAGACGAAAAAGGAACGTTATGGCTGGGTACCGAAGCCGGTTTGGTCCGCTTTGATGAAAAAAGCGGAACTTTTAATTTCAACAGCGAATCCAGTGGCTTACTTCCGCATTTATATCGCAGCCGTATTTTTCAGTTCTTCCGCGACACTCAGGGCAGGATCTGGATCGCCACCGAGTCGGGAATCTATGTTTTTCCGGCTGCGAACATGATAGAATTGTATTTCCGGGCCGGCGCCATTCCCAGGCGCCTGCTGCCGAACCGCTTTGTAATTTCCATATATCAGGATCCTGAGGATGTTGTCTGGGCCGGCACTTTGAGCGGAATTTCCAAGTATGACCTGAAAACCCAGCAGTTCGCTTCATATGGACTTGAAATTGTCGGACCGGAGAAGAAATTCGGCAGTTTCCGGGTTACTGCGGTGTCCAAGGATCCTGAAGGCAATTTGTGGCTTGGGACCTATAAAAACGGCCTGGCCAGGTTCAATCGCAGTTTGGACGAAACCCTGACCATTGTCACTCTTCCCGGCAATCCCCGGGAAACCAAGGAAACAACCATTTCGGCCCTGCTGCTGGACCGTGACCAGATATTATGGCTGGGGACCGACAGGGGATTGCATGCCTATGACATAGAAAAGAAGGTTTTCCGCGGATATTATTCGCATAGCCAAGGCATGGGAAGCCTGAGCGATGACCGGATTACTTGTTTTTGGCAAGACCGCTACGGTCGGCTGTGGATCGGCACCCAGAACGGCTTGAACCTGTTCGACCGCTCACGGGGAACTTTCACCGTCTACCGCAATGAGTCCTCTCCTGCCAAAACCATAGGTTGCGATTATATTACGGCAATTTGTCAGGACAGCCTTGGCCGTGTATGGATCGGAACTTACGGGGGAGGAGTAAGCTCTTTTGATCTCGATAACCGCATTTTGAGAAAAACATACCGTCACCGTGAGAATGACTCGGCCAGTCTGAGCTGCGATAAGATTTTGTGCATGCTGGAAGACCGCCGCGGGCGCTTTTGGATCGGCACCCACAGCGGCGGTTTGAATTACTTTGACCGGGAAAGCGGAAAATTTATCCGTTACACCACAGAGCACGGTTTGGCCAACAACGACATCCTGGGTCTGCTGGAGGACCAGCACGGCAACTTGTGGATGAGCACCAACCGCGGCCTCAGCTTGTTCGATCCGCGTGACAAGAGTTTCAGGAGCTTCACTATCCTGGATGGCTTGCAGGGCAATGAATTTCTGCCGGGATCTTTTTTTAAAGCAGAGGACAATGAAATGTTTTTCGGCTCTTTCAATGGCTTGACCTCATTTTTCCCAGAAAAAATAAAAGTAAATCCCTATATTCCGCCGTTGGTTATCACCGGGGTAAGGGTTTTCAACAGCGGCCGAGACCTGTCCGGTGACTTCGATAACATGAAAACGCTGAAACTGGGCCCAAGTGACCGGACTGTCTCCTTCTCCTTTGCCGCCCTGTCCCATTCCGATTCCCGGCGCAATCAGTACGCCTACATGATCGAGGGACTGCACGACAATTGGATCGAAATCGGCAACCGCCACGAGATCACGGTAAGCAACCTGCGTCCGGGACAATATGTCTTCCGCGTCAAGGGATCGAATAACCACGGCATCTGGAATGAAAAGGGGGCCGCGCTGGCTATTGAAATGAGTCCGCCCTGGTGGCAGAACTGGTGGTTCCGTGTGCCGGTGTTTTTTTTCTTGCTTTTTATTTTTGTCAATTGGAACCACAGCCGCACCCGGCGCCTGGCGGCGCGGATCAGGACCGAGGCGGCCATGGATAAGTATTTTGAAAAATTCGATATTTCGCAGCGGGAAAAAGAGATCATCCATCTGCTGCTGAAAGGCAAGAGCAACAAGGAGATCGAGGATGCGCTCTTCATCGCCATGGGCACGGTAAAGAACCATATCTACAACATTTACCAGAAGATCGGTGTCAAGAATCGCGCCCAGCTCCTCACCCTGTTCAAGAACCTCCAGGTCAAATAGTGCCTTCGGGATCGTACGGCTTGTCGCCCAGGCATTTGGAAACCTTGAACTTGCGCGCGCTGCGTTTCCAGCCCCGGTCGGCCATCCAGTTATAAAACCAGCGCGGCATCATGGCCTTGCCCATGAGGTCGATGATCTCCGTGGGCATCTCTTCTCCTTTGCCCAGAAAATCAGCGGCTTGCTGCAATGCCTTCGCTTGGTGGCGGACCATGCCGCCGGCCTTGGCCAAGGGGCGGTTGCCGATGGCGCCGCCCATGCCCAGGGCCAGGCAGCCCAGGAAGCGGAAGCCGGCCTGTTTTGCGAAAATGCGTATGATTTCCTGGGCCGGGCGGCACTGGGCGGTCTCGGGAAAGCCGCAGTTGACGATGGCGGCCAGAGCCTGTGTTGGCGCGGCCGGTTGTCCCTGGCGGCGTTCAGCGACCCGCTGCAGCAGGTCGATGACCGGGGCGGGGAGGTGGTCGACGTAGAGGGGGAATGCCGCCACCAGCAGCGAACAGGCGTCGACGGCCGACAACAGTTCGCTCATTTTCTTCTCATCGGTCAGTGCCGGGTAGAGCAACAGTTTCTTCGTGGCCAGGCCGCGCTGCTCCAGCAGTGACAGCAGATGGTCGCCCAGGGAGTGGGATACGCTGGCCAGGCCGCGCGGGCTGCCGACCAGGAGCAGTACTTTTTTGCCGTTCATTTTTCCACCCCGCGGAAAAGCGGTTCTGCTCCGAGTTTCTTTTCAATTTCCGCCAGGGAAACGTCGCCGCTGAATACCAATGTCGAGGCTTGGACATCACCCATGTTCAAGGCATTGCGTTTGACCAGGCGGCGGAAAACATTTTCACTGTCGGCATCCTCCTGCTTTTGGGTTCCAATGGCCAGCAGGCTGCGTTGCTGAGGGTAACGCTGCGGATGATGGGTCTCGCCGCGGATTTGCATGAAGAACGGGAGAAGGACAGGAATGATCCGGTCCATGGCTTTTTTCAATTCCGGTGCGTAGCCGCCGAAAGCAATTGGGGTCAGAAAGGCGATCAGGTCCGCTCCGGCCCAGGCCTGCAGGATCGGCTCCTGGTCATCGTCGCTGATGACGCAGCGCCCAGGGGTTCTTACCCAGCAGGAAAAACACCCCCGGCAGTGTTTGATTTCCATTCCGGCCAGGGCGAACGCCTTTACCTGCCAGCCCCGGGCGTTCATGGTCGAAATGAGCGCGGCCGCGGCCCGGTTGCAAAGCAGGTCCCGCCCGGCCGGTGGCGAGCCTTTCAAAAAAACTGCCTTCATTGTTCCTCCCGCGTGCTTGCAGGTTCAGATTATCCTCTGGCGGCGGCTTTTTTGTCAAGCGGCGCAAAATAAAATAATGTAATTTGGTCCAAATACGGATTTTGCACGTATAATGGATTTGGCAACTACCTAATAAGGAGGAATTCGCCTTGAATAAAAAAACCGTTTTTTTCAAGTTTGTGCCGGCTTTGCTGCTGGCGGTCCTGTGCCTGCCTCTGGCCCCGTCTATGCGGGGCGAAGCGGCGGCCGCGGACAACCCGTTATTGGTTACTCCCAATACGCCGTTTCAAACCCCGGCCTTTGACCGCATCCAGATCAGCCATTACCTGCCGGCGGTGCAGGAAGGGATCAAGCGCCACCAGGCCGAGATCGACGCCATTGTCAGCAATTCCAAGCCGGCGACCTTCGAGAACACCATCGTGGCCCTGGACATATCAGGCCAGCTCCTGGGCGATGTGGCCGCAGTTTTTTATTCGCTGCTGGGAGCCGTCACCAGCCCCCAGATGCAGGACCTTGCCAACCAATTGTCACCGCTGTTTTCCGCCCACAATGACAATATCTCGCTCAATGAGAAGCTCTTCGCCCGGGTGAAGGCCGTTTATGATAAGCGGGCCAGGCTGAATCTTTCCGCCGTACAGCTCTATTTGCTGGAAAACACCTATCGCGGTTTCCTGCGCAGCGGCGCGCTGCTGGATGAAAAGCAGAAGGCCCGCCTGCGCGACATCAACCGCGAGCACTCCCTGTTGGCGCTCAAGTTCGATGACAACCTGCTGGCCGAAACCAACGGTTCGTATATCGTGATCGACAATAAAGCCGATCTGGCCGGCCTGCCGGAAAGTGTCATGGCCATGGGCGAGGAGACGGCCAAGGCCATGGACATGACCGGGAAATGGGTTTTTACCACTCAGCGGCCCAGCTGGACGCCATTCCTGCAGTATGCCGAAAACCGCGATCTGCGCAAAGCGCTGTATTCCGCCTATTTCATGCGCGGCGACCGCGACAACGACAAGGACAACAAGGCCGTCCTGCAAAAGCTCCTGGTTTTGCGCGAAGAACGCTACCGCATGCTGGGCTACAAGACACCGGCCCAATTCTACCTGGAACCGCGCATGGCCAAGACCCCCGAAGCCGTCCACGAATTCCTGATGCGCCTGTGGCAGCCGGCCCTGGAACGGGCCAAGGCAGAAGCCGCCGAAATGCAGAAGCTGATCGACGCTGAGCAGGGCGGGTTCAAACTGGCCCCTGCCGATTGGTGGTATTACGCCGAGAAACTGCGCAAGGCCAAGTATGACCTGGACGACTCGGCGCTGCGCCCGTACTTCCAGCTTGAAAACGTCCAGAAGGGCGTCTTTACGCTGGTTGAAAAGCTCTGGGGTCTGAAATTCATAGAACGCAAGGATATCCCCATCTACCATCCCGAAGTCAAGGTATTCGAGGTCCACGAAGGCTCCGGCCGTTTGCTGGGTATTTTATACATGGATTTCTTCCCTCGCGACTCCAAGCAGGGCGGCGCCTGGTCGGGCGCGTTCCGCACTTCTTTTTACCAGAACGGCAAGCGCGTCATCCCGTTTTCTACGCTGGTCTGCAATTTCACCAAGCCCACGCCCGGCACGCCGTCGCTGCTCAGCATCGACGAAGTTTCCACTTTTTTCCATGAATTCGGCCATTCCCTGGACACCCTTTTTACCGACAGCCCCTTCCGCTCAAACTTCGCTCCCCAGGATTCGGTGGAGTTGCCTTCGCAGATCATGGAACACTGGGTGCTGGAGCCTGAAATGCTGAAGATCTACGCCAAACACTACAAAACCGGCGAGGTCATCCCCGCCGTCCTGGTAGACAAACTCAAAAAAAGCAGCCTGTTCAACCAGGGCTTCGAGACCGTCGAATACCTGGCCGCCTGCTTCCTGGACATGGCCTGGCACTCCTTGGAAAATGCCCAGAATATCAATGTGACCAAGTTTGAAAAAAAGGTCATGGCTGCCATCAACCTGATCCCCGAGATCCTGCCCCGCTACCGCTCCACCTATTTCGCCCACATCCATGGCGGCTACGAAGCCGGTTATTACAGCTACATCTGGTCGGGAGTTCTGGATGCCGATGCCTTTGAGGCTTTCAAGGAAACCTCGCTTTTCGACAAAAAGACCGCCGCCTCTTTCCGCAAGAACATCCTGGCCAAGTTGGGCACCGAAGACGCCATGGTGCTCTACAAGCGTTTCCGCGGCCGCGAGCCCAAGGTCGAACCGCTGCTGAAAAAACGCGGACTGCTGTAATCACTATTATTTGATTAAAAAAAGGGCGGTCATTTTGGCCGCCTTTTTTTTAAAAAAATCCAGGCAAGGGGAATATTATTGTTCAGGGCAATCCTCGCGGTTGCCCAATTGAGAGGTGGTGGCCCTTCCCCTGTTTCTCATCCTTCTTGCCCTTCCTGCCTTTTTCTGTTAAAAGTAGCCCTTGAAAAGATATGTAACGCTTTTTGTCTTGTTTTTCTCCCTGCTGCCCATTGGGCCTATCGCCGAAGAGGAGCAGGAACGGAAGAATGGCGCCAGCCTGGTGATGGAATACGGCCTCGATTCCCTGGAGCGCAGGTACTACCATCCCGTATTCCGTTTCGATTATCCAAGTAAATGGGGAAATCTATTCAGTGAAGTTCAATACCATTCCAGGATGAACGGCAAACTGCAGGGCGCCATCGATTACTGGGTCAATGTCGGCGTGCAAAAAACCGTCCGTGAAAAATTGACGTTCGAACTGCGCCTTAACCATTTCTGCCGCCACGAAACCGTACGCGCCACTTCCTACGTCTGGAACCTGAACGAGGTTCTGGGCAAGGTCGGACTGGCCGGCAGGAATTTCGACCTGGCGCTGGGTGTCGGCGGCTTCACCGGCGGCAGCGAAGGTTACCGGCAGCTGGCGGTGATGAGCGTGGAATGGCGGGGTGTCTTCATCCCCGAACTGGCTCTGGCCGCGGAATTAAAGTGGGTGAATTTCGCCAGGTTTTTCCATGATTGGGGCCTCTCGCTGTCCTTGAACAAAAACATCGACCTCTTTTTCAAGAATGTCCGGCACTACGAATTCCCCAATGCCTCGTATTTGGGACTGCGCTACAAGTCGGCGCCCGACCGCGAAGCGGTCCTCGACAGCATGAAAGTGCGGGTCGGGGCCTCGCCTTTCGACGATGTCTTCAAGCTGGAGGTAGCCGGCAACTTCAAGTTCGAATTCTTCTCCAATCCCTCGCGGCGGATCGTGGCCGGCGTCGACTTTGAATCTCCCATTCTCAACGGCGACGGTTTTTTCGCCCAGTTCTGGCCCGGGAAAATGATCTACGACATCAGTCTGGACTATGAAAAAAAGCTGGGCCCGAGGCTTTTCGCCGCCTGGACCACCCATTACCGGCTGGACTTGCCCGTTGATGACGACCTGCCTTTTGCGGCCAGCCTGTTTACCGGCATGGCTTTGCGCAACCAGCCCAGCTTCGACGAATTGCAACGCCCGATCCGTTATGAGGTTGCGGCGGGCTACGATTTCAAGCGCGGGCTGGAAGGTTGCGGCAAACTGGGAGTTTTATTATGCCGGAACGATTTCCTGAAGCTGCTTGCCGAGCTACAGACCCGTGCCGACGTCAAAAGGATCAAGGTGGATTTCCGCTTCCTGGCGAATTTCGGCCGGGCGGTCCAGCTCCGGCCGTACATCGGCTGGAAAAAGGATTTTTTCCTGGATGACGCCCCGGCCATTGCCGGAAAATTGCTGTTCGGCCTTGGTTTTTTCAGGAAGTTCTAAAGATGCGGGTTTCCGCCAGTGCACTCATTGCGCTTAAATGTCAGAGTCACTTAAAAAAATTGCTCACCAGATAAGAAAGCTGCAGTTTGTTCTTCACCTTGATTTTTTTATATATATTGGCCAGGTGATTGCGCACCGTATGCGGAGACAGATAGAGTTCCTCGGCGATCTCGTTTTTGGATTTTCCGTTAAGCAACATTAGGATGATTTCCAGCTCCCGCCCGGACAAGTGGTGCGCTTCGGCGAACCGTTGCAAATCGTTGCCGCTGACAGGCAGCAAGGGATGTTCGAGGTAATATCCACCCAGGAATCGCCATGCAAAAACCAAGGGCGGCAGCGGGACCAGGAAGTACAGCAGCGGCACTGCCTGGACGATCCACGTCATGCGTATGAAGATCAGGGAATACGAAAACAGCACATACAGTGAAAAGCTCGCTAGGAAGATCATTGCCAAGGTCCTTGCCGCCGATCTTTTTTGTTTTTCAGGAATGGATTTTCCTGCAAAGAACAGGTACAGAACGATGGTCACCTGGGCGATCACAGCCAGGGCTCCGGCGATCTCGGTGACCCGCAGCAGCCAATCCCTTGATCCGGAATCAAAATAGGATTTGACCGACAGGACATAAATCAGCAGAATGGCCAGGCTGATCACCGTGAAATATCTTCTGAATAGCATAGAAATGGCCTTTTCCAGGATGGCGGCTGTCAGTTCGATCAGAAAATAAATCTTGACCAGCAGCACCGGGAAGGCGAGCAGGCTCAGCAGTACCACAACGTCAAGCATTTGTTTTTCGGCAAGGTGAGCGGACAGCATCTTCAGCATCAACCCGGGACCCAGCCAGTTAAAAAATCCGTAGACCACGGCAGCGATCACATAGTAGAGGAATGCCGACAGATAGGCCTGGACAAATTTCCTCTGCAGGTGGTTGGCCAACCAGAGAGAAATGAATGCCAGGCAAAGACTCAGGAAAAAATGAAGCAGAAAAAACGAACTCATTGCCAACTTATAACAATCCGCATCCTGAAAGTAAAGTAGCGCTGGTAAAAGGGTACTTTTTTTTAAAAGGGTACACTTATATCATGGCCAAGCGCCCCCGGTCTGCGTAGGATGGAGTGGGGAAAATAGGGAAGCAAACTGATTTTTCCCCATAGGAGAAAAAATGAAAAAGATTTTGTTAGGATTTTCGAAGATCACAAGTGCCATGCTTTTGCCCCGCGTCAAAGCCGCCGGCCGGCTGGGAAAAATGGCCCTGTTTCCTGTGGTGCGCATCATTTGGACGCTGCTCTTTATTGCCCCGGTTATCTTGCTGCACAACCTGCTGTTGGATCACTTTTTGCTAAAAATCAAAAAGCCGTTGGGTTCGTGGATCGTGACCGGCGAGTTGTGCTTGATGGTCGTGATTATTTTTCTAATCTTCCGGTTTTATGCGCGCTTGATCGAACAACGGGATGCCCATGAGCTTTCCCTAGCCAAAGGAGGAAGTGAATTCGGCGGAGGAATTGTGCTTGCACTGTTCCTGGTGGCGTTCATGGTACTGCTGCTGGCCGCCAATGGAGCATATCAGGTAGAACGGTTCAATTCCTGGACGATTTTGTTGAGCAGTGCAGTCATTTTTGGCACCGGGGCATTCATCCAGGAATTGCTCTTCCGCCTTATTGTTTTTAAACTGCTTGAGGAATGGCTGGGTACCTGGGCTGCGGTAGCGGTTGTTGCCGCCTTTTTTGCCCTTGCACATATCGGCAATCCCAATGCCACACTTTGGACCTCTCTGGCCCTGGCCTTATCGGACATCCTGCTTTCCGGGGCCTTTGTTCTGACGCGCCGCATCTGGCTGGTTTGGGGGATTCACGCCGGTTGGAACTTTTTCCAGGCCGGCGTATTCGGCATGGCTAATTCTGGTGTTGTGTTCAAGAGCTGGATCACTGCAAAAATCAGCGGGCCGGTCTGGCTCAGCGGCGGTGGATTCGGTATTGAGGCTTCTGTGTTCGCGGTTTTGCTGAACCTGGTCTTGGGCATTTATCTGCTGAAGCTGGCCCATGGCCGCGGACAATTCGTCATGCCAGCCTGGAAAAGGGCGTAAAAGTCCGGATTATTCTTTCTTTTCCGTTTTCGGCACCAGGAAGCGGTCGCCTGTCTCGGTGATGATGCGCTGGTACCATTCTTTGGGATAGCGCGGGTGGGTGACATTGCCCTGGCTGTCGCGCACATTGCCGTCCAGGTATTTCCAGATCAGGAATTCGCCCAGTTTCTTCCAGCGCTTCACCACGGCCTCGCCCTCGCTGACGCTGTAGGCGGTCAGGTGGTCGCGGGCCAGTTCGGGTGAGCGTTTGAAAAGGTCAACGGCCGCGGCCTCGAGCTCGGGCTGCACGGCGAAGAATTTTCCTTCCAGTTCGCGCTGCACGGGCTGGATGTCCTGGATCATGTCGCAATAGCGGGAATAGGCGTAATTGGCCACAAAGTTGAACACCCAGAAGGCTGAATCCCAACTGAACTGGCTGAAAGTGCCGGTGCCCTTGGCGAAACTGGCCGGGACCTGGCGGATGCCGCAGTACATGGGAGTGTAGACCGTGCTGAAGGTGTCATCCATGCCGACCCAGTATATGCCGCCGATGGGATTGGGCAGCCAGGAGCGCGACTGGGTGACGAAGGAATAAGCGGTCTGCTGGGTGGAAACGGCGCGTTCGAAAAAGTAGCTTTCCTTGGCTTCTTTATCCACTTTCCAGGTCATGGGCCGCCAGCGATAGGGCAGGACGAAGGGGCCGGCGCCGATATCCTTGGTCATGTCCATCGGGCTGCCCTCGAAGTGGTCGCGCATCAGTTCCATGACATCGCGCACCGACAATTTTTTATCGGGCTTGATGAACAGCGGCATGGGCTTGGCCGGCTTCATGCCCAGGGCCCAGTCCAGGTGGGCTTCCATCTGCTTGGAGTCTGGTGTGATGCGGCTGAAGAACTGCCAGACGCGGGCGTCGCAGAAGCGCCGGCCGCCGAAGTCGGGGGGGCAGTAGGCTGCAGCGAAGCTGAAGTCGCTGTCTTTGCCCTTGAAGTAGTCTTTCTCGCGGGCGAATGAAATGACGTCGGCGGAATGGAAGGTCGTCTGTTTCTTGTCAGAAAAGTTATTGCCCTTCTGCAGCGGGAACTGGTGGATGCGGGCCTGGTTGGCGTGGCCGCAGACATAACCGTCTGGGACCAGTCGCGCCACCCAGACGGCGCCCTTGCGTTCCGGCCCCTTGGAGATCATCTCCAGGATCCACACTTCATTGGGGTCGGAGATGGAGAAGGATTCGCCGCTCGAAGCGTAGCCGTATTCTTCCACGAGGGAGGTCATGACCTGCAGGGCCTCGCGCGCGGTGCGGCCGCGCTGCAGGGCCAGGTTCATCAGGCTGCCGTAGTCGACTACCGCTTTCGGGTCCATGAGTTCCTCGCGACCGCCGAAAGTGGTCTCGCCAAGGGCGACCTGGAACTCGTTTATGTAGCCGACCACCGAATAGGTGCGCCGAACCTGGCGGATCTTGCCCAGGTATTTTCCGGAATCACCGTCGTGAACATCGATCCATGTGCCCTCGATGTGCACTCCGGCCGGGATGAAGTTCAGATCGCCGTAAAGGGAGTGCGAATCGGCCGAGTAGGTGATCATGGTCGAGCCGTCGGTTGAAGCTCCCTTGCTGATCAGGTAATTGGTGCAGGCATGGCCGGTTGGCGCGAAAGCCAGAACCAGCACGATCATGGTTATCCAGATGATTGTTTTCATTGTTCTTCGATCCTCCTGTTTGTGATATCTATATGCAAGGGAACCTGCTGGTTCAACCCTGTCGTTGGCAAGCAAGGGGCAAGGATACTGGATTTTCTTCAAAAAAGCAAGTGACCATTGAACTCGGCGTACGGAAGACGGCTGACGGCAACAGCAAAAAGTAATAAACTAGTTCGGCCCTTTGCCTTCACCGTAAACCGTCAACCGTGCACCGTGAACCAAGTTCTGTTCATTTCGCCTGGGACGCGAGCGCTTGATCTAAGAGCATGCTCAGCGGCGGCTCCAGACGGTGGGCTTCCAACAGGGTCACATCGCCAAGTATGGCGTCGCGTGGCCCGTCGGCAAAAATGCGGCCGTGGTCCATGACCAACACCCGGCTGCACAGTTCGTAGGCCAGATCCATGTCGTGGCTGGCGATGACTTTTGTCTGCGGCAGGGTACTGACCAGTTCTATGAAATCGCGTCGGCTGGCGGGATCGAGGCCCGAGGATGGCTCATCGAAGGCCAGCAGTTCCGGGTCCATCACCATTACTGCAGCCAGGGCCGCTTTTTTCTGTTCGCCCGGGCTCAGGTGGTGGGGAGAAGAATTGCCGATATCTTGCAGACCAAAAAGTTCCATGATCCGCTCCACCCGCTCACGTACCTCCGCGGGCGGAAAACCGGCGTTGAGCGGCCCGAAAGCGATGTCTTCCTCGATGCTGGGCAGGAAAAGCTGCTGCCTGGGATCCTGGAATACAAGGCCGACACGGGCGCGGATCTCTTTCAGGTTTTTCTTTTGCAGCGGCATTCCAAGAACTTGGACATCACCCTGGCCGCGCAGGATGCCGTTCAAATGCAGCAGCAGCGTGGATTTGCCGGCGCCATTAGGGCCGATCAGACCGATGCATTCGCCGCGGCCGACGGTCAGGTTAACGCCGCTCAGGGCCGGCTTCCCGGAGTCGTAGGAGAAATTCAGGTCGCGTATCTCGACGACCGGGCTTGTCATCACAGCAGGGCAATGGCCGTCGCGGTTAAGGCCGCGAGCGCCAGAAAGGCTGCGTCCCGACGGGTAAAAACCAGGCACTGCCAGGCCGGCAGCGAGCCGTGGAAGCCGCGGCTGACCATGGCGTCATGGATATGCACTCCCCCCTCCAGCAGTCTGTCGAAAAACAGGGGCAGCGCACCGCCCATATGCCTGACCTTGCCTATTTTTGACATGGTGCTGAAGTTGCGGGATGACCAGGCACGCCGCAATCCTTCCAGTTCCAGTTGCCATTGGCAGGCAAAACGGTAGCCGATGGCCAATATAACGACAGCGGTTCGGGGCATCCCTATCTGGCGCAGAGCTTGCAGCAGGCGCCAGGGCTTTTCGTTGAGAATGAACAGGGCCAGGGCCAGGAATATCAGGATGGACTTGCCAAGGATAGGCAGAACGATCCGCTGCAGTTCAGGTCGGTTGGCGGCAGGTTGAAAGTAAGCGCTGAAAGCCAGGAAGGCGAGAAAAGGAGCAACCAGTAACATGGTGCGCAGCCAGAGGCGCCATGATCTGCCGGCGACCGGCAGCAGAAGCAAAAGCGGAGCGGCAACCGCGAGCAGACGTTCGAGCGGTGTCCGCTGAAGGGCCGGGATGAACAGCAGGGCCTGTACGGTAAGGAAGGCAACCAGTTTGCTGCGCGGGTCCAGTCCGGAAAGAAAGTCAACAGGCATGGCTCAGGCTTGCCCCCAGGCCACATACTGGTCGGGCTTATCCAGGATCTCGATGGCTGAAAAGCCGGCCGTTGTCAAAAGGCCTGTCAGTAAATGGTTCTCCGGCAGCAGATCGCGGTTGACCGCTTTGCCGCTTTGGCCGTGGAAGTGGTTGAGGGCCTCCCGCCCCATCTGGTGGGCGATGATCAGCAGCCCTCCCGGTTTCAGAACCCGGTGGAATTCACTTAAAGTTCCAGCTTTGTCGTCGAGGTGGGGAAGCAGAGCCAGGGCGATGACCTTGTCGAAATCCTTGTCGGGGAACGGCAGGGATTGGGCGTCGCTCAGTACGAAGGTAACGTTGCCGCAGTTGGTTTTGCCCTTGGCAATCTCGAGCATGGCGGCTGCGAAGTCCAGCTCCACCAGGCTGCCGACCGGGCCGATCTGGTCGCAGACCACGGGGATGAGGCGGCCGCTGCCGCAGCCGGCGTCCAGGATGCGATCTCCCGGTTGCAGACGGAAATGCCCGGAGAAAGAGAGCAGACGCTCCATTTCTTCCCTGCCGGCATGTTGTTCGTCCCATGAACTGGAAAGATCCGAGAAAAAAACACGCTTAGGCATGGCGCCTCTCGATCCGCGCTTTTCTTTCCTGCAGCCGCGGTATGAGCCAGGGCAGGACCGCCATCATCAGGGCTAATCCCGGCAGCCCATGCAGGACCGCCGCCCATCCCAGCAGGCGCGGCGGCAGCTGCATGAATTCGGCCATGACGCGGATCAGTAAAAACAGCAGTAACCGATCCAATAAGAGAATGGCCAACAGCGTCAGCCATACCGGCAGCCGGAGCAGTTTCTGAAGCCCTCGCGGCAAAGCAGTGAAAAAAAGACCTTCGGCCATCATGATCAAGGCGATGGGCGGGTAGAAGGGTGGCATGCCGGTAAGCAGCGCCGAAACCAGCGGGGCCGCGACGCCGGTGATCATGGCCAGCGGCGGCGCGACCAGGAATCCGGCCAGAACCAGGGGGAAGAACATGGGCATTAAGGCGCTGCCCAGCCCAAGCGCATGAAAAAATAGCGGCAGGACAAGGGCCGCGGCCAGGAACAGGCCGGCCAGCACGTAGTCGAAGCTGGGGTGCTTCATTTCTGCCAGCGAAGCCCAACGGAGATGTTGCGGCCCGGCATGGCGAAGGTTCCGGCCGCTATGCCTGGGAATTCGCCGAATATGACGTAGTCCTGGTCCAGAATATTGTTGATGTCGATGATCACTTCGACGTGGCGGATGAATTTACCGATCAGGCGGCTGTTGAGCAGAAAGTAAGAAGGCAGGGGGCTCTGGGCATTGTCGGCCGCGAAATAGTTGTTGATTTGCTGCCCCTGCAGCTGCATGGAAAAAAAACGTGATTGCAGACGGATCAGACCATCCCATTTGTGGCCGGGCCGGCCGCGGCTAAAGGCGCCGGAGCGCAGGTAAGCATGGCTGAGCTCGACTTCCAGGGGATCGACGGGATTGGCACGCAGACCGACCTCGATGCCGTTGAAGTCGAAGCTGCCGGTGTTGAGAAAGATATAGCGGAACCCGGGATTCGGGTTGGGACGCATTTCGATCAGGTTGCTGCCGCGCATCCTGAAAACGCTGGCTTGCATGGACCAGTTTGCCGCCAGTTGCCATTCGAGGCCCGCTTCATAATTCCATATGCGCTCGGGCTGCAGTTCAGCATTGGCGGCAGGGAACATGAACAATTCATTCAATTGGGGTGAGCGGAAGCCCTTGCTGACCTGAAAGCGCAGTGATGCCGCCGTGGTGAAGTGCCAGACCAGGCCGGCTTGCGGACATAATTCCCGGCCGTACAGGGAGTCAAACTGCAGGCGCAGACCGCCGCTGAAAACCAGGGCGGCGCTTGGCAGCCAGTCATCATGGACAAAAAAAGATCCCTCGCTTTTGCGCCATTCTCCCTTGGGCTGGTTGAAACTGCTGCCGCCGAAATCGCGGCAGTCTCCTCCGGCCAGAAGGACGTTATTGCGGATGCGCCGCGTGGTCCAGCGGGCCACAACGCCGTTGGTAAAATCGGTCGAATCCCAGCCGTCTGAGAACTGGTGGTTGCCGAAATTGCGGTAGAGACGCAGGGACCATTCGTCATTATCCTTGTTGCTGCTCAGAGCAAGGTCCAGGGCGCCGCGGCGGTAGTCGTTCCAGAAGTTCTCCAGCGGCTTCTCCACGGTCCCGGGCTCGTGTTTCCTGCCGGCGAAGTATTTCCCCTGAAGGCTCAGTTCCAGGTCAGGAGCCAGTTGCCAGTCCAGGCGGCCGGTCAAAGCGTCGCCCGAGTACAGGGAATTGGGCAAGTGGCCGTCGCTCCGGCGCTTGTCGTAGGTAAAGAGGTACTGCAGACGGCCATTTTTTCCGCCTTGCAGCAGGTTGAGCTGGCTGGTGCGGAAGCTGCCATAAAACAGGGATGCCTGGCTTTCCGATCTTTTTTCGGGACGGCGCGTGATGATGTTCACCGCTCCGCCCATGGCTTCGCCGCCGTACAGCACCGAGGCCGGTCCTTTGATCACTTCGATGCGCGCCACATTGTCCAGGGGAAAAGCATGGGTCACGGCGCAGCCGTACAGGCCCATCTTTTCCGGCCTGCCGTTGACCAGCACGGCGATGCGCCTTCCGTTCTGGCCGATGCCGCGGATATCGAGATCGGAGCGGCCAAAATCGCCGCTGCGCAGCACGAAGAGGCCTGGGCAGCCGCCCAGCGCCGCCAGAGCGTTGCTTGCTGTCAGGAACTTCAAGGCAGGACGGTCGACGATCTGAAGTGAATCGCTGCAGTTCTTCAGTTCCTTGGCCGACATGACGGCCGTGACCACGATTTGCTCGCGGAAAAGGTATTTCTTCTCTTTTTCATCGCTGTCTTTTTTTTGAGAACAGGCGGCCGCGTCAGTGGACAGCAACCCGACTCCGGACGACAAGAACAGGAAGACAAGGACAAGTCTGCGAATGAGATCGGATCGAAGGCGCATGGAACCTCCCGGCACGGTGTTACCAATTAAAAAAAAGTAACACAAGGAGGAGGGTGTGTCAAGTCGTATCTTGAAAAAAAGTCAGTCCAGATGTTTGCCGGTGGTGGTCATGATCAGTTTGCCGTGCTTGACCCCCTTGGCGCTAAGCAGGCGGTCGGCCACTTCCTGGATTTCCTTTCCCGGCCCCTTCAAAATGACGACCTCCAGGCAATTGTGCTCGTCCATGTGGATGTGGGTGGAGGAAAGGATGATCCCCAGGTGGTGATGCTGGATGTCGGTCAGCTTTTTTGAAAGTTCGCGGACTTCGTGGCTGTAGACCAGGCTCAGCACGCCCATGGCCGGGGCCTTGTCCGCCTCCCACTCCTCGGCCACCAGCCGCTCGCGGATCAGGTCGCGGATGGCTTCCGAACGGCTCTTGTAGCCCAGCCGGGCGATAAAAGAATCGAATTTTTTCAGCAGGGCCGCGTCCAGGGAAACTCCAAAACGTATTAGTTTGTTCATAATTTATGACCTAAGGCAAATACTAACAATTTAATCCAGCGCTTGCAAGCTGTGGTCGCCACCGTGGTCATCTGTAACGAATTGATTCCGAGCTTGTCGGCCATGATCTTCAGTTGTTCGCTGCTTGCCACGATGACTCCGTTGATTATTGATTTTAGTGTACCGGGGTGATTTTTACACAAAGTTGGGCGATTGGATACAATATAAAATGTAGTTTTTTTTTGCAATTACAAAAAAGAACTGATATCCTCAAGTTAATAAATATTGTGATCGCAACTATCGGGAGAGTGTAATGACCAGAGGAAATGGGATTTCCGGTGTTTTTCAACGAAGGGTGAAACCTCTGCCCTGGTTGCTCATTTTTATCTTTGTGCTGCTTAGCGCGGCGATTGCCGTTTCCGGATATTTTTATTATCAGAAATTAAAAAACAATGTCCTTGGCGAGCAGACCGCAAAACTGCAGGTGATCGCCGACCTCAAGGCCAGCGAAATCCAGAACTGGCTCAGGGAAAGATTGGGCAATGCCCGCCTGATCGTGAAAAATCCCTCCCTCAACAACGATCTGCTGACTTTCCTGCGCGACCGTGAACGCTGCCCCTGCCGGGAAGCGATCCACATATGGATGGACGCATTGCGCAACACGTACCATTACCAGAATATCCTGCTGCTTGATGGAAACGGCAACGTGATTCTCGCCCTGACCGACAATTCCCCGGCCATCAGCAGCGAAGAACTGGAAATGCTGGAAGCGGTCCGGCGTGGGAAAAAAGTGATCGTTTCCAACCTGAATAATTCAAAAGAAGATGTCCCCCTGTACCTGGACGTGGTCGCTCCCATCCTGGCCGCGGACGTGATCGCTGGATTCGTTTTTCTGCGCATCGATCCTGCCGAGAAACTCTTTCCCATGATCCAGTCCTGGCCCACTCCCAGTTCCACGGCCGAGACCTTGCTGGTACGCCGTGATGGCAAAAATGTGCTTTTTTTGAACCAGCTGCGCCACCGCAAGAACACAGCCATGAAGCTGCGCGTACCCATCCGCGATTCCGAAATTTCCGCCGTGCATGCAATAACAGGAAGGACAAGAGTGAAATCCGGCCGCGATTATCGCGGTGTCGCCGTCCTGTCGGTGGCCAGGCCCGTTGCAGGCACTGATTGGTATGTGGTGGCCAAGGTCGACCGCAGTGAGGTCGAACGTCCCATCCGCCGTGCCACGCAACTGGTTTTCCTGCTTGCCTTGTCCCTGGTATTGGCTGTAGCCCTGCTGGTGCTGTTCCTGTGGCAGCGCCAAACCGCCCGCTTCCGCCGGCGCCAACTGGAAGCCGAGAACCAGCACCAGGCCCTGGTGCAGCATTTCGACTACTTGAGCCGCTACGCCAATGATATTATCCTGCTGTTTGACTCAGAAATGAACATCCTGGAGGCCAATGAACGCGCCATTATCACCTACGGCTACGGCGGCAAGGCTCTGCTGAAGATGAACCTCCGCGACCTGCTCCCCACGGAGGAAAAGGACAAGCTGACTGCGCAGATGAAACAAATGGAAGAAAAACTGGGATTGATCTTTGAAACCATCCACCAAAAAAAGGACGGATCCATCTTCCCGGTCGAAGTCAGCAGCCGCATGATCGCAGTCCAGAATAAAAAATACTTCCAGAGCATCGTACGCGATATCAGCGAGCGCAAGCGGGACGAGGATCTGATCCGGACCTCCCTTACCGAGAAGGAAGTGCTGTTGAAAGAAGTGCATCACCGGGTAAAGAACAACCTGATGACCATTATCGGCCTGATCAAAATGCAGGAAACCAAGGCCAATAACAAATTTATAAGTTCCATTCTGCAGGAACTGGAAGGCCGGGTGCGCTCCATGGCCCAGGTGCATGAGAGCCTGCACAAATCCAAGGACCTGGCCCGAGTCGACCTGCAGGATTATATCGAAACAATGATTGGCCAGATCCGTATCCAGTTCGGGGCCGAACGTGCGATCGATTTTCGGGTGCAGGCGGAGGGAGTGGAGGTGAGCCTGGATATCGCCGTTCCCTGCGGACTGATCCTGAACGAGCTGATCACTAACGCCTTCAAACACGCTTTTCCCGGCGGCATACCGGGCACCGCTGCGGGCAACTGCGGGATAGATGTCAATGTTACGCGCCAGGGTAGCGTCTGCACGCTGACCGTTGCCGACAATGGGGTAGGTCTGCCGGCGGACCTGGATTGGGAGAAATCGGAAACCCTGGGACTGCGATTGATCAAAATGCTGAGCCAGCAGATCGGATGTTCCATAAAATTGGACCGTTCAGCCGGCACCGCTTTTCACATGCGTTTTACCCTTCCTTTTCAGTGCAGTTGAAAATACTAATCGGGAAAGCACAAACGGCTATTTCAGGACCTGGTAAAATTCTTCATAAGGCATCCTGACCAGATCGACGGGCAGTTCCTTGAAAATGGCCGCGAACTGCGTATCTCGGTGTGAGCGTTCATGGGCGGCTTCGGACTCCCAGTAGGTCAACAGGAGGTAGCGGGGCGGTGTCATGTTCAGTTGGCTGGTGTCGCCAGCCAGGCCCGAGCCCGCTGCCGAGATGCCCGATAATTTGAAAATCTTGGAACCGAGGAACCCCTGGATCTCTTCCGTGGTCCGGCAGAGGCCAGCGGCCTTGGTCATGAAATCCTCTTCCCGGCCGGGTTTGACAAAGACGTAATTCACTGCGCAGACCATGGCTTTGCCTTCCTTTTTCCGGAGTTCCATCTGCTCAACGGGCAGGATATCGGCTGCGATGCCCATGGCGGTGAGTTTGTTGGCGGCAATGGCCGAGCGATTGCCGGTATTGCAGTAGACAACGACTTCGCGGTCCCGCAGTAACTCGCCGTAGTATTCCAGATCGTAATGGGGGATGTTGACCGCCCCCTTGATGTGTTCCATGACGAATTCCTCTCGGGTTCTGACGTCGATCAATATCTGCTTCATATGTTTACCTCCTGGAAAGTCTTGCCGTCGGCAATCCGTTGAAACTTTAAGATACCTGGTCCAGGTTGGCTTCTTCCCGGTAATCCACAATGACATGCTGGTTCTTTTGTTTGGGCCTGAGCAGGGACAGGACGGTCAGGTAGGTGTGATTGACCTTCAGCCAGTGGCGGTTCAATTTGCGGGCGTAATGGGCGATACCGATGTCGAGCCACTTGAAGTTGATCAGCTTGCGCAGAGATGTGGCCAGGGAATAGAATTTTTTGTGGCTGTAAATCTGCGCCCGCTGCAGGTCCAGGGGGGCCAGCTTTGTGGGCTCAAAAACGACGTGGTGGGCGTCGTAAAGGTTCCAGTCGCGGAAACGGATGCGCTGCTGGTCGCATGCCTTGTTGTAGAAGTCGGAACCGGGCAGCGGGGTGAGGATCATGAATTGGCTGGAGGTCAGCCTGGCTTTCTTGGCGAAACGCACGGTGCGGCGGACCGTGCGCCAGTCGTCCTCGTCGAAACCGTAGACGAACATGCCGTGGATGCGGATGCGCCGGCGGCGCAGGACCTTTACGGCGCGGGTGATCTCGGCCACCGTCTGCCCTTTTTTCATGGCCTTGAGGCTTTGCGGATTGACCGACTCAAAGCCGATGAACACGATCTGGCAGCCGGCTTTTTTCATCAGCCTGATCAGTTCCATGTCCTTGGTCACGTTGGCGCGCACCTGGGCCGACCACTGGAATTTGAACCTGGCCGCGATCATGGCCCGCAGCAGCTCCTTGGTTCTTTCAGTGTCGTGAGTGAAATTGTCATCGTAAAAAAAGATGAAATGGCGGCGGGAGTCATAGCGGCGCAGTTCGGTCATAACGTTGGCCGTGGAGCGGAAGCGGTATTTATGTCCGAACATTCCGGTCACCGAGCAGAAAGAACAAGCATAGGGGCAGCCCCGGGACGTCTGTACCGGAATGACGACCTTGCCCTCGCTCTTGCTGCGGAAGGCTTCAGACAGGCTCAGGTCGGGGATGGGGATGGCGTCGAGTTCGTCCACGTGAGCCCGCATGGGATTGTGGCGGATGACGCCGTCCCGCCAGTAGGAGAGGTTGGGTACATCTTCCAGGCCGCAACCTTTCTCCCAGGCGGCGGCGAAAACCGGCAGGGATTTCTCTCCTTCGCCGCGGATAATAAAATCGGCGTGTGCCAGGGCTTCCTCGGTCAGAAAGGTCACGTGCGGTCCGCCCATCATGACCTTCACTCCCGAGGAGCGCAGCCGGTCGGCAATGGCATAGGCCCGTGGCGCGGTCGAGGTGATGGTGGAGATGCCGACAAGGTCGGCTCTGCGCATGGCCTCGAAATCAAGGCGTTCCCATTCCTCGATGACGACCTCCACCTCCCAACCGCACCCGCGCATCAGGGTGCCCAGGATAAAGGTGCCCAGGCGCGGGGTGTAGAACTGCGAGAAAATATGCAAATTGGGGGGGCGCGGTTCAATCAGAACGATCTTTGGCATTTTTTTCTCCTTTTTGTGCCGGGCCCAGTTTTTTTTGGATCTGCAGCCGCAGGGTTGCGACATCCTTTTTTTTCTTTTTAAGCAGGTCCTGCCAGCGGCCGATCCCAGCCTTGAGCAATTCGGTTTTTCGCGCCAGCCGGTCGATCTCCTGGAGCATGGTCTCCAGCTTGGCCAACTTGTCGGCCGCGGGGTAGACATCGGGATCCTGCTGGATGGCCAGGAAATAGCGAAAAAGATCCGAGATCATCTTGATGTCTACCAGGGAGTAGCCGAAAAGCTGCAGGTCCCTGACCAGGTTGCAAAGATATATATATACTGTTCCATAATATCGGAATCCGCCTTCGCTGCGCATGTTGGGCTCGATGATGCCCATGTCTTCCCAGTGCTTGATGGTGCGCGGGCTGACGCCCACTTTTTCGGCCAGCGCGCCCACGGTCAGGAAATTCTGCTTCTTGTTGTTCGTGTCTTCTCCGCTGGCGTTTCGGGGCAGGCCGATCTTGCGGATTATCTTCTGGATCTCCTTCATGCCGTAGCCCAGTTCCTGCAGGCGCTTGATGTTCTCGCCGTCGGTTACGGCCGAATCGGTATACAAGGGCGCGTGGTCGTCGCTGAAGCCGAAAGGGCCGAAGATCTTGCAATCCTGCCATTCGTCAAGCGTTTTGCCGTCGATTTCCAGGCGCCTGCAGAGTTCCTGGCGTTCAAAAACCGCATTCTTCATTGGTGCCCTCCTGTATTCGTTAGAGTACGATTAATGTATACGTATACGTATATGTATATGTACTATTTAAAATCGTTTGTCAAGTAAAAATATTTTTTATGAAAATAGGGTAGCGGGCTGCCGCCGGTCTCTTTTTCACCACCACGGCTACATGTATTATCAAAAAACCATCCATGTTGGCAAAGCCCCGATCAGACCTCGCTACAATCGAGCATTAAGCTCCAGGGGCGACACGGTCATAAAAAACATCGGGGCGTCTGGAAATATTTTAATAAGTTAAAATATTTCTGAAGAGTAATATACAAGGGGCGATCCGGCCGCACAAATCGATCCGCCAAGGTCGGCGGATGATTTGTCCGTCCTCGCAGGGGGGCGGCTTGCCTTGGAAGCATCGAATTCAAATGGGACAAAATAATGCGGGGCGTTCCACCGGAACGCCCCTACCCAAACCGTCTCAGAACAATTCCAATATCGCCGGTGAGACATCGCTGAGGCTTTTGACCTTTTTGCGCAAAAATCCTCCGTGCCGTCCCCAGGCCAGGAACGGCACCTGGTTGCGGCTGTGGCCGCGCAGATAAAAATCCTCCAGGTTGCCGTGGTCGCTGGTCAGGATCAGGGTAGCGTTCTTTTTGTCAAGGCGCGACAACAAGGCACCGACCAGGGTGTCCAGTTCACTGATCAGGCCGACGCATTCTGCAAACGGCCGGCGGTGGGCGTAGAGGTCGGTTTGAAAATACTCGTATAAAATGAATTCGAGGCGCAGTGAGGAGTTGTATATGATGTTCGCGGCCTGTTGCGGCGAAAACTCTGGCAGGGAAAGTCCTTTTTCATTGAGCTGGCGGTTGGAATAGTCCTGGTATAAGGCTTTTTTCCTCTGGATGGCGGCTGCCCCAAAAGGCCTTTGGCCGCTGGCCAGCATCATGCAGGAAGTCACCGAGACCATCCTTTTGAAACGCTCCGGAAAAACTGTGGAAAACCAGAGACGGCCGTCGGGCTTGATTGCAATGTTTTTGCTGCTGAAATAATCCTCAAAAAGCGGGTAGGCGTTGAGAAAGCGGGCCGAAACCCCTTTTTTTTGCAGTTCGGACAGCAGGTTTTTATTGCGGATAATGCTGCGTAAAGCCTGGTCGGGGTAGCCGTTGCGGTGGCGGTTGGCGATTTCCGCGGCTTTGCTGCCGCAAAAAAGCGCCGTCTGGCCGCTTGCACTCTGGGGCGAGCCGGGAATGCCCAAGCTGGCGTCTATTGCGGTGACGGGTGTGCCGTCCGGCAGAACCATGGCGCCTGGCCAAAAAGGCAGATAGCTGCTTTTGGCCATGAAAAAGGGGTTGCCGGGATCGGCCCGGCCCACGCCGCAGCCATCAACAAACAGGAAGATCATCTGTTTCATTTTGGCCATTATACCTCGCTGACGGTAAAATTAAAAAAATTTGGCAAACATCTTGCTTTCCATTCCAAAAAGAGCTATAATCCAATTCCCTGCGAAGGCCATAGAGTCGAAAATGATTGACAGAACAGGTATAGCTGTGCTATACTCTTTTTTTTCACGCTGGCGTAGCTCAGCTGGTAGAGCAGCTGATTTGTAATCAGCCGGTCGGGGGTTCAAATCCCTTCGCCAGCTTGTGATAAGTGGAAAATGAAAAGTGAGGGCAGGTTCCAGAGTGGTCAAATGGGACGGGCTGTAAACCCGTTGGCGCAAGTCTTCGGAGGTTCGAATCCTCCCCTGCCCAATTGGGGACGCGGGAGTAGCTCAGTTGGCTAGAGCTAAAGCCTTCCAAGCTTTAGGCCGCGGGTTCGAATCCCGTCTCCCGCTATTGAGCGCCCTCGTAGCTCAGTTGGCAGAGCGCATCCTTGGTAAGGATGAGGTCATCAGTTCGACCCTGATCGAGGGCTTTGATTTGGTTTTTGGCAAAAAGAAATATTTTTAGGAGGCAAGCATGGGAAAAGAGAAATTTGATCGCAACAAGCCGCATTTGAATATTGGCACGATCGGGCACGTGGATCACGGCAAGACGACGCTGACCGCGGCGATCACCAAGGTATTGAGCAAGCTGAACGCCAAGGT
>JBDRQC010000003.1:0-3550 GCA_043826505.1 Chrysiogenia bacterium | reverse complement strand
CAGGTGCAGCGGCGCCAGATCGAAATTGACGGTCGGCGGCATGGCCACCCGGGCCTGGGAGCTGAGCAGGTTGCCGGACAGCGTGCGGATGTACTCGGCCATGTCGATGGCGGCCAGGTTGCCCGACTGGTAGAGGGTCTGATGGATCAGGGCCATGGTCCAGATGCGGCCCTGGCTCTCCTTGAGCATCCCTTGCAGCCGCTCGTCGCTTGTTTGCGCCGCCTGCAGGGTCAGCAAGCCGGAGATGACCTGCAGGTTGTTCTTTACCCGGTGGTGGATCTCCTTGAGCAGCACCTCCTTTTCCCGCAAGGAGGCCAGGATCTGCACCTCGGCACGCTTGCGCTCGGTGATGTCGACGAGTGAAACCAGCACCAGTTGCAGCGACTCCCGGTATCCGGGCGAAATCTCCCAGTGCAACGACAATGTCAGCGGCTTGCCGGAGAAAGTTTCGCTTTCGATCTCACGCTGAAATGAGGTGGCTCCTGTGGCGATGGCAAAGAATTCCTCGCGAAAGACCGGCAGCGTCCGTTCGGCGAAAAGCCTCGGCAGCTGTTCCAGGAACTCCTTCTTGGAGGCGGCCTCGTACAATTCCAGCGTGGCGCGGTTGACGTCAAGTATCCGCACTCGGCGGACGACATCCCGCACCCGCTCGTCGTCGGCGAAGTAAGCTGCGAAATCTGTCACGCCGGAGCCCTTCAGGCGGTCGATTTCGGCCTTGACCGCGGAAAAATCCTCCTCCCAGAGCGAGATCGGAGATTCATCGAAGAGCCGGCGGAATCGATTCTCCGACGTCTTCAGCTCATCTTCGGCCTGCTTGCGCTCGGTGATGTCCATGGTAAAGCCAGCCAGGTACTTGGCCTTGTCCCTAATATAGATGGGAAACTTTATGGTGGAATAGATCCGGCCATTCAGTTCCTCTACGAATTCGTGGATTTTTCTCTCGCGCAGAATCGACATGTCGTCGACGATCATGGTGCGGGACAGTTCGGAGGGGAAAAGCTCGTCCATGTTTTTGCCCAGCAGTTCCGAGACGGGGCGGCCCAGCATGTGCGCATAATTATCGCTCAGATAGACGGGCCGGATATTTTCGTCCTTGATAAAGACATACATGGGGCTGTGTTTTAAGAACAAGCGGAAAATCTCACTCATCTCCCGCAGAGCTTCGAGCGCAGCTTCCTTCTCCGCTTCGGCCAGCCTGCGCTCGGTTACATCGCGCGCCATGCCGCGTACGATGGGAACGGGCACGCCCTTGGTTCGCAGGGAGTTGTTATATTCCCAGTAACGCGTTTCGCCGGAGGCGGTTTGAATGCGCATGCGGCCGGATGCCCGCCCCGCGGTGCGTATTTCGGCTAAATAGTCGTTGAAAAGATGGCGCACTTCCTCCGTGAGCAGGTCGCTGACGTTCATGCGCAGTAAATCCTTCAGGGCATACCCGGTGGACTGAGACGCCGCTTTATTCACCGAGAGCAGCTTTCCTTCGAGATCGTGGGTGAAGATCAGCTCCTGGCTGTTTTCCACCAGGTCGCGGTAGCGCTCTTCGCTCTCACGCATGGCATCTGTGGCCTGCTTGCGCTCGGTGATGTCCTTTGAACTGCCCTGGAAGCCGATGATCTGTTCGCCTTTTTTCATCAGGCTGAAACTGGTTTCAAAATACTTTTTTGAATTGTTTTTTATGGTTGCTTCCACAAGGAAATTTTGTACGGGCTTCCCGGTTTTATAAATATTGGCGAGAGTGAGAAAAAGTTTTCTATGATCTCTTTTTGGGGTGTAGTCCTTGAAGTTCATCTTCAGTAATTCGGATTTTGCATGCCCGGTCAAGGCGACTGCCGCCTGGTTCACATCGATGAAATTGCCTTTTAAATCCAGGGTAAAATAAAATTCGCTTGAGTTTTCAAAATGATTGCGATATCTGTTTTCTGAATCGATGAGCGCATCCTCAATTTTTTTGCGCTTGGTGATGTCCCACATAAAAGACCGGGTGCCTGAAACTTTACCTTCTTTCTTTATGATTTCGCAAACATCGATCTCGACGTTAATGGTTGAACCATCTTTGCGAATCCCCTTGAACTCATATCGGGATGGTGCTTTTTCACCGTGCACTCGCTTTTGATGGTGGTTGGAAACAATTTTAAGACTGTCGGGATGAAGAAAATCCTTATGGGTCTTGCCTTCAATCTCTCCGGCAGAATAGCCAAATAAATTTATAAACTGGTTATTGAAGTAGACAAGGCGACCATCTTTATCATCAACCGCAATCGCGATATTCCCTTTTTCAACCAGATCCCTGTATTGCTCTTCACTTTTTCGCAGCGCAGCTTCCGCATGCTTGCGCTTGGTAATGTCGCGGACAATGGCTTGAATGATGTGTTTGCCTGTGGTGCCGAAGGCTTTCAGGCTGACCTCGGCATTAAACAAAGTCCCATCCAGGCGATTGTGCTGCCATTCAAAGAATTGAGGCTGGCCAGAGATGGCAGCGTGAATCTTCTCCAGTGCTTTCTCCATGGAATTTCTGCCGTCTGGTTGAAGATCAGGAGAAAACCGGTAAGGAGTCTGCCCGATGATCTGTTCCCGGGTACAGCCGAACATCTCCAGGGTCTTCATGTTGCAATCGATAAAAATGTTCTGATCCATCAAAAAAATAGCATCGTTGGCTGTTTCGAAAAGGATGCGATACTTGGATTCGCTCTCACACAAAGCCTGTTCAATGCGCTTACGTTCCGTGATATCGCTGATGATGTGCGCGGCTCCGGTTATAGCCCCGGCATCGTCTGTGATAGGATCGACGACCACTTCGAATATATGGTCATTGAGCACAAGTTCCCGGGATTCCCTTTTTTTGCTTTTCAGCATTTTTTGGAAAGGACATTGCGGCGGGGGCAGTCGGTCTGAATGTATCAACTCATGGCATTTTTTACCGATGATCTCCGGGAAAGGTTTTTTTACAAGGCTGGCGAAGGCCCGGTTTACCTGCCTTACGGTCTGGTCAACAGCCAACAGTGCGATGCCGTCCTTGATGGCGTCAAAGGTGATGGTCCACTTTCGTGCCGCTTGTTCGATCTGTTCCCGCGTGCCCTTGCGTTTGCGGATGTCTCCATCCCTTTTTGCCACTGCCTGGATCGGAATACCCGGTTTCTTTTTTTTGCTCAGGGCTTTTTCATCTTTGCGGGTCTTATTCATCATTGTCTTTCATTTTTTTCATTGATGTTGAACAAGATGTGCACCGAGGTGCCGCCGCTGGATTCGATGGCCAATGAGCCGTCCAACTGCTTGGTCAGCATGGTCACCAGCTGCAGGCCCAGGCTTTTCTGATTTTTCGCGTCGAAGCCGGCGGGCAGACCCATGCCGTTGTCGGCGACGGTCAATTCATACATAGGGGCACGGTCCCCCTTCGAGGTGCCCGTACGCTCTCGTAATGAAATCCTGATCTCGCCCGGCCGTCCGTCCGCAAAGGCGTGCTTCAGGATGTTGGTCAGAAGCTCGTTGATGATCAGGGCCAGGGGGATGGCCTTGTCGATGACCAGGTGCAGCGGCGCCAGATCGAAATTGACGG
>JBDRQC010000002.1:0-34826 GCA_043826505.1 Chrysiogenia bacterium | reverse complement strand
TTTGTACTAAACCGCACATAGTAAAAGCAATACAAGCATCTTGATACTGATTTTTTTTATTAAACTCTATGCCGATATTAAACCAAGCTAATCCACATAATAAATCTTGATAAAGAGCTTTTTTTAATAAATCCATCAAATTTTCATTGTTTTCAATTTTACTAATATCAGCAAATTTAACCGCCTCATTTGCATTTCGTTTTTGATTTGATATTTTCAAAGTGTCTAGAACAATTTCAAGACAATGCTTTTTTAATAGCCACTCAGCATGACTATCATTTTCAATCTTAAAATAATCATTAAATAAATTTTGGGCATCTTCGTAACATCCAGAATACATTTTTGCGTCGGCATATAATGGCATTATTTCTGGAGGTGCTCCAAGTTCGAGCGATTTTTTATATGCTGAAGCCGAACATGTAAATTTCTCTAATAAATAAAGAACACCACCAAGTTCACTAAAAAAATAATGCTGATTTATATAAAGATTCGCATATTTACGTGCTTTATTATAATGATAAAACGATTTTTTTAATAAATGTCTGTTTCTAGAATAATTTCCTAAATTATAGTGCGCAATTCCAATTCCGATAGAGTCATTTTTTTTATAAGCTTTTTCAATATGTGTCTTTAAAAACCTTTCTACACGTTCAACTCTGTTTTGACTAAGTGATCTATTAATAAAAAGAATTGAAGAAAGAATAATAATATCTAGTATTTTATAATTATCCCTATTTAGTTTATTTTCAATAGTATCTAATACTTTTTCGAAATAAGATCCATTTAGTAAAGCTGGCAATAGTATGTGTGCGATTTCTTTTTTTTCCAAAAGTCTATCTTCTAGTTTTCCTTCAAATATCAATCTTCCACAATAATCTATATAACCCTTTTGTAAAAACGTTACCGACAAACCCAATAAAACATCTTTTCCTATCCCAATAAAAAAATCTTCTTCTATTCTTTTTTCTAAACTGTGGAATGTACATTCTGCTAATCCAAATAAACTTACGACAAGTTTATTGGAATCTAAAACAACATTTGCTAACATTTCATTATTATCTTTGGTAACAGATAAAATCCAACTGTACTCAAGAAAGAAATTAGTTAATTTTGCAATAATCTCTGATTTACTTATTCCTTTTATTTCATCTGTTTCAACTAAAATCTTAATTTTAAGTGGAAGTTTCAATTCACCTTGTTCAATTTTATGCCTTTTAATAAGATCTAAATGGAGTTTTTTTGACGTTTCATCATTCCATTCATTTGTCATTTTAATCATGAATGTTTTTGCACCTTTTTTTGCATAAAACAAATCAATCTCATGAGCCCATTTATAATAAAACCTATTTTTACTATTCACATATAGAATGATCAAAACAGGCAATTCTAATTTTTTATAATACTTTATTTTATCAATACTAATTCTTATAGCACTTCCTAATTTCTTATCACTTATTTCCGTTGCCTTTAATTGAACAAAAAAAATCAATCCTGTTGCATTTCCCTGATTATCAAATATTTCTACTTCTCCATCTATTCCATAATCTTTTTCTTTATTACGAAACACCCATTCTTGAGATATTAGCAATCCAAATTTACTTCTTGATTTATCTTCAAGCTGATGTGAAATGATTCGCTTAGTCATCAATTCAATAATAAACTAAAAAGAAATTAAAAGATATTTGATCTACATTTCTTAGGCCATTGGGTCCAGGCTCAAAATTAGAAGTTCGATTGAAAAAAGCATCAAAAAACCATTGGACCATGATCTCCGGGTTCCAGAAATCATCATCGCCCCGGAGGGCTCAGAGACGGTCTTTTTGATTTCTACAGATTGGGGGACGGTTCTTGCATTCTTGACATCTTGGAGCTTACCCCGGCCGATTCGAGAGAGCCTTGCGGTAGTTACATCCCAGACTGCTCAGTTCCATGTCCGCAAAGAGATCCATTTTTGCTATTTCCCGGTAAGTCATTCCCGCCCGCTCCCAGAAGTGAACGAGTAACTCTACCCGCACCTTTTTCCCGGAGATAGATTGAACATTCAGCCCTGCAATTTTAATCTAGTGCTTCCTTTTGGATTCTTGAGCATTTCCTCCAGCAGTTCAAAATACTTGTCCTGGCTACGGCGGAGTTCATCGCTTTTCTTTCCAGTACGCCACTCAGCCATGGCATGAGGAATATAGAATATAAGTACAATCCCTCGAGCGATTCTTTTCAGTTTAGTATTTTAGTGTTTGCCCAAGATTGCTTAGCACCTTCAAAAAAACCATTAATGAATGCCATCAGCCGAATCTGTGCTTCTTTGTTTGGTCCGTAATAATTTGGTCCATAACCAAGTCCAAGTTTATGACATAAACCCAGCATAAGAAAATAGGCTGTTTTCCTTTGCTTCCATGCATGATCAGAGTCTAACCGATTTATTGGCCAACCAAACGCCTCATCTACAATAATGCTCTTTTTATCAGCAATAGCAATAAATTTATCAGACATATCCGCTCTCAACTTGAATATACGAACCTTTTCTCTTTCACTTACGTCAACCACCGCTGAACTTGATATAGCTTTATTGTAGTGTTCCATTCCTTTCCAAATATCAAGTAATTCCTTTTCATTTAGATAGTTTTTGGTAAAGATGCTCTGATCGACAGCAGATTCAAGACCGAATTCATATATCCAGGCTAATGCAAATAATTCGAATCGCATAGACATTAATTCATTTGTTAATTTCAATATTTCAACTTTTTCAAAATCTTGATCTACTTCTATAATGGATTCTTTTACATAGACAGGAAATACTCCTCCAAAATTAATTGCTCCAATTTTTGGATTGAGGATTTGATTGTCATAAAAGTCTTTGCAAAATTGCTTGAAATTTACTTCTGGTTTTTTTGAAAAAATAGACATACTACTCCTCCCTATCTAAAAATGTATTATAACAGAGAAAAAATCGATCGAACACCACAGGGCTCGGGGGACGATTCTTATATTCTTGACATCTTGTAGCCAAATCCGGCCGATTCTAGAAGTATTTTAAAGCCCGGTTAGTCATTTTTCAAGGATTCCTTCAGCGCCGACCGGGCCAGCAGCCGGGTCGAGTCGAGTACGGGCAGCGGGCAATCATTTGGGTCGACCAGAATCGGGATCTCGGTGCATCCCAGAACAACCGCATCGCAGCCCTGCTCCTTCATCCGCTGGATCACCGCGTTAAAGTAGAGCCTGGACTCTTCCGTGAAGATCCCATTCACAAGTTCCGAGAAGATGACCGTGTTGATCCATTCGCGGTCCGGCTCGTTCGGGATCCGATAAGCGATCCCATGCCTGCGGAGAACGTCGGGATAGACAGGACCGGTCATCAGGAATTTCGTCCCCGTTATCGCCAGGTTCTTGAATCCGTGCGCCCTGGCTTCCTCGGCAACCGCCTCGGCGATGTGGAGCCAGGGGATGGGCGATTCGGCTGTGACCCGATCGAAAGCCTGGTGAATGGTGTTGTCCGGACATATGGCGAAGCATGCGCCGATCGCCGCGAGTTTTTTCGCAGAGGAGAGCATCAGCTCGCCCACCGCGGGCCAATCGCCAGCGTTGATGTGAACCATGTATCCTCCAAGGGGGTGGGTATGCATGGAGACTTCGGGATGCATGCTTTCCCCCATGAGTTCAGACGCTTCCTTGCATAACGTGCGATAACACAGCGCGGCGCCCTCGGCGCTGCAGGCCACGATGCCAACATGTTTGTTCATGCTTCACCCCAAAAATCTACTTCACCCACTTTTTTGATTTATTTCCATAGTTGATAGTACAGACTATTATAATTTAAAACAATTCACATTCCTGGCCTTTTAACATAGAATGAAAAAGATTTTGAATGTTTCAGCCAATTTCGGTACTTGCTTGCCTTGCCTGGATAATTGCCATATAATGAGGTGACCCATGAAAAATCAAAGTTGGATCGCCAGGGAAGCCGGCCAAGCCGATTTTTATGGAAATCTCCATTTAATAGGATCAAATAAATGACCATAACCGTTCCGGAAGCAATTGAAACCCTTAAACAGGGGAAAATGATCATCATCGTCGATGATGAAGAGCGCGAGAATGAGGGCGACCTGATGATCGCCGCCGAGAAGGTCACGCCCGAGGGCATCAATTTCATGGCCAAGGAGGCCCGAGGACTGATCTGCGCCTCCATGACCGAAAAACGCAGCGAGGAGCTCGACCTGCCCTTGATGGTCCATGACAACACCTCCCATTTCCAGACCCCATTCACGGTTTCGGTGGACGCCAAGCTCAATACCACGACCGGAATTTCGGCCTACGACCGGGCCGTCACCATCCAGTGCCTGATCGATCCCCAGACCAGGCCGTCGGACCTGTCGCGGCCGGGGCATATTTTTCCCCTGCGCGCCCGGGACGGCGGCGTGCTGGTGCGCACCGGCCAGACCGAGGCCTCTGTCGACCTGGCCAAGATCGCCGGTCTCTACCCGGCCGGGGTGATCTGCGAGATCATGAAGGAAGACGGGACCATGGCCCGCATGCCCGACCTGGTAAGCTTTTCGGAAAAGTTCTCCATTCCCATCATCACCATCGAGGAGATCATCAAGTACAGGGTCAATACCGATTCCCTGGTGGAAATGGTCTCCGACGCCAGCCTGCCGACGCGCTGGGGGGATTTCACCATCAAGGCCTTTGTCGACCATATCCAGCAGGAGACCCATATCGCCCTGACCCAGGGCGACCTCGGCGGCGAGGAACCGGTGCTGGTGCGCGTCCATTCGCAGTGCCTCACCGGCGACACGTTCGGCTCGCTGCGCTGCGACTGCGGCAAGCAGCTGCAAACCGCCATGGAAATGATCAGCCATGAAAAAAGGGGGGTCCTGCTCTACCTGTTGAACCAGGAAGGACGCGGCATCGGCCTGATCAGCAAGATCAGGGCCTACAAACTGCAGGAATCGGGGCTGGACACCATCCAGGCCAATGTCAAACTGGGATTCAAGGCCGACCAGCGCGATTATGGCATCGGCGCCCAGATCCTGCGCCATTTGGGACTTAAAAAACTGAAGCTGATCACCAACAATCCCGCCAAGTATATCGCCCTGGCCGGATATGGCCTGGAGATCGCCGAACGCATTCCCCTGGAAATCGCCCCGGGCAAGGACAACCTGAACTACATGAAGACCAAGAAAGAGAAAATGGGGCACCTGCTCCACAAGTTAGAGTAAAGCCATGATAAAAGATTTTTTAAAACTGACTCCGGCCGCCCAGGTTAAATTCCTGAAAACCGATCAATTTGCCCAGCTGGAAAAAACCCGGCGCATTGAATTTTTACAGGAGATCGCGGTCAATAAAAAAGTTTCATCCAAATGCCTGGCCAGCGCCCTGAAAATCCTGCGCGAATTGAAATTCCGCGACCGCTCTTTCTACAAGCAATTCCTGCAGCACCCTGACAGTTCGGTGATCATGGCCTGCAAAAAAGCCCTTAAAGAAAAGGGTTTCGATAACGGCTTCGGTTTTTTTCCCATGCGCGAGATCGTCAAAAAGCAGCATAACGAAAGGAAGCTGCAAACCGTGAAGCTGATTGTCAGCGAGAGCGGCCAGGCCGGCGAGGACATGCTGATCTCGTTCCTGGCCGAGGACAACCTGAGGATCAGGGAATTGGTGGTCAAGGAGCTCTCGGCCCGGCCCCAGCTCGATGAGAACAGACTGCTGAATCAATTGCCCCATTCTGTCTGGTACACACGGGCGGCGATCGTCGAGATCCTGGGCAATCGCAGCAGCGAACTGCTATTCAATAAAATCGCTGAATTGCTGGTCGATGCCAATGTCGAAGTCAGGCTGAAATTGCTGGACGCCCTGACCAAACTGGACCGCGAGCGGGTCAAGGAATTCGTGTCAAAATTGACTCGTGACGCCCACATACGGGTCAGCAAGGAAGCCAAGCGGATACTGGCGACGATCTAACCGGCGGGCCCTGAAGGTCCCTACTGAGGGGGCTCGATCTTATAGAACTTTCTCTTGCCTATTTTTAAGAGATAGGATTTACCCTTAAACAGCGTGACGGTGATCGTTTCGGGGCGCTCGTTGTCGATGTAGATGCCGCCCTGGGCGTGGACGCGTTTGACCTCGCCGCGCGAAGCCAGGAAGCCGTGGCGCACGATGAAATCGACCAGCGCTTCGTCGGCGCTCAGGTTCAGGACCTGGACGTCAGCCGGGGCCTCCTTGTTGCGGAAGATCCTGATGAACTCTTCTGCGGCCGCCGTTGCCGCCGCCGCGGAATGGAAATCGGCGATGATGGATTTGGCCAGGTCGATCTTGGCCGTCATGGGATTCAGTTTTTCACTTGCAATATCTTTTTTGATGCGGACGATCTCCCGGGCCGGCACATCGGTCAGCAATTCATAATAGCGAAACATCAATTCGTCGCTGACCGACATGACCTTGCCGAAAATTTCAGCCGGGGATTCGTGGATGCCGATGTAGTTGCCCAGGCTTTTGCTCATTTTCTGGGTGCCGTCCAGACCCTCTAGCAGGGGCGTGGTGATGATCACCTGGGGTTCCTGGCCGTAGTGGCGCTGCAGCTCGCGGCCCACCAGCAGGTTGAATTTCTGGTCGCTGCCGCCCAGTTCCACGTCGGCGCGCAGGACCACGGAATCGTAACCCTGCATGAGCGGATAGAGCAGTTCATGGACCGATATAGGTTCGCCATTCTTGTAGCGCTTGGAAAAATCGTCGCGCTCCAGGATGCGGGCCACCGTGTAAGCGGCGGTCAGATTGATGATCTCCACCGGGGTCAGGACGCCCAGCCAACGCGAGTTGAAATCGATCACCGTTTTTTGCGGGTCGAGGAGCTTGAAGATCTGCTCCTTGTAGGTCTCGGCGTTGGCCGCGATCTCCTCCCGGCTTAGCGGCGGCCGGGTCTTGTTCCTGCCGCTGGGATCGCCGATCAGTCCGGTGAAGTCGCCGATCAGGAAGACGACGCTGTGGCCCAGGTCCTGGAAATGCTTCATCTTGCGGATCAGGACGGTGTGCCCCAGGTGCAGGTCGGGAGCGGTGGGATCGAAGCCCACCTTGACCAGCAGCGGTTTTTTCGTCTTCAGCGAGCGGGCGAGTTTTTTCTCGAGGTCCTCGCTGCTGATGATCTCCAGGGCTCCTTTTTTCAGCAGGTCGATCTGTTCGGCAACGGCGGGGAAGTTCATCCTATTTGATCAGGTTCATCCCGACCTCGATGGCCTTCATGTTCATTTCCACCGAGCCTTTGGGGGCCCAGTGCTTGATATGGGCCACCATGTTATCGTAGCTGATCACGTTGGTCATTTTCTGGGTGAGGGCCAGGCTGACAACCGAAGTAAGCACCACGTTCCCCGCCCCCACCTTGGTCTCGTTGATAATGGGCACGTGGTACACCTTCCAGTTCCTGGTGTCACCGAGCTCGCGCACCAGGTGCGAATCCACCACCACGATGGCATCGTCCTTCAGGCGCTCCTTGTATATATCATAGGGCTTCTGATCCGTGCATAGGAAGAAATCGATGGCCTGGGCGTGGGGGAAGTCGATCGGTTCATCGGAGATGATGACGTCGACCTTGGTCGGCCCGCCGCGCACCGCGGCCGTATAGGTCGGGCTCTCGATGGCGAACTTGTTCTCCATTTCCACGGCGATGTCCACCAGCAGCGCCCCGGCGGTAATGATGCCCTGGCCGCCGACGGCGCCATAGCGTATTTCATATTTCTTCATTTTTCCCCCTTGGCGCCGGACTGCTGGGCGACGGGAACGATGTGGTTGTAATAGAGATCGGTATACTCCATTCTCTGGGTGTTTTCCACGAAAATTCCCAGAGGGTACTTGCTTTCCTGCTCCTCCGGAGTAAGCTTTTCGAAATCGGCCATGCTCATGGTGATGTCCTTGATGTATTCGGTCATGACCAGCGGGCTCTTCATCTTGTTGCGCCGCCCCAGGTTGACGTGGCAGTTGCTCATCACTTCCACAACCGAAAAGCCTTTGTGCAGGAAAGATTTCTTGATCACCTGCTTCATCTGCGTCAGTCTATTGACGGTCTCGCGGGCCACGAACGATGCCTCGGCCGCGGAGAGCAGCATCCTTATTCTGAAATGCGGTTCGATGTTGCCGTAGGGGGTTGTTTCGGTAAAGAACGTCGGCGGGGTCAGCGGCGAGACCTGGCCGCCGGTCATGCCGTATATGCCGTTGTTGATCAGGATCATCTTGATGCCGATGTTGCGCCGGGCGGCATGGATCAGGTGATTGCCGCCGATGGCCGTGGCGTCACCGTCGCCGGAAACGACCACCACCAGCTTCTCCGGCTTGGCCAGCTTGATGCCGGTGGCAAAGGTCAGGGCGCGGCCGTGGGTGGTGTGCAGGGTGTTGGTATTGAAGTAGGTGGGCATGCGGCCGGAACAGCCGATGCCGGCGATCACGATGATGTCGTCGGGATCGAGCTTCAGCTCGGCGAAAGCCATGGCAATGGACTTCAAAATCACGCCGTCCCCGCAACCCGGGCACCAGGGAGTGGGGAATGTCCGGTAACGGATGTATTTTTCGTAGTCTCTCATTTGACGAACTCCTTGATGGTTTCCAGGACTTCACCCGGGGAAAAAGGCAGGCCGTTGGCGCGCAGCAGGGTCTGTTTTGTGACGTCGGGCGGGGCAATGCGTTCGATCTCGTACTTCATCTGCCCCATGTTCAATTCCACGGTCAATACTTTCTTGGTCTTTTTGAAACGCTCCTGCAGGGCGGCGCGGGGAAAGGGCCAGACGGTCAGGGCCTGGAACAGCCCCGCCTTGATGCCCTGCTCCCTGGCCATTTTGACCGCGGCCAGGGCGGAACGGGCCGAAATGCCGAAACTGAAGACCAGGACCTCGGCATCATCCAGGAAATATTCCTTGTATTTGATGATGTCATCCAGGTTATGATATATCTTCTCCATGCGCAGTTTCTGCATTTTATCGACGGTTTTGGCATCGAACGAGGGCCAGCCGTGGGCGTCATGTTCCAGGCTGTCGATATGAATCGGGTAGCTGTGAAAGAAATCGATCCGGGGCGGGTTCTCCCCGATATTGCGATCGTAAATATTCAAGTCGCTGATCTCGTGGGTCTTCTCCCAGTATACCTCATAGCTGCCGGGCTCGGGGATCTCCACGTCCATATGGGCCTTGGCAAGGACCTCATCCAATAGAATGATGACCGGGTTCCAATACTTTTCAGAAAGGTTGAAGGCGCGAACCGTCTCGCTGAAGATCTCATCGGAAAAAGCCGGGTAAACGGCGATGATCGGGTGGTCGCCGTGGGTGCCCCAGCGCGTCTGCATCATGTCGGCCTGCGAGGGCTTGGTGGGCATGCCGGTCGACGGGCCGCCGCGCATGACGTTGACGATCACCAGCGGCACCTCGGCCATGACCGCCATGCCCAAATGCTCCTGCATCAGGGAAAATCCCGGGCCCGAGGTGGCGGTCAGGACTTTTTTCCCGGCCAAAGAGGCGCCGATGCAAGCGCCCAGCGAGGCGATCTCGTCTTCCATTTGAATGAAGGCCCGCTCCATTTTGGGCATTTCCTTGGACATGTATTGGGCGATCTCCGAGGAAGGGGTAATGGGATAGCCGGCGAAAAAATCACAGCCGGCCGCCAAAGCCGCCTTGGCAATGATGACATTGCCCTGCAGAACCTTGCGCTGACTCATTGGCCACCTTCCTTTTTTTCTTCCTCGTAATTTACGAACAGGGCGAAATCAGGGCATTGCAGTTCGCACATCTTGCAGCCGATGCAGAAATCCGGGGCGTCAATTTTCACCGAAGCGCCGAATTTGTTCTTGGGATCATCGTATAACTGCAGGGTGCCGGTGGGACAAATATGCACACACAGGCCGCAGCCTTTGCAGTACAGGGGCACCATGGTCAGCTTGTTCTTTTTTGCTGACGGCTTTTTCTTGGCGCGCCGCTCAAGGGCGTCCTGGTTCGCCTTTAGTTCTTCCTTCTCCATGCTACACCTCGGTTTTTGGGGATAGGCCATCAAGATACTAAATCTTACCATATTCGCGGCCAATTTGGAACATGGGACCGATTTTATCCCGCTCGCCCGAGGTTCAGGTTTTAATCTTTATGAACAAAATCACGGAAATGATAGAAAAAATTATCAGGGGCGCGAAAGCCGAAAGCAGCGGCGAAAATACCCCGGTGGCGCCGATGGAGCTGAAAATGCCCAGCGCCCCCCAGTAGATCATGGAAATGCCCACGGCGATACCAATGCCGAAAAGGGCGCCGCGGTTGCCCATCAGGAACGAAAAGGGGATGGCTATAAAAACCATGACCAGCGATGAAAACGGGAAAGCGTAATTGTTGTAGAGCTGGGCTTGATAACGCAGGGGATCGCTGCGGTTTTTTTGTAAAAAACGGATATATTCTTTCAGTTCATTACTGTTCATGGCGCCTGAGAACTTGATTTTTTGGGTGAAATAATCCTGATTTTCGCGGATGCGCAGTTGCATTTCCTTGAAAAGCTGCTGATTCAGGGGAAAATTATCCTTGAACCTGCGGACAAAACCTTGCCTAAGCCGCAGGGTATTTTCTCCCTGCCAGGAAGCGGAAAGTGCCGAGATGCGCTGCTGCAGCCGCCCTTGCCCATCCAGGTAAAGAATATTGAAATTGATGAAGCGTTTGCGGCGCTTTTCATAAAAGTTGTAAAAATAGATCTTGTTTTCACTGCCCAAAACCCAGTTTTTGGCAAATTCGATGTCCGCATATGATTTGCGCTTGTGGATCACGTCCAGCATCCGTCCCGACTGCCGGTTGGCTTCGGGGAGGATATTTTCCTGGATAAAAAAAGTGGCCAACGACAAAAACAGGCCCAAGAAAATCGCCGGCAGCGCCAGGCGGAAGAGACTGATACCGCTCACCTGGACCGCGATCACCTCGTTGTTCTTGCTCATCAGGGAAAAAGTCAGCAAAACGGCGGTCAATATGGAAATGGGCAGAATGATGGTGACGATTTCCGGAGTTGCATAGTAGTCGTATTTCAAGATATAGGAGAAAGGAACCTTGTTTTCGATGACGTTGTCGATCAATTCCAGGATATTGATGATATAAAAAACCAGCAGCAGGGAGGAGAAAACCAGGAAGAAGATCAGGAACATGCGCCGCAGCACATAGCGATCGAGTATTTTAACTGGATTCCAGCGTAAAAAAAACGGCTTTTTTGAACTGGCGGCAGCCTCATGGCTGGACCCGGGGTTTTTCCGTCCCAACCAGCGCCAGGCGAAGATTTTTTCCCAATTGATCCCTTTTTCCAGGGCCGAAAACCTGTAAAGCCAAATGCCGATAGTCACCAGAAAGAATGTGGGCGCCCATGAACCCCAGAACGGGGAGATCACCTTTTTCAGGATCAGGTTGCGCCCGGCCGTCATCATCACATAGTAAATGAAGATGATCCCGAGCGAGATGACAAAGCCGCTGGTTTTGCCTCCCTTGCGGGTGGAAATTCCCAGCGACATGCCCAGAAATCCGAGCGCCAGGCAGGCAAAGGGCAAAGCGAATTTCTTGTGAAATTCCAGGCTCAAAAGCAGATCGCCCGGGTCGGCGCGCAATTTGCGCAAAAGCTCGGGAAAAACCAGCTGCGTGCTGCGCCGGGTTTGGCGTATGGTGATCATGTTGCTTATCTTTTCGGTTTTTCTGGAAAAAAAAGTCAGGGAATACTTGAGCGGATCTTTCTTTTTAAAACTATGGACCACACCGTCGTACAGCACGATGTAGTTGTCTTTTTGAAACTGCTTGTAGATGAACCTGCCATTTTTGGCAAAGATCAGCGTGTCTTCCTCGGGGTTTTTCATGGAACAAAGGAACACATCCTGCCATTCGCCCTTGCGGTCCTGGTCACGAAAATACAGGCTGTAGAACGGCAGGTCCTGGTAAAAGATTCCGGGCTTGATCCCGGAGATGGTCTGTGAAAGGACCACTCCGGTATGCAGTTTGCTGAAGCGATAATTGGCTTCCGGGGCCAGGAACATGATCAGCCAGGAGGAAACGAACCAGGTGGCCAGCGAAAAGAGCAGCACCGGCTTCAGCAACCGGCGGTTGGGAATGCCCATGGTCCGAAAAGCCACGATCTCGGAGTCGGAACTCAGGCGGCTCATCCCGGCCAGCACCCCCATCAGCGTGGCCATGGGAATGGTGAAGGAAAACAGGTCGGGCAGCAAATAAAGCAAAATCTTGAAAACGGTCCCGGTCGTAGCCCCTTTGGCGATCAGCGTTTTGGAAAGGATAAGGATCTGGTTGATCAGGAGGGTGAAAGTATAGACCAGCAGGCCGATGGCGAACGGAGAAGCGATTTCCTTCAGAATATAGCGGTCGAAAGCCCTTTTCATCGAGAAATCATAGCACAGCCGCCGCCCATATTCAAAGCGGGTTCAGCGTGACAAGGACAGCGGGGCCGGAGTGAAAGAGAGCAGGAAGATCAGCAGGGCGACAGCGGCCAATATTTTTCTTTTTGCATCAAGTTTTTCGTATTCGAAAACAGGGGGATGGCGCAGGCCGATCAGGGTGACGATCAGCGCCCAGAAAAGCCAGCCCTGCCAGAAAAAAATTCCCATTACCACGATGAAGGCGATTGAGGCGATGCCGGCATAGTAGGCCTTTCTGCCGAGCAGGGCGTATAGAATATGCCCGCCGTCCAGCTGGCCGATGGGAAAGAGATTGAACGCCGTGGCCAGAAGACCGAACCAGCCGGCGAAAGCCATGGGGTGGACCAGGATGTCATGCTGTCCGGCCGCCGGCCCCAGGACCAGCCAGCTGATCAATTTGAACACCAAAGGTTCACCCAGGGTCAGACCCGACTGCAGGTCACTTTTGGCTACCAGCCGCGATTGCGAAATTCCCAGGGCGATGACCGGCAGTGAGACCAGAAAACCGGCCAGGGGACCGGCCAGGCCCACATCGAAAAGCGCCCTTTTGGACGAAAAAGGCGATTTGATCTTGATGAAAGCGCCAAAGGTGCCGATCAGGGTCGGGGCCGGGATGAAATAGGGCAGGGTGGCCTCGATGCGATGAAAACGGCAGGCCGAGAAGTGGCCCATTTCATGGACCAGCAGAATGCCCAGCAATGAAAGCGAATAGGAAAGCCCCCACAGCCAGGCGGAGGGGTGTTGCCAGAGAAAGGCGAAGAAGCCGCTTCCCGGGGGCAGGGTGAGGGCATGGTAACTGATATGGTATTGCACGCCGATGATCATGGTGAAAACCACGGTGAGCAAAAACAGTATGATATTGACCGCGAAAGGCTTGAGGCGTTCGAGGGTCATCCGGGCCAAGGCAGCGACGATTTTCTAAACGGCCGTTCCCCGAACGGGAACGCTATCGACAATTGGGTTGAAACGTAAAAAGCTTACTTTTTGACGCAGGAATCGGTGGGGCATACCGAAGCGCACTGGGGTTCGTCAAAATGGTCTTTGCATTCCACACAGAGGGCTGGATCGATCACGTAGTATTGATCGCCCTGGGAGATCGCCTGGACAGGACAAACCGCTTCGCAAGCACCGCAGCTGATGCAGGTATCATCAATAATTAATGCCATTATTCCTCCTTTGCAGACCTAAATTCTAATATTAAAAACGATTCTTGTCAACTCCTGATTGAAAATACAAAGGCGAGTCGGCAAACTCCGACGCTATTCCAGCAATGCCGATACGAAAACAATCTCAACTTTCTGCTGCTTCAGCCAGGGTACGGCGTCGCGCAGGGCGGCCAGCGTGGAAGGGAAGGGATGGCCGATGGCCAGGGCGCGGCCGTTCTTCTGCGCCAGCTCCACCAGGCGCCGGATCTGCCCGCTGCTGTACTCGTAAGACTGCTCGTCGTCGAGAAAAACGTCGCGCCTGAAGGTCTTGATCTTCATTTCACGGGCCAGGGCATAGGCCAGAGTGGCGGTTGAGGTCCTGGAATCCACGAAGAAAAGTCCCGCCCCCTTGATCAGCTCCAGCACCCGGCGCATGGCCTGGGGGCTGGACGTGAGCAGCGAACCCATGTGGTTGTTCAGCCCCCGGGCATAGGGAACCACCTCGCGGGCCTTCTGCAGCAAAACCTGGATCTCGGCAGCGCTGGAGTCCGTCAAAATGAACTGGTCACGCGGATGGTGATTGGCCGGATCCTTGGGCTGCATGGGCATGTGGATAATTTCTTCCAAGCCATATTCGTGGATCCTTTGCGCTTCGCTGCGGGCATAAGGCGCAGCGGGAATGATGGCGGCGGTCAGGGGAATGCCCAATTCGCGCAATTGATCGGAAACCAGATCGGCATAACCGATGTCATCGATGATAAAGGCCAGACGGGGCGGTTTCCCGGTCCTGGTCCCGGCAGCAGGAGTGACGGGTTTTTCAAGCGGACGCGGCTGAACGGCCAGGCGCTTGCTGATCAAAATAACATGGGTCAGCTTCTTTTCAAAAATCACCTGGATCAAATAAATTACCTGCTGCTTCATGCCCTGGACTTCGCTCAGACGGTACAAGCCCCGGTTTTTTTCCACCAGCCAGCGCAGATCCTTGCTCAAAGGCGGGTAAAGCGGTTCAGGCAGCTCGATCTTGAAATGGCTGACCCCGCCCTGGTCCTTTAAAAAATCAAAAGGGATTTTTCTCTCAGACAAAGCTGCGGTCAGTTCGCGGTTGAACTTTTCAGCGGCCGGCATCTTTTGCTGCAGGTTGATCAGTTTGCTGAAAATAAATGAATATTTTCCGGAGCGGTAATCGAGAAATTCGAGGGTAAACACCGCGGCCAGGGCGATGGCTCCAAACAGGAAAAAAGAAATCGCGGCGGTTTTGCGATTGGAGTTCTTAATTGTCCTTCTTTTCGGCTTCATTATTTTTTTCAAGGGCAGATTCTATCACCTTTTGCTCAACCAGAGCAAGGGATCCAGGGGCTTAAGGTTCTGCCTGATCTCAAAATAAAGAGATTTGCCGTAAAGGCTGCCGGAATTTCCGGCCATGGCGATCACTTCATTGATCTGCACGCGCTCACCCAATTTCTTTTTAAAACTGTCGCAGTGCCCGTAGAGGGTATGGAAATTCCCCGCATGCTGAATGATGAGCAAGTTTCCATAGCCCTTGAAATAATCACAAAAAATGATTTCCCCTGCCCCGATGGCCCTGATTTCATCGGAAGAAACCGGCTTGATCTCAATGCCGTTGTTCATGGTATAAGTATTGAAGTTGGCGCTCTTTTTTTTTCCGAAACTGGAAATGATCCTTCCGGGCAGCGGCCAGGTCAGTTTGCCCTTCATAACTTTAAAATCGACCAGGTCAGGTACGTCCGCCACCATACTCTGGTCCAGGAACCGGGTCAGGTTTTCCCCTTCACTTTTCAGTTCTTCCAGCAAGCGGACATTGAAATCCCGCTGGCGGTTGATCTTGGCGATCAACTCCAACTTCTCCTTTTTCAGACCCTGCAAGCGCGACAACTTGCCTGCCTGTTCCTTTCTCAAGTTGTTTTGACGGTCAAACTCCAGCTGCAATTCAGCTTTGATTTTTTGCAGCTTCATCAGACCCTGGCGGATTTCCCTTATGGCCATGACCCTGTCATCCATCAGGGAAACGATCAAACGGTAGTTGCGGAAGAGCTGATCGAAATTGCCGATATTGATAAAAAGTTTCACGTAGCCCAATTCCCCGATTTTGTAAAGAACCCGCAGAATGCGCCTGACTTTGTCCTGCGAGGAGCGGATCCTGGCCTGAAGTTGCGCTTCTTCTTTTTGCTTGCGGGCGATCTGCGCCCTGGTATCGGCTAAAAGCAAGTCGACCTTATTCAATCCGATAACGACCGATTCGGTCTGCAGCTCTAAAGCGTAAATGTCATTAAGGATAGAGGATTTGTCCTGCTTGCAGGCCAGGAGCTTGGCCGAGATCTCCTCGATGCGGAGATTGATCACCCGGAGTTTTTCCTGGCTGCTGGCAAACAGCAGGAGCAGGGCGGTGCATAGCGGTATGAGTTTTTTATTCATTTTTGCGAAAAACGTAGATCAAACCGCCGCAGATGCCCAGCAGCAGGTTGAAGGCCACATCCAGCAAGGAAAAAGCGATTGCCATTTGAGCCGGGTAGCCGTAATACGTGAATAGCTGGATCAAGAACAGGTCGCGGACACCTATGCCATTGATCGAAACCGGAAACGACAGCAGGAACAGCATGAGGGGAATGGAAAAAAAATAGTCCAGCAAGGGGATGCGGTCCAGTTTCAATGCCTGGCCGATCAAATAATAATGAAGCACCACGTTGAGCTGCAGCAGCAGCGCCCAGAAAAAAACTTTCTTTGATAGTGAACGGTGGTTCAAAAAATCAAGGAGGATGGCATGAAACTTGTCCAACTTATCCAGGATTTTGCGCAGCCAGGCTTGGCGGCATTTTAGCCTGGCCAGAAATCCGCGCGGGAGTTTCTTCCAGGCCAGCACCAGCAGGACGATTCCCAGCAGGCTGACCAGGAGCGATACATATAGCAAAGGCAGCTCTTTTAAATAATTCAATTTTAGAAGCGAGGCCAGCATGGCCAGCACCAGCAAGGCTACGATGCCGCTCATGCGTTCATAGACGATTACCGCCAAGGACGCAGTCACCCCCTGGTCGATATGGCGCGTATCGCTGACCCTGACCACGTCACCACCGAAGCGTGTGGGCAAAAAGAGATTGAAAAAAGAGCCGACCAGCAGAAAACGGAGCAGATGCGCAATAGAGAAACCTCCGCCCCTTTCATCGAGGATCAGCTTCCAGCGCCGGGCCGAAAACAAGAACCCGAACACATGCAGGCAAAAAGCCAGCACGACCATTGACCAGGAAACGTTGGCGAAAACTGCAATGATCTCCCGCGGCCGGGCGATGTACAGCAGCAGGTACAGCATCAGGCCGAAGCCAAAGACAAATTTAAGCAGAAAATAGACCGTCTTTTTGCTCATGATTGCTTCCGGGGATGAAATTTCCTATAGGTGTTTTGCAGATCACTGAAATTCAAAGTGGTATATTTTTCGGTTGTAGTCAAATTGGCATGCCCCAGCAATTCCTGGATGATGCGCAGGTTTGCCCCCCTTTGCAGTAAATGGGTGGCAAAAGAATGACGCAGCAAATGGGGATGCACTTGCCTGCCCGAATGGGTCAGATCGTGATAAACCTGCTTCAGGATACGCTCGACCGAACGCTGACTCAGAGGTCCGCCCCGGGAATTGACAAAGATCCGCTCACCCTGTCCGGAAAACTCGCTTCGCCGCCGCTCTAGATACTTGGCCATGACCGCGGCGGCCTGCTCATGAAAGGGGACGATGCGCTCTTTTTTCCCTTTGCCCATGACCCGCACCAGCCTATCGGCGAAATGCACGTCGCCGAACTGCAACCCGGTCAATTCAGAGATACGCAGGCCGGTCGCATACAGGAACTCAAAGAGGGCCTTGTTGCGCAGCTGCAAAAAAGTCTCCGCGGGCAGAGCGTCAAGAAATTGCTGCATTTCGTTTTCGGTCAGGATCTGGGGAATTTTTTTATCCAGTCTCGGCGTGCCGATACCATCGAAAGGATTGTGGGGCTGGATCCCGATCTTAACCAAATAAGCGTAGTAAGATTTAACGGCGTATATTTTCCGGGCCACGGTGGCCTTGTTCTTGCTTTTCATATAAAGATGGGCAATGAAGTCGCGGATATTGTTTTTGCTGACCGCCAGCCTTTGTTCCGAAAAGTAAGCATGGAATTGCCTGATATCGATAGTATATGCCTTGAGCGTGTTTGCGGAAAACTTTTTTATTTCACGCAAATAATCGATATACTTATTCAGATGGCGGCTTTCTTTATCCATTGTTCCAGCGCCTCGCAGGCCCTTTCGGCCTTCAACTCTTTTTTTCTTTTCTTGTCGCGGCATTCCACTCCACTGTCCGCCAGCAGGCCAAAAGTGAACTTGCTGGGACGGAAATCCTGCCAGCCGGCATTGGCGATGTAAGAGAGCAGCGAGCCGATAGCCGTGGTTTCCGGGAGTGGGTTGCGGTGCTCATTGCTGCTGGCAAAAAGACCGCAGAGCAATCCGGAGGCGACCGACTCCACATAGCCTTCCACTCCGGAGATCTGGCCGGCAAAATAGATGCGGCTGTTTTTTTTGCACCGGGAAAACTGATTGATGATCAACGGGGCATTGATATAGGTATTGCGGTGCATGCGGCCAAAACGCTCGAACTCGGCGTTTTCCAACCCGGGCAGGTTGCGGAAGATCCGCTTCTGGTCTCCATGCTTCAACCGCGTCTGGAATCCGACCAATTGGAAAAAATTTTTTTTCAGGTCATCCTGGCGGAGCTGTACAACCGCGTGCGGGCGGCCTCCCGTGCGCGGATCGACCAGTCCGACCGGTTTCAACGGCCCAAAGGCCAGCGATTGCGGTCCCCGACGAGCGATTTCTTCCAGCGGCAGGCAGGCGTCAAAAAAAATTTCCTTTTCAAAGTCCCTGGCCTGTTCAGGTTCAGCTCCGACCAAGCTTGTGACCAGCAATTCGTATTGCGCCTGATCCAGGGGAATATTCAAAAAATCGGCTTGCCCTTTCTCGTAGCGGGAAGCTGCAAACAATTTTGAAAAATCAATGCTTTCGGCCCGGATCAGCGGACAGGTTGCGTCAAAAAAGTAGAGGTTTTTGCGCATGGTCAAGCCGGAAAGGGCCTGGGCGAAGGCGGGGCTGGTCAGCGGTCCGCTGGCAATGATCAAGGGCATCTCAACAGCCGGGATCTCCCGGATTTCCTGGCGGATAATACTGATCCCGGGCATGGATTCCAGTTCAGCTGTAATATTTGCAGCCAATTGCAGCCGGTCGACGGCAAGGCTGTTTCCGGCCGGGACCCTGTTTTTTTCGGCACTGCGCAAAAAAAAGGAATCGAGCATTTTCAATTCCCGCTTCAGCAGACCGGAAGCGGAACTGATCTCCTCGGAACCCAGAGAATTGGAGCAGACCATTTCCGCCAGGGAATCGCCGCCGTGGGCTTCGGTCATCACCTGCGGCCGCATCTCATACAGATCGACAGCCATGCCGCTCTTGGCTATCTGATAGGCAGCTTCCGCCCCGGCCAGTCCGCCGCCTATGATCGTGACTCTTTTTTTCACCCTTTTTGTATGAATTTGCATTCAGGATACCCGGTACAGCCGACAAAATAACGGCGGGTCTTGGGGGAAAATCTCTTGGTCAAGAGTTTGCCGCACTGCGGGCAAGAACCCAATTCTTCATCCTGGCTTTTTTCGATATGCTTGCAGGCGGGAAAACCGGAACAGCCGACAAAGTATTGCCTGGTTTTAGGGGAATATCTCTTGATCAGGGGTTTGCCGCACTGGGGACACAGTTTTTCCATGATCTCGTCCTTGCTGATCCTTTCATTGTTAATCGTGACCCGTTCGGTATACCGGCATTGCGGATAGGTGGAACAGCCCACGAACCAGCCCCTGGTTTTCAGGGAATATTTTTTGACCAGGTCGCCGCCGCAGTCGGGACATTTGCCGCCGGTCAGCAATTCCACTTTTTTTGCGCCTTTGACCTTTTCCAGATCCAGCGCCAATTTTTTATAGAATTGGTCGATCCCTGTCACCCAATCGAGTTTACCTTCAGCGACCAGATCCAGTTCTTTCTCCAGCTCGGCGGTGAAGTTATAGTTCATGATATCCTGAAAGTTCTCTTCCAGGTACTCGACCACATTGATGCCCAGATCGGTGGGTACGAATCTCTTTTCTTCGTTATAGACGTATTCCCGCTTATTCAGGGTTTCGATGATCTTGGCATAGGTAGAAGGGCGGCCAATGCCTTTTTCCTCGAGCACCTTCACCAGAGACGCCTCGCTGTAGCGGGCCGGGGGTTTAGTGAAATTCTGCTTATCATCGATCTTCAGCAGCTGGAGGATCTCCTTTTCCTGCAATTGCGGCAGGACCGTCTGCTCATTATCGTTTTTCAGCATAACATGAAAACCCTTGAATTTTACGATCTCGCCCTTGCAGACGAACAAGTACAATCCGTTCCTGATGTCAAACTGGGTCTCTTCAATCTCGGCATCGGCCATCTGCGAAGAAAAAAATCTTTCCCAGATCAGCTGATAGATCTTCAACTGGCCCGGATTCAGATCAACCTTGATATCATCCGGGGCATGAAAAGGAAATGTGGGCCGGATGCATTCATGGGCATCCTGGATCTTTGATTTTCTCTTGAACACATTTGGGGTGGACGGGCAATATTCTTTACCCAAACCGCCAGCTATGAATTCGCGCGCCTGGTCGCGCGCCTGGTCGGAAACACGGAATGAGTCGGTGCGCATGTAGGTGATCAATCCGGTGGTTTCGCCGCCATGGATATTCAGGCCTTCGTAAAGCTGCTGCGCCAGCTGCATGGTTTTTTTCACCGGGAATTTGAAGCGGCGAAAAGCCTCCTGCTGCAGGGTGGAAGTGATCAGGGGCGGAGGCGCTTTGCGCTTTTTCAGCTTTTTCTGCATGCGCTCCAGGATGTATTCGTTCAGTTTCAATTCACTCAGCACCAGATCACAGCTGCTTTTATCGGCGATCTTGATGTTCTTGCCTTTGAATTTTTCCAGCTTGCTCATAAACGCTGGTTGGCGCGAACCCAGTAATTCCACGGCAATGGTCCAGAATTCTTTGGAAACGAATGCCCTGATTTCCTTTTCCCTTTCCACTATCAGCTTCAGGGCTATGGATTGCACGCGGCCGGCCGAAAGCGGGCCACCGATCTTCCGCTGCAGTACAGGACTGATCTTGTACCCGGCCAAACGGTCCAGTATTCGGCGCATCTGCTGGGAATCGACTTTGTGTCCGTCAATGGCCAACGGTTTTTCCACTGCCGCCAATATGGACTGGCGGGTGATCTCATTGAAAAGCACGCGAAAAATATGTTGGTTTTCCACTTGCAGAACCTGCTGCAAATGAAAAGCAATGGCTTCACCTTCACGGTCGGGATCGGAGGCCAGAAAAATTTTATCCGCGTTCCTGGCCTGCTTGCGCAACTCCTTGATCACCTGGGCTTTTCCCGGCAACTCCTCGTAGCAGGGTTTGTAGTTGTTTTTCAGATCAATTCCCAAGACCGCCGCAGGCAGGTCGCGGATATGACCCATTGAAGAACTGATCACAAAGTCATCGCCCAGATATTTGGAAATCGTGTTTGATTTGGCCGGAGATTCGACAATCACCAATGTTTTTTTAGGCATAATTTATCCTTCGGTAACCATCCGCTTCTTCCGCTATCAGGTTTTTTAAAATCAAGCCCATTAACAGCGAAACAATTTCAGCGGTTGACAGATCAAGTGCTTCAACCAGAAAATCGAACCCTTTTACCTCATTTTCTCCGCACAAGTCAAGTATTTTCTTTTCTTTAACCGACAAAACCAGCTCCGGTTTTGCCGGCGTTGCCGCCGCCAAACCGAATTCTTCCAGCAAATCGGAAGCATTGGCGATCAATTTGGCACCCTGTTGCAACAGATAGTTCGTCCCCTGGCTCAAAGACTGGTCAATATTGCCCGGAACAGCCATGACGTCACGGTTTTGATCGATGGCCAGCCTGGCCGTGATCAGTGAACCGCTGCGCAGAGCCGCTTCGACGACCAGCACTGCCTTGGAAATCCCGGCGATGACCCGGTTGCGGACAGGAAAAAGAAATGGACGTGGAACCACATCCAGAGGAAATTCACTGATAATGCCGCCATGATCGATTATTTTCTTGATCAGGCCTCTGTTGCCGGGGGGATTCAAATGCAGCAATCCGCCGGCATTCACACCAATGGTGGCGCCATTTTCACGGATTGCCGCCCGGTGGGCCATGGAATCGATCCCATAGGCCATGCCCGAGACAATCACCAGTCCGGCCCGGATGCATTCTGGCAGAATGCGGTTTATCACAGCTTGGCCGTAGTTGCTGCCCCGCCGCGATCCTACCACGGCCAATTTGGTTTTTGCCAGAATTTCCCGGTTGCCGGTAAAATAAATGAAATCAGGCGGATCGAAAATTTCTTTCAACAGCGGCGGATAATCCCTGTCTTCGCTGAAAATGATCTGGATGTTGTTCGCTTTCGACCGAGCTACTTCATTTTCAGCGGCCGCCCAGTTTTTCTGGCGTATATCACTGATCTCGGCCGGAAGCAGTCCGCTCAATTCAAGTTGCCGGGTTCCCAGGCAAAACAAATCGTCTTTCTTGAACTTGTTTCTCAGCAGATGCTGCCTGGCCTGGCGATTGTTAACGGTCAGCAGGTGAAAAGAGATCCTTTTTAACTGCTCTTCATTGAGATCAGCCATTTCCCTCGAACTTCTTTTTCAAGTTCTCCGAAGGGATGAATTTCACGATCTTGGTGGGAGGAATGATCATTGGCTGGCGATTGATGGGATTGATCACGCGCTTTTTATTCTTTTTTTTAATGATCAAGGTTCCAAATTTGGAAAGCACGAGTTTGCGCCCTTTCCCAAGATTTTCCAGGGCGACTTCGATGAATAGGTCAATAAAGTTGTAGGCCTCATATTTTTTAATGGATATTCTCTTGGATATATCCTCGGCCAGATATTTTTTATTCATGTCGACCTCCTGCTTGTATAAAAAGTTAACATACGAAAAATAAAAAGTCAAGTGTTATTGACCATTTCAAGCGATTGACGCCCGGCTGGCAAAAAAAGGTTTGAAAAATATCCCCGCAAGGAATTGACTTTTTTACCCTGAATGGTTATATTTCTCGGAAATGAGCAGACCAGATGTCCATAGAAAGTGAGCCAATAAAGTGAAAATGGGCTATAAATATATATAAAATGATAAATATTAATTGAAAGGAAAGGATAAATGAAGGAAAAAGTATATTTTATCCCCGGCGTCGACAACGAAAGCGACGAGTCGATATGTGCAAAACTCGAAAAAGCCATTATGGCCAACAACCTTTTTTCCTTTGTCCAGGCCAACGACATGGTGGCTTTCAAGACCCATTTCGGCGAGGAAAAAACGCAAGGCTACGTGCGGCCGCTGAATTTCAAGATGATGGGCGACCTGCTCAAACAGCGCCGGGCCCTGCCCTTTCTGACCGATACCGCCACCTTGTACAGCGGTATGCGCAACCAGGCCGTCAGCCACATAGAGTTGGCCCAGCGCCACGGGTTCGGTTTCGAAAGAACCGGTCTGCCGCTGATCATGGCCGATGGTCTGATTGGTGACGAAGAACTGGAAGTGCCGATCCCGGGCAGGCTGTACTCGAAAGTCAAGATCGCTTCCCTGATCGTCAAGACCCAGGCCCTGGTCGTGGTTTCCCATTTTACCGGCCACCTGGCTTCAGGTTTCGGCGCGGCTTTGAAAAACATGGGTATGGGCTGTGCCAGCCGACGCGGCAAGCTGGTCCAGCATTCGACCGCCACGCCTTCGGTAAAGAAAAAAAAATGCACCGCCTGCGGCGCCTGCGTCCATTGGTGCCCGGTCCAGGCCATCACCATGGTGGAGAATGCCGCCCGGATCGACAAGGGTATTTGCATCGGCTGCGCTCAATGCCTGGCCGTCTGCCGTTTCGATGCCATCGGCTACAATTGGTCGGAAACCTACGAACACTTGCAGCGAAAAATCGTCGAACACGCCTGGGGCGTGGCTGTTTGCAAAAAGGGCAAGGCGCTCTATATCAATTTTTTGAACCGCATCAGCAAGGATTGCGACTGCATGGGCGGCTACAAAAAGATCGTCCCGGATATCGGCGTGTTGATCTCTTTGGACGCGGTCGCTCTGGACGCTGCCTCGCTGGACCTGGTGGAAAAGAAGGCCGGCAAACCCCTCACCACCCTTGCTTACGACATACCCCATCGCGTGCAGATCGACTACGCCCGGGAGATCGGTTTCGGCAACCCCGATTATCAGATTGTTGAAATTCCCTGAAAAATCTCCTGGTGGGCATAAAAACAAAAAAGTGATTGAAATTTGTTTTTTGATATGTTATAAAATAATCTCGAATGTGTAAAAGGAGAAAAAAATGAAGATAGAAAAAAGAAAAAATGGCGAGGTCACCATCTTTGATCTCAAAGGAAAAATACTTTTCGGCGACGGCATTGATGAACTCAGACAGTCGGTCAACGCCTCGATCAAGGAAAATGAAAAACAGCTGATTTTGAATTTCGCCGAAGTACCTTACCTCGATTCAACAGGTTTGGGTGAAGTGGTTCGCTCCTATACCACGCTGAAAAAAGAGGGCGGGACGGTCAAGATCACCAACCTGACCAACAAAGTCAAGGACCTGATGATGGTCACCAAGCTGATCACGGTTTTTGAAACTTTTGAAGACGAAAATGAGGCGGTAAAGAGCTTTAAATAGTATTTGCCTCGACAAACGGATTGCGAAAGAAAAGGCGCGAGGCTTGTATAGCAATACGGTCAAGATAATTTTTCTCCTGGATTTTTTTTGCGATTTTCCTGATTGTTACATAAGGTCGACAACCAGGTTTTTCCCAGTACGAAAAATGAAATAAGCCATGTGTGGAATCTGCGGCTATTACCAGTTTGAAAAGGAAGCCGATGCCGGCACCCTGAAAAAAATGAACGACCAGATCGTTCACCGCGGTCCCGACGACGAAGGTTTTTTCCAAAAAGAAAACATAGGCCTTGCGGCCAGGCGCCTGAGCATCATCGATCTGGCCACCGGCCATCAACCGCTCAGTTCACAGTCGGGGAACTCCTGGATCACCTACAACGGCGAAGTATACAATTTCAGCGAATTGCGCAGCGAACTTATTCAGCGCGGTTATGTATTTCGCAGCCAGAGCGATACCGAGGTGGTGGTCAACCTGTACGAGGAATTCGGACTGGAATTCGTAAAAAAACTGCGCGGCATGTTCGCTTTCGCCATCTACGACCAAAAAAACCGTCGCCTGATCCTGGCCAGGGACCATATCGGGAAAAAACCGCTTTATTACTGCCTGAAAAAAAACGGCAACCTGGTTTTCGCATCGGAGATCAAATCCATTCTGCAATATCCGGGAGTGGGCCGCGATGTGGACCATGAGGCCCTGGATTTTTTTCTGACCCTGGAATATATCCCGGCGCCGTATTCCATCCTGACCTCGGTCAAAAAGCTGCCAGCCGGGCATATGCTGGTTTACGAAAACGGCAAAGCTGCCATCAGCGAATATTGGGATGTCCGGCCGGGCGTTAGCCCCGGCGGATTTCCCGCAGCCCGTGAGGAGTTCCTGGCCCTGCTCGAAGAATCGGTGCGTTTGCGCATGATCTCCGATGTGCCGCTGGGGGCGTTTCTTTCCGGCGGCATCGATTCCAGCGCCATTGTGGCCACCATGGCCCGAATATCCGCCATTCCGATCAAAACATTTTCCATCGGCTTTGAAGAGAAATCATACAGTGAATTGCCATATTCGCGCCTGGTAGCCGCAAAATTCAAGACCGATCACCAGGAAAAAACACTGAGCGCCGACATTCACGCCCTGGTCCTGCAGCTGGCCGAGATCCTGGATGAACCCCTGGGAGATTTTTCCAATTTCCCCACGTATCTTGTCTCGCGTACCGCCAGGGAAAAAGTGACGGTGGCTTTGTCCGGAGACGGCGGCGATGAGATCTTCGGCGGCTACGAGCATTACCTGGCCCAAAAACTCGCCCGCTTTGTGGACATATCACCGCTGCGCCCATTGCGGACCCTGGCCGGACAAGCCATGCGCCTGCTGCCCCCCTCGCAACTGAAAAAAGGGCTGGTCAACCGCGCCAAGCGTTTCGGCGAAGGATTTGTCAATTCAGCGGCCAACCGCCACTTCCGCTGGATGCTCTTTCTGACCCGGCAGCAAAAAGCACGCTTTTATTCCCCGGCCTTTCTGCAGGAAAGCTTCCTGCAAGATCTGCCCCAAAGGGAGCCATTCCGCGAATTTTTCAAGCGCAGCCGCCAGTTTCCCGGGATCAATCAGGACCTGTACCTGGACCTGAAAACATACCTGACTGACGACATCATGGTCAAGGTCGACCGCATGAGCATGGCCGCATCCCTGGAGACCCGCGCCCCGCTGCTCGATTTCAAACTGGTGGAATTCGCCTTTTCCCTGCCCCCGGAATGGAAGGTCCGGGGAAATACCGGCAAGTGGTTTTTCAAGAAAGCCATGACCGGCATCCTTGACCAAAAAATTCTCAATCGTCAGAAGCAGGGGTTTTCCATTCCCATTAAAAATTGGCTCAGAAATGAACTAAAGGAATTGATGTTGGAAACACTTTCAGAAAGGAAAATTTCCGCCCTGGGCTTTTTTAACGCTGCCTACGTGCAGACCATGATCCGCGAGCACCTGCAGAACCGCGAGAACCATTCGCACCGGTTATGGGCCTTGATGCAGTTTCACCTTTGGCATGATCATTTCGGAAAAAAATAAACGCGGGCCGCAGGCGCCCCGGCCCCGGTGACCCGGCCATGCTGCATACATACCTGATTGTACTGCCGGTGGTTTTTTTGGCCGGACTGGTCGATTCCATAGCCGGAGGCGGCGGACTGTTGTCCGTTCCCGCATACATGGCTGCCGGGTTGCCGCCGCACTATGTGCTGGGCAACAACAAGTTCTCCTCCAGCTTCGGCACCCTTATCGCCAGCCTGCGCTATTACCAACACGGGCTGATCGATATCCGCGTGGCGCTGCTCAGCGCTTTTTTCGCCCTGATCGGGTCTTTTCTGGGAACCAGCGCCGTGCTGCTGCTGAGCCCTGATTTTCTGCGCATATTGCTGATCATCCTTATCCCTCTGGTAGCCGCTCTGACTCTGGCCAATCGTTCCCTGGGCCGGGAAAACCGCTCGCAACATCAATCCCGGCAGCGTAAATATTCCCTGGCCGCTTTGGCGGCATTACTGATTGGTTTTTACGACGGTTTTTTCGGGCCCGGTACCGGAATGTTCCTGATCTTTTTTTACACCCTGGTCCTAAAATACGATTTTGTCACGGCCAATGCCAACACCAAGGTGGTGAACCTGGCGTCCAATGTCGCGGCCGTGATAACCTTCATCATTAACGGCAAGATAATTTATGCTATTGGCATTCCGGCTGCCTGCGCCGGCGTGGCCGGCAACCTGCTCGGTGCCAAGCTGGTCATAAAAAAGGGAAGCGCCATCATCCGTCCCATTTTCATTTTTACCCTGGTCCTGCTCTTCGCAAAGATCCTGTTTGATCTTCTGGCCGGCAATTGATAATCCGAGAAAAATCTACCGGTTTCCCCTTCAGTCCTGCCCGTTGAACAACTGCACTTTTTTTATTTTCCGGTAGGCAAGCAGCAGATAGACGCCGGCACAGATACGGGCGCTGACAACCGCCAGGCTTGCGGCTACGACTCCGACCAGATTGGTCCGCGAAACAGCGAGCAGCATGATGCCGGCAACGATTGCCACTTCCAGGGCCGTGGCCTTGGTGATGAATCTGGTTTTTTTATCTGTGACGAAGCGGGCACGCTGAAATGCCAGGTAAACTTCCAAGGCCGGAATGACCGAGAGGATGCGCATGGGCAAAATCGCCAGGCGGGTCAGTTCCTCCGACAAACCGGAGATGCTGCGAAACCACCAGATCACGGCGGGTGAAAAGCTGAGCAGGGCCAAGATCCCTGAGGCCGCTCCACCCAGCATCCAGGCAAACGAACGCAACTGCCGGTAGCTGTTCCCGCCTTTGCCCAGCAGGGCTATAGCCACTTCCTGAAATGAGAGGCCGGCGCTGCGGAATATCAACACCAGGGCGCTTACCACCGGCAATACGGCCAGAGATTCAATGGGCAAACGGCTCTTGCCCAGGAAAAAAGACATCAGGGGATGCACGGCCAAAGCCAGGACCGATGTCAGGGCCAGGGGAAAATAAAATGCGATCAGGGTCCCGGTGTCCAGTTTCTTCCCGTTCCCGTGCATGACTTCCGGACCGGACAGCAAGCGCCGCAGCACTGGGCCGACCATAAAACGGCTGGCCAACGCCTCCATGACCACTCCCGCCGACAATGCCGCCGCTCCCACGCAGGCGCCGGGCAGATGAGAAAAAAGATAGAGCAGCAGAGCCGTTGCCGCCATCGACCCCAAACGCACCACCGTGCCGTAGGCTACCCGGCGCGGCATTTTGTTGCCGATGAGGATGCCCTGGTAAAATCGCCGGTAGCCGATGGCTGCCGGCCAGGGAAGAAGTATTAACGTGGCCTGGCGAGTTAATTGGGCCACTTCCAGAGGCAGGTTGATCAGGCCGCGGGTCAGCCAGAAAAAAACCGGCGGGATCAGGACCAGCAGCATGGCCAGGGTGATGAACAGGTTCAGGGTATTGGTGAAACGCCTCAATTTAAGATAGCTCTGGCGGTCTTTTACCAGGGCGTTGGCGGCACTGAGCATCATGATGATCGGAGACTCGAAAAGCATGCCCAGGGAAAAGGCAACCCCGTAGGCGGCCAGATTGAACTTGGCTTCAAGCAGACGGGCGATGACGGCCGCAATAAAAGGCCCTTCCAGGCCCATCATCAGCCAGGTGGAAAACAGGGGCAGCCAGAATGCGGCGATCTTTCTGCGGGTCAACGGGGACTTTTCAATTGTCATCCGCCAAGGTTATCACGACTTTTCCAACCTGACAAGCCGCCCGGGCATCATGATTTTTTGACTTCACCAAGCGAATGATTTATAATTTTTTTGTTCAAACCCCTGGAAATTCATGAAAAAAATTTCACTTGTGGCCGGACGTATTTTGTTGACCTGCATCTCCCTGCCGGTATTGAGCCGTCTCTGGGGCAAAGTCATGCGCCTGCGCCGGCCATGTTTTTTGGTCCGATCCATGATCCGGCGCTTCCAGAAGCATTACCGGATCGGCATGGATGAGTATCAGGGCGAGCTAGCTGATTACCATTCGCTCTGCGAATTTTTTCTGCGCCCCCTTGATCCAGCTAAAAGGCTGCTGCCGTTGGACAACGAATGCCTGCTGGTGCCGGCCGACGGACGGTTGAGCGAACTGGAACTCCTGTCCAGCGACCTCGCCACCCAGGTCAAGGGGAAAACTTACCCTGTCAGCCGCCTGCTGGCGACAGGCATCGATTTTTCCCGGGGCTGGTACCTGGCGACCATTTACCTCTCTCCCAGCAATTACCATCGCTTCCATTACCCGCTTTCAGGAAGAATCAGCGGTTGTTTTCACGGCGGCACGCGTTTATTCCCTGTCAACGATTTTTCGGTGAGCCGGGTCAAACGCCTCTACATCCGCAACGAAAGGGTCGTGACCCGCTTCTTTTTTAAAGGCAGTCTTTTCTACCTGGCCGCGATCGGAGCCACTTTCGTTGGCAACATAGGCATGACCTACCTGCCCGCCGGCTTGCCGACGCTGAACAACTGGCAGAATCTCGATATCGAGGTCGCCCAGATGGACGAGATGGGACATTTCGCCATGGGCTCGACCATCATCCTGCTGGTGCCCGCTGACCGCGTTGAATCCGTACTGATCAAAAAAGGAGAGCCGGTCCGGGTCGGACAGCCCCTGTTCCATATCAAGAATTGAACGAATCCTTTTTTAAAGGTTCCGCAACCAGTTCGGCTTATAATTCCACTTTGTCATTGGCGACCGCTGCTGGCATTAAAAGGAGGAGGCGGGCATCGGGGGAACCATGGAGCACCTGGTGGGCTTCGCCCGGCTCGACCAAGATCAAGTCCCCCTGTTCCATTTCCAGGATCTCATCGTTCACCTGGAGCCGCAGGTTGCCCTCCAACAGCAGGAAATACTCGGCCATGGTTTTATGCAGATGCTTGCCGCCGAACGGAGTATCCGCCGACTTCACCCCCACCTGGACCGGCAGGCCGGTTTCGGCAAAGTGCCAGCCCTCTTTTTTCAGCAGTTGACGCAGAATTCTCATGTCACGATCCTCCGTTGCGGATGATTGTTTCGATGCGGCCGGGCCAGGGCAAGCGCCACGATGCCGGAAATTGCCAGCAGCATGCCTGCCAACTTCAAGCCGGGCAGCCAATGTCCCAGAATTCCAAAGTCGAGAAGGCTGACCAGGATGGCGTTCGACCCGGAAATCGCCGTGGCCGGACCGGCTGGTCCTGCCGTAACGGCTTTCTTGACACAGAACATGCCCAGGCCCAGGAAAACCCCGGCCAGCAGTGCCAGCCAGCCAAGTCCGGCCGGCTGCAGCCACGGCAGGCGCGCCATTGCCAGTCCGTGCCAAACAAGAGCCAGTACGCCGCACCCGCCCATGGTCAGCCACAGAATGACAGCCACAGTGATTGAATCGCAGCCCTGCTCTCCGGCAATCTTTAGCAAAAAATTTGTAAGTCCGAAAAGAACCATGGTTGCAGCCGCGTAAGCGACGGCGCCAAAATGGCCGCTGGCCATGCCCCCCAAACTCACGAGGACAATGCCGGCTATGATTACCAGAAAACCTGCCCCTTGCCCAAGGGAAAGTTTTTCTTTCAAAAACATCCAGGCCAGGAGGGCGACGATCAGAGAGTTGCTCGAGGCAATGGCTACCATCGGACCTTTGGCCAGCGGATTGACGGCCAGGCTGATCTTCAGCACAAACATTCCCAAAGCCAGGGTGACACCGGCGGCCAACGGCAAGGCAAGCGAACTTTTTCGGGGCAGGCCGGAAAAGCCGCGCCCGGACGCCATGAAATAAACGGCACCGCCGAGACCAAGGCAGCCCGCTCCCAACCAGAGGATCATTGCGGCCTTGATATTCGCCACGGGATTTCCCCCGCTTTTTTCAGATATCAAGCCGAGGAAAAAATTGGTCAAACCGAAAAACAGCAAGGCCGCCAATGCGAAAAGCAGCCAGCTCCGACCTTGCCTTTTTTTGGGGGCCACTCAAGATTAAAGGCTGATCAGGACCGGGGTCCGCGCAAGATCCTGGCCGGCAGAGTGATCAATGCTCTGAGCAGCTCAAAAACCGCATCAACGGCAATGCCCAGGAGGCGGAAAGGCAATAACAAAAGCCAGACCAGAGGATAAAGCAGCAGTGCCAGTAAAGCCAGCGGCCAGCAGATAAAAAGCAAAATCAACCATAAAAAGAATTTACCCACAATTCCTCCTCGGCGCCATGCCGTCCCGGTCAAACAGCAGGGGGCGCTATCAATGAAAAATGTCCTGAGGATTTTTTTACCACACTGTGCTAGAATTTACAAACATAAAATGACCATGCCCTTTTCAATTCAAAACCTGTTGCCTGGAAAATTGAACGCCGGGATTAATCTTTTTCACGGCCTGTCAGGCTGTCAAGCTGATCTTTTAAAAGAATTCATCAGCAGTCAGCTGGTTGGCATTCGCGCCATTCACAACCGTTCCCTGCCGCCCGGATTCGCCTGGTCCCGCCAGTTGTATAAATCATTCCGCATCGACCCGACCAAACACCGCCCCTCTTCTGAAGCTCTCTGGCGCCGGCTGCGCGACAAGAATGACTTTCCTGCCGTAAACCCACCTGTGGACCTGACCAATCTGCTTTCGCTCAAATTCCAGATCTGCTTCGGGCTCTACGATCTGGAGCGCCTGCACGGCCCGGCAGTCATCACCTTAGGCAGTGAAAACGATCAGTACCCGGGCATCCGCAAAGAAGCCCTGAATTTCAACGGCAAGATCGTGCTGCGCGATGCTCAGGGCGCTTTCGGCAATCCCTCAGCAGATTCACTGCGGGCCAGTGTGCACGGAAACAGCCGGGAAGTCATGCAAGTGCTTTTTTTTCACCCTGACGATTCTTTGCAAAAAGCCATTTTAGCTGAAACTCTGGCTATTTTCCGGCAATTTTTCACCATAGCGGAGAGCCGGTCATTTTTCATATGATATGAAATGCCCATGAACATAGAAATTAATCCGACAGGAGCGACCATGCAAAACCAGAGAATCGCTGACAACGCTGCCGCCAGCGAACAGAAATCATCCATTAGCAAGGCCACTACCATCACCGGCGAAATCAGCGGTAAGGGGGAATTGCGTCTGGATAACCAGATGAACGGTGTGATTACACTGAAGGGATTGCTGATCATCGGCAGGGATGGCAATTTTTCGGGCCGGGTCGAAGCCGACCATATCATCGTCGAAGGCCGGGTGGAAGGCCGGATCAAGGCGTTGGACAAGATCGAGATCAGGGCCGGCGGCCATGTGCAGGGAAAAATCGTCTGCCAGCAGATCGCCATTGCCGAAGGCGCTTTTTTGGACGGAGAAGTGAAAAGCAGAAAAGGCAGCCCCATTGCTCCCGACTATTTCATTGAAAAGCGAAAAGATTTGCAATCCGGAAACAAATAGTATTCAGATCGGCGGCCAGACCGGCAACAACCTGCCGCAAGAATCAGGATCACTGACCGCCGTTGCTCAATTTCATTGCCCTGTTGACACAAAGTACCTGCGAAATGGTCCTTGACATTTAGGTTGATACGGATTAAACTACTAACTTAATCTTGGTATTTTAAAATAATTTTGAGAATAAACAAGGAAATCCCATGACCGAGAACAAAAATGAAACAGTTGCGCCCGCCAAAAATAGCGAAGAGAGCTTTGCCGACCTGCTGAACGCATCTTTCCGCACTGCCGCGCTCATAAAGGTTGGCGAAGTTGCCGATGCCAAGGTTATTTCCATCGCCAAGGACAACATCTTCCTTGACCTGGGCACACGCGCCGAAGGCATGATCGACCGCGAAGAATGTGAACGCCTGGGGAAATTGACCATCAAGGCGGGTGATACGCTCCAAGTCCTGGTTACTTCTTTCCGCGACGGGATCTTCCTTTGCACGGCAAAGCTGCGACAATCAAGCCGGAGTGACTGGCGCCAGGCCAAGGACTCGCCATCCCTGACCATGCTGCGCGAGGCCTTTGCGGCGCATATTCCGGTTGAGGGCCGGGTTAAGGCTGTAAATAAAGGTGGATTCGAAGTTCAAGTCATGGGCCAGAAGGCTTTTTGCCCGATATCGCAAATTGAAAAAAGATTTTGCCAGAATCCTGATGTGCACTTGGATCAGACTTATTCCTTTTTAATCAGCCAGTACGAAGAAGACGGCCGCAATATAGTGATCGGACGCAAAGAGCTACTGCAGGCCGAGGACAGGGAAAAAGCACGGCAGTTGTGGCAAGGACTCAAATTGAGTCAAGTACGCGAAGGCACCGTGACCTCAGTGCATGATTACGGCGCTTTCGTTGATATTGGCGGCATAGAAGGGCTCTTGCACATTTCGGAAATTTCCCATCAAAAAATCCAGAGTGCCCAGGAAGCGCTTCAGCCCGGACAGAAACTGAAAGTGGCCATTATCAAGCTGGACCAGGAAGCCAACAGGATCTCCTTGAGCCTGAAAGCCCTTATGGCCGATCCCTGGACCGCTGCCGGCGACAAGCTGGAAGTGGGAGCCGAATTTGCCGGCAAGGTCGTCCACATGAAAGCCTTTGGCGCCTTCATTGAACTTTTTCCCGGAGTGACCGGCCTGCTGCACATATCCCGCCTGGGCGCAGACCGCCGCCTCAATCATCCCAAAGAGATCCTGGAGATAGACGCTACGGTCAACGTACGCATTCTGGCGTTCGATGCCGAACGCAAAACCTTATCCTTGACCATGGAAGAACCAGAGGAAGATTTCAGCAGCGAACTTGCGCGGCTGAAAGAAAAACAGGACCAGGACCTGAAAACCGGCAGCGGCACCATGGCCGCCTTACTGGATTCCGCCATACTCGAAAAATAATATGGCCGCGCCTGTCACCAGGTGAATCTGGCAGCAGGAAATATTTCCTTTTTTTAATCCCGCTTTGGCGTAAATCAAGCGCATGACGAAAAGCACCTCACGGCCCATATGACTTTCAATCGGTCCAATTCCCAACTCCATGCACCATTTGATTAAAAACAGCTATCTCTGCTATAATACAGGCACCATGCTTAAATTCATTCTGCGCAAAATATTCGGCACCCAGAACGAAAGAGACTTGAAACGCTTACAGCCGATGGTGGCCCGCATCAACTCTTACGAATCAACATTGCAGCCGCTCAGTGACGAGCAGTTGCGCGCCAAGACCGATGATTTCAAGAAGAGAGCACTGGCCGGTGAAGATCTGGATGCGCTTTTGCCGGAAACTTTTGCGGTCGTGCGTGAAGCGGCCCGCCGCACCCTGAACATGAGGCATTTCGACGTGCAGCTCTTGGGCGGCATGATCCTTCATCAAGGCAAAATCGCTGAAATGAAAACAGGTGAAGGAAAAACTTTAGTGGCTACTTTGCCAGCCTATCTCAATGCTTTAACGGGTAAAGGAGTTCATATTGTTACAGTCAATGATTATCTTTCCAGAAGAGATGCTGTTTGGATGGGACAGATATATTTGGCGCTGGGTTTGTCAGTGGGATGCATTAATCATGAAGCAAGTTATTTATATGATCTGTCGCATAAACATCCGATGTTGAACGAAAAAACATCGGATGTTGAATCGGATGTTGAATTAGATAAAGCCAGAGACGAACTAGGAAGTTTTAAAGTTGTTCACGATTTTTTAAAACCTTGCACAAGAAAAGAAGCTTATGGTGCGGATATTACTTATGGCACTAATAATGAATTTGGTTTTGATTATTTAAGAGACAATCTTGCTTATGATATTTCTCAAATTTCTCAAGTCAATCATTATTACACAATTGTTGACGAGATTGATTCTATTTTAATTGATGAAGCGAGAACTCCTTTAATTATTTCTGCGCCAGCGGAAGAGTCTTCTGATTTTTATATTACTTTTAATAAAATCGCTGAGAAATTAGAAAAAGAAAAAGATTATACTGTTGATGAAAAATTCCGCGCAGCTTCTTTAACAGAAGAGGGAATTGAAAAAGCAGAAAAACTTTTAGGCGTAAAAGATATTTATACGGAAAAAGGAATAAAATATGTCCATCATTTAGAAACGGCCGTACGCGCTAAGGCGCTT
>JBDRQC010000001.1:0-213993 GCA_043826505.1 Chrysiogenia bacterium | reverse complement strand
GGTTTCACCCGGAATTCCTGGATTGAAAACAGAGAGGTCGCCGAGGCGGCCGGCACATTTTTTTTGCGGGCGGGCGGCTGCAGCCGGCCCGCCTGCCGGGCCAGCGCCCTGATGTGCCGGGGTGTGGAGCCGCAGCAGCCGCCGACCAGGCTTGCTCCGTTTTCAGTGACAAAAAAACTCAATTGCCGGGCGAATGATCCTGGCTCCAGGTCGTAGACGTACCTGCCCTCTCTGAATTTCGGCAGTCCGGCGTTGGGCATCACCGCCAGCGGAAAAGGAGAAGAATCGGCCAATATCCTGACCGCGTCCCGCATGTCTTCCGGGCCGGTGCCGCAGTTGATGCCGAAAGCAAAAAGCGGGTATGGAATAAAAGTGGCCAGCGCCGTGGCCGGGTCAGTCCCCAGCAGCATGCGATTTTTTTCCAGGGTGACCAGCACACTGATGGGTCTAGTCTGTCTTTTGTCGCGAAAAACACGGTTCAGGGCCCGCAAAGCCGCCTTGATCTGCAGCATATCCTGGCAGGTTTCCACCTGGAACAGGTCGACGCCTCCATCGAAAAGTCCCAGCGCCTGGGCATAATAGGAATTTTCCAGGCTGGAGAAATCCACCTGCTGCAAACTGGGCAGGCGCGAACCCGGTCCCAGGGAACCCGCCACATAACGCGGCTGCTCAGGCGAACTGTGGTCGGCGGCGATCCCGGAAGCCAGCTCGGCGCCTTTTCTGTTTATTTCGTAGGTCATGTCCTCCAGCCCGTGCTTGGCCAGTTCGCCTGCCTGGGCTCCGAAGGTGTTGGTTTCGATTATGTCGCAGCCGCAGGCCAGATAAGATTCATGGATGCGGGCGATGATCCCGGGTCTCGATATGGTCAGGTAATCGTGGCAGCCAACATGGCCGTGGTAATCGTCGGGGCCCAGTGCCTTTTCCATTATGGCCGTGCCCATGGCCCCGTCCAGGATCAGGATTTTTTCGCGCTGGCGCCCGGTGATTTCAGGTTTGAGCCATGCGGCCATGATGCGACCTCGGGAGCTCAGCGCTTGCCGGCAAACACCGTTTCCAGAAGGGCCTTGGCGGCACGCCCCTGGCCCATGCTGAAGACATGGATGCCCGGAACACCATAATCGATCAGCTGCTCGGCCAGCCGGGCCAGGAAGCGCACCCCATTGGCGAATTCCTGCTCCCTGGTGCGGGCTGCCTCGATTGAAGCGACCAGTTCGGCCGGAATATTGACGTGAAAGGAACTGGGGATGGTCGTGATCTGCTTCTTGCTGACCAGGGGCTTGATCCCGGGGATGATGGGCACCAGGATGCCGATGGCGCGGGCCTGTTCTACAAAAGCCTTGTATTGCCGGAAATCGTAGAACATCTGGGTGATGATGTATTCTCCACCCATGTCCACCTTTTTTTTCAGGTAATAAAGGTCTTTTTCCAGGTTGGGCGATTCAAAATGCTTTTCAGGATAGGCGGCCACGCCGATGCAGAAATTGGTGGGGAAAGGGTCCTCAAGCTCATCGATGTATCGGCCGCGGTTCAGTTGGGCGATCTGCTCGACCAGTTGCCAGGCGTACTGGTGGCCGTTCTTTTCAGAGATATAGCGCAGCTGTCCCGGCGGCGGGTCACCGCGCAGGGCCAGGATGTTCTCGATGCCCAGAAAATTGAGGTCGATCAGGGCATCCTCGGTTTCAAAACGGTCGAATCCCCCGCAGATCAGGTGCGGAACCGGCTCGACGCGAAAGCGGTTGCGGATGGCGCTGCAGATGCCTACGGTTCCGGGCTTCTTGCGCCGCGGCCGCCTGCTGATGACGCCGTCCTTTTCCTCATAGACCACGTGCGGCTGGTGATAGGTGACGTTGATGAACTGGGGATCGAAAGGCATCATGGTTTCGATGGAGGAGAGAATATCGTCCACGCTTTTACCGCGGTCGGGAGGCGTGATTTCCAGCGAAAACATCAGCTTGTTGTTCTGCTTCAACCAGTCGATCACTTTGGCCATGGCGTCCCCTGGGGATTGAATTTTCCCAATGATAGCATATAAAGCGCCAAATTCCAAGTCAGGACAGGAGAATTCAGGGTGTGACTTCTAATAAATCCTCTGCCGGGCAGAGCAGATAAGCGGACGTTTTTTGAAGCCTCAAGGATTCCCAGGCAAAGGTTCAGGTACGCAGGGTGGCGGTCAGGCGCAGCGGCTGCAGTAACAACTGCAAAGCCGAATCGATATCCCGGCATACTACGTCGGCCGCCAGCAGGCTCTCTGCTGCCGCCCCTTCTTCCTGGATGACCAGGATGCCCAGTTTCGCTTTTTCCAGCATGTCCCGGTCGTTGCGGCCGTTGCCCACGCAAGCGGTATGCTCCGCCCCGAGCATTTCCACATAGCGGGCTTTTTGCCCGGTCTGGTCGGCGCCTTCCAGAATTTTCAGTAGGCAAGGGATGCCTTTGACTTCCTGCTCCACGCTGCCGAATGTCCCGGCCGTGACTATGTGGACCTGCAGCATGGCGGCCAGTTCTTCAAGCAGACCGGCGACTCCGGGTTTGATCCTGCCGTCGGTGGCCAGGGTGCCGTTGAAATCCAGGACCAGGTGCTTGATGGCCAGGGTTACATCCTTTCCAGGTATATTGATTTTGATCATGGTCGTAATTAATGAAGCAAAGGTTCAGAATGAGCTCATTTGATCTCGTCTTGAACCTGAGCATTTTAACATGTTATTTATTTCTAGTGAACCCTCGTTCAATCAGAACCTTCAGGATGAAGAGTTTTTCCATGACCCTGAAGCATTAAGCAGGGCGGCGGCGGGAAAATCCGCATACCAATCTGGCTTGACTCCGACACTTGTGGTTATGGGCAAAATTGATTAATCCTGATAGAATGTGTAAGATCAATTGATTGACCTGCACGAAATCATGAAGGGGGAAAAATGAATAATTCGAACCCGAAAAAAAAATCGTTCGCAGCCGAGGTTGCCGGAAAGCATTTTAAGGAACTTATGCAGCTATTATGTAATTCCCCGGAGCAGAGACGCAAATGAGCAAAATATCTAACCAGGATCCAATCGTAAAAAAGAGCATCGATACCATCCGTACCCTGGCCATGGATGCCGTCCAGGCGGCCAATTCCGGCCATCCAGGTGCTCCCATGGGCCTGGCTCCGGTTGTGTATGCACTGTGGCAGGATTTCCTGAACTTCGATCCTTTGGATCCGTTCTGGCCTAACCGCGATCGTTTCGTGTTGTCTGCCGGCCATGCGTCCATGCTGCTTTACTCCTTGCTGCATTTGACCGGGGTCAAAGCCGTGGACCATAATGAAGAGGTCCTGGATCTCCCGGCGGTCTCTCTTGACGAGATCAAGCGCTTTCGCCAGCTGGACAGCAGGACCCCGGGGCATCCCGAGCACGGCTGGACCACGGGCGTGGAAACTACCAGCGGTCCGCTGGCCCAGGGCCTGGCTAACAGCGTCGGCATGGCCATTGCCTGCCGCTGGCTGGGCGAATACTTCAACCGTCCGGGCTTCACGATATTCGACCACAACATCTATGCTTTGGCCGGCGACGGCTGCATGATGGAAGGTCTCTCCAGCGAAGCGGCATCGTTGGCCGGGCACTTGAAATTGTCCAACCTTTGCTGGCTGTATGACAGCAACAAGATCACCATCGAAGGTCCGACCTCCCTGGCTTTCAGCGAGGACACCGCCGCCCGCTTCCGGAGCTACGGCTGGAATGTACTGTCCGTTGAAGATGCCGATAATCTGGAGATGTTGAAACAGGCTTTTGGCAATTTCGGCCGAACAGAAGATCGTCCCACCCTGATCATCATCGCCAGCCATATCGGCTATGGTTCGCCCCACAAACAGGATTCGGCAGCGGCCCATGGCGAGCCCTTGGGAGAAGAGGAGATCCGCCAGACAAAACGCAATTACGGCTGGCCGGAAGATGCAAAATTTCTTGTTCCCGAAGGTGTGTATGCCCACTTCGACAAGGGCATCGGCAAACGCGGAAAGGACCGGCGCGAAGCCTGGTCATCCCTTCTTGAAGGATACCGCGCAGCCTTCCCGGATCTGGCTGAATCCCTTTTCAGAATGCAACAGCGGCAACTCCCGGAAAATTGGGACAAGAATATGCCTTCATTTCCCGCCGATGAAAAAGGTATGGCCACCCGGGTCAGCTCTGGTCTCGTCTTGAATGAACTGGCGAAAAACATTCCCTGGCTGCTCGGCGGGTCCGCGGATCTGTCTCCCTCCACCAAGACCCGGCTTACTTTTGCCGGCGCCGGGGATTTCGCCCCTGAAAGCTATTCCGGGCGCAATATCCATTTCGGGGTGCGCGAGCACGCCATGGCGGCCATTCTCAACGGCCTGGCGCTTTCCAGGCTTCGCCCTTTCGGCTCCGGGTTCCTGGTCTTCAGCGACTACGGCCGGCCCGCCATCCGCCTCAGCGCCCTGATGGAACTTCCCGTGATCCACATTTTCAGCCATGACTCCATCGGCGTCGGCGAGGACGGCCCCACCCACCAACCCGTCGAACACCTGGCTTCCCTGCGCGCCATGCCGGGGATGATCGTCCTGCGCCCGGCCGATGCCAATGAGGTGGTCGAAGCCTGGAGGCTGATCATTCAACTCCGGCACGAGACGGTGGCTCTCATCTTGAGCCGCCAGAACCTGCCTACATTCGACCGCTCGAAATATGGTCAGGCCGCCGCAGTCGCCAAGGGGGCTTATATCCTGGCCGACGCCGCGAACGGCAAGCCCCGGGTCCTGCTGCTGGCCAGCGGCAGCGAAGTCTCCCTCTGCCTGGCGGCATATCACGAGCTGCAGGCGGAAAAAATCGCAGCCAGGGTAGTCAGCATGCCCTCCTGGGAATTGTTTGAAAAACAGACAAGGGCGTATCGGGAGAGCATCCTGCCCCCCGAGGTCACGGTTCGGGTTTCGGTCGAGCAGGCTTCGACGCTGGGCTGGTCACGCTATGTCGGGCCGTTGGGACGCAGCCTGGGCATGGAAACTTTCGGGGCGTCGGCGCCGTTGCCGGCGCTGCAGAAAAAATTCGAATTCACCGCCGGGCATGTGGTCCAGGTCGTGAAGGACATGTTGGCTGCAAAACCGTGATCGAAAATAATGATCTGTGTATTGAACTTCAATCTTGTCGGCATGCTGATGCGGACGGTGAAATTCAGGGTGCTTTCCTGTGCCCGGGGCGCATGACTCGATTTTTCGCTAAAACCCTGCACAGCCGTGTGGCATACGGTCGGGCATGATCATGCACTGGATCGATTGGATTGGTTTGCTGGCCGGGACCCTGTTCTTCCTTTTATTCGCCGTTACTTCCTATCGCGAAGGGGAAAAGCGGGCAGTCGGACTGTCGATTCTTTTTTTTGTGGCCAATGCTGTTTCCTGGGGGATCATGCTCCATTGGCGGCAAATCGCTGTTGTTCAGTTAGCCAATGTGGCGCTGCTGCTGCTGCTGGTATTATTTTCGGTCATATCGCTGCTGAAGTTTTTTCCAACTGCGCGTGAGCCCGACCTGAGCCGCATCGATCGCGCCGATGAACGCGACCACATGTTCTCCCGCAACCAACTGAAGTTCGACAACGACCACGCTGAGCTTTATTATGCGTGGAAGCCCCATCTGCGCGAGGGGGATGAAAAAATCCACTCCCGGCCCGAGTTGGGACATGCCGGCCATACATATTACTCCCCCTGCTTTTCCCGGGTTTTCGGCGCTGCATTTTCCTACCTTGAACGAACCAGATCAGCCGGCAGCGGTGAAGCGGCCGCTGAAAAAAAATCTCTGGATCCCTCAATCATCCGCTCTGCGATCATGCGCACGGCCCGTTATTTCGGGGCCGTTGACGTCGGCATCACCAGCCTGCAGCCCCATCATTTCTACAGCCATGCCGGCCGCCGGGCCGAGAACTGGGGAGAAACAATAGCTGCGGCCCGGGGTTCTGCCGTGGTCATCGTGGTGGCCATGGACTGGCGGATGATCGCCCAGTCTCCCACCCTGCCGGTGATCCTGGAGTCGGCCCGGCAGTATGTCGAGTCGGCCAAGATCGCAGCCATCATTGCCGAATATATCCGCGGCCTGGGCTACCGGGCCCGGGCCCATAGCGACGGAAACTACGAAGTCCTTTGCGTGCCATTGGCCGTCGAAGCCGGTCTGGGCGAGTTGGGGCGGTTGGGATTACTGATCCATCCCGTGTACGGTCCCTGCGTCCGTTTGGCAGTGGTCAGCACCGAACTGGAACTTGAGCCCACGCCAAAACGTGCCATTCATGTGGATAATTTTTGCCGCATCTGCAAGAAATGCGCCGCCAATTGTCCGACCCGGGCCATAGTCAATGACGATGAACCCCATTCGCGGTCTTTCCGGCACTGGTCCATCAGGCAGGAGAGTTGTTATGCCTTCTGGAAGCAGATCGGCACCGATTGCGCGCTGTGCATCCGCTCCTGTCCCTACACCAAACCTGACACCCTGCTGCATCGCCTGGTCAGATTTTATGTGTCGCGAAACTCTTTCAACCAGCATCTGGCTCTTCTCCTTGACGATTTTTTCTATGGCCGAAAAAAAAGGATATTTCCGGCCAATCCCGGTGAGATCATTCGGTTTTAGACCTGTCAATATGATTTGTTTGCCGGGAGCATCGCTATATGGAGGAAATGGCCCGTTTTCTCTATGTTTGCGGTGGGCACTCAAGATCGATCATTTCCAGCCTGTAATTCGTACCGGGATTCCTTGCCGACGGTCCTTCGATAAGAAGGACAATATTTCCTTTAACTCCATGGTTTTGCAGCCAATTTCCCGCGTAGGCCTTCCAATCCGCGGGCAGATCGGCTTCATGCACGGGATGGATGCCATAGGAAAATTGCATTTGCTGGCAGGTGGTTTCAATGGGGCTCACGGCCGCGATCCAGAACGGCAGACGGAAGCGGGTAATATTCCTGGCCGTGGCGCCGCTGAGGGTGGGCGCCATGACGGCGGCCAGAGCGACCCTTTGCAGGATGGTTTCCATGCTTAAGGCGATCACATCCGTATGACTGGCTTTGCCCTGGCCGACATTTGCTAGTAAGGCTTCCCGGGCGCGGGCGCCGGGTCTTTGCGGTTCGGTAACCTCGGCAATTTTTGCCAGCATGGCAACGGCTTCGACCGGGTATTTTCCCATTGCCGTTTCTTCCGAAAGCATGACGCAATCCGTCCCGTCCAGGATGGCATTGGCCGCATCCGTGACTTCAGCCCGGGTAGGCCGACAATTTGCGGTCATGGATTCCAGCATTTGCGTGGCCGTGATCACCGGCTTACCCAGCAGATTGGCCTGATAAACAAGCTGTTTCTGCACCAGGGCGATTTGTTCTATGGGGATCTCCACCCCCAGGTCCCCCCGGGCGATCATGATCCCGTCGGCCGCCCGCAGGATCTCCGCCAGATTGTCGAGGGCTCGCGCGCGCTCGATCTTGGCAATGACAAAAGGATGATAGCCGATGCGGTCGGCAGCCTGGCGCACGGCATTGACATCGGCGGCCGACTCGACAAACGACAATCCCAGCGCATCCAGCTGCTGGGAAGACGCAAAGCGCAGCCACTCGGCATCCCTGGCGGTAAAAGCGCTGATGCCGAGCGCCTTGCCCGGCAGGTTCAATCCCTTTCCTGACCGCAATTCCCCACCGACCAGCACCCGGCAGCGGACATCAGATCCGTCTATTGCCGATACTTCGAGCTGGATGAAGCCATCGCTGAGAAAAATGATGTCCCCGGGTTTTACGACCTGGGGTAGTCGTTCAAAATTCACAGGAATCTGCAAGGCGCCAGCGGAGGATTTCCCGGTTTTCAGCACAGCAGAATCACCGGTCTTCAGATCGAGCGGCTCCTTGTTTAAAATTCCCACGCGTATCTTCGGACCGGGAAGATCGGCCAGGATGGCCAACCGATGCCCGGTCGCCCGACCGGCTGAACGGAGATTTTTTATGTTTTTTTCATGAATACCCGCATCGCCATGCGCCAGATTGAGCCGGGCCACGCTCATCCCTGCCATGATCATCTTTTCCATGACTTCGGGAGTTTCCGATGCCGGCCCGATGGTGCCGATGATCTTTGTTTTATTGACAGACAGTTTCATGTTCTTCCCCGGCATAAAAAAGGTTGGCGCACCTCATTTTATGATGGGCTCAACCGTTTTTTCCAGAAACAGGAATAATTCCCGGCATACCCAGGCGTCGGTGGCCGCGTATGTGATCTGTGCCGGGGTCAACTCTGAGCGCTCCCAGTTGGAACACTGCGCCCCCTTGGAAATGCGCAAGCCCAGCAGTTGGGCGGCCAGCGTGCGCACGCCCATGGCCCTTATTCCTTTCTTGGCCGCCAGCTTGCCGAGATCGGTGAATCCGGCCGGGGTGAAGCGCATGACCTCGTGCAGCTTTTCGATATCTCCACTCACGGCCACGCCGGCCTTTATAATTTTGGCATCGGCAAACAACCCGGCCAGCAGGTGCAGGGAACGCATTTTTTTCAATTGCACCAGGAATACTTTTTTTCTGCCGGCCATCTGAACCAGGGCGGGCGGGAAATGGTCGCCGCTCTTGAAGGTCGGCCTGACCTCGATATCAAAGCCCAGGACCTTTTCGGCATGGAGTTCCGGCATGACCGCCCGCAGCCGCTCATCATCGGCTATGACCTCCACCGGCCCATGGTACTTTTTCAGGGGCAGCAGATTGATCTCCAGTTTGCTCAGGGAAGGTGCGGAGATCATTTGAATTCACAATTGCGCTTGGTGCTCATGATTGAATGATATTAACACAAGGAGGGGGACAACGCTACCCTTACAATTTCCCTGGCTGATCATCCCTCTGGGACCTCAGGTTAATACAATGGATTGAAACGGTTTATCCAGGCCTTGATCCTTTCAGCCAACCGATATACCTGCCGGAAAAACTGAATATCCTTGCTCCCAGGCTGATGCGCATCTCCCTGATTTTTCCTTTGAGTGACAGATCGCTCCGTAAAATATACAGGCAATCTCCGGAAAATTTATAGATCATGCCGCCCAAAGCCAGAAAAGCACCCGCCAATAAGGCACTGGCCTGGTTGGAGAACTTTTTGGACGATCTGCCCACCAGGCGTTTCAAGCTGAACAATTCCTTCAGGGAATAATTGTGGGAATGCTGCACAACTGAAGCCGGGGTGTAGATCAATTTATAACCGTTTTTCAACACTCTTTCCGCCCAATCCTGATCCTCGGCGATCAAAATCTCATCAAGAAAAGGATAAACGCTCCAGATATCCTTCCTGATGGCGGCACTGACGGTTGAAAACATAAAATAATCACGTCGGTCAACCAGGCTTTTCTCGATTTTATGCGCGGGCATTGATGTCTGCAGGTCTCTGGCCATATAAAGATGGCAGCCGCTTCTAGGCAAGTGGCGGCTGTACACACCGGCGATCCTGTCATCCCCGGCAAATTCCTTGATCAGGGATGACAACCAGGATCGATCCCGGGGAATGGCATCGGCGTTCAGGAACACCAGGAAATCCCCTTTTGCCAGTTTGGCACCCATGTTCCTGGTTTTGCCGTGGGCAAATTCATCCGGCCTGATTTCGACCAGCCTGACATTTTTGCTTTCCCTGACCACGGCGACCGTATCGTCTCGCGAACCCGAATCGATAACGATCACTTCAAAAACAAGAGAACATTCCTGGGCCATTACCATATCCAGGCATTTCCTGATATTTTCCCCTTCATTTTTCGCAGGGATAATGATGGATATGTCAATTTTCACGGTTTCCACCTTTACCACCTATGGTCGCTGCATACATGTCCTGCAGACCGGCAAGCATTCCGGCGATACTGTAGTTGCTGCTTACGAAATTATAGAGGTTTTCTGCCTTGGCGGCGAGTTTGCATTCACCGTCCAATATTCTCTTTATCTTTTTCGCCAGGTCAAGGCTGCTTTCATTCCTGAACATTACTCCCCTGTCTTCGCCCAGCAGTTCATTGTTGCCAAAAGTATTGGAGGCGATGACCGGCAACTTCAGCAATCCGGCTTCGAGAAGCACGATCGGAAGTCCCTCCCACCTGGAGGTGAGAATCAAAAGGTCCGCGGCTTTCATCAGGCCGTATACATCCTTTCTGGTGCCGGAGAAACGGACCAGGTCGGCTACCTGCAGTTGTTCGGACATTTTTTTCATTGCCGGCAGGGTTTCGCCATCGCCGACCAGCAAAAAAAAGGCGTTTTTCTCTTCGAGAAAATCCCTGATCAGGGCAAGCGCCCGGATCAATACATCGTAGCCTTTCTGAAAATTAAATCGGGCAACGGCAATGAAGAGAATGCGTTTGGCCGGCAGTTGGAATTCATTGGCGATTCCCCTTTGGTCCTGCACTTCCTCAAGGCGGGATGGATCGATGCCATTGGGTATGTAGCTGACATTATTCAATTTGTACCTGGTCCTGATAAATTTTTGATCCGCTTGTGAAACGGCGATGATCCGCTCGGTCCTTGAAAAAAGATATTTTTCCAGCGCGAATCTCAATTTGTATTTCAGGCTGCTTAAAACGCCTGGCAAGAATTCATATTTGTGAATGTGCAACCCATGAGCCGTATAGATGACCGGGACCTCATATCTTGCCAGAGGATTCCTATAAAATGCCAGGAGCGGGCGCAGGTGGTGGATATGGATCAAGTCAGGTTTTGTTTTCAGGACCAGCGCCGGGCTGTATCCATGGGGACAGGCTTCTACGTTGCCAAGTCCGGAAAACCTGGCGAGCGCATCTCCCGCGTCGGCAAAAATCCTGAAATTCAGCGCTGGCAAGCCCTGCACAATCTGAAATATGTGTTCAATGCCGCCGCCGGTCGAGAAATTGTCCGTTACAATGTGAATCAGCATCGTTCCTTTTTCCGTTTCAGCAGGGGATATTTGCCGGACACTCATGGGAGTAACGATCCCCTGTTTCAGGCGCTATTTTAAGTAATAAACCTAGTCATGTCAAACCCCCAAGAACGAAGCCTTACTAATATTTCGGCATCACCTCGTTTTAATTGCAATTCGCAGGTGGAGCGCTTCCGACACCCTCCCCCGCTGGGGACGCTTCGCAGCCTGAAGCGGCGTACGCAGCCCATTTTAGAGAAAAATGGGCGAAGTCGCTTTCCGCCTGTGGCGGACCGGAATGAGGACGGGATTTAGCTGAAGGTGATGTCGGAAAAAGCCCCACAGGCTTCATTCATGAAATATTCTTACAAAAAATTGAGGTAATTCCCTTCCAGAATATTTTGAAATAAAAATCCCGAAAAGATACAATAGCCGACAGGATAAAAATGAAAATGAAAAAAACGGAAATATGGAAACCATAAATATCGCGGCCCTGCTTATCACTCTGGCGGCTGTTTTCAGTTACCTGAATCATCGTTTGATAAAACTGCCAACCGCCATCGGCATCATGCTGATAGCCATACTCATGTCCCTGAGCCTGGTCCTGCTGGACTTCTTCAAAATAGTGAATGTCTACGACTACGCCAGCCTGCTGTTCAAGAACATTGATTTCAACAAAACCCTGTTGCACGGGATGTTGAGTTTCCTTTTGTTCGCGGGAGCGCTGCACATCAATCTGAACGACCTGATCAAGCATAAATGGGTGATCGCTGTTTTGTCAACGTTCAGCGTGGCCTTGAGCACGCTGCTTGTGGCAATGCTGGCCTGGCTGGTTTTTGCCTTGATCGGCATAAAAATGTCTTTCATTTATTTTTTGTTGTTCGGCGCTCTGATCGCCCCTACCGATCCCGTGGCCGTAATGGGCATATTGAAAACCGCTGGGGCATCCAGAAGCCTTGAAACCAAAATAGCCGGAGAAAGTCTTTTTAATGACGGAGTGGCGGTGGTTGTTTTTCTCCTTTTTTTCGGCGTGATAACCAGGGGCGAAGGGATCACCCTCAGCAATATCATCCTTTTGTTCCTCAAGGAAGCCATCGGCGGTATTGTATTCGGATTGGCTGTCGGCTGGATAACTTATCGCATGTTGAAAAGCGTGGACAATTACCAGGTGGAAATACTGCTTACTCTGGCCCTGGTCATGGGCGGCTACGCCCTTGCCGACGCCCTGCACATTTCGGGCCCGATCGCCATTGTGGTGGCCGGGCTGCTGATCGGCAACAAGGGCCGCTATCTGGCCATGAGCGACAATACGCGCGAGCGCCTGGATTCATTCTGGGAATTGATGGACGAGATCCTCAACGCGGTCCTCTTTCTGCTGATCGGTCTGGAAATACTGGTCGTCACCATCGCCAGGCCCTATCTGTTCGCTGGTTTGCTGATCATTCCGGCCGTACTGCTGGCGCGTTTTATAAGTGTGGGCCTGCCGATCACATTGATGAGGTCTTTTTTCAAGTTCAGCCCTAATGTGATAAAAATCATGACCTGGGGCGGGCTGCGCGGCGGTATTTCCGTGGCGCTGGTATTGTCCTTGCCCCCGGGACCGGAACGTGAAGCGCTTTTGACGGTCACCTACATCGTGGTCATTTTTTCCATCCTGGTCCAGGGCCTGACCATCAAACATTTGATTTCCGGCAAGCTGAAAAAGTGAAGAAAGTCAGCCGGATGATTAAGTAAAAACAATCTTTTTGCCGATGCCTGTATCACGCTTTAATGGAATCAATATTAAATTTAACTGTACACCGTGTGCCCGCCTGTTTTTCCATTGAAAAACTCCCTCCCAGCTGCTGACTGAGCATTTTTACCAGCATGAGACCGAATCCTTGTGATTCATTGATGTCAAACCCGTCAGGCAGGCCGCAGCCATCGTCCTGAACAGTGAGCGTCACATGGCGGTCAGCATGGGCAAGAGAAATCCGGATCGATCCCTCCGCCTGGCCGCTGAAAGCGTATTTCATGCTATTGGTAAGAAGCTCATTGATAATGATCCCCAGGGGAAACAGACTTTTTGTATCCAGTTGAAAATCGGCGATGTCCTTTTTCACAGTGACCTTGGCCTGGTCGGGGAATATCGCGACAACCGTGTCGATCAGGCCATCAAGATAGTTTTTCACGGAGATATCATGGTAACCCTCGGTGACCAGCAGCTTATCATAGAGGATGCGCATGCTGTCGACTCGGCTGCTGGCGTCCCGCAGCACATTGATGGCCTCGGGATTGGTGATCGATTGCAGGCGCAGGGAAATAAGGCCCCCGATGGAAGCGATGTTGTTTTTGATACGGTGATGGACTTCCTTGAGCAGAACCTCCTTTTCCGCCAATTGCCGGTTGAGTTCTTCCTGGCGAATCTCTATTTGCTCAAGCATATTATTGAATCCGTCAAAAAATACGCCCACTTCATCATTGCTTTCTTTATTTATCCGGACAGAATAATTCGCAGCCAAAGAGATTTTTTGGGTATGATTTGCCAATTTAAGTATTGGAGCTGTGATGATGGTTTGCAATTTAATGGCTGAAAGCAAACTAATAATAGTAATTAAGCCAATGATTAGACCGGAGTAAAATAAAATTTGATTATTTTTTATTTTTAATTCTTTCGTTGAAATTTTTAAATAAATCGTGCCATATTTTTCATCATGGAAAGTGATGGGCTGAAAAACATGAAGGAAATCAGACTCAAAATAAATCGAATCAGAAGCAGGGGGCAACATCGGGGCATCAATTGTTTTTTCATCGTTGAATGCTGCAAATGTGTGGCCCTGTTGATCAAAAACATAGCTGCTGATCACGTTCGGATATTCTTTTAACTTCGACAAGGTCACTTCCACATCCTCTTTATTTCGGGAAAATGCCAGTGGAATGACACAATGATCACCAAGGAGCTTTGCTTTTGCGATAGAATCGCTTATCAAATTACTTTTAAAAGACGCATAATTTCGATAAATGTAGAAAGCGGCAACAAGGCATATGGAAAAAGTTGAGATCAGAAGGATAATCGCGACCAGTTTAATTTTAATTGATAGGTTTTTGAATGAGATCAATGAAAATATTCTTTTGTAAGTCATCTTGATTATACTGTCAGTTTACATTTTTCCCTAGACTATAAATTTGGGGATAGAGTTTCAATCCTGCATGGCGAATCGCCTGCCGGTTGATCTCAAACTTTACGGTTTCCAATTCAATATAAAAATTAATCATAACGCCTTTTTCCGCAAAACCTTTGGTGTCTGCTGCGGTAAGAATCTGGCGGCTTTTTATAGAAGCTAAAATTGAATCTATCTTTGATTCTTCTGAGGAGCAAATGAATAGAACTTCACCAGCACCTACCTCGCCTACTTCTTTAATATCTTTTATTTCCACTCTTCTTCCATTGATCTTTTTGTCGGCAGGCACGGAAATTCTCTGACCCTGCGGATTTCTGCCAAGAACAAAAATGTAAAATGGTGAATTTTCAGCTTTTTCCTGGGGCCAGATCGTGAATTGGCAGATCTTGAATAAATTGACGGATTTCAACAAATATTCTGTTTCCCTTATATTCTCCTGCGCCCAAAGATCTGGGAAAAAGAATAAAGGCAATAAAAAGAAAATAACAAGTTTTTTTAAATGCATTTTGTGCCTATTATAAATACATTGGCTTGCCGATTAGAAGTAATAACTAATTCGTGCCATGAAATGGCGCTTTGCCCGGGGAATGTCATTTAACACTTTTCCCGCAGGTTCCGGATCGATGTGATCAGCATTCAAAAGATTATAACCGGTGATTTGCAACTCCAGCCCGGGAAACCTTGTGCTAAAATTCCTGAAAATAAAAGAAGCGCTTAACAAGGTTCTTGCCGGAACCGGGTTTCGCTCATCAACCAAAACCAATGCACCTGAAGCATCGAATTTTTTCTCATTGCTTCTCGAACGCTCGCCGACATAGTTCAACGCAATGTTGGCATTTATAAATTTGGATACCTTATAGTTTGCGCCGATGTTACCCATGAAAGAAGGGGCCCGACCAGAATAAAGATCCAGCTGTTCATATTCAAGGCCGCCGGCATTGGTTATTATTTGATGGGTGGTGTCTCTGACATCCTGGTAAGTGAAATTCAAAAATCCATAATTGGCTTCTTTGCTGTAAAATTTCAATTCCGCTTCGATTCCGTCAGATTGGTATTTTCCAAAATTGGAATAAATTCCGCTGGAATTTCTTAAAATTAATTCCGAAGCCCTGATTCTGAAGACCGATATATTTCCGATGATTTTATCGGAGAAAAGATAGGTTGTGGATAATTCAAACGTACTAATATGTTCAGATTTCAAATCCTTTTGTCCAGAAGAAACGGATGAACTCTGAACCGTTTCATGAAAAAAAGGTGCACGGAAAGCACTCCCGTACAACAACTTGAAGGATAACTGATTGCTAAGCCCAAATACTAATCCTGCTCTTGGATTGAAACTCGAACCAATATCATCGTAACTGTCATACCTCGCTCCAAGGGTCAAATCAAGAGAATTACAAAAATCTGCTAAGTTGAAAAGTTCTTTTAAATCAAAAATGCCCTGACCATATAGCGCCCCCATCTGTCTTTTTGATGGTTGAATCCAATTTGCAGAATCAGAAATATCGCGCATAAAACCATAATATTGATTGGGTTGGTAGGTGATTCCGTCAAATGCAAGAGGTCTACCTGAGCTGTTTCCATTGCCGATAGAACTTATATCATAGAGATTTAAAAACTTATATCCCGCTCCAAACAATAGTTTTATGTCTTTATGCAATTCATAATCAAAATCAAGATTACTGCCGACAACGCTAAGTTTTGATAATATTTCTATATTCAGTCCTTCGTTTGAAGGATAGGGTGTTGCCGGATATAAGTTTGAGTAAAAAACCGTTGTTTCCTCCGATAGTATTTCATACAATGCATTGTAGTTGTGATAATCGCAGAAAGCCTTGATATTTAAATTTCCTTTCGTTAATGGTAATTTAAATTCAAGCTCTCCATAGATAATTTCACTTTTAATTTCATTTTCATCGGTCAATGCCAATGCTATCCCAATTGGAACTTCTGAAGTTAAATTTTGGTAGAAGCCGTTAAAAGAAAAATTACCATAACTCATATTTGTTTGGAAAGTACAATGATTTGAGCCCTCAGTTGTATATCCGGGGGCTGCACTGTATTGGCTTCCAAAAGCTTTTGTAGCAAAATCAGATTCGATTAAAGAGCTTGGTCCATCGGTTTTACAATAATCAGCATAGACATGAAATTTAAATTTCTCCTTTTTAAAGCCCATATTAATGGAAGGGAAAATTGTGTTAAATGAACCTCCTCTGAGTGTAAGATTGTGTGAGTCGGATTCTTCGTTAGTGATAATATTAATTACGCCTGTAAAGGCATTATCGCCATACAGTGCCGATCCTGGTCCCCTGATTATCTCAATTTGCTTGATATTATCGAGAGGCAACTTATTGAGATGGAAAAACATATCGCCGACAACCGACTGCATAGTGTGACCATTGATCATTATTTTTGTTTTATTGTTGGAGCCGGTGCTAAACATACCGCGAATCCCAATATAGGGTAAAGGCTGAAATTCCTTTGCAATGATATCAATTCCAACAATGCCTCTCAAGGCTTCTTCTATGTTTCTTGCTCCCATATTTTTTATCTCCCGTTGAGAGATTACGGTGATAACTGATGGCGCATCAGTAGTTTTTTGAGGAAATTTTGAGGCTGTTGTAATTTTTATTTGTTGTAATTCTTCGAGGCTCAATTCCCAAACATCTTTGGTTTTTGGGATTTGTGCGTTTAGTGGAATGTACAGACACAATAGAAAAAAAGCCAATATAGCAATTAAGTCTTTACGTGAATTATTCTGTGATCGATACATTTTTTATGTCTCCTGTAAAGAATAGAACAATTTTACTTCAATTGTAAATAAAAAACTCACTTTTTTGAATTATTCACAATTTTTATTTCAAATAAATCCTTTGCAATGGTTAGGCAACAAGTCTGTCAGCCGAACCCAGCGCTATGCCGAGGTTTTCCGAGGCACACAGCGATGCCACAACGCTTTGCTGGGGTTCTCATCATCGGAAACGAACTCAAGGATGTGGAGGCGAAAAATGATTCCGGACTCCAAAAAACTTCAATTTATTTTTGCATGGCGGATTCACCTTCCAAACGGGAGATGATGACCGCTCCGCAACTGTCACCCAGGACATTTACCGTGGTCCGGAACATGTCCAGTATCCTGTCCACCGCCAGAATGATCGCCACCCCCTCCAGCGGCAAACCCACCGCCCGCAAAATGATCGACATCATCACCAGCCCGCTCATCGGCACGCTGGCCGCCCCGATCGATGCCAGCAAAGCCGTCAAAACAATGACCAGCTGTGCCGTAAAACTTAAAGGAATCCCGTAAACCTGGGCGATGAATATCGTCGCCACGCACTCATACAATGCCGTACCGTCCATGTTGACCGTCGCCCCGATCGGCAAAACAAAATTTGCCACCCGCTGCGATGCCCCCGAATGCTCGGTTACGGCTTTCATGGTCAACGGCAGCGTCACTATGGTCGAACAAGTGGAAAAAGCCGTGATAAACGCCGGCATCATGCCCCGGTAATGCCTGACCGGGTTTATGCCGCCTACGAAGCGCAATAATAACGGAAGGGTAATAAATGCGTGCACCGCCAATCCCATCAATACCACCAGGAAATAATAACCCAGCGAATGAAACGCCTCGAAACCGGTGGTGGCGACAATACGGGCAATGATCCCGAATACCCCCAAGGGCGCGCTCCAGACAATGAACCCCGTCATCTTCATCATGGCATCAAAAGCGGCCTGGAAAAAATTCCCCATCTGCACTTTTTGTTCCTGTTTCAAGCGCGTGATAAAGTAACCGAAAAGCACCGAAAAGAATATTACCGGCAAAACATCGCCCTTGGCCAGTGCACTGAAAGGATTTTCAGGAATGATGCGGATCAACAGGTCCCCGACATCATAAGCAGCCGCCGGAACATGCTCCACTGCCTTCTTCAAACCCACCTGCGCGCCCTTGCCCGGCTGCAGAATATTTACCAGTACCTGCCCGGTAAGGATCGCCAGGACGGTGGTGGCGATATAGTAAACCAAAGTTTTCAGGCCCAACCGCCCCAGCCCGGCCGCGCTGCCTACACTCACCACGCCGCTGATGATGGAGGTGACGATCAGGGGCAGTATGGCCATGCGCAGTAGCCGCAGGAAAATATCAGCCAGTACCTGCGCCAGGGGAAGGATGCTTTCCCCGAAAATATAACCAGCCAGAATGCCCAGGAAGAAACCCGCAAAAATAAATGTCGTTAATGATGGCTTTTTTTTATCCATTTTATTTGTTCGTGCTCTTAGTGTTCTTCATAGTTCAATTTCAACACGTCATGCCTGTCATGCCTTTCATGCCGATTTCTTTTTCAAGAACCACAATATCATAATCCAGAAAGCAATAGCAACCGTGCTGATGCCGATAAGCAGTCAACCTCTCCGGAGTGTCACCAATGGAACGACGAAAGAGGTTCAGCTCCCCCGACCAATCAATTTATTCGCTTCCCCAATATTGACTGGTATCCCAAAGATTTAACTAAAAGGTTGGATCAGGCCATAGATCATATTCGCTGCCTTTGACTCTCAAAATTTAATTTATTAAAATAGTCACATGAAAAAATTAAATGTAATCGGCAAATTATGCCGTCTGGCTTTATTGGTGGCTATTGGGTCTGGCTGTCTATTAAATGTATCTTGCAGTATTTCCTCCAGGTCTATGCAGGTTTTGCTGCCTGCCGACATTTCTATAACCAAGGAGATCAAGCACATCGGAATTTTAAATTATGCCTTGCCGTCCAAGCAGCATAAAATTATGGATATTCTGGAGGGATTTGTATCCGGAGAGTCGATTTTAGCCGACCGCATTGGAGCGGATTATTGTTTAAAAGGACTTGCGGAAAAGCTCAACAATTCGCCTAGATTCAGCGCTGTGATAATTCAGGGAGAAGACCTGAGACGAGATGACTATCGACGTTTTTCATCCCAATTACCCTGGAATGAAGTCAAACGACTCTGCCAGAAATACCGTGTGGACGGTCTCATTGCCCTTGAACACTTTGATTCCAACATTAATGTGGACAAAGACAATCGAATGCGTAAGAAGAAAATCAAAGATAAGGAGACCGGAGAGAAACGCACCGTCAAAGTTCCGGAATGGCATGTAGACCTCTATATCGAGGTAAACTCCGGCTGGAAAATCTACGATCCCATAAGCCAGTCCGTTATTGATGCCAACTTCTATAAAGACCGGAAATCATGGGCCGCCAGCGGAGACACCCAAAAAGAAGCTTTGAGAAAACTTCCCAGTAAACGTGATGCAATTAATGAAGCAGGCTACAATTCAGGTATTGAATATGGCGTCCGCATCTCCCCTACCTGGATCACCGTCAAGCGCTTCTACTATGTCAAAGGCTGTAAAGAGCTAAAAGAAGCCAAGCGCTATGTCCGAACCGGTGATTGGGAAGGAGCCATTGCCATCTGGAAACGAATTTTACAAAGTCCGGATCAGAAACTGGCAGGACGGGCTGCGTACAACATGGCCTTTGCGGCAGAAATAGGGGGAGATTTGGAAGTAGCCTATATCTGGGCTCAAAAAGCCTACAGCAAATATGGCAACACAAAAGCCCAGAGCTATATGCGTATCATCCAGATTCGCATTGAAGACGAAAAGCGCCTTAACAAACAGCTAAAAAACTGATATATTATTTTTAAACTATAGGAAAATCAATATTTCTCCATAATGGGTTTTAAGGAATTTTTATTGAATTTGCATGGGGAAAACCCCGAAACGATTATTGGATATGGCAGCGCTACGTACGCACCGTTATGCTGAGGTCTTCCGAAGCATCTAGCGGTGCCAGCCACTTTGTGGATAGCATCGCCATGCCGAGTTTTTATGAGGCATCTGGCGATGCCACCCCGCAAAGCAGGGGGTTCTCATCCCCGAATACGAGCTCAAGGAAGTGGCAGCGCTACGGGTACGCATCGCTATGTACGCATCGCAATGCCGAGGCTCTGCGAGGCATGCAGCGATGCCATCCCACTTCAGTGGGACCGAGGCTCTGCGAGGCATGCAGCGATGCCATCCTAGCGCGTAAATTTCAGGAAGGCACAGCGCTACGGGGGTGGATGCGCAACTGCTGTTGCGCACCCTGCGGGCGGCTTCGCCGTCCCAATTCGCTGCTACGAATTGGTCGAACCCCGGGAATTCTAAACCGGGGTTCGGAGATTTCGTGCGACGAGCTCGAAGAGAATGGCAGCGCTACGGGGATTCGAACCCCGGTTTAGTGACTGAGAATCACCCGTCCTAACCCCTAGACGATAGCGCCGCGAGGGTAAAAAAAGCGGAGTTAAAAAAGAAACAACCGCTTATTTCAAAGAAGTAAAATGGCTGGGATGCAGGGACTCGAACCCCGATAATATGATCCAGAGTCATATGTCCTGCCATTGGACGACATCCCAACGCCAGCGGAATTATACCCGACTTCAAAACCTGTGTCAACAATCAAAATATCACGAGAGGGCGCTGCCGCTGCCGCTTCAGGCCTGAGCCGAAACGTAATATTTACGGATGAATTTTTCCTGGACCGCGAATGACCAATGCACATCGCGCAGGAAAAGCGCCGCCGATTGCGCATCGCCGGCCGCCAGGAAATCCACGATCTCCTGGTGCTCGCGAATGGACGATTCCTCCCATTCCTTGATCCATTGCCGCTGCTGGGGAAAATCGTAGAGCCGCTTTTTCAGGTTGCCGATTATGCGCATCAAGGTCTTGTTGCCGCTCAGCTCGATGAAAATATCGTGAAAGAGCAGGTTTTTATGGTAAAAAAGGTCAAAATCGTCATGATCGATGGCTTTTTGCATCTGGCGGTTCAATTGGTCCATTTTACGGATCCCCGATTCCCCCAGCCGGGAAAAGGCCGCTTGCAGGGCAGAACTTTCCAGGGAGCCGATCACCTGGTAGAATTCCCTGATATCGGCCAGGGGCAATTCATTGACGAATATGCCCCGCCGTGGGCTGATGGTGACGAATCCTTCCATCTCCAGCTGGATCAGCGCGTCGCGTAAAGGCGTCTTGCTGATGCCCAGCTTCCTGCTGGTGGCCTCCATGTTGATTACCGCTCCCGGCTGCAGGTGGCGCTGCTGGAACTGCTGGCGCAGATATTCGTAAACCTGTTCTTTCAGGGATTTCACGTTGATCAGGCTTTTGGCTTGCTTCATGATCAGAGTATACTCCACAGGGAAAATTAATTACAAGTCGGGAAAATAGTAGTCAGTAGTCAGTAGACAGCAGTCAGGAGAAGCTAGTATTACACGAAATCCTGATCGATCAGATTTCTTGCGAGTGCATTTCTGCAACTACTTACTACTGTCTACTGACTACTACCTATTGACTTTTATAAAAACAACTGATATATCAGATATCAGTACATGCAGCCAAAAGCAACCATTTTTTCAATCAAAAAATTCGCCATCCACGACGGCCCAGGCATCCGCAGCACGATTTTTTTCAAGGGCTGCCCCCTGCGCTGCAATTGGTGCCACAATCCCGAAGGCATTTCCCCGGAGCCAGAAATCATAGTTTTCCCCGATCGCTGCCTGAAAGAGTGTGCTGATTGCCTGGCAGTCTGCCCGAAAAATGCCTTAAAAAAAAAGGGCGGCACCATTTCCCTGGAACGAAATAAATGCGCTGGCTGCGGCATTTGCGCCTTAAGTTGCCCGTCCGAGGCCCTGCAGCTGGCTGGAACCAGGGTCACGGTCATGGACGCCTTTGACCAGTTGTCCAAAGACACAGACTTCTACCGTAACTCAGGCGGCGGCATCACCTGTTCTGGGGGTGAACCGCTGCTGCAGCCGCGGTTTTTGCAGGCGCTGCTCACGGCCTGCCATAAGCAAAATCTCCATACTGCCGTCGACACCTGCGGCCACGCCCCATTTGGCGATTTCGCAAGGATCCTGCCCCTGACCGATCTATTTCTCTACGATCTGAAGATCATGGATGAAAATAAACACATGCGTCTGACCGGCGTATCCAACCGCCTGCTCATTAAAAACCTGCAAAAACTTTCCCCGCTCGCTCCGCGCCTGGCCATACGCATCCCCCTGATCCCCGGCGCCAACGATTCAACGGCAGACATGGCCGCATTGGCCGATTTCTGCGCCTCTCTTCCCAGGCGCCACCATGTGCATCTTCTCCCCTATCACCGCGGCGGCCTGGCCAAGAACAAGCGCCTGGGCCAGTTCGACTCCCTGGCGGCAATCCGGGTGCCGGCGTCCGCCGCCATGCAAAAAGCCAGGGAGATATTTTTGAAGCGAAAATTAACCGTCAAGATCGGAGGTTGACATGACCGAAAGGATCCGCAAACTTCGTGCCAGGAGCCTGAGGGCCAAGCCGAGACTCTCCAGTGAGCGAGGCGTTTTGCTGACCCGCTTTTACCGCAGCGCCGCGGTCAACGGGCTTTCCGTTCCCCGCCAGCGCGCTGCGGCTTTCGCCTACCTGCTGGCCAACAAAAAAGTCGTGATCCTGCCCGACGAACTGCTGGTCGGTGAAAGAGGGCAGGCGGCCAAAGCCACACCCTCCTACCCGGAGATCACCTGCCATTCGCTCCAGGACCTGGACATACTGGACAAGCGGCAGAAAACCCCTTTCCACGTCAGTGCAAGAACCCGAAGCGATTTTGCCAGGGAGATCATTCCGTTCTGGACCGGAAAAACCATGCGTGAACGATTGTTTGCTGTCCAGACCCCGGAATGGCTGGATGCCTACCGGGCCGGGGTGTTCACCGAATTCATGGAACAGCGCGCCCCGGGCCACACGGTCTGCGGTGAAAAGATATACAGCAAGGGACTGGCGGACCTGCGCCGGGAGATCAAGGCAAGCCTGCAGGCCCTGGATTTTTTCAATGACCCGCAGGCGCTGGCCAGGCAGGAAGAACTGCTGGCCATGGATACGGCCGCCGCCGCCATGATCGCTTTTGCCGTACGTTACGCCGCCAGGGCCAGAGAAATGGCGGCCAGGGAAAAAAATACGTCACGCAAACGGGAGTTGCTGCGCATCGCCACGGTATGCGGGCATGTTCCCGCTCAGGCGCCGCGCGATTTTTGGGAAGCCCTGCAGCACTATTGGTTCATCCACCTGGGGGTGATCAGCGAAGCCAATCCTTGGGACGCCTTCAATCCCGGCCGCCTTGATCAGCACCTTCTGCCCTTTTACCGCCGCGGACTGGCCGACGGCAGCCTGACAAGGGAAAAAGCCCGCGAACTGCTGCAGGCCTTCTGGATCAAATTCAACAACCATCCCTCGCCGCCCAAGGTCGGGGTCACCGCCGAGGAAAGCGGCACCTACACCGATTTCGCCCTGATCAACAGCGGCGGCCTGACCGCCGCAGGTGAGGACGGCGTCAACGAAGTTTCATTCCTGATCCTGGACGTGATCGAAGAGATGCGGCTGCTGCAGCCCAGTGCCATGGTGCAGGTCAGCAAAAAAAGCCCCGAGGCCTTCCTGCACCGGGCGCTGCAGATCGTACGCACCGGCTTCGGGCAGCCGTCCCTGTTCAATTCCGAAGCCATTGTGGCCGAATTGCTGCGCCAGGGAAAATCCCTGGCCGACGCCCGGCGCGGCGGTGCCAGCGGCTGCGTGGAGACCGGTGCCTTCGGCCGCGAAAGCTACATCCTGACCGGCTATTTCAACCTGGTCAAAATCCTAGAGATCACCCTGAACAACGGCCGCGACCAGCTAAGCGGAAAAAAAATTGGCCTGGAAACGGGAAATCCCGAGAAATTCGCCGATTTCACAGCACTGATGACGGCTTTTAAGAAGCAATTGGGATATTTCATAGACATCAAGGTCCGCGGCAGCAACGTCATAGACCGCCTCTACGCCAGCGACCTGCCCGTGCCTTTCCTGTCCCTGCTCATTGATGACTGCATCGCCAAGGGCCGCGACTACCACGACGGCGGCGCCCGCTACAATACATCCTACATCCAGGGTGTCGGCCTGGGAACGATCAGCGACTCCTTGAGCGCCATCCGTCACCATGTGTACACAAGGAAGAATTTGGGCATGGGACAACTGCTTGAGGCCATGCGCCTTGATTTCCGCGGCGCCGAGAAAACGCGGCTGCTGCTGCAAAACAAGACGCCGCGCTACGGCAATGACGACGACGCCGCCGATGACATCACCCGGGAAATATTCGAGATGTATTTCCGCGCCGTTGACGACCGGCCCAACATGCGTGGCGGCCGCTACCGCATCAACCTGCTGCCCACTACCGTGCATATTTATTTCGGCAAAAAGACCGGGGCGACCGCCGACGGGCGCCGGAGCGGAGAACCGCTTTCCGAAGGAATTTCACCGGTCCAGGGCGCCGACCGCCAGGGGCCGACCGCGGTGCTCAAGTCGGCGGCCAAGATCGACCACCTGCGCACCGGCGGCACCCTGCTCAACCAGAAATTCACCCCCCAACTGCTGGCTGGGGAAGACGGCATCGTCCGCCTCGGGCAGCTGGTGCGCACCTACTTCGCCATGAACGGCCACCACCTGCAGTTCAATGTGGTCGATGCCGCCACCCTGCGCAGCGCCCGCAAGCACCCTGAAAAATTCCGTGACCTGATCGTGCGCGTGGCCGGTTACAGCGACTATTTCGTGGATTTGGGCCCCGAGCTGCAGGACGAGATCATAAGCAGAACGGAGCATGGGGAGTTTTAAGAAACTTTTTTAAATCAACTCACCCCCTGCCCCCCTCCGCATTGCGGAGTGGCATCGCTGTATGTTTCGCAAGGCCTCAACATGGCGATGCGTATCTCTTCCCAAAGAGAGGGGGAAAAGAAATAGTGAGATTGAATTGAGTATATTTTAAGCAAAACCTTTACTCCAATTATCTCCCCTTCTCTTCCCAAGAGAAGGGGCCGGGGGATGAGTTGAATTCGATTATTTGAATTATTCCAAAAAACTCGCCAAGGAATCAATGGTCACGGGCTTGACCGGCGGCCTCACCACCAGCGCTGTCATGGCAGCCTGGGAACGGCCGGTCAACGCGGCCAGGATGTCGTAGACGATCGGACCGCAGGTGCGGCCCTGGCAGTCGCCCATGGCCGTACGCAGGGCTATTTTCAGGGTCGCCGGCGTGTCGTAGCCGTTGGCCACGGCCTTGCGCAGCTCGCCCATGGTCACATCCTCGCAGCGGCAGATCAGGGTTTCGTCGGGAATGTCCAGATAGTCTTCGGCCGGGATGCGGTACAGCAGGTTGAAATATTTGCCGAAGCGCAAGTGGCGGCGGCGGGCGGACAGCAGTTTTTTCAGGCGCGAACTGAAAGCGGCCTCGCCCATTTTCCCCATCTTGTTAAGGATGGCCAGGGCGGCGATCTCCCCTTCGTTGATCGACTTCAAGGCGCCGGCAATGCCGGTGATCTCACCGGCGGCATAAATGCCGGGGACCGATGTTTCGAGATCGGCGCCGGTAGTGGTCACCCAGCCGCCGCGCTCATCCATAAATTCAATGTCGCAGCCGGCCATCTGCGCCAGTTCCACATTGGCGGCAAAGCCGTGGGAAACGGCCAGCAGCGGAATGGCATAGGTTTTTTCCCGGCCCGGGATGATCTTTCCCGAGGCGTCCACTTTGGCGGCAACGACCTGTTCCAGCCGGCCATGGCCGCGGGCCTCGAGAACGCGGTGACGGAAGCGCAACCCTACTCTGGAAAACATGATCTTGCTCAGGAAACGGACACCTTCGCTCAATTTGGGCAGCTGCAGCGGCAGCTGGGCGGCCAGCGGCAGCTTGTCCGCCACCCCGGTCCTTTCCAGCACGGCCCTGACCCCGGCACCGGCCTTCAGGCATTCATAGGCCACCGAAAACAGAAACAGTCCCGAACCGCCGATCAGGAGTTCTCTGGCCGGCAGCACGCCGCTGCCCTTGATCAGCACCTGAACGGCGCCGCCCGATATCACCCCGGGCATGGTCCAGCCCGGGAAAGGCAGGAATTTCTCCCTGGCCCCGGTGGCCAGGATGATGCGTTCGGCCTTCAGGGTGCGGACTTTTTTTTCATTTTCCTCTATCAGCACTTCACGTTCGGGATAGATGCCCAGCACCCGGGTACGGTTCATTACCGTGATCTTCTTGGACTTGATGCCGGCGATGAACCGTTGGCCGGCCCTTTTCACGTAATCGGCATGGTTGGCGGCACTGCCCAGCCGTTCCGGCAAGCGGCGCAGCAGCTGGCCGCCGATATGGATGTTTTCATCGAGCAGCACTACGTCCAGGCCGGCGGCGGCCAGGCGGTTGGCGGCCACAATGCCGGCAAAACCGTTGCCGATGATCAGTACGTCAGTCCGGGGGCGGTTCATAGGTTTGGATCTCCATGTTGTCTTCCACTTCGGTCATGCAGGAACGCTGCTTGGGCACGCCGTTGATGGTCACCAGGCATTCATAGCAGACACCCATGCCGCAGAAGGGACCGCGCGCCTCGCCGCGCACATTGCTCTTTTTCAGGACCCGCAAGCCCACGGCGGTCAGGGCGGCCATCACGGTTTCCCCGGGCGTGGCCTCGATTGAGCGGCCGTTGACTTGGATGCGGATGGCCGGCCGGCGCGTGATGGAGGTGACGCGCAGATCTTCAGAAGGTCTGTCTGGCATATATCAGGTTCCCTGTTTTTTTTCTGTCATATGGACTTGGTCAGGTTCAGGGTTATGGTGCCGCTGGTCTTCATAATATTTTTTTTTCAGCAAACGTGATGGTTACCGTAGAATAAGCCTTTGCGCCATCCGTGTCAATTACTTCATAGGTTATTTTGACCGGAGCAGAAGAATAATTCTCAGCAATTTTTTTATCAATATTCCAAGTAATTAATCCCTTTTTTTCATCGATATTGATCCCCTGATCCAAAGGTGCAAGAATCCTATATGTCAATTCATCCTGATCGATATCAACCGCCTGAATCTGATAACTAAAAATTCCGGGCACTGCGAATTTTGGAATCGGAGCAAAAGTCACCACTGGCGGCGAATTGGGAATCCGAATGTAATTCCCACGAAACGTAGCTGACACCCTGTCACCCTTGACCGCTTTGATCAGACAGTAGATCCAATCATTTTTTTTGAATAAATATTTTTCAAGAATATTGTCACCAATTTCAGTAATCTCTTGGTTGTTGACGAACCAGCGGAATTGGAATTGTACATCTTCTATGCCTTGGTTTTGCATAACTGGCGTGGCTATAAGATCAGTTTCAGAATTCAGAGTTTCCAGATTATAACCAACACTTTTAATAATCAATTGATCATTATCTTCAGTATATTCTTTGTGAATCGCTCCGGTTGAAACAGGCGATTTTTTTTTGTCTTTTTGTTCGGATTTATTTCCTCCGACACAAAAATGCAGGCATAAGGACAATACCAAAATAACTAAACTAACTTTTTTCATCTGGACTCTCGTAAAATTAAAATATATTTTCTTTGCAAATTATATTCATAAATGCGGAATATTTTCAAGTCAAATTACCTTTTTTAAAAAAAGAGGGATGAAACATTCCATCCCTCTTCATTATTTTCAAGTGCATAACGCTACAATACCAGTATAGAGATTTATCTTTTTTTCTCCTTCCAAAAAAGTAATCCGCCCGTATATGGAAAAGGTTTTGGCAACAATTTTGGAGATCCACCCAGACCAGGGAGATCGACCGAACCGACATCGGAGGTTCCTTCGATCATGATAAATTCAGAACCTTCCATCATGCCGCCTCCGGAAATCCTGCCATCTTCCCTGTAACCGGAAGCAGTTCCCGTCCCGCAATAATCAATGGTTATCTCGTAAAAATGCATAGACCCGGCACTGGGAGCATTGCAATCGGTTGAGGGGGCAACGCTGGTATTGTACTGATAAGTATTAAAGTAAATATGGGGCAGGAAATTTATGTCGGGCAAAACAATAGGATCAGGATCAAAAAGTTTCTCATGATTTGCAGTATCCGGAAAATTGAAATACCAACCCCATTTGTCGGTAACTTTAAGATTTGTGGAACCGCTGAAAGTATCGGTAACCGAGCTGAAGGTCAAAGTGACCAAATTAGCAATCGTTAATGCTGTGGGAGTTGCGGCTCCATCTCTAATGCTTATGAATTTTCCTGAAGTAGGATTGGTCCGGGATCGCAGTCGGCAACCGGTGCCAAAATTGACCCAATAATTGTTGCACATGTCGGTATAAACGGCAGGAGCAAGAAATATCGGATCGTAGGGCCTGATGACGATTCTCTCATTCAATTGCAAAGATTCAGCGGATGTCTCTTGAATGGTATATTCATATTGATTTGGGTTATTTCCGGTAATTTCAGTAATAAATCCCATGGCCTTGGAAGTTAATCCCATCACATTGTATCCGACTCCGAAGGAGCCTGCGCTGATGGTGATTTTATAGGAATTGGCCGGGGTTCCAAGTGTAATTGCTGTTATAGTTCCCTCGGCAATGTTGGCAGTCAAATTCGTCCTGTAAGCCGAATAAATTTTCCAGTTCGTCGGGTTTGGGTTGCCCAAATCAATTTTAAATAAATGCCCCGCTACATTTCCGCAATAAATAGAATCTATATAGCCATTATTGTCCCTGTCAATTGCAGTAATTGCTGAAGGTATGCAGTAATTGAAGGCTGGATCCTTGGTAAGATGCTTCTGTCCGTTCGGGCGACCCGAAGGATTGACATAGGCGAATTTGTTAACCTCCATTTCAGAGGTTGACGTCAAATCATCAGCTCCGTTTACGGAATTATATCCAATCATCCAGATCACATCGCCAGTTGCGGCATCCAGAACGAAAACAGCTTTGCCTTTACTATCGGCAATATTTTCATTATTGAAAGCCCTGCCGGCGGATACGATCACCACCCAGCGATCATAGCTGGACGTACCGTCGGAAAATAGTATTTTTCCGATGATCGGTTTGCTCCAGCTGTTCGCGCTGTATTCCGCATCCTTGAATTTCCATAAAAATGTCGGAGTATTCTGAACATTAGTTATATCGAGCGCATAATACGACTGGCCGCCATCCTTTAAACCGAAAGTCAGAATGGTTTTCCAAGGGTTCGAAGCGACTCCCTGACAATAAATATCATCGGCGGTCATTCTGCCATCAGTGGTATATGTGAATTCTTTTGGGGGATCAATGATGATGGTTTTCAGGGAAGGCAACACTTCATCAGGAATAAATCCCCATATTTCATTTCCACCCTCGGCTGCATAGGGATCGCCGGAATCGGGTGTGTTGGCATCGATCATATGGACAATGCCAGTGTTGGTCCCGACATAGAGTACTTTGCGACGGTTGGCATGATCGAGTCGAAATTTCTGATAACAATTCGGATCTTGAGGATTGCCGCTGCCATCCACATCAGATAAATCACATTCAGGGGTCGGGTTATAGTTTTGCAGATAAATTTTCCCCTTTAGAGGAGCACCGACATAAACCACATCACTGTGAAACACATCCCCGAAATGTAACTTATCTGAAATTCCGCTTACAATTGAAAGAGCTTGATTATGATATAACAAGGGATCGGTGGCCATAGGATTATCATCCGGCAGATCAAAACCAAAAGGACCCTGCAGGGTATCGATGTTGGCATCGCTAAAGATTGATGGAATGGGCGTACCAGAGGAATAATCCAAGAAGTAAAGTTTTCTAGCAATGGACAGACTTGCCAATTTATCGGCGGCGTCCCAATTTGGAGTAGCCGCCATGGAAACGGTTTGCAGGCATTTCTTCCCGGTTATATATTGGCAAGTCGTCTGCAATTCGTATGGGGTGGCCGCCAGCTCCGTACTATCCAGCACGCCGTTATTATCACTATCGGCAAACCATTTGTTGTACATGGTATAAGACTGAAGATGGCCATCCCATATTTCCTTTGATGAAGGCATGAAATAGCCAATAAAAGTTGCGCCCTCGCCGACGGCAGTGGTCACCCTTTTTGGTGCGGTGTAGGAAGCGAAAGCGAAGTTGCGCAGCATGATGTTGGTGATGGCGCTGGTCAGGGCCGTCTTCAGGGCCCCGTAATCACTGGCGGTATAAAACTCTCCATTGCCGTTTTTGGCCGTATCCTTGAGCAGATCATTTTCAATGGAAAAACCGATGGTGAAAGTCTCAACGACTTGCATGTCCGGCATGTCGGGGCGGATATTGTCGGGAAAAATATCATTATGATACATGTACCAAGCGACATCATCAAGAAAATCGGTGCCGCTGGAAGACGGCTTCCAGCACGTCTCGTTGGGGCAGTATTCCGGGTCAAAGGTCGAGGGTTGAACCAAGTTATAGGATGCCGGATCATGGTTGTCGCCGTCGCCCCAGTCGGCAACCGGAGTGCGGAAAATGCTGCCATAGTACTTGGAGTCGCTGAAGTCGTCGCTGGTCGAGCGGCCGTCGGTCAAGATGATGACATAGTTTTTTTGACAAAAATTCCGAATGGGACAAGCAACTTCAGGCACGCCGGTAACTCCGTTATTTTCGCCGCAGCCGCCATTATTGGTTTCGCTTTCCGGCATATAATTCGAGCACGACTGACCGCACTTGAAATAGGCCCAGATATCGGCCAGCGCTTCGGCCAGCGGCGTCATGGTCCTGGGCACCATGCCGTCAATTTTCACCTTAAAGGTATTGAGGGCTCCGGTGAGGTTGGTGGCATTCTGCAAATTGTTCATGATTCTGACGCCGGCACTGGTGTCCTCGAAGCAGCCCAGGCCGAAATTGTAGGCGTCATCCTTGGTCCACAGCTCGGTAATCACGTCCTTGAGCACGTCCTTGGCGACCTGCATGCGGTAATAGCCGGCATTGATGTGAGTCCCGGTACTGTCGTGCTTGAAGGCGCCGGTGGTAGCCCAGTGGCTGACTTCGAGGACGTCGTTGGCTGAGGCATGAAAGGCCAGCCAGTACAGGTAATTGAGGTCATATAAAACACTGGGAAAAACCGCGGTATTAGAGGGATCACGATAACCATATAATTGCACGTTGCTGTGGATGGTGGTCGTAAAGCCGGCGCTGTTGCAGTCGGCCGGCGCTTCTATGATTGTGGCCGTGTTCGGGCTCGCCGATGAAAGGACCCAGTGCGGATTGATGTAGATGCGGCTGTTGGCGGGCGGGTTGACCCGGGGATTGACCGTGACCACCAGGTTCGGGGCGGTGCCGGAAACGGCGGTGATGGTGGTGCTGCCGGTGCAGCTGTTGGGGATGCTGGTGCATCCCCATTCGACCGTTTGGCCGACGACGTTGGCCGCGGTCCAGGAGCCGCTCAGCACGGTAATATTCCAGCGGCGGGGATTGTTTTTGTTCTGGCTGACGAAACGGGCTTCGTAGTCGCTGTCCAGGACGAAGGCGCCCTTATTACCGCAAATATTGACCGTGATGTTAGCGGGCAAACTGGGACCGCCGTTGCTTGTGGGGAAGATAGGGTTGATACCATCGGGTTTCTTACCCAATTCCAATGTCAAGGAAGTGGAACTGGGATCGGTGGGATTGGTGTAGTTGTAAAACAAATTCGGGTTGTAATTCGGGTGATAGATGACGGTGCGCATGGATATGGAATTGTCCGCCAAAATAAAAATATTCGGCATGATGCCGCTGCCGGGCACGCCGATGAACAATTCACGGTCGTCGCTGAATCTGGGGGTGGTTTGGCTTGTGATGGATGCGGCCAATATGAAAAGCAGGACCATAAAAATCATTCCTTTTTTAAAATACATAAATTCCTCCTTTAGTAAGCAATGGTTACACTGGAATATATACCGGCTTCAATTTCGGTATAGGAACGCTTTTTGTTCACTGTAACCTCCGAGGTTATAGGAACATACCAGATTATCGGACTGATGCCCGCATTGGGGCCCAGTGAAATACTGGGCAATGGCGGAGGTGCAAAACCGTCAAACTGTCTCACATTTTGTGTCGTATTATTTTGTATGTCAATCAATGTGCCGGTAATAAAGAGTTTTTGCATTCCATCTTGTTTGATTTTATAATCATTAGGTACTATAAAAATAGAAGAAGGATCAGGTTCGGAGCGTATTTGGTCTATGACACGTTCGATTCCTTCTACGGCCTTGTAGTATGAAACTTTATTAAGGAAATAATTGTGGGTTGTATGAACTTCAGTGGTACTGACGGTCAAACCCGCCATCATGATCAATGAAAGGATCAGGGTGGCGATGATGGCTAAAACGAGCATGCTGCCTTTTTCCATTTTATTCTCCTCAAAGCTTAATATTGAAATTGCGCGGTTCGATTAAAAAAGTATATGTTTTGTAACTGAATTTGCCGGCGGGCAGGGTCGTGGCCGGGCGGTCGGCCAGCATCGGCAGCGGGTAGGTGATCGTCCCCTGGCCCGGGTAGTCGTCGGTCAGGGCCACGACGTTGACGCGGATCTCCTTGAAGGTTTTGACGCGCAGCGCGGTCAGCAGGTCGGCCAGGGTGCCGGTGGCACCCGCGGTGAAATAATCGTTGCGAGGGGTCACGTTGGGGAAGTTGGGATAGGAGGAATAGACCAGCTGCAGGTCCCAGACGTTTTCGGCGATCACCCCTTTCACGGGACCGTTGACAGGATCGTTGTTTTCCAGCACGCCGGCAATGCCGTTGCAGTCGCTGACTCGCACCAGGTTGCGCACGTTGCGCCCCTTCTCCGTGTCGAGGTGCTCTTCTACCAGGTAGATGCTGAAATCGGCCAGGCGCATGACCGGGGCGTTGACCGGGTAGGTCAAAGTGTTGCCCGCGGGTGAAGCCGGATCAATATAATTGGCGGTGTTAAGCAGGCCCGAATAATAGACTGGCGTGTCATCCAACGTGAGTGCTGAGGCGCCGACGCCTCCGGCCGCGACCGAGAAGGCGTAGAAGCCATCTGGACCGATCAGTATGCCCTGGTCGCCATCGTTCCAGGGGGGTGTGGCGATGGTGTTGTTCACCTGCAGCACCGTGCCACTGCCGGAAACGTCGGCTTCGGCGGTGAGTTTTGACACGGCGTTGGGATCGGCGCAGGCCAGGATCACGCCGTCGGGAAAAGTCGTGTTGTTCAGCGGGTAAATACCATTGAAATAAGGAGGGACAGACAGAAAGCTGCCGGTGTTGGTCAGTGTCATCACGGCACCTGCATTCTTCAGCTCCGAGCTGAATACCGACAGCAGGAAGCGCGACTCCTGGGTCTGGCGTATCCGTGCCTGCTCGGTGCCGGAAACGTCGCGGTAATACATGATCATCATGTAGATGGAGCTCATGATCAGCGCCATCAGCACCATGACCACCATGGCTTCGACCAGCGAAAAACCCTTGCGGTTGTTCATGTCAGCCTCCCCTGCTGGAGGACAGGACCACGCGGAAGGGATAGCGTGTCCCGCGCTTGCCGTATTCGACAGTCACCCGGACCTGGTTCAGGGAGAAATTCATGGCATCAGCGGTAACGACAGCGGTACGCCGGTATTGGTCGTCGACATCGGGATCGCTGGTGTAGACGACAAGGGTCTTGTTCCTCTCCACGATATAATCCACGCTGCCGGCCGGCATCTGCGAGGCCGGGAACTTGAGGTAATCCTCGATCTTGCTTTCGGCCAGGGTGATGGCGACATTCTTGGATTGGGCGTAGCGGTTGGTCACCATCTGCTGGGTGAAGCCGGACAGGATCGAAACCACGACGAAAATGACGATGGTCATGGCCAGCAGGGCCTCGACCAGAGTAAAGCCCTTAGTGTTTTTCAACTTTCAACCCTCCATACGGAAATATTTGAATGGTGCGTCGATAGGCTATCGGGTCGCTCGTGGTTCCCAACCCTTTGCGTATATAAAAAACCAGAGTTATGTTGGTGGGAGTACTCAAGGGGAGAGTGATGGGCAGCAGGCGCACCTGGCCGGTGGAATTGACGGCAAAATCACTGACCTCACCCACATTGAAAAAAGAGCGGTCGCTCAGAGGGGTGACGGTCTTGACCTGCTCCCAGGTGGTGTAGTCGCTGACGTCGGTTTGTTTCTGGAGGGTGTAGGAGCGGCCGTCGCTGGAAAAGGTGATAGAAACATAGCGATTTTCGGTCGAAGCCAGCAGCTTGGCCGCGGAAAAATCGGCCAGAAAATTGTTGATCAGCCCGGTTATGCGCGAATTGACCGTTACGCTCTCGCCCACGCGCAGGGTCAGGACAACGATGATGCCCAGCAAGAGCAGTACGATCAGCAACTCCACAACGGTAAAACCTGATTTTTTTTTCATCGACATCTCCTTTTTAACAAAGCAATATTCATGCCATAGTATGAAAGTGAATCAAGAAACGGCCTGAAATGCCAGCAGACCTGCCTGACGGGACTTCCAGCCCAAAGTGAACAGGAGATTGTATGACAATCAATTGAGTATTTATTATACACATGTGACATCCAAGCCTTATTCGGGATCCATTCTACCGCCAAGACAGGTAGTTGAATAAAAACTCACCCATGCCCCCTCTCTATTCAAAAGAGTTGGGTAAGAGTCGACTCCCTTTTTTTATTTATTTTTTTTATTCAAAAACATGAAAGGCAGCGAAAATAAAAACAAGTTGATGGCGATGGCCAGAAAAAGCTTGTAGAAATTGAAATTCTGCAGGATTGCCAATGTGAACCGCCCCCTTCACCGACCCGGACTGCTTGAAACTCGAGACATTTGCACTCAGGACTTGACTTTAAAACGCAGGCCGCCGAAAACAAAGGCCAGGGCATTGTAAAGCAGGCCAAACAGGACGGCAAGCAGTGCGCAGCCGATAAAACCGGCTATACCTCCTATGGCGCCGAAGAACAATCCGCCATGGATCTTGCCCTGCATTTCCTGCAGCATCAACGGGAACTGGAAGATCAGGTCGCCAAAAATCTTGAAGATCCCGAAAGTGGAGCCGAAAATGACTCCGGCTACCAGGCCCAGGCCTCCGAAAAAAAAGATCAGGGAAAAGATACGCACTGACCTGACAAGCATTTCTCCCTGGCCGGACTGCCGTTCCGGAGCTCTGGCGGCAGCTTTCTGGCTGGCGCCGCAGAATTTGCAATAGGCGTCGTGCTCATCCATCCGCGAATGGCAAAACTTGCAGAAAGATTCGGATTTGTCTTCGGCTGGCCGCTGGACTTCCCCACGGTCGTCAGCGGGAATTTTTTCTGCCTGCGCCAGCTCCGGCTGCAGCAGCAGCGGCGTCTCTTCGTGGCCGTAGGGATGGGCTGCCTTCCAGGTGCTGCCGTCATAGACATACCAGCCGCCCGTTTTGCTGCCCAGCATCCAGTAGCGGTTTTCCTCGTCCCGAATCATCATTTTTTTCAATTCGGCCTTCATGTCATCGCCGGATATCTCTCCTGATGCCTGGCGCTCTTTCAATTCTTTATAAAGGTCCTCAATCTCCCTGAATTTTTTTTCGTCCATGTTTTTTGCCTCCGAGAGCGACGGTTCTCAACTCACCCACCAGATACAGAGAACCGCATACAATTATAATTCTTTTTAATTTTTTTGCAACCGCCAGGGCCCGGGAATGGTTCCTCTCGATCCGGCAGTTCCTGCCGCGAAAAAAAGGCAGCAGCTTTTCGGCGGGCAAGGCTCGCTCCGAGAGCGGTTCGCTTAAAATGACATTGGCGGCCAACGGCGCCAGCTGCCGGGCCATGTCCGGATAATTCTTGTCTTTTAAAACCCCGAAAAGCAGTGTGCAGTCGCGGATACCTTGCTCCAGCAAATACTCCACCAGGACCTTGATGCCGGCGCTGTTGTGGGCACCATCCAGGATCAGGGGCGGCCGGCCGCTGATCACTTCGAGTCGGGCCGGGATGAACATGTCACTTATGCCGCGGGCCACATCCGCGCTGCCGATCTCCCAGCCGAGCCGCCTCAGTTCATCTATGGCCCGCACGGCCACGGCGGCATTAATAGTCTGGTGCCGACCTTGCTGGACCACACGGAAGCGGTATTCAGCAGAAGGGGCGCGGTAGCTGCACAAATAAACCGCGCCTTGCTTTTCGACCCGCAGCGGCTGGCCGGAAAAAACTTCGACCAGCGGCGTTTTTTTGGCCCGGGCCTCGGCGCGTATGATGCGCCCGGCCGCTGAAGCGGTCGGACAGCCGCTGATCAGGGGCACGTTTTCCCGGGCGATGGCGACTTTTTCCCGGGTGATGGCGGCCAGGGTCTTGCCTAAAATACTGGTATGGTCGCTGGAAATATTGGTGATAACCGAAACTTCGGGAATAACCGTGGAAGTCGCGTCCAGTCGTCCGCCCAATCCCACTTCAAGAACCGCCCAGTCGCAGCCGCGCTTGACGAAATGAAAGAGGGCGGCCAGAAAGAGAGTTTCAAAAAAGGTGGGCAAATTTGTGATCACTCCACTGCCGATCAGATCCCGGCTTAAGGAATGCACGGCACTGATGGCCATGGCGAAATCTTTCCGCGAGATCAGCCGGCCGTCGACCTGGATGCGTTCACGCACGTCCTGCAGGTGAGGTGAGGTGAATATGCCGACCCGCCAGCCGGCGCTCTGCAGAATGGAAGCGATGAAATGGGCGGTAGAGCCCTTGCCGTTGGTTCCGGCCACCTGAATGTATTTGATCGCAGCGGCGTCAAAAGGCAAGCGGGCGATGATGCGCTGAATGTTATCCAGGGATAATTTGCAGTTTTCTCCCTGGATTTTTTTTAAATATTGGATTGCCGCTGCATAGTGCATCAACCGCTCATCACAAAAAAGGCTGCTTAGTTTTCCTGCCCTGCTTCGCCTTCTTCGAATTCGTTCTTGACACCCAGGATATTGGACGCTCCGTCATAGATCAAGCGGGTGGCCTTTTTCTGTTCCTGCAGCTGCGCGATGATATCCTTTACCCGGGCCAGCTCTTCTTCGATCTTGGCATCGATTATCTCAATCTGCTTTTTGGCTTCCCGGAGCGTGGACTCGTAAAACGCTTTGGCCTCGATTTTTAGTTTTTCCATGATTCACCTCGTTATTTTTTTATTGTCAGCGGAACGGTCTTCCATACTTTAACCCGAACGGAATTCTTTTGGGCCGGCGAGTATTTCCAGGTTTTGATCAGGTCGGTCAGGATGGTGTTCAATTGGCTGCTGTTGGATTTCTGCAGGATGCGCACCGTTTCCACGTCGCCGTTCTGGTTGATCAGCACGGTGAACATCAGGGTCTGGCTGTTGGGCATGCTGGAGAGTATGGTGGAGGGGATATTCGGCGAGGGAGTGGAAATGGCCACAGGCTGGACATCGGCATCGTTCAACGGGATGATGTCGCCCTCCTTGACCCTGGCTTGCTCGAGCCGCTTGAGTTCCTCGGCTTTTTTGCGGTCCGCTTCCTCTTTTTTCAGCCGGGCCTGCTCTTCCTGCTTTTTTCGGTCCGCTTCTTCCTGCAGCAGCCGGGCCTGCTCCTCCTGCTTTTTGCGGTCCTCATCCTCTTTTTTCAAACGATCGATTTCAGCCTGTTTTTTGCGCTTTTCTTCCTGAAGCTTTTTCCTGTCCTCTTCTTCCTTGAGTTTTTTCAAATCCTCTTCCTGCTTCAGTTTCGCGTCATCCAGCATTTTTTGGGTGGCATCGGGAACGGCGCCGGGTATGGGCGGCGTTTGCTCAAGGGACTGCGGCTGAGTGCTGGATGTCATCTCCTGACCTGTCAACTGCGTCGATACCGCGGCATTCATCTCCTGAGCCCGGCCATTTTTATCTTCAACGGCCGGCTTGCCGGCTGAGGGAATGACCGGCATACCCGGTTTGTTGAAAACAAAAAAATACAGGCCGGCGGCTGCAGCCACTATGAAAAGACCAAGCACGGCAACCCAAGCCGGGAATTTCTTTTTTTCCCGATCCGGTTCCTTGAAAATGGAATCTGGCTTGAAAACCGCTTTGGCGCTGGGATCAACTTTTTTTTCTGGTTCGCTGATTTTATCTTCATCAAAACTGATCCGCACAAGTCCCTCGGGTTCGGAAGGCTTGGGGGTTGCCGGAGGAGCGGGAGCAGAAGCAGGAGCAGGAGGCTGTACCGTGACGGCCGGCTGCGGTTCTTCAAGCGGCGGGGGAACCTTGGGTATCTCACGTGGCCGCGGCTTGGGGGGCAGGGATTTGAGATCAACCTTGATGCCTTCCCTGAGGATATCCGCTTCGAAAAGACCGTAGATAAAGTGGGAAAGATGCACCGGCCCGGGGATGTAATCGTATTTTTTATGAATGAACGCCTCCAGATCGGCGATCATGGCCGCCGCGCTCTGGTAGCGCTTTTCGCAATCCTTGCACAGCGAGGTAAGGATGATCTTTTCCAATGCCGGATCGATATCCGGGTTGATCTCACGCGGATTGAGGATCTCCCCGTTCTGAACTTTCTTGAGTACCATCATTTCCGTGGTGTCAAGAAACAGCTTCTTGCCGGTCAGCAGCTCAAACAGGACCACTCCGGCCGAGTACAGATCGGAGCGAAAATCGATGCTGCTCTCACCGCGGGCCTGTTCCGGGGACATATATAACAGCTTGCCTTTGAGAGCCCCGGACAGGGTCTGGTGTATCTTGATCGAGGCCTTGGAGACGCCGAAATCGGTCAACTTGACGTCGCCGCTGTATGAAATCAGAATATTGGGCGGGGACACGTCGCGATGGACGATCTCCAGGGGCCGGCCGCGGCTGTCCTTGGCTTTGTGGGCATAATTCAGGGCTTCAAGAATTTTGATGGTCAGGTACAGGGATATCTCTTCGGGAAACCAGCTGTCCCTTTCACGCAACCTGGTCTGAATCTCACGCAGGTCCTTGCCCAGGACATACTCCATGGCGATGAAATAATAATTGTCCTTGCGGCCCAGATCATAAATCTGAATGATGTTGGGATGCGACAGCTCAGCTGCGATCTTGGCTTCATCCACCAGCATTTCGATGAATTTGTCGTCTTCGCCATACCCGGACAGGATCTTTTTGATGGCGATCACTTTTTCAAAGCCCTTGACGCCTTTTTTCTTGGCTTTGTAGATCTCGGCCATGCCGCCGCGGGCGATAAGTCCGAGCAGGACGTAGTCCCCCACTTCATTGGGATTGTCCTGGGGAACGGCTTTTTCAGCAGGTTTTTTTTCCTTGCCGGGCGCACTCCTTTTGTCTTCGGCATCAGGTTCGGGCTCTTTGTCTTTTTGCAGCGATTCCTCCCCCAATTCGATGATCTCATCCTCGAGTATTTTTTCTTCTTCCTTGACCATGACCTTATCGAGGAGTGTGGACGCCGGCTCGGGGTCAACCTTGGCTTCAGGCTCCGGCGCCGTTTTCTCGATTGCTTTGACCTGAGGTTCGCCGGGAGAACCGGGCTGGGCCGCGGGTCGCTTGGGCTGCAACCCAAGCCCGGAAAGGGTGTCTTCGAAACGCCGGGCGATATCGTCCTCGATCTTGCGCATCTTGTTTTCCGGCATTGACTTTTTTACGGTATGGCGCAGGCTGTCCAGGCTGTCATTGATACTCTGGGCACTGGCGGCGGCTTTCCTGCTCTCCCTGGCCCGGCTTGTATCGCTGGGCGAAGTCGGAATATGGGTAGCGCCCGGGTCCGGCCTTTTAATCTCCGGAACCTCTTCTGTCTCCTTCTTCACCAAAACAGTCTGGGCAGGGTCAGGGTCGGCAGGTCGCGGTTCTATTTTTTTCTGCTGAGTATTCGCGGCCGGCTGGTTGCCTCCCAAGTCGATCTGAAATTCGGGTACTTTCTCGATTTTCTGGATGATGTCTCCAAAGATATCCGCCGAACTCAACTTGTCAGATTCATCATCAGCGAATTTAGGGGCCGGTATCTTGGCCGTATCAAACACCGGGATCTGGGTGGTGGCAGCCGTGGGAATCGCATTCAGATCGCTGGCCGACAGGTTCAATAGTTCCAGAACCCGTTTTTGGAATTTTTCCTTTTCAAGGGGTTTTTCAAAAAAATCGTCGGCCCGATACTGGGTAATGGCTTGATGCCGGTACTCCACCCCTTTGTAAATAGCGCTGATAATGATGATTCTCATGCCCGGATGATCCTGGGCCACGGCCAAGGCCAGGTTGAAACCATGAAAGCGAGGCAGCATGGCAGCAGTGATCATCAGGTCGAATGAGCGGTTGCTCAGGAGCCGCTTGGCCATCTCGCCATCGCTGGCCACCGCAATTTCAAATAGCGGCGGTTGGAAAAGTTCTTTAATGACATTTATGGTTGAATCGTCATATTCCACCAGCAAAATGTTCTTGGTCATATGCATCTCCTGTTAACCTTTCAACTGCACTTTCCGCTACAGGCGGGTTTTAAGCCCACTTCAGGAGAAAGTCCCGTGCTTACGATATCCATTTCCCGGCGTATTTTTCAAAATTGCGTAATTTATCCTTGACCTTCCAGGGTATGGGCATCAGTATCATGGTCAGTAAAAAAGCACTGACAAAGAAATGAAAGGTACGGGCAAAAGGCATACCGAGAAAAGTAATGACCAGGCCGAAAAGGGCGATAACTTCCGCAAATGACAGCAGAACGATATCGATGGTCCGCCAGCGCTTCAGCAGGGCAGTAAGGGTGAAGTCCTCCCGGACCAGCCGCGGAGAAAAATAAATGGTCTTGCGCACGGCCAGGACCACGATGATCAGCACAATGGATATGATATTCAATACATTCCAGGCTTCGCGGACTCCCCTGCTGGTCAGAAAACTGCCCTTATGCAGATAGGCGATCAAAGTATAGACGACGATGGAAGCCAGCAGGGACAGGCTGACGATCATGGTCAGCCTTGACTCTTTGCGGATCACATCCCTCTGTATTTTTTGTTTTTCAAATTCTGTGATCATGGAATTGATTTACCATATAATTCCTGTATTTGTCAATAATTCCCTTGATTAATAATTAAGGCGAACATTATGCCGCGCTTGGAGCTTAAACTCATCCCCATCCCCTTTCTCTTGCGAAGAGAAGGGTCAGGAATCTTTTCCTCTTTTGCCTCCCCTTTCTTTCGAAAAGCGAGGGATCGGGGGTGAGTTTTTTTATTGACTTTCATGCGATTTCTGTTATAAATGTGGCATCATGTGCGGCTTATTGGGAATTTATTCGACTGAAGCGGTGATCGGCAAATTATATAACGGCTTGCTGACCCTGCAGCACCGCGGGCAGGATTCGGCCGGCATCCTGACCTACGACGGCCATTATCACTTAAAAAAAGGCAACGGCTTGGTACGCGACATTTTCGATGAGCACAACACCGCACGCCTGAAAGGCCATATCGGCCTCGGCCACACCCGCTACCCTACCGTGGGCGAGGGCTCGGTTGAAGATGCCCAGCCATTCTGGATCAACCACCCTTACGGTATAGCCGCGGCCCACAACGGCAATGTCATGAATTTTTTGGAATTGAAAAAAGAGCTTTTTGAGAAATCCCATAAGATCATCAATTCCGATTGCGATGTCGAAGTGATCCTGAATATTTTCGCCGAAGCGCTGGAAAAATCCAGTCGCCGTGACGTTTCTCCTGAAAGCGTTTTCAGCGCTGTTCGCCATGTTTTCAAGCTCGTGAAAGGGGCATATTCGGTCGTGATCCATATCGCCGACAAGGGCATGGTGGCGTTTCGCGATCCTTATGGGGTGCGCCCCCTGTTGTTCGGCATCGACCACCGGCAAATCCTCCCCGGCTACGCATTCGCTTCCGAGAGCGTTACCCTGGATCTGCTTGGATTTTCCCAGATCAGGGACGTGCAGCCCGGCTCGGCTGTTTTCATTGACCATAACCGTAATATCCATGAAAAAAAATTGCAGGCGGCCCCTTTCAGACCCTGTATTTTCGAATACATCTATTTTGCCCGCCCCGATTCTTACCTGAACAAGATCAACGTCTACCAGGCTCGTGTCGACCTGGGGAAAAAATTGGCCAGAGTCATTCAAAAAAGCGGGCTGCAGATCGATGTGGTGGTCCCCGTACCCGATTCGTCGCGCCCGGCTGCCATCGAGATTGCCCGCATGCTCAAGCTCAGATACCGCGAAGGCCTTGTTAAAAACCGTTATATAGGACGGACTTTCATCATGCCCGGCGACCAGATGCGCGAAAGATCGATCCGCCACAAGTTGAACCCTATCGCCGACGAGTTCTTCGGCAAGAACGTGCTGCTCGTGGACGATTCGATCGTCCGCGGCAACACCTCGCGCTCCATCATCCAGATGGTGCGCCAGTCCGGCGCCAGGAATGTCTATTTTGCTTCCTATTCCGCGCCCCTGACCAACCCCTGCGTCTACGGCATCGACATGCAGACCAAGGCGGAATTCATCGCCAGCAACGCCTGCGCCGAGGAGATTGCCGCCAAGATCGGCGCCGACCGGGTGCTTTACCAGAATATTCACGACATGGAACAGGCGGTCAAGAGACAGAACCCCGCCATCCGCTCCTTCTGCAAGGCCTGCTTTTCGGGCCTGTACCCCACCGGGGACGTGTCTAAAAGTTACCTGGAGCAGATCGAAGCGGAGCGGGAGCAATACAAGCTGACGCAGATGGAACTTGGTATGAAGTATTGATGAACAGTCATTTGCCGATCTCAGGGACCTTGAGCGAATTGGACTTTGCCTCCATCCTTGCCCTGATGAACAGCCAGTCGCTGGACGGGCAGTTGAAGATCACCACGGCGCGTTTCAGCAAAACGCTGTGGCTGGAAAACGGCCGCATTGTCTTTGCTCAATCCAGCCTGGCCGAGGATTCCCTGGGTCAATTCCTCTTGAGCCGCGGCATCATAAGCAAGGCACTTTTTGAAAAAAGCCGCCGCCGCATGCAAAAGAACAAAATTCGCCACGGCCGGGCCCTGCTGGAAATGGGGGCCCTTACGCCCGAGCATTTGTGGACCGAGGTCGCGGCCCATCTGCGCGCCATTGTCTTTTCACTTTTCACCCTGCGTACAGGCAAGTACGATATCGGTCCACTGCCCGAAAAAGAAAGCGAGAACATCGTTCTCGATGTTCCGATTCCGGATGTGATCCTGGATGGTGTCCGCAGCATAGAGGATCAGGAGTTCATCGATAGCAGGTTCGCGGCAAACAACGTGCTTTTTCCGGCTCCGCCCGCAGGCCACTTCCCGATCGCCCTGAAACCTTTCGAAACCCATGTCCTTTCCCTGGTGGCTGAAGCCACTCCCGTTGCCGCGGTCATCCAGAAGAGCGAATTGCTCCGTTTCGACACTCTGAAGATCCTTTACTTCCTGCTCAAGCTTGAACTGATCTGCGACCGCAAGCAACCGACCCGCCAGGTCACGCCCCACGCCATCCAGCAATTGCCGACCACCTTCACCTCTTTTGATGAGACGCTGCAGTACTACAACGCCAAATTCGAATACATCTACCGCGTACTGTCCAAGGAGATCGGACCTGTGGCCCACTCCATTCTCTTCGATTCCATCACCGCCATCCTGGAGTCCATCCACCCCTGTTTCCAGAACCTGGAGATCCGCGCCAACGGCCGCATTGATGAAAAATCGGTCATGAAGAGCATTTGGTACGAAAACTTCAATGAAAACAGCAATGAATTCCTGAAAGGACTTGAGGAAATCCTCTATGCCGAGATCTACGCGGTGAAACGCCACTTGGGCAAGGACCATGAAAAGTTGATATTGCGATGGATCAGGGAATCCGAAAATTGATCCGTTTGCGCCAGCAGCTTGTTTTTCTGGCTCTGCTGTTCATCCTCATGCTCCTGCTCGGTTGATGAACAAGGTCATCCAGATCCTCGGGCCCACTGGAGTGGGCAAAAGCCGGATGGCGCTGGCCGTGGCGCGGGAATTCAACGCCGAGATCATATCTGCTGATTCGGTCCAGGTTTACAGCGGCTTCGACATCGGCACCGACAAGATCAGTCCGCAGTCCAGGCGGGAGATCCCCCACCACCTGATCGATATCATCACAGACTGCTCTCAGTTCAATGCCAGCAAATTCCTTGACCTGTCCTTTGCCGCCGCGCAGGATATCATTAGGCGCGGCCTGATTCCGCTGGTCTGCGGCGGGACCGCCCTCTACCACAGGGTCATGATCCGGGGCATCTTTCCTGAAAGCAAAAGGCAAACCCAGCGCCAGCAGTTGCAGAGTGAAGCTGCCAGCATTGGCTGGGACGCCCTACGGCGGCAATTGGAAAATATCGATCCCATCTATGCAAAAAAAATCGGACCGAACGACAAGGTGCGCCTGATCAGGGCACTTGAGATCTATCGCAACAGCGGACTGCCGCCCAGCGAAGCCTTTCGTCTCAGCCGCTCTCCGTTCGCCGCCCATTGCTTTATCCGCATCGGGCTCCAGGTCGATCGGGACCTGCTGTATCAGAACATCAGCAGGCGCGTGGACAGAATGCTGGCCAACGGACTGATTGACGAGGTCAAGAGACTGCTCGAAAGCCACCCCCCCTCCTGTCCTCCATTCCGGTCACTGGGCTACAAGGAGATACTGTCATACCTGCGCGGTGAAACAGACCTGGCTACGGCCAGGGAACTGATCCAGTGTCATTCGCGGCAGTTCGCCAAAAGACAGCTTTCCTGGTTCCGTCAGGAAAAAGACATCGAGTGGTTCGCTGCCGAGGACAAGGCGGCCATCATGGAATTCATAAAAAAATGCCTGTCGAAAAAGCCATAACCTGCGGCTGGTTTTCCTTACAGCAGAGTGAAGCCGAGATCACAACCAGCATGGCTGAACTGCAGGCCCTCTGCCGGACGGCCGGAGCGGCAACGGTGGGACAACTCTGGCAGAAAAGACTGGTGGCGGACCGCCGCTTTCTGATCGGCTTGGGCAAGGCTGAGGAGATCGGACGCCTGATCGAATCGCTCAATGCCGACCTGGTTGTTTTCTTCAATGTCCTGAGTACCATGCAGCAGCGCAATCTGGAAGATTTTCTGGGAGTCAAAGTCATTGACCGCAGCCGCCTGATCCTGGATATTTTCGCCAATCGTGCCCGCAGCCAGGAAGGAAAACTGCAGGTCGAACTGGCCCAACTCCTTTACTTCCTTCCCCGCCTGACCGGCAAAGGCATCGCCCTGTCCAGGCTGGCAGGCGGTATCGGCACCCGCGGCCCCGGTGAAAGCAAATTGGAAACCGACCGCCGCCTGATCAAAGTGAAGATCGCCCGCATTCGAAAGAAATTGAAGGCAGTGATCAATAACCGGGACCTGCAGCGCCGGAACCGCCGTTCCCTGCCGGTGCCGCTGGTTTCTCTGGTCGGCTATACATCGGCCGGAAAATCAACGCTGTTCAATGCCCTGACCGGAGAAGCTGTCTTTGTTTCCAAAAAATTGTTTTCCACCCTCGATCCCTTGCTGCGCCGGGTCAATCTTTATAAATCCCATCCCGGCTACTATTACATTTTATCCGACACGGTCGGCTTTATCCGCAGTATGCCCGCTGAACTCTTCATTTCGTTCAAAGCCACCCTGGAAGAGGTGCGCCAGGCCGATATCGTCCTGCACGTGGTCGACCTGACCAATCCCGACTGGCCCGGCCAGAAAAACGAAGTGGAAAAAGTATTGCGCCAGCTTGACATCGCTCAGGAAAAGATCGTCACCGTGTTCAACAAGATCGATCTTCTGAATGACACGGAGAAACTGCCGGCCGGAGAAAATCCCGGCGACCTGTACATTTCCGCCGCTGAACGCTCAGGCATAGACGCTTTGCAGGAGGAGATATTCAGGCGCTATTTCGGCGATTACAAATTCTGCACCATCGAGGTAGCCGATGAGCAGCAGCTTGACGCCTTGGCCAACTGGGCCATTGTCCTGGAAAAAAACCGGACCGCCGCCGGCTTCAAGGCCGGCGTTTTATGTTCACTTGAAAAAATGTTACAATTCAAGGAAAAGCACGGAGGTGTGATCCGATGAAAGCCATTTTGCCGGCAGCACTCATCCTGTTGACCATTGCCTGCGGCGGTGTGAAGCCCGTGAAAATCGATTTTCATTTGCCGGTACATCCGAGCGGCGATTTCAGCGACTCCTATTTCCGTCAGGGCTGGGATCAACTGCAAAAGGGCGACACCAACGCGGCCTACAAGTTTTTCCAACTCAGCGAAGTGCGCCTGGACAAAAAACAGGCGGCATTCGGCTACGTTTTCCTGGCTCGTAAAAAATACAGTGCGGCCTCATCGCAGTTCGCTCAAGCCCTGGAAACGAATCCTGAAAATTTGCAGGCCCAAATGGGCATGGCTACCATTCATGAATTTGAGGGCGACCTTTTCGCGGCTTTCAAAATATACGGCAAACTGCTGGCCTGGGCCCAGGATGACGCCTGGATCAAATTGAGGTATGAATATATCCAATCAAGCGCCACGCAAAAATACCTTCTGGAAGCGGAGCAGGCAAAGAATATTGACAAGGCAAAATACATCAGAGCGCTTGAACAGGCGGCCTGGTTTTCTCCGGACATGACCGCCATCACCCTGCAGATCGCCGACCATTATTACGGCGAAAATGAGTGGCAGCGCAGTTTGCCTTTTTATGAGGCAGTTCTGGAAAAGGACGCCCACAACGAGGTAGTGCTGCTGAAGCTGGCCGCCATATATGAAAAAAAAGGAAAATTCGATATGGCCCTGATAACCCTGGACCGCCTGCTGGCCATCAAACCCGGAGATCCCGTTTTGGAATCCGAAAAAAAACGCATCCGCGACAGCTTCCAGGAAATGAATCTGCCCGAGAAATTTAAAAGGATCTTCTTCAAAACCGAGATCAACCGCGAGGAACTGGCTGCCCTGATCGGTTATTATTTCGAGCCCTTCATCCGCATGGACCGGGCTCCCGAGATCATTACCGACATTGACGGTTCTTTCGCCAGGGAATATATCATCAAAACCTGCACCAGCGGCATTATGGTCACCCGGCCCGACCACACTTTCGACCGTTTCTCCACTCCCGACCGGGCCACGTTCGCCGTGATCCTCAACTCCCTGATAAACTATCTGGGGAAAAACCGCTACACACTGCGCTTCACGCCTGCGGCGGCCAGGATGGCGGGCGCCGACCTCTCGCCCCTGCATAAGAATTACGATACCATCGCTTTCCTGGTAAATGCCCAGATCCTGTCGCTGGACGCGGAAAATAATTTCAATCCCACCCTTCCGGTCTCTCCCGTTGACGTGATCAACGCCCTTAAAAAAATACTGAACAACATCGGGGATTAAAAAAGGGGCTGACAAAGTGCCGCCCCGCCCGCTACTTTTAATACAAATGTAATTGCGGTATTTTTTTTTTGAGATTGTTTTTTAAAACTTTTATCTAAATGCTGTAAAACCACTTCCGAGGAGGACTTCATGAACATATTGAAAAATTGCATTTGGTCGATAGTAAGCATACTGCTTTTTTTCACACTATTTGCTTCAGCTGCGGCCGATCAAAAAAAGGACAGCTCTCTAAACCTGAAGATCAAGCCCGATCTGAGGATAGTGAGCGTCAAGGCGGAGAGGACAGGCCTGGATGCCGATGGCGGCCATCGCGTTCAAGTTAAGGTCACGGTCATCAATTCTGCGGCCACGCGGATTTGCGCAGGTCCATTCCTGGTGCGTCTGGAAAAGCGCTCCCTGCCTGCAGATTATATCAATCATGGGCAGGAGAGCGTGGCGCGTCTCTGTGCCGATCCCAGCCGGGCCAAGGCGGCAACTGTGACCTTGAGCTTTGCAGACACGGTCCCGAGTGGCGTACGGAGAGTTTGGCGGGCCACGTCCGATGCAACCGCCCAGGTGAGCGAAGCAAATGAGAGCAACAACAGCGGCGAATCGGAGATTTACGTGGCCAAGACATACTGTCCCGGTGTGGACCTGGTTCTGACCAAGGTGGAAATCGTCAGGAACGCCAGCGGCAACGTCTTTATGCGCGCTTACGGCCGGAACCGCTGCGCCGGCTCCTGCGCTTCGGCAGTGGAGGCTGTCTTTGAGACCGAGGCACCAGACGAAGCCGAACTGAGCGTGTCACAGACAATGGGCCTTTCCACCATCGGGCTGCAGGAGTATGAATCCGGTATGGTCGGGGTCTATTCGCGCCCGGACCGCAGCGTCAATTACCTCGTCCGCATTGCACTGGAAAGCGCTTCCTGCTCCGACATAAATCCTACTAACAATTATTCCAGGATTACTTTCACAGCTGGAGAGACCAACAAAACGGTCAATTGCCATTGATGTTCCCTGTTCATGTTTAATTGACTGGGAAGGCCAGCTGAAAATCAGAGTAAAAAAAAGGGCGGCTTTGGGGCCGCCCCTTTATCAGAAGTGAAAATAGTGAACTATCTGCCGCCGCGCATATCCTCCATGGAAAGTTTGTCTTTCTTGGTGTATCCGGCCGGAACCGCGTAGATTCCGGCAGGCGCGGGTTTCTGGGTGATCTCAACAACCTGGCTGGTCACGTTGAGCTTGCTGCCCATCATGTCCATGGTCATTTCCGAAGCCACCTGGTAGCCGTTGATCTTCATCAGTTCGCCGATGGCCGCGTCATCCATGAACTGCATTTTGGAAACGTTGGCATACATCTTGGCGAACAGCTTCCAGTCAAAGGGGACTTCGGTGGTGGCCCATACCTTCATCTTCATCTGCATCATCATCATGCTCATTTCCACATCGTAGCCGCTGCAGTTCCACTTGTTGATTTTTTTGGACTGGCCGTTGGCCGTAACCTTGACCGTCACTTTCATCATGGAGATCATCGAGGCCGCTTCCTTGGGCACCAATTTGGACATGTCCAGGGGCAAGGTTGCTTCCACGTAAGTCTTGTCCTTGGGATTGACGATGAACATCATTTTTTTATCCATGTCCATGATCATGATCTTGTCACCGGTTTTGTTGACCAGCTGGTTGTTGCCCACCCATTGCTCCATGACCTCATCTTTGGCCGGCTGGTTCTGCCCCATCATGGAGAAGGCATCGGTATGGACGTTGGTTTTGATATACACGTCGGCCGGCAGCATAAGCGCGACGACCAATACGAGAATAACCGCAAAAAAAACTTTTTTCATCTATCCTCCTTGAAAACGCCATCATAGTCACTTGGCGATTGCTTGTCAAGTTCCATCCACTTGCAAAACCATTGACAGGGGACAGGTAATGAAGCATAATTTTTTCAAGGAGCAGCCATGACCATGGAAGACATTGCCTCTTATCTGCAGTCCATCCGCAAGGACATTTCCTTCATCAATTGCGATGTGCTGGAAACCGAGCGTTTCGACAACAAGGACAGGGGCACCTGGGTGGAGATCGTCAACCCTGAATTCACTTCTCTCTGTCCCAAGACCGGCCTCCCCGACTACGGCATCATCCGCATCAGATACATGCCTGAAAAATTGATAGTCGAGTTGAAATCCCTGAAGTACTATTTTTTGCAGTTCCGCAACACCGGGATCTTTTATGAAAGCCTGACCAAGCTTGTCCTGGAACACCTGGTTAAAATGGTCCAGCCCCTGGAGATGACCGTGGAAGCCGAATTCACTCCGCGCGGCGGCCTGACGACAAAAGTAACATCAACTTACAAGAAATAGTTCGCAGTGAAGAACTTGGTTTACGGCTTACGGCAGACGGTTCACGGCAAAAGCCGAAAAAAATATATTTAATAAGCAACTCGTTTCCCTCCTTTTTCGTATTTTTTCTTTTTCTACCGTCTACCGTGCACCGTTGGCCGTACACCGAGTCGTGTATTACAGCTCTCGCGCCAGCCAAAGCTTTTTGCCGCGGCGGTAATAGAATGTGATCAAGATCAGGTTGACCAGCTCAAAACCAAGAAACCAGGCTATAATTTCCCCGTAAGGGATGGCCGCATGCGTAAAGTGATGCCAATAGTAAATTCCCACCGGCCGGATCAGAAAGATCATCCCGGCCACAAGATAGATCATGCTCCAAAGCATGTAGGATATTCCCTGCTTGGAGACGATCACGTGTTCGGGTGACACGGGGTTCGTTTCATTGGTCTCAATGCCGAGCACCAGGGAGAAAACGGTCAGGAAGACAATGGCCGGGGTCAGGAACACCAGGGCGATGACCCGGGTGAAGACGTCGAAATGCAGGGCCAGGTCACCCAGCGCGTATAAGAGGAAGCCGACGAACAGGAGCGGCAGCAGGTGAAACAGGAGCTTGAAGCGGTAGAACTTCTCCTTGACGTATGGAGAGCTGAAGATATGGACCTGCCCGGGGCCCTCGCCGGGGATGGAGGTGAAAGTGAAGCGCGAATTCAAGCCGGAAACAATGAAAACCGCCATGATCAAGTTCAGGTAGGACACAAAGTTCTTTATCGAGGGATGCGGCAGGGGGATCATCTTCATGTTGATGACGAACACGGCCACCAGGGCGCCGACGATGAGCAGCTGCGACCATTGGGCCGGTGTACGCAGGAAAGTTTTCAGTTCCTTTCTCAGCAGTGGGATATAGTCGTTTTTCAGTCGCGTAGTGCGCCAGTTGGACTTGAAGTAACCTCTGCCGCCCCGGTTCAGCTTGTCGAAAAGCTGCAAGTAGAGTTTCTTGCGCAGCCAGAGTACCAGCGACAGCAGGGCGGCCGCCAGCATGACAAAGAGGGCAATGATCTTCCAGTAGGGAGCGCTGCGGCCGTCCGCGGTCATGCTCATGGCCCGGGCCAGCCAGGAAAAAGGGAAATAATAGAAGACCTTCAGGTCCAGTGAGCCCATGTATTTCAGCACATTGTCGATCTCGCTGGGTTCCAAAAACCTTTCCGGACGGAGCAGCCGCAGAAAGACCACGATCGAGGAAATAAGGATGATGGAAAAAACCGAGAGCACCGGCTGCAGGCGGCGCACCGAAAAGAAGGCCGGAATGACCAGCCCGAGCATAATTCCGGTCAAAACGCCGCAGGCGATGAAGAGAAGAAATGCCAGCAGGACCTGCAGGACCTGACCCGGCCCGGGTGCGAAATAGCGGCAATAAAAAAAAAGCACCGGCAGCGAGAAGAAAACGACCATGGCCGAGCTGTAGACACCTGTTTCGAGCATTTTCCAGGCGAAGGCACTGCGCACCGGCATGGGGGTGGAGAAGAGAAAATGCAGGTCGCGCGAAATGTAAAAAACGTCGAGCGAAGTCAGCAGAGCCGAAAGCAGCAGCATGGAGAAAAGGGTCATGTATATCATCATCAGCAGTTTCTCGGCCAGAAATACCTTGAAGACTTGCGGGAATTCCTTTACCGCCACCAAATAGGCAAATATCTTGTTGAAAAAGAAGCCGAGTACCAGCATGAAGAACAGGCCGAGGAGCAGGAAGAGGACGATTTTTTTCTTCTCGCCGCGCACCAGTGAATTGCGCAGCTGCAGGAACTTAAGCTTCAGCAGGCTTTTCATAGCGGAGCACCGTCTGAAAATAAAACTCCTCCAGGGTATTCTGACCTGCCAGGAACATCAACTCCTCCAGCCCGCCCTGGGCGATGATGCGGCCGTCGACGATGATGCCGATGCGCCGGCAGATTTCCTGGGCCAGGGTCAGGATGTGGGTGGCAAAGAGCACGGCCGTCCCCTTGGCGGCGACCTCCTTCAGGTACAACTTGAATTTTTTCCCCACCAGCGGGTCAATGGAGACCAGTGGTTCGTCGAGCAGCAGCAGTTTGGGCTCGACGGCCAGGGCCTGAGCGATAAGCAGCTTCTGCCTGGTGCCGGCTGAATAATTCTCCACCAGCTCAGTGCGGTATTCCTCGAACTCGAAATACCTGAAGAAGAAATCGCTCTTTTCCTTTCTGTTGGCATAGGGGATCTTGTAAAGATCCTGGTAAAAATTGAGGTGTTCTTCGCCGCTCAACTTATAGTAGAGGAAAGGCTGGTCGGGAACATAAGCGATCAGCTTTTTCAAATCGTGCTGCTCGCGATGATACGGCTTGCCGGCGATGATGATGCTGCCGCCGTCGGCGGCCAGCAGCCCGGCCAGGATCTTCAGAGTGGTGGTCTTGCCCGCCCCGTTCGGCCCCAGCAGGCCGTAGATCTCCCCAGCAGCTAGTGAAAAAGAAACGTCCTTCAGGGCCTGCCGCTTGCCGAACTTTTTCTGCAGGTTCTTGATTTCGAGCATAGCGGCATTTTATCATAAGACAGGGTTGGATGTTCAACGTTCGCAATTGAAGGAAAAGACAGGTTCGTTTTGCTTTTTTTAATGGTTGGCGATAAAGAAAAAGTCCAAGCGCATTGAAGCAGTTCTCTCAAATTTTATAAGGAAACGAAACATGAAGCGGGCTATATCCTCTTCTCTTCTCTTCTCTTCTCTGTCCCCTGTACCCTGCACCCTGTCCCCTATTTTTCCGTGAACGTCCAGACACCGTCCCAACTTTCCGGAGGATTGTCCAGCAGGTATTGGCAGCGTTGAACAAAGACTTGCGCGGGAGGATCGTCGGAAGCAGCAGTGAAAATCTCAAGGGCTGCTGCGAAATCCCCGCTAAAATACAATTGCAGACCTTTGTCGAAACGGGCCAGTCCCATGACTTCTGCCGCGGCCGTCCGGGATCTTTCGCCGACCACCTCATAGATTTCCTCGGCAATCTTTTTCCCCTTGACGCGAACACGATCCAGTCGGCGCAGGACCATGCGCTCGTCCGCCATGCCTGCGGACATGGAACCGCATATCACCGCAGTTTTATATTGCTTGTTGATCCCCTCCAGGCGCGAAGCCAGGTTGACGGCGTCGCCGATGACCGTATATTCGAAACGTTTTCGCGAACCGATGTTGCCGACAATGACCTCGCCGCTGTTGATGCCGATGCGCATGCCCAATCGCGGCAGCCCTTTTTTTTCAAAATCCAGATTCAGCTCCGACAGCTCTTCCTGGCAGCGCCTGGCGGCGCCCATGGCCTTGATCGCCTGGTCGGCGCAGGCCAGAGGTGCGCCCCAGAATGCCATGATGGCATCGCCTTCGAACTTGTTCACAAAACCGCCGTTTTCCATGATTACCGAGGTCATGCGCTCCAGGTAAATATTAAGGATATTGACCACCTCTTCGGGAGACAGTGCTTCGGCCAGAGTGGTGAAGCCGGCCAGGTCGGAAAAAAATATGGTGACAAGTTTTTTTTCGCCGCCCAGGTTGAGGCCGCGCGGGTTTTTCATGATTTCAGCCAGCAGGGAATCGGAAAGGTAGTTTTTGAAGGCGTTCTGGATGAACTTTTTTTCGCGGCGGACGAGCTGGTAGCGGTTATAGGCATCGTAGCCGCTGCAGGAGACCAGGCCGATGAACAGGGGAATGAAATCGAGATCCAGGCCTGAAAAGAAAAGGAGCAGGTTTCCGGACAGGGCCAGCATCACGATCCCCAGCGCCGCCAGAAGCTGCATTTGGATGGCCTTGATCCGGGATAGAACAAAATTCAGCAGCAGGATGGACGCCAATACCAGCAGCCACTGCAACCGGGGGTCGAGCACGCGCATGAAATCGCGCTCGAGCAGGTTGCCCAGGGCGGTAGCATGAAGTTCGAAACCGGAACCGATAGCATTGACCGGAGTGGAACGGTTGTCGAGAAGAGCCTGGGCGGTCGCGCCGATGACCACGATCTTGTCTTTGAACGCTGCCGCATCCAGGATGGGCGTTTCTCCTGCTTCCAGGCGCACCTGGGATTGGATCAGTTCGGATATGCTGTGGCGCCGGAAGCTTTCAGGCTGATAGAACTTCAAGTTCAGGCCGCCATCCGCGGCGAAAGGTATTTCCGCCAGCGACAGGCTCGGGTCAGCGAAAAGGGCCAAAGCAAGTGAAAAGGATGGATAAACACGTCCGCCGTGAACCACGAAATGCTGCAGGCGGCGGTAGATGCGATCGCGGTCGGGCGCGGCCTGGGCGTTGCCGGCGCCGCGCAGGACGGCGCGCAGGATCGGCAGCGGCTGGAGAACCTTCCCCTCCCTGACCGGCAGGCGGGAGAGCTCCGGAACAGTTGCCAGGACAAATCCATCGAGATCTTCGGCCGGTCCTTGCTGGCCCAAAAAGAACAGCGGCATGAAGACCCGGCCAGATTTTTTCATGGATGCGGCCAGCCATTCATCCTCTCCGCCGTAAAGACTGGGCTCGCTGAATATCATGTCCATGGCCACGGCCCTGGCTCCGGCAGCGGCCAGGTAATCGATGGCCCGGGCATAAAAACTGCGCGGCCAGGGCCAGGGGGTCTGAAAATTCAGATTGTAGAAATCGATGCTTTCCTGGTCTATTTCGACCAGGATGAGCGGGGCGGAGCAAGGACGGCTGAAAAAACGGACTTTCTGGTCATAGACTTTTTTTTCGAAAAGGCTGGATACAAGATTTCCCAGGACCAAGGTGCAGGCGAAGATGAGCGCGGTCGAAACCAGGAAGCGTTTCAATTTCTGTGCCGGGAAACGAATCGCTTGAACCTGGTCAGCCTGGAGCTTTTTTCGCTTGCAGCAGGGCCATGATCGAGATTGTCCTCAACATAGGCAATGCGCTTGGATGCCGTAGGATGGGCCGAGAATGCTTTGGCCTTCTTTTTTTCAATCGCTTTTACCTTTTGCAGCATGGCCAGCAGTGCCTGGGGATCGTACCCTGCCGCCTTCAGCAGTTCAATTGCCCCAAGGTCGGCGTTTTTTTCCTGCTTGCGGGAATAGCCCTTCTGCAGCAATGTGCCGCTGATGTCCATGATCGAATCCTGGAAAATACCGAGCACCCGGTCGCTGGAGCCGAGCGCCTCACCGGCGGCAAAGGTGCCCAGGGCTTTCAGCCGCTGCGACTTGATCGCCTTCAACGGATCCTTGGTCACGACATGGTGAATCTCATGGGCCAGGATCGCGGCCAGTTCGTCTTCATTTTCGGCCATGGCAACAATGCCGCGCGTAAGGAGGATGATCCCGCCCGGGGCCGAAAAAGCGTTGGGCTCGTCATTGTCCAGTACAGCGAAATGGTAGCCGCTGAATATCTCAGGGCGATCGCACTTCAGCACCAGGGCGCGGCCGATCAGGTTCAAATAGCGGGTGATATCAACGTTCTTCCACAACGGATACTGGCTCAGAATGTTGGCCGCCACGGCACGGCCGATAAAATATTCCTCTTCCTCGCTGATCTTGTGGGCCGCCCCGGAAACCAGTTCCAGGCCTTTTTTGGCCTTGCTCAACTTGCTTAAATCAATTGGCGGCTTCCAGGAAAGCAGAAAAAAACACAGGCAGATCAACAGTAATTTTTTCATTTCAGTTTCCCCTCACGAACGAAAGCGGCCAGGGCCGCATTGGCGATATCCCATTCCATCACCCAATCCACGTCGGCAAAGTTGTAGCCCCTGCTGCCGCGCAGTTTTTTTTCGTTGCCCTCGTTGAAACCTTTTGCGGCCAAGGCCAACTCCTCCTCGCTCGCTCCCTTTTTCCCGGGAATGATGCCGCTCAAATTCGTTTTGCTTTCGGCAACCGCCGTTTGATGCACATAGCCTTTCAAGCCGCCGGCATTGCGCACCAGGTACCAGTTCCCCTGTATCTCAATCAGCTCCAGTTTTGCGCCTTTTTGCATGGGAGCCAGGCTCGCCGAAAGAAAATCGGGCTTGGCCAGCAGGTTAGAGCGCATGACCTTGACAACCAGGGCCTTGCCGGCCAGCAGCAGCGCTCCTGTTGCCAACAGAATGAGCAGCGCCAACTTTTTTTTCATTTTCACACCTCTCAGCAGAAGTCAGCCCTCCAATCAATCTTGATAAATTATAATGTAATCAGGCAGGGATTTCAATGGCCATAGCGGCTGTTCGCTTCACAGATAAAACATGCGCAATTAAATGAAAACTGTTTTCCGTGCATTAAAGCCTTTGGAGTTTATTTTGAAAAAAAACAGTTAATATTTTATAATTGTTGTAAGAGGCAACAAGCATGCGCCCGAAACAGTTCTTTTTTCGCGAAAAATTGCGAAAATCAGCAATAAATTGCGAAGCAATTCGCGGGCAACAACCGCAAAACAGCGATAATACTCATTTATTGTTTGGCACGCCAAATGCTTTACCCTTTGCAGACACCAGCAAAGGAGGCTGACATGAAAAAAGTCAAATTTTACATTCTGACCTTGGCAGTGATCGCGGTTGCGGCCATTGCCTTTGCCGACGAAAAGGACAAAGTGGCCGATCCAGCGCCAAGCATTTCCCAGAAGGAATTGGTCCAGCGATTCGGCTTCATCGATGAGAACTGCGACGGCATAAACGATCTGGCCCGAGATGAGGACAACGACGGCATACCCAACTGTCTCGACCCGGACTGGGTCCGTCCCGATGACGGTTCGGGTTACATGAACAGATTTGGCTACAAACACCAGAATGCCAATAAGCAGAATCGCGGCGGTTTGAACCATTTCAGTTACAGTTACAATTATCTTTGGAACAACAATTGGGGCGGCGGCAACAACACCAATGTCTGTGACAACTCCGGCCCCAACAACAACCAGGGGAGGAACCGCAAAACACGGCGCGGTCATTGAATGCAAGAAAAACTGATAATGACAAAAACCGCGGGGAGAGCCTGGCTCTCCCTGTGCCTTCTATTGACGCTTTTGCCCAAATCGGCAACGGCCGCCGACAACATATCAATTACGCCATATCTGGACCTCAACTACTCGGACAACATATTTTGGGACTCAACGGCGGTCAGCGATTCCATTTTCCGTCCGGGCTTGGAATTGAGTCTCGATACCCGCCGATTCAACTTCTTCCTGAGTGCCGACGGAAAAATCTACCAGAACAACGATTACCTGAACCAGTCGACGCTCTACGGCGGATTCAATTTTTTTAAAGTGCTGTCCGCGCGCAGCACCCTTTTCCTTTCCCCGGATTTCAGCCTGACATCTTTCAAAGGCGATATGTCATACTTGAATACCGCCATTCCCGGCCTGGCCGTGGGTTTGAAGCATTTTTTTTCCGGACAGTTATTCAGCCGCATCGGATTAAATCTGCGTCACAGCAATTATTTTGAGCAAGATTCCTTTGATCGCTTGCGCATGGGGGCTTTCTGGGAAATGAGCGCTTTTTTCAGGACCCAGACCACCCTGCGCCTGACCCTGGGCATGAACTATCTTTTTTTTCCTCATATCTTCTCAGAAATGCCGATCGCGGCTTCTGCTTCCGGCAGAGTTGAAGAAACTGTAGCCGCGGTTGTCGCTGCCGATCCTCATTACCGCCGTGGCAATCCCGACCCATCAACCCCGGTTCCGCCGACCCCGCCAGCGCCGCCGCTTCCCCCTACCCCGCCCAATCCACCTGATCCCCCCGCCCCGCAGCCGGAACCGCAAATCTCAACCGTCTCCATCACCAGCGCTCTTTCCATTCCCCAGCCTTTTTTTGTTTTCAGGATCGCCCAGGGCCTGGGCTACAAGACCGGCGTGATCGCCGAGGTCCAGATGCGCAAAAACCCAAACCGCGTGCAAAGCTTTGACGCATTGATCATCGATGAATGGGCTTTGCAGCAATTGGATGAGGATTTCTTCTGGCAGGGGACACGCCTTTCCGTTGCGCTCAGAACCGAAGTCGTTTCGAAAGTGGAAATCGCCCTGGATTTTTCCTATTTTCTTAAGCAATACGAAGGCCTGGAAGCCCTGGACATGGATGGCGCTCCGATCCTGCCGCTGGCATTTCGCCAAGACAGGCTTTCCCAGGTCACCATAAAAATAGCAAGATCTTTCGGTAATTTCGGATTCTACCTTACCGGGAGCTACCGGAAGAACATTTCCAACGATTTGTATTTCCGCTACGCTTTCTATGCAATTTCAGCCGGTTTGGACTATGTAATGTGACATGAATAATAATAAAATGTTTTTCATCTGCTTGCAGGTTCTGGCTGCCATATCCTTGCTGGCCCAGACGCCAGCTTTCCATTATTTCGACCATAAAAAACTGACCGATATTCAAGGAGAGGTGCAAAGCATCGGCTATGAAGAGGTGTATGGAAAAAAATCAGAATTTCTGATGCTCTCCATCCAGAGTAACGACCAGCGCCTGTTCCAGGTCGAAGTCTGCCCGCAGTGGTTCTTTGCCACCGATATCGCCGTGGGTATGAAGATTCGCATCCATGGGTCCCTGCTGCAGACCTCCAATAACAAGCTGTACCTGATCGCCCAGGAAATTTCCATCAAGGGCGAAAGGATCACACTGCGTGACAGCAAGGGCTTTCCGATGTGGAGCCAGAAAGACCGGTATGGAGGACAGGGGAACCGTCGGGGGCCCGGAGGACGCGGCAAAAGGTGAAAATCACCTTCAAATACATCGCCATCCTGTTCGGGCTCAGCTTTCTCAGTATTGCGATTTTCTATTTTATGAACCTGAACAATCGTCGAGCCGTGGAAACACAAACGCTCGCCCTGGCCGTATCCGAGGGAAAAACCATTGAGAAGGTCATGGGCAAAGCGGCCGTCTATCTGCTGGAAAAAGGCGAAAGCGACCTGATCCGCTTCATGAATGAAATTTTTGACAACGACCAGGTGATCTATATTGCCATCGGACGTTCCGGCCGCTTGATTCACGCCGCAACCAAATTCGAAGGTTATCTGCCGATTGAAAGTGATTCCCGATCCGTAAGAACTTTCACTTCGCCCTTGGGCGAAATTATCGAAGTGACAGCGAGCATGCGCGACCGTTTTGGGAACGGTTACAAAGTGCACATCGGTTATTTTATTACCGCCATCGGAGAAATCCACAACGCCGCCAAAAAGAATTTCCTGCTGCTGACCCTGATGCAGGCAGCCATCGTGCTGCTGCTCATCGCCTTTCTTTTCAGTTTCAACCGCCAGATGAGCCGCAAGGAATTGGAAGTTCAGCGTGAAAAGGAAAAGAGGGAAAAATTACAGGAGATATCCCTCATTACCGCCGGCATCAATCATGAAATCAGAAACCCGTTGAACTCGTTATACCTCAGTTACCAGATGCTGGAACCATTGCTCGACCATGCTGACCAGGAAGCCGTTTTTCACAGCAATTCCATCAAAAGGGAGATCAAACGCATACAACAGATCATTGAGCGCTTTTCCACATTAAGCCAGGCCATCTCGGTGCGCCGGGAGGAAATCGATCTGCAGCAATTTTTTAAGGACATGCAGCCTGTTTGGGCGGGATTGGCCAGGCAACCTGAAATCAGCAATCGTCATGAACCGGAAATGAAGATCACCACCGACAGGAGCCTGCTGACCCAGATCATCACCAACGTGGTCAATAATGCTGCTGAAGCCGGAGCCAGCCGCATTGACATTGTTGTCGCTGCGCAAAAAGATAATATCGTTTTTTCCATCAAGGACAATGGGCCGGGAATCAGCAAGGAACATGTGAAATATGTTTTCGATCCCTTTGTAACATTCAAGGCGAAAGGCAGCGGTATCGGGCTGGCCTTGACAAAAAAGATGGTGCTGCAACTGGGCGGCCGCATCGAAGTGGAAAGTGCTGAAGGCCGCGGTGCGGAATTCAGGATTTTTTTGTGATAAAATCGGGATATGGTCTCAAAAAGTCAACTGCTGATCATTGAAGACGAGGAAGGGTCAGCCCGCACCCTGGAAAAGTTCTTCATTAAAAATGGGTATGCGGTGAGCATTGCCGCTAGCGGCGAAGAGGGCATTGCTCAATTCCTGGCGCGCACCCCGGAAGTCGTGCTCCTTGATTTCAAATTACCTGGACTGGATGGAGAGCAGGTTTTTCTCAAACTGAAAGAGCTCAATCCCTTGATCCCGGTCATCATCATGACCGCTTTCGGGGAAGTGGACCTGGCGGTCAGGCTGCTGAAACTGGGAGTTTTCTACTTCGTCACCAAACCTTTTGAATTGGATATCCTGCTGCACCTGATCCGGGAGGCCATGGGAAAAACACTCCTGGCCCGTGAAAACATTCGCTTGCAGGAAAAACTGCAGGGCCGATTTTCCTCGGAAAATTTAATTTATCGTTCGGAAATAATGGCTGAAACGATCAATCTGGCCATGCGTGTTGCCGATTCGGAAGCCACGGTTCTGATCAGCGGCGAAAGCGGCTCCGGCAAGGAAGTCCTGGCCAACATTATCCATTTCGCTTCGGCCCGCAAGAACAGTCCATTCGTCAAGGTTAACCTGGCCGCACTGCCGGCCACCCTTATCGAAGCCGAACTTTTCGGCCATGAAAAAGGGGCATTCACCGGCGCCGAAAAAAGCAGGATCGGGAGATTCGAAGAAGCCAACGGCGGCACGATATTCCTGGATGAGATCGGCGATTTGCCCATGGAAACGCAAATCAAGCTCCTGCGCGTTATTCAGGGAAGGGAAATCGTCCGCCTCGGCTCCAACAAGCCCATTGCGATCAACATACGTCTTATCTCGGCCACCCATAAAGATCTTGCCCGCGAGGTCCAGCAGCGGACTTTCCGGGAGGATCTTTTTTTCCGCATCAACACCATCACAATTCCCATGCCCCCTTTGCGCCGCCGCAAGGAGGATATCCCTTTTCTTGCCGATCATTTCCTGAAAAAATTCGCCGCCAGAGAACGCAAGCCCCTGCGCGGCCTGACCAAGGAAGCGCTGAATGAACTCATGAAATACAGTTTTCCCGGCAATGTCCGCGAACTGGAAAATGTCATGGAGCGGGCGGTGATCCTCAGCCGCAATGAAAACATCAGCAAAGAGGACTTGCCCGCCCTGCCCGGAGATAGTGCCGGCGAAGCCGCGAATGGAGACGACGCTCTCCCCCTGCCCGAAAGGATGCGCAGAATTGAAAACAGGCTGATCAGGAAGGCCTTGGAAAAAAATCGTTTCGTGCAGACCAGAGCGGCCAGGGAACTGGGAATTTCCGAGTCGACCCTGCGTTACAAGATGGAAAGCCTGGGCATTAAAAACGCTTGATCAGGACTTCACTTGCTCGGGTCGAAACCAAGGAACATGATCTTTTCATACCAGACGACCACGCTGGCCAGGGCCGCGTAGAGCATGACCACGGTCGCCGACTTGATGACGATCTTGTACCACAGCTGCTGCGAGTATTCTGCAAAAAGCACCTGCAGCCCCCTCATGATGATGTAGCAGGCGATGGCAAAAAGCGTATAATTCATGTTGCCTCCAGTTGATTTGTCCCCTATTCCCGGCCTGGAACCAATCAGCGCACCAGCACCAGTTCAGCGATCTGCGAACGCGACAGGAAGCGCATGGGCGGTCCCCAGGTGCCGGTTCCCGGGCTGGTGTAAATGTGGGATTGCCCAAGCCGGTACAGCCCGGCAGGGTACTTGTAGATCAGCCAGACCAGCAGGTCCATGGGCGGGATCTGCCCGGCGTGAGTATGGCCGGACAGCTGCAGGTCGATCCCGTGCTGCACGGCAACGGCGAAATTGGCCGGGCGGTGATAGAGGAGAATTTTGGGAATGCCGGCCGGCACCCCGCGCAGCGCCGCTTCCAGATCGGGTCCCGGAAGCTTGAAGCGTATGGCCGAATCCTCCTCCAACCCGATGACGGCGATCCTGCCCTCGATGATCCATGATTGATTGCGCAATACCCGCCAGTTGCTGCGCCGTGCCAGTTCAAGGAACTTGTCGATCCCTGCATAAAATTCATGGTTGCCGGTGACGGCCACCACTCCATGCCGGGCTTGCAGATCGCTTAAAATATTGCAATAGCCTTCATCGCGGCAGATGTCCCCATCCAGAGCGTCGCCGGTCACGCAGATCAGATCGGGCTGCAAAGCATTGACGCGCTCCACGATGCGGCGCAATTGCCGCGCCGAAGTCAGGTTGCCCAGGTGCAGGTCGGACAACTGCACAATGGTGAATCCCTGCAGATCGGCGGCCAGTCCGCGCACCGGGATCTTCACCTGGCGCAGGACCGGTCCGAGCGCCACGTTCAGCACAGAAATGGCGGATACGATTAAAACCATGGCCAGGGCCGCCAGAACCAGCAGCCGGCGCTGCTGAGGAAAAAGCAGTGAACAGGCCAGCTCCAGCATAAAAACCGCCAGGGCGATGGCCAGGACTCCCAACCACAGCGAACCCGCATATAACAAAGGATATGCAGCGGTCAGGCGGCTCAGGAATTCAGCGGCGATGAAGGTCAGGGCGCCGACGACCAGAAACAGTTTCAACGCCAGGCGCTGTCCGCTTGTCAAAGACAGTCCTGAGACTAGGCGCCAGTAAACAAACGCGTGCATGGCAGTGTAGACGCTCAAAACAATGGCAATGAAGACAGCGAAATACAGCTTGGACATGTTTCTCCTTTTTGTGCTTCACCCCGGGGACGCCCACGGATTGGCAGGCAGACGTTACTCTTTCCAGCCGATCATCAGCGCCGCGTCAAAAGGGGTGTCCTTTTTTTTAATCTTTTTCAGTCCGGCCGCCCGCATCCAGCCGCCGATCTCCGCTGCGGTGTAACTGTCGCCATGGGCGGTGGCCACGAGCATGTTCAGGGCGAACACGGCCCCGACCGCCGGCCTGACCCGGTCGGCCTCCATGATGAAATCCTGGATGACAATCTGCCCGCCGGGATTCAATGCAGCTGCGGCCCGGGCGATCAGGCGGCGGTTCTGCTGCGCATCGTTCATATGCACGATGGCCGAAAGCAGTACCAGGTCATACCCGGATCCAAAACCGCCGCGGTTGAAATTGCCGGCAACGAAGTCGACTTGCTTCAGCAGTTTTTCCCGGCGCACGTATGCCCGGGTCAGCGGCAGTACTTCCGGCAGGTCAAAAGCCACTACCTGCAGTGATTTTTTGGTTCGTGCCAAGGCCATGGCGAAAGCCCCCGACCCGGCGCCGATGTCGAGGCAGCGGCTGACCGCCGCCAGATCGAGCAATCCTACAATGCGCGGCGCCTGCAGCGAAGCGCGCTCATGCATGGCGGCGATGAAGCCGCGCCTTCTTTTCTCCTCGCCGCGTCGGTTCTTGCTCCGGGCCAGCGCGGTGCCGCGGCGCACGGCAGCGCTCAAGGTGTGCCAGGTTTGCCATTGGCTGGCACTGTGGGTCAAACCGGCCAAAAAATGAGGCTTGCCGGCCACAAGGTACTCAAGGGAAATTCTCGTGTTGCGGAAACGGCCCCCCGCCTTTTTGAGCAGTCCCAGGACGCATAAGGCATTGAGCAGCCTTTCGCAGGCCCTGGGCTCCGTAGCGCTGGCTGCGGCCAACTGGGCCGAGTTCAGGGAGCTTTCTCCCAGTATCGAGAAGAGTTCCAATTCGAAGGCGGTCAGGATGATGCGGCTGGCGCGAAAGCCATAAACCGCCTCGCTGAGTTCCTTCTTGGTTTTGATCGCTTCAATGGCCATTCTGATACCACCTTCACCTTGAAATGAATTTCACAAATCCGGGAACAATTCCCGCAGGATCTGCAAAGATTCCGGAAACAGACCTGACAGCGGGATGTACTCCCATTGGCTGCTGCGGATCGTCCAAATATCTATTTTTTCCAATGCAAACTTGAAGCGGTAGTTCTCACCGGAAAAACCGATCAGTTTGCGAAAAGCGGAAGCGGCGCCGCTGTAAAAGGCCACATCGGCTTCCACTTCGGCGCTTTTAGTCGATCTGAGATCGATCCGGGACGCCAGCACCTTGATCACGATGCCGCGGTAGCGGCTGAAATATTCTTCCACCATGGCCGCGGTTTGGGCCCGATCACGCCCCGCGAAATCATTGTAGTTTGCAGCCAGGTGGGCGATCAACCCGGCCGCGTCTCTTTTTTCCACCTGGACCGCCATTTTGGCGATCAGGGCGGCGATCATCTCCCTGTCCGTTTTGGAACGACAATTGGGAAACAGTAAAGGAACAATGAGCGGCACAAGCAGTGCGGCCGTCAGCTTTCTGTTTCCGCTCATATGGCTGAATCGCCTGGGGATCAACTGAATCCTTTTTCTTTCATATTTTGTTCAATGCCTGGTCCAGATCTGCGATGATGTCATCGGGGTGCTCACCGCCGACGCACAAGCGGACCATATTGGCCGGAATGCCGGCCAGGCGCCGACCCTCATCCCCCTGCTGCTGATGGGTGGAAATGGCCGGAATGGTGGCCACGGATTTGATACGGCCCAGGTCGGTGGCCCGGAATATCCTCTGCAAATTGTCAAAAAAACGCCGGGCTTCCTGAGCGCCGCCCTTGATGGTGAAGGAAAGCAAGTGCCCGAAGGCCGGCCGCTCGCTGTCGACCAAACGCAGATAGCGGCTGGCAAGCTCGTGCAGTTTGTGGTTTTTCAAACCCAGATAATCCACCGCTTCAACGCGTGCATGATGGACCAGAAAATCGGCCACGGCCTCGGTGTTCTGTGAAAACCATTCCACCTTAATGCGCAGGGTGCGCAGGTCATTGAGAAAGAAAAAAGCCGAGTAGGGAGACATGCAGGGGCCCGAATCGCGGGCCGGCCACAATTTCAGCCAGACGGCGTAGTCGGCCTTGGCCGCGTCCTCCAGATGACGGCTGGTCAGATCATGGCGGGCGATTATCGCCCCGCCGATCGAGGCGCCGCCGCTGCCGATGGTTTTGGTCAGGGACTGTACTACTATGTCGGCGCCGTGCTGCAGCGGCCTGAGCAACGCCGGGGTGGCGATTGTGCTGTCTACGATCAACGGGATCTGGAAATGTTTGGCCAGCTTGGCCAGAGGCTGCAGGTCGGAACAGGCCTGCTGCGGATTGGACGGCATCTCGGTATATAGGAAGCGCGTCTGCTTATCGACCATTTTTTCCCATTCCTTTACGTCCCAGGGCTGCGACACCCAGCGCACTTTGGCGCCTCGCTCTTTCATGCGCACGTTGAAAAGCTGGAACGTGCCTCCGTATACCTGGGCCGAAGACACGAAATTGATCTCCCCGGACTGCGCTTCGTCATGGGCCAGCAGGGGCTCAACCGCCTGCTTGATGGCCGCCATTCCCGAGGCGGTGCAAAAGGCCGAAGCGTCAAAGGCGCAGCCGTAGGCTTCCAAAAGGGACAAGGTCTCTTCAAGATAAAAAATAGTGGGGTTGTGGATGCGGGAATAGCACCAGGTGGGGATGCGGTAGGCCAGGGCGGCTTCCATTTCATCGCTGTCCCGGTAGGCTTGCGATGTGGAAGGGAATAAAGGCTCAATGATGCCTCCCTGTCCCTGGGCGAAGGCTTCCTCGACCGAATACATGCCGTGCACGGCAATGGTGTCGAAGCGCAACTTTCTCACTTTTTCTCTGAATTCCTTTCTTTTGGCCATGTACTCCCGGCCAAGCTGGACATAGCGTTCGACGCCCGCGGTTTCAGAATTGCTCATGATGATCTCCTGGAAAATAATTTTTCAAACCTGACTTGGACATTTCGTTTTATGCGCAGCAACCGTTGCGGCACGTTGTGTGACCCCTTGTGGCCTGCGCCGATTTAATAGCATATGAAAAATTAAAAGTCAAACTTTGCCAGCCGCCACCTTGACACCATCACAAAATAGTTTAAAATTTAATGGCGCGTCGCCGCAAATATGCCCTGGATAAAAAGGATAAAAGAAAACATGGAAGAAGCTATCTTGTTTTATTCGACCAATCACCGCACCGAAGCGGTTACTTTTCGTGAGGCGCTGCTGAAGGGGCTGGCCCCGGACAAAGGTTTGTTCATGCCCCGGCGCATCCCCACTCTGAGCAGCGAAGAGATCTCCGCTTTTTCAGGCCGGGAATATCATGAGATCGCCATGGCAGTATGCGCAAAGTTCCTGGGCGGACAGATATCCGACCATGATCTTGCCGCCTTGACCATGGCCGCCTATGATTTTCCGGTTCCCCTTGAACAGGTGGACGACCGCCAGTACGTCATGCGCCTGGACCAGGGGCCGACCGCTTCTTTCAAGGATTTTGCCGCCCGGCTAATGGGCCGTCTGATAGACCATTACCTGCGCCTGGAAAACAAACGGCTGCTGATCCTGACCGCCACCTCGGGAGACACAGGCAGCGCTATTGCCAACGCTTTTTTTGGTCTGGACAATATCCAGGTGCTGGTGCTGTTCCCGGAAAAGGAGGTGACGCCGCGCCAGCGCAAACAGATGACCACCCTGGGAGGGAACGTGAGCATCATCGCCGTCGACGGCAAGTTCGATCATTGCCAGGCCCTGGTCAAAGAGGCATTTTCCGATCCCGAGCTGGGGCACCTGCCCCTGTCTTCGGCCAATTCCATCAACATCGGCCGCTTGATTCCGCAGATCGTCTATTATTTCTATGCCTATTCCCGTCTGCGCCGGCAGCCAGATGAACCGGTCATTTTTTCCGTGCCATCGGGAAACTTCGGTGACATGATGGGCGGCGTACTTGCCATGCGCATGGGACTGCCGGTCAAGCGCCTGGTCATCGCCACCAATGAAAATGATGAATTTCCCAAATTCATGGCCAGCGGCTCCTATCAAGCCATTGAACCTTCGCGCAATTGCATTTCCAGCGCCATGAATGTCGGCCATCCCAGCAACCTGGCCCGGCTGATCACCCTCTATGGAGGCGGCATGGACGAAAAAGGCAATATCAGCACGGCCCCCGACCTGGAAGCGCTGCGCCGGGACATTTTTGCCGTGAGCATCAGTGAAGCGGAAACCCGCCAGACCATCCGCAGCGCTTTCGAACAGAAGCACTTGCTGTTGGAACCGCATGGCGCCGTCGGCTGGGCCGGCTTGCAGAAGTATCTTCTGCAGGCGGAGGAAGCGCCCGAACAGCTGTGCGTTTCGCTGGAAACCGCGCATCCGGCCAAGTTCCCCGAAGAGATCCGCGCCATCCTCGGCTTCGACCCTCCCCTGCCCCCCAGCCTCCAGGGTATCGAGGACAGGAAGGAATCATCGGTCACCATGGCCGCCGACTACGCGGCATTCAAAGGATTTTTGAAAAAGAATTATTCCTGAGAGCGAGAAGCAAATGAAATATATCATAGTTCTTGCCGACGGCATGTCCGACCGGCCCCTGGAGCAGCTGGGTGGAAAAACACCACTTATGGCGGCCCGCACCCCGGCCATCGACAGTCTCTGCGGCCAAAGCCGCTGCGGGCGTCTGGTCACGGTTCCAGACGACATGCCCCCGGGCAGCGAGATCGCCAACCTGGCCGTTCTGGGCTATGACGTGCGCAAGGTATACCAGGGCCGCGGCGTACTGGAAGCGGCCAGCATGGGGGTTGGGCTTGCTAACAACGACCTGGCCATGCGCTGCAATATCATCTGCATCGAAAACGAAAAGATCAAGAACCATTCGGCCGGTCACATCGGCAGCGAGGAATCGCTGCAGCTTGTCGAAACCCTGAATGAAAAACTGGCCGGCCCGGCAGTCCGCTTTCATCCTGGGGTGAGCTACCGCCACTTGCTGGTCATCAAGGACGGAAAAAATGATTTCACCTGCACCCCGCCCCACGACGTTCCCGGCACGCCGTTTGCCGAAGTGCTGCCCCGGCCCACCGCTGAAAAAAGCGTCACGGCCGATTTGCTTGGCGATCTCATCCTCAGCTCCCAGGATATTCTCGGCACTCATCCTGTAAATTTGCAGCGCCTGGCCCTGGGCAAGGATCCGGGAAATTCCATCTGGCCCTGGTCTCCGGGATTCCGCCCGCAGATGAAAACCTTCAAGGAACTGTATGACCTGAGCGGCGCCGTTATCTCCGCCGTGGATCTGATCTTCGGCATCGGAACCTACGCCGGGCTGCAGCCGATCAAGGTCCCGGGTGCCACCGGCTTGTTCGACACCAATTATGAAGGCAAGGCCAAGGCTGCCTGCCGGGCCTTGGCCGACCTGGATTTCGTTTTTCTCCATATCGAAGCCAGCGACGAAGCCGGGCACGAGGGCAATGCCGAATTGAAGGTCCGCACCATTGAAGCCCTGGACCAAAGGGTGATCAGGCCCATCATGGCCTGCACGGCGGCAATGAAAGAGCCGGTCACCATGGCCCTGCTCCCAGACCACGCCACCCCCTGCGCCCTGCGCACCCACAGCCGCGACGCGGTCCCTTTCCTGATATTCCGTCCGGGTGAAAAGGCCGACGGCATCTTGGAGTTCAACGAGGAAACCTGCCGCAGGGGCAGCTACGGGCTGCTTAAGGGCGACGAATTCATTAAAACTCTTCTACGCTGAACTTAACGGCCTACAGTTGACCGGGCATTTTTTTCTCCGCATACGGATTCTGTGGATCAAAGCTTACAGTAAAGCCGGCGATACCTGCCTACAAGACGTGCTTGGCGGTCCGCTGCCGTTTTTGCAGTAAATCCATCAAGGCGTAAAGGAATACCACCAGCCCGATCAACTCCAACGACTCTTCACAATTGGCGATCAGGGCATAGGTGAAGTTATTGCTGCCGTAAATTTCGACATGGCGGCCTCCGATCATTTCCATGCCCAGGGTCCCGACAATGAATAATCCGGCGCTGAAAAAAAACAAGTTGCGGGTGAATTTCGGTTGGGATAAAAGAAAACGGCAGTACAGGATGGCCAGGACCGTCACAAAAAACGCTCCCAGGATCACCCAGGAAAAATATAACAGCCCCCGGGCATTGAATAAATGACGCATGGGTTCGACGGCGGTTTCGTGGATGGCGGCGGTTTCATCCAGCGAGAGGTATATGAAAACCATGGAAAGTCCCCGCCAGTACTTGCGCGAAACTCCGACAGCGGCGACTCCCAGCTGCCAGAGGAGCAAGGCGGCAAAAAGGAAGCAGGCTGAGGAGAACCAGGTCGGAATATTCATTTCACGGTCCAGGTTGAACTGGGGCACGAAGCCCTGCAAATGGCCGTCGCCCTTGAAATAGGTCGAATACTGGCCGATCAGACTGGCCGTGATCAGGAAAGCCACGACCAGCATCAAAAACAGCGTGATTTTTCCAGGTTTCAGGTGAATTTCAAATTTCATTTATATCAGTATTCCTTCGCTGCAGCCGAGCCTGACCAGCTCGATCTTGCTGGGGTCGGCCGTGCCCAGGTGGTGGCGCGTGTCGGCCAGTTCGATGTGCTTGGGTGGCGGATTTATGGGCCGATCATCGCCGAAAAATTCGCGGCGCTTGGCCTGGATGATGCGCGCGCCAGTGGCGTCCACGGCCACCGGATCCAGACCGACCAGCAGGCCGTTGTATTTCCAGACATAAGCAGGATTGAAGCCATGCGGCCCGACGCTATGGAATAACGGCGTGAGCATGACCAGGATGTTCAGCCGCGTCTTGCCCTTGACCTCGGGCAGCCGCCAGAGCGCTGCCAGGTCGGCGCAGGAGTCTGGGTGGTAGCGCGGCGGATCGGGGACGAACATGATGTAGTTTTTCAGGAGCGTACCCAGCCCCGACCAGTCGTGGGTGCGCAGGGGCCGCACGTTGACCAGGGCCGTGGCCTTCATGAATACCGGATCGTTGAGCACGCCGCGGTCGCGCACACTGATGTTTTCCGCTTTCACCCCGGCCGACAGCACGCCGCTGCGGATCGCCTCTTCCAGCTGCGGCGGCGTGGGCAGGGACCTCCAGACATTGCTTTTGATGCCCACAACATCACCCGGCTTGATGATCTTTTTCCAGGCCGCAGTCGCATCTTTTTCACCGAGCAGGGTTTTTACGGCTTCAGCAAGCATTTTCTCTATGGCCGGCTGACGAACGACGCCCGCTTCATCAAGGATATCCTTGTCGCGGATAAGGACCACCCTGGTTTTGCCAGGTGTCTGGGCGCCATGTTTTCCCGGCCAAGCCAGAACCAGAGAACCTGCGGCCAGGGCTAGCGCTCCGTCTTTGATGAACTCCCTGCGGCTGATGGTCTTTTTTTTCATCTTTTTCTCCCCCTTGTTTCCTAATTTTCAAATGCCGCCATTTTTTTCTGCAAAGCAGAGAGCAACTCCTGCGCCGGCTCCGCGCCAGCGCCGTGCCAGACGGCGGCGATAATCCTCTTTTCCAGAACGGCGGCGAAATATTTTTTGTCAGCCGCCTCGACCGCCTCGCCCCCATCGAGCGGAAAGTTAAATCGGCTGCAGAGACCGGCAAAGGCCCGTTTGGCAATGGCGCGATCGGCATAGAGCACCAGCAGTACGACCGGACGCTGCTCCCCCTGATCGTATTTGGCCAGAATGGCTTCACAGTCAGGACCAATGTCCAGGATGTTGCCAGATGCGATAAAAACATATGTGTTCTGCCAGGCGTAATGGCGGAAATAGCGGATACTGGACGCAATCAGCCCTTTTTGCGGAAGAAGCTCCAGGACTTCCGGCCGAACGGCAGGCGGCCCCAGGCTGGAGGCGATCTGCCTGCCGATGGCCATTATCGCTTCGCGCGCTTCCGGCGTCTCGGGACTGCACAACAGCGAAACGTAATAACGGTTCTGCCAGAAGCGCAATAGGCCGTCCAGGTATTCCGCATCCTGGCCGATCGCGATCCCGGGATTTTCCTGGCTGTGGGCGAAGATACCCAAGGCGTTGCCGGCGTCTCCCATGTCGAACAGGTCGACCGTGATGTCAGGCTGTCCGGATTTCAGATAGCGGCGGCTGAAAAGTTTTTCAAAACCGTAGGAGATATATAGTTCCGAGGCGCCGTCGATGTACTCGTAAAGGTTTTCGCGGCTATAAATTTCCGTTTCGGGCCCAAGGACCCAACCCCGGACGGCGGCCGGGAAAAAATCGCTCCCGCTACCTTGCAGCGGCATCATGGCAATGATCATCAATAGTATGCAAATACATCCGGCGCCTTTCACCATGCTAATATGTACAATTCATATAAAAATGTCAATGAGAAAAAGCCTGGCAAACGGCACGAGAAAAAAGAAAAAAGTTGACAGCATAAATCGGCATACAAGGCCAGAAAACGGCGAAAACTGGCTTGCACTTGAATTTATCTCACCCTGTCGCGCGTTACGTGTCCCCCGTCACGAATTTGACTGATTGCCTAAGCCGCCTGCTTTTGCTAAAATTGGAACATGGAAGCGATAATTAAAAACCGCTTCAGGATCGTCAAGTTGCTGGGCCGGGGCGGCACGGGTGATGTTTTTTTGGCCGAAGACAGCAAGCATGGGAGGCAAGTGGCGATCAAACGCATCGGCGCCGATTTCATCCTGGACTTGGAAGAGGGATCACACTTCCGACATGGAGCCCAGGCCGCTTCGCAACTCAATCATCCCAACGTGTGCGCCATTTACGAAATCATCGAAGAGCAGGACAGGGAATTCATCATAATGCAATACGTGGACGGCGTGACTTTGGCCAAGCTGATGAAAATAAAACCCCTTACGCTGGATCAGGTCATTGACATCGCCCTGCAGATCGCCGCGGGACTGCAAGCGGCCCAAGACCGGAATATCGTGCACCGCGACATCAAGCCCGGCAACATCATGATCGACTGCAGCGGCAAGGTGAAGATCCTCGATTTCGGGCTGGCCAAGATCTGTCCCGTGGCCGTTGCCACGGAAAATAAGGTTTGTACCGATCCGGAACTTGCAGATAAAGGGATAATCATGGGCACGGCTTCTTATATGTCTCCGGAACAGGTCAAGGGACTTCATACGGACGGCAGGACCGATATCTTTTCCTACGGCGTGGTTCTGTATGAGATGATCGAGAACAAAAATCCCTTCAGCGCCAGGGAAAACATCGTTACCCTTTATAATATCCTGCACAGCAAGATCCGCTTCAGCCGGGATGTTCCCAAGCTCTTGCGCGCCATTGTTAAAAAAGCCGTACGCAAGAACCGCAGGTATCGTTACAAGGATTTCAGTGAAATAATCAAGGATCTGCTGGTTCTGCAAAAGCAGTTGGCGCAAGGCGCAAACCGTACGCCTTAATCAAGGGTCGGGATAGCGAATTTGCCCAGCAGGTAATTCAGGCGGTATTTGCGCTCGATTTCCGGCCGCCGCAAATGGGGCGACAGGTTCTGCAAAAACCAGGCGCTTTTGGCGTTCAACTCGCCGTCATTCAGAAAATGGCCCAACAGTTTTTCATGCAGGGGTCGGGGATCGATTTCCTCATCCTGAAGGAGCCGGGAAAACAGGATTTCAAAATCGCTGCGCATGAATGCCAGATCAGGCGGGAAGTTGGCTAAAAATTTTCGTATCTCGGCGTGTTCGTCCGCTGGTTCGGACCTTTCCCGCCCGATGCTCAGGTCCAGGAATGACTGGTAATTTTTACGCACCTCGTTGCTGAAAGCCGTGAAGTGAACGGGCGGCCTTTGGCGCGCAAGGCTGCGCGCCACCACCCGGTCCAGTGACTCACGGATCACGGCAGCCGGGATGCGCTTTTCCCACCAGCGGTACAATACGTCAAAATCCTTGCTGCTTATGAAAAAACGGATGCCATGGCGTTGGTCCAGGTATTGGATGATGCGTATAATGTAATCAAAATCCTCGTCAGCCTTGTTCCGGGTCATGTATTTTCTCTCAAGCAACGAAACATGTCATGGCCCTGGATTCTGCCGATCAAAGATGCTCTTCAACCCCAGGAAAATCAGGTCGGGCACGAACCTGTCAATTCCCTGAATCCGGCCTTTAAAATAGCGGCTCAGGCCGCCGGTAGCCACCACCTTGCTTTTTGGACCCAGGATCTTGCGGTAGCAGGCGATCAGGTGCTGGAGAGTCCCGATATAGCCGAAATAAACTCCAGCACGGATACTGGCGGCAGTGTTGGTACCTACTGGGGAACGAGGCACCTGGAACTTGATTTTCTTCAGCTTGGCCGTATTTTCCGCCAGACTTTCAATAGCCATGCCCAGGCCCGGGAAGATACAGCCGCCGCAATATTCGCCCCGGGCGTTGAGCAGGTCAAACGTGGTCGCCGTCCCCGAATCAATTACGATCAGCGGCGGAGAAAACAGAGTCAGGGCCCCGGCGCTATCGGCAATGCGATCGGCGCCAAGTTCAGAAGGTCTGTCGATTTTTAATGTGATGCCTGTCGCCGTCCTGTGGTCGAGGAAAAGCGGCCGTTTCCCGATCACTTTTTTAATGTTAGCGGCCAGGTCGCGGTCAATTGCCGGAACCACCGAAGCAATGATCACGGCAGTTGTCCGCTGCGCAAGTGCGACTGGCAACAAGGCGGAAAAATACCTGGCCGACCATTTTTCTGGCGTAGCAAGGACGCTGCGCCGAACGATGGTATGGCCATTGAATACAGCCCCGGTTATGGAAGTGTTGCCTACGTCAATGGTCAAAAGCATGGACGTTCTCCTCCCGGAGCGATTTCAGGCTGAGTTTTTCACGGGCCAGAATAAAAAGACCCAGAAAAAATAGCGGATAAACGGAGACGGCATGCAAAACAAGTGCATAGGAAAGAGCCGGACCTTTGGGAACAGCGAACAATCCCAGGGCAAGCTGGCACAAATAATGAAATGAGCCGACATAACCCGGAGATGAAGGAACGACCACACTGATGGTGGTCACGACCGTGACCACCAGGGCCGCGCTCCATGGCAGTTGGTAACGGCCGGCAAAAGCAAAGGCAAGAAAAAGCAATTGAATGGTCAGGATGTAGCAAATCCAGATCAGTATGGAAAGGACGCCGACCGCCAGATAATGGACCGGGCGCTGCAACGGGGTGAGCCCGTTTAAAAACTGCTCCAGCAGTCCCTTGATTTTAGCCGCCAGGGATGCCGGCAGCAAACGCAGCAGCCGTACGCTGATCGCCGTGGTCTTCAGCTGGTGCTTTTTCATCCATAACAGCAAGGCGCTCAGGGCCGCGACCAGGGCCAGCATGACCGCCCCGCTTTTTTGCACCCAATCCGGAAAAGGAAAAACCAGCAAGGACACTGCCAGCAACAACAGCAGTGAGAATACATCGATCAAGCGTTCCAAGACAATGGTGGCAAAAACCGAGCTGGCGGCGATCCCGGTTTTTTTTTGCAGATGCCAGGCCCGGACGAATTCGCCTAAATGGGCGGGCAGAAAAGTGTTGGCCATATAGCCGATGGTCAGGGAAGAGAACAATCCGCCTATCTTCACTTTTTGCAGCGGGGCCAGCAGGTAGTGCCAGCGCAGGCTGCGCAGGACCAGGCTCAGGGCAATGACGACAAACACCGGCCACAGATACCAGTAATTGACACGGCCCAATGCCAGCAGCACCTGGCTGAGACTGACCTGGCGAAAGGCCAGGTAAAAAAAAAATATGCTGACGGAGATCCCGGCAAGCGTTTTCCATTTCCGGCCGAAGTTATTGAAATCCATGAGAACTCCTGTATAGCAAATCCCCCGGGCATTGTCAAAACTCAGGTCAGATAAAGCCAGGATCCCCGGCAATTATCATGATAAATGGAAATTGACACTTTGTTTTGATTATGATAAAAATATAATTGCAGATCGGCTGTCACGCGAAATGTGCCAATGGAGGTGAGTCATGGAATTATCCACCTTTCAAATCAGCAAGATCGAATTGATCGCCGAGTACGAGATGGCCGTCATGGAACTGTACTGGGTGTACAGCGAAACATTTCCCGAACACAGGACATTCTGGATCGACATGGCCGACGATGAGCGGAGAAATACTGAATGGATCCGTTCGACCATCGAACAGATCAAATGCGACAAGATCGACTACAACCGCGACCGTTTCAATATCGAAGCCATCAGGACCTCCATGAACTTCATCAAAAACCAGATAAAGGAAGCTCTGGACCAGAAAGTATCCATAACCACTGCCCTGGCCAATGCCGCCGGTATCGAGGATTCCCTGGCCAAGAAAAAATTCTACGAGATCATCAAGGACGACAACCCTGAAGCCAAGGCCATGTATCAGAGGTTTCAAACTGAAAACCAGAGGCACCGGGACAAATTGATCCAATATCGCAGCAAAATAAAATAATCTGATCTCAGAACCTGTCTGGGATTTCAGGAGGCCGCCATGCCGGTGGTGATCGTGAACATGCTTAGCGGGCGCAACGCAGCAACCAAGAAGGCCTTGCTGAAAAAAGTGACCGCCGCAGTAACCTCGACTTTGGACGTGGCTCCTGAGAGCGTACGGATTATTATCCAGGAAATGTCCGGCGAGCACTACGGCATCGCCGGGCTGCCGGTTGAGGAATATCGGGCCCTTAAAAGCGGGTCAGCAAAAAAAACCAATAAGAAACATGTCGGCATATGAACCAATGCTGATGTTGGCCGGGAGAACACCATGCGTAAAAAACTCTTTTTTATTTTTTTCGTGGTCACTGGAATTGTCATGACAGGCCAAACTGGTTTCGAATCCGATGTTTTCAAAACTGCGGCGGGCGATCTGCAGATCACCTTCATCGGTCACGGCTCTTTGCTGTTTAGTTTTTCCAGGCTGCATATTTACGTTGATCCCGACGGGCGGCTGGCCGATTTCAGCCGTTTTCCCAAAGCCGACCTGATCCTGATCACCCACCAGCATGGCGACCATTTTGATGCGGCGGCGATCAAGACGCTGAGTCAGGATTCAACTCAACTTTTCGTCAGCCCCGCCTGCCAGCCGCTGCCGGCAGCGGCGCATATTCTGGAAAACGGCGACACCGTCCAGGCCAAAGGGGTGGCCATTGCCGCCGTACCGGCCTACAACATTATCCACAAGCGCGCCAACGGTCTGACCTTTCATCCCCGTGGTGAAGGCAATGGCTATATACTCACTTTTGCCGGCTTGCGCATCTACGTGGCCGGCGACACGGAAAACATCCCGGAAATGAGTAATTTGCGGGATATTGCCGTGGCCTTTCTGCCCATGAACCTTCCTTATACCATGACCCCGGAAATGACCGCCAAAGCGGCCCGAACGATAAAACCACGCGTGCTCTACCCCTACCATTTTTCAGACACCGATCCGCAAAAGCTTGTGTCTTTGCTCAAGGATGATCCAGCCATTGAAGTACGCATCCGCAAATTGAACTGACAAAGTTTCGACTGGATGCTGGGCAAAGAATTCCGCGGGTTGGCTGAAGCAGTCACCCGTACCTACGGCAACAATCCCTGGTTTTTTTTGAGGGAATTGGCCCAGAACAGTCGCGACGCCGGGGCGCGCAACATCTGGGTCGAAGCCCTGGCGACTCAGCCGGGAATGGAAACGCTAAACTTTGTCGACGACGGCCGCGGTATGACTCTGGCCTACGCCCGACGTTTTCTTTTTCGTCTCTATGCCTCGGACAAAACTGCTGACCACAAAGCAGCCGGAAAATACGGTATTGGTTTCTGGACAATCCTCGGTTTCCAGCCAACCCGGATACATTTGCAGTCCCGCTGCGGCAAAAATTCCTGGGCCGTGGAATTGGATGGCGAATTGAACATCCGGCCGGCAGTCTGCCTGTTGACCCGCTCCGGTACTAGCGTTTCAATGAGTCGTCCAGCCGTTTTTACTCTGTCCGCGGAATTCAGCTCGCGCCTGGAAATTGAATTACGGGAATACTGCCAGTATCTCAGGCGCAACAACCGCCAGGCGGACATGCTGCCGGTGTGGTTCGCGGGAAAAAATCTCACCCGTCCCATGGCCTTGCCGGAGCCGTTCAGCTGCCGGTTTCGCAGCGGCTCGGTTGAAGGGGCGGTGGGACTCGCAGAAAAGCCCCAGGTCCGGCTGTATGCCCGCGGTCTGCCGGTCTGGCAGGGAGCATTACTGAAGCAGATGACACACCTGCAAGTGAACGAGGACGGTTGTGCGGAGATCGGCCGCAACCTGGCCCCGGTATTCCTGCTCAACGGCAATCGCCTTGACGTGACTTTTTCCCGAAATTTGGCTCTGGAAAACACCGCGCTGGAAAATGTGCGCAGAAAGGCAGAGAAAGCACTGCGCCGCCTCCTGGAGATGTCTTTGGACCGGACTTTTCCAAGAACCTGGATCCAGCGCGGCTGCGACCGTTCCCTGGCGGCATTGAAGCGTATTTTACGACCGGGCTGGCATTGGCTGCCACTGTTCCTGCTCATTATCGTGCCCCTGGAAATCACCATCCTGCGCCACTGGTTCCCTGCCGAAACCGCGGGCCGGCCTTCTCCGTTCAGTCTGCGATCCACAACTTTATCTTATGGCGGAGCCACGGTCAACCTGTCTGTTTCCCCGCCGGGACCGCAGTTTTTTTACCAGCCGAACCTTCCGGCCTGGTTCAGGCTGTTCAGCGCCGATGCTTATGATATCCAGGCCGGGTTTGTTCGCCGGCCCGAACCAAGCCTCTTGCCGGCGCAGTACATCCAGTATTGCCGGCCGGAACAGGTTTGGAGCATGCGCTTACAGGCGGAGGCAGGCGGAGAAATATTTCTGCCTTTGCCGCCAGGACATGCCCTGCAGGCGGGATCGGTTCGCCTGGATGGCAGCACGATCAATTCGATCTTCAGCAGCGTTCAGGGCGAAGCAATTGCCGCTATTCCCGGCAACGGCGGCATGGTCGAATATCGCTCCTGCCCCGGAAGACAAATTCGTGAGCTGACAGCCGCTGATATTATGCACCTGACCCTCCTGCCCCGGGAACTCTTATTGCCTCCAGCCCTTGAGAAATCCATACAGGAATCACCTGCCTTCACGATCGCCGAACGAGTGTCCCTGGCCCGGATGCTGGTCGGAAATATGGTCACTTATGACACGTCAGTGCCCACCGCCAATCAGTACTTGCGCCTGGCCGGCGGCCAACCTTGGCTGGAAAAAGTGTTGAGCATCGCCAAAGGTGATTGCGATATCATTAACGGTCTGAATGTCCTGCTTTTAAGAAAGATGGGGATTCCTTCCCGGCTGGTCATAGGCATGATCGGCGAGCATGGCGGAGTCCGCCCCCTGCTTCATGCCTGGAGCGAATATTTCGATAAGGGTTGGCTTGTCACCGATGCCAGCGCCGGCAGGCCGGTTGACCATTCCGTCAGGGCCGCTCACCCCGATCCCGGCCGCGGCATCAGCCTTGCCTTGCCAGCGGCCGAGGCCCGGAAAGAGGATACACGGGTATTGAATCGCTTGCTCGGACCAACCTTGATATTGCTGGTCCTTGCCGCAGCAGCCGTTCTTCTATTTCTCACTAGGAATAAGATCGATGCTGAGGCTTCTCTTTCTCCCGATACGCAAATGAGGAAAAAGCTTATTCAGCTCGTCGGGGAAGCCATGCTTCAACCGGAAATATGGGGCCGGGACAATCCACTGTGGAGCCATCGCATTTTACCAACTGCCAGTGGAGAATCCCTGTCTGTCCGCCAGGCCCTGCGCCTTCTTGACAGAAAAAAACTGTTCATTACCGCCAACCGCAACCCCCTGGCCCTGGCCATGGCCGGCAGCGGGATTGCAGTCCTTGATCTAAGCCAACCGCTTTATGCTCCCCTGCGCACCCTGTTCAGCACGGCAATCGACACTGACATGCTCTGCCAATTACGGCCGCTTCCGTCCCCCGGCCTTGAATACGCTTTGCTCGGCGCGGTCAATGATATTTTAAATAAGGCGCTGCCCAAACCTGTTCTCTGCCTGATCGCTCCCGGCCTGAACAGTACCGACCTGTTGAAAATCGCCCTGCCGGTTCCGCTCCACCAAAGCCCGTTTTTTTTCCCGCAGCGCTTTGTCGCAGTGAATCCGGCCGGGGCGACTTTCCGGCATTTGTCCTCTTTGTTCAACCGTAACCAGCCCCTGGCCGTTTTCAAATTCCTGAGTCGTTTGAACGCCGACCGGCTGCTGGACGCAGAAGCCAACCCCGCTCTTCTGAAAAAAGCGGCCCGCAGCTTATTGAGGACATGTTCATGAGCGATTTCCTCATTTCAGCCGCAAGTAACAATGCTGGAAACAATTTTGCCGACCTGCTGTCCGTGGATGCTGACGCCCACCTGCAGAAACTGGCGGCCTGCATGTTCCCCTCTCCGGCCCAGCTTCCCGTGGAGTTGGTGCGCGCCTCTTTGAAAAGAGGGGCCAGCACAGTTGACATTCAGGTGCGGGACCGCTATCTGACCATCAGCGATAACGGGAACGGGATCAGCAGCAGCCAGTGGCTTTCCCTGGCCTGCGCATTTGACTCCGGACGTAACGCCGCCGACAGGGAAAAAGCCATCGCCGCCCTGCAAAGTGAATCCAGCCCGGGAATCGGTCTGCTGGCTGTTTCGATCCCGGGAAACCTGAACATCAAAATCGAAAGCGCAGGCCGCGATGGCAAAAGGACCATGCATATCCAAGCCGGACATCTGCACCAGCTGGATTCTTCCGATTTGATCATGGGTACCCGCATCTCGATCTCCCGCAGCCGCGGCCAATCAGAATCAGAAATGAAATTGATCCGTGAATTGTGTGCCGCCGTTCCCCAGGATATCATGCTCAACGGCCATAAGCTGGAAAAAAAGTCTTTGCTGAGAAGATCCCTGGCCCAGCGGACAATCGATCTCAACCCAGACTGCAATCATGCCTCCATAGCCATTCCGTCCCGGGGTGATGTTTGCCGGATTTGGCTGCTGGACCAGGGCATTCCCTGGCAGGCCTTCACCAGCTCTTCCTATCAGGGTTTGGTCTTTGAAGCCGCCCTGGAAAGCGGTGCACCTCCATCCGCTTCAGGTTTTTCCATGCTGGCCAAAGCTGCCGGCCAGCTTTATCAATGGCTGGCCGCGCATTACATGGCCTTTCCCGAAAAATATCAGGAACGCATCGAAGAACTCATTTTCAAAAAAGAACGCCTCTATGGCGATCTTCAACTGCTCTCGACCTTCACCCCCTTCCGTCTGTGGCGTTCAAAGCGCCGCCTGAACCTTGAGGAATTGCGCCGCAAAGCTGAAAATGAGACCCTGTACGCTCTGCCCCTCGGCAGTGATCCCAGCCTGGTTCTCAATCGCCATGAACAAGTTTTGCTGCTGACTCCCCTGCAAAAGGACTTTCTGCTCAACCACTTGCACCTGCCTCTTGTCGCGCCGGCCGTCCATATGGAAACGGCCGGCAAGTTGAAAGGAAGGTTTTCCTTCTACTTGCGAAAACTGATCAGGCTGGCTGCCGCACTCCCACAGAGCCTTGTCAAAATTCTGCCGCCCGACCAGATGGATAAGGATGAAAAATATTTATGCCGTGAACTGACGAACCATTGGCAACAGCGGCAGCTTGGCGATACATCGGGGCGGCCGGCGATCCCCCTGACCGTGGTCATGGCAGGCGGCCGCGGCCTGGCTCCTGCATTTTGGCTTCAAGCAGGCCAGGGCCGAGTGCTGCATATCAGACGCCGGCATCCTTTGATCCGCCAGGCGCTATGCTGTGTCCGCCGTGACCCGGCAAATAGCGAATTGATCCTGGCGGCCCTGGCTCCGGACATTTTTGACAGCCGGCAGTTATTGTTTTAAAATAAAGGTAATAATTTTCCTGAAAGAGGTAAAAAATGCCTGCCTATCAAAAAATCATCTGGATCGGCCTGGGCGTGACCGTGATTGCCATTCTCGCCCTGAGTTATTTTATGTTTTTGGCTCCGGGATCACCGCAAAAAACTCCGGACCTGCCTGAACCGTCCGCGTCACTCAAACTCCAGGAAGCGGCTGCTCCGGACGATGCGGAAGTGGCCGATCCCGACATCACCCCTCTTGATCTGGTTCTGGAACAAAGTGACGGACCGGTCAGGGAACTAATAGCTGCTGCTGATGTTCCTGCCGCCTGGCGCGAATGGAGCCGTCAAAAAGACCTGATTCGCATGGCGGTTGTGGCAGTGGACAATATCGCCAATGGTCTCAGTCCGGCTGCGCAGCTGCCGTTCCTGGCCCCGGCGGATAAATTTTCAGCCATTGAAAAAAACGGTACCATCATTCTGGACCCCCGAAGTTTCCGGCGCTACGACCATATGGCCAACGCTTTTGTATCCGTATCGGAAAAGATCTGGATCACCTGGTATAAAACACTGCGCCCCACCCTGGAGAAAGCATTCAAGGAACTGGGTTATCCCGGCATTACTTTTTCACAAAGATTGCAGCAAGCCATCGAGCAATTGCTCCAAGTGCCATCTATTGAAAAAGACATTAAATTGGAGAAAAAGGTCCTGAGTTTCGCTTTCGCTGATGTCAACCTGGAAAATCTCAATCCGGCTCAGAAACAGTTGCTGCGTATGGGCCCCGGCAACACGGCACGCATTCAGAAAAAACTGCGCGAACTGGCCGCCGTACTTAACAGGATTCGTTGAAACAAATTAACTGAATTGGATTTTAGACTACTTGTATGCCGGTTACGGTCCGTTATCCGAAAAAAAACGTTGAACTTCTGTTTTATGCTTATTCCGCCACTTTCACATTGGCGGCTTTGGGACCCTTATCTTCCTGGATGACTTCAAAAGTAACATCCTGACCCTCTTCCAGGGTTTTGAATCCTTCCTGGGAGACGATGGCTGTATGATGGACAAAGATGTCCTTGCCGTCTTCCCCGTGGATGAAACCATAGCCTTTCTTGGCATCAAACCATTTCACTTTTCCTTTTAACATTGTTGTTTATTCCTTGTAAATTAAAATATGTTTCATACTAACATACTTTTTTTAGCCTGTCAACCTTCAGACAACTAAGCATCAGGCCCAGGCGCTTAATTTGCCAATTGGCGGCGATCATGATAAATTTGACTGAAATTTGTTTTTTAGTAACCTAAGGAGTAATATGGCTCATCTGACAGTTCGTTCGGCGTATCAAAAACTGACAGACCGCATTAATCTTTACCCGCAGGGGGCACCGCCGTCAGCGGCCCTTTTCAAGATCCTGCAATTGCTGTTTTCCGAAGCAGAGGCCGCCCTGGTCGCCCAGCTCCCCATCAAACCCTTCACGGCAAAAAAGGCAGCCCGCTTGTGGGGGAAACCTGAAAGTGAAGCCCAAAAGGTCCTGGATACGCTGGCCGGACGAGGAGTTTTGGTGGATGTGCTGCCAGAAAACGGTCCGGCCGTCTACTGCCTGCCGCCGCCCATGGCCGGTTTTTTCGAGTTTTCACTGATGCGGCTGAGAAGCGATATCGACCAGAAATTATTGGCCGAACTTTTTTACCAATATCTAAACGTGGAGGAAGAGTTCATCAAGCAGCTATTCTGCAGAGGTGAAACCCAACTGGGCCGCGTTTTTGTGCATGAGCCAGCGCTGAGCGCTGAAAATTCACTTCATGTTCTTGATTACGAACGGGCTGCCGAGATTGTCAGAACGGCCCGCCATATCGGGGTTGGCATCTGCTACTGCCGGCACAAAATGGAACACGTCAGCCGCGCCTGCGCTGCCGAACAGGACATCTGCCTGACCTTCAACAATACGGCCGCCGCCCTCACTCGCCACGGCATCGCCAGGCGCATCGATGTTGTCGAAGGACTCGATCTGCTGCAAAAAGCCCGCTCCCAGCGCCTGGTTCAATTCGGCGAGAATGTGCGCCAATCGGTCAATTTCATCTGCAACTGCTGCGGCTGCTGCTGTGAGGCCATGATCGCCGCCCGCCGTTTCGGTTTCCTGCACCCGGTCCACACCAGCAACTTCATCCCGGCTATCGATGAAATGGCTTGCAGCGGCTGCGGCAAATGCGTGGAAACCTGCCCGGTGGAGGCCCTGGGACTGGTCACAGCCAATGACCCCAAGCATCCGAAAAAAAAGGTAGCCCGCCTGAACAGGGATCTGTGCCTCGGCTGCGCCGTCTGCGTGGCAGCCTGCCCTCAAGAATACATCAGCCTCGACTCGCGTCCGCAAAGGGTGATCACACCGCTGAATTCCACTCACCGGGCCGTGGTCATGGCCATAGAAAGGGGCAAGCTGCAAAATCTCATCTTCGACCTCCAGGCCCATTGGAACCACCGGGCCATGGCCGCCATACTCGGAGTAATCCTGAAACTGCCGCCGCTCAAGCAGGCCCTGGCCAGCCGGCAGATGAAGTCGCGCTATTTGGAATACGTGCTGCAAAAACTCAAATATTGAAGATGCCGTGATAATCAGAATAAGACACCATTTGCTTTTGATTGTTTTTTTTCTCTTCTTCTGACACTAACACTATCACTGACACTTTTTTGTTGTTTTCCGTCTCTTATTCTGATATATTGTCCGCAAATGAAAATCAAGGAGTCGCTCATGAAAAAATTTTATGTGTTGGCACTGATCCTGCTGCTGGCCGGCCTGGGAGCCTGTCAAAAAGCCGGTAGTGAAATCACCGCCAAGCCCCTGAAAACCGAGGATCTGGACAACCAGAAAAAGAAAGTCAGTTATGCCATCGGCCTGGACATCGGCCAGAATTTCAAGACCAGGGCCATGGATATCGACATGGATATATTGTTCCAGGGACTGCTTGATGCGCAAAAAACGGATAAGCCCCTGCTCAGCAGCGAAGAGATCCAAAAAGTCATGAGCCAATTCCAGCAGGACATGATGAAAATCGAGCAGGAAAAGCGCGCAACCCAGGGACAGGGCAACAAAAGCAAGGAAGAGGCTTTCCTCAAAGAAAATGCCCAGAAACCCGGGATTAAAATCACGGCCAGCGGTCTGCAGTACAAAGTGATCACGGAAGGGAAAGGTCCTCTGCCCAAAGAGAGCGATACGGTGAAGGTCCACTACCGCGGCACGCTGCTGGACGGCACCGAATTTGACAGTTCCTATAAACGCAACGAACCGGCCGTCTTCCCGCTCAAAGGCGTGATCAAGGGTTGGACCGAAGCCCTGCAGCTGATGAAAGTGGGTTCCAAATACCAGATCTATCTGCCCTCCAATCTGGCTTACGGCGAACAGGGCGCCGGACAGATCATCGGCCCCAACGCCACCCTGATCTTCGACGTCGAGTTGATCGCCATTGAAAAGGCGGCGACGGAAACGAAAAAATGAATTGGACAAAACTGCTGGCCAGCATCGCGGCCTGTCAGTTGGCCGGATTTGTGGGCTCTTTGTTCACCCGTCCGGCGATCCCTTCATGGTATGCCCAGCTGCAAAAGCCGTGGTTCGCCCCTCCCAACTGGCTTTTTGCTCCCATGTGGATCAGCCTCTACCTGCTGATGGCCGTGGCTGCCTACCTGGTCTGGCATAAAGGGCTTGCTTCCAGGGGCGTTGGTACGGCCCTGGCGATATTTCTATTCCAGCTGCTGCTGAACGCGTTGTGGTCGCCGTTTTTTTTCGGGCTGCGCTCGCCTCTGGCCGGAGCTGTCGTCATTGTCTTTCTCTGGCTGGCAATTCTGGCAACCATTATAGCCTTCGCAAAAATATCCTGGCCCGCCGCCTGGCTTCTGGTCCCCTATATCCTCTGGGTCAGTTTGGCAACGGTTCTGAACATCTCAATATATTTTCTGAACCGCTGATCTTTTTATTGTTTTGGACCGTTCGCACATGAGCAAGTTTCTTGAAAATGCATGAATTTTCAAATACAAGCTGCGAGCAATGCAAATGTCATGAAATTGTTTTTTTTAAAACCAATTTTTTATGAAACAAGGGATGTCTTTTTTTAGAAGAAAAAACATTTATCAGGGCCTTTTGCTGATCCTCTTGGTTTTTATTATGTACTTTCCGGTATTAAAAGCCGATTACATCTGGGATGATGACGCCTATGTTGTGAACAACATGAATCTGAGGGATACGCAGGGTTTAAAACGGATTTGGCTTGAACCCAAGACATCACCGCAATATTATCCGTTGGTATTTTCTTCTTTCTGGATCGAAAGGCAACTCTTTGGACCCAATCCCCAAATAAGTCATTTGCTCAATGTTTGTCTGCATATATTGAACGCGTTATTGCTATGGGCCGTGCTTCGCTTCCTTGGGATTGGGGCCGCTTTTTTTATTGCGCTGGTATTTGCGATTCATCCCGTCCACTTGGAATCCGTTGCCTGGATTACCGAAAGAAAAAATGTCCTATCTGCATTCTTTTATCTTTTATCAATGCTGGCCTATTTGCATTATTCACTGCCCGCTAAAGCCAAAGCCGCCAAAAAAAGTTTTCGATCCATTGCTTTATACCTGACTGGAATGTTTTTATTTATTTGCGCTTTACTGAGTAAAACGGTGACAGCCACATTGCCCATGATCCTCCTGTCTATTCTCTGGTGGAAAAAAGAGAAACTCAGGAAATGGGACTGGCTGGCCATATTTCCGCTGTTCATTCTCGGCATTGTTTTCGGATTAAGCACGGTTTGGCTGGAAGTGCATCACGTGGGAGCTTTGGGAGAGGAGTGGAACCTGTCAATTGTCAGTCGTTTTTTGATTGCGGGTCGTGCCGTCTGGTTTTACATCGGCAAAATTATCTGGCCGCAGGCGCTGTCATTCATCTATCCCAGATGGTTCATTGATCCAAGCGACGTCCGCCAGTTCATCTATCCCCTCTCCCTGCTGGTTTTTGGTCTGGGGCTATGGTTTTTCAGAAAAAAGACAGGCAAAGAATCATTGGTTGCTGTTTTCTTTTTTATTTGTTCTTTATTCCCTGCCCTGGGTTTTTTCAATGTTTATCCCATGCAATTCTCCTATGTAGCGGATCATTTTCAATATTTGGCCAGCATTGGGATCATAGCGCTGATAATTGTTAGTTTAAAAAACACATTAAATAAACTGAAGATTGTTAAATTTCAATATATTTTAATGATGACATTGGTTTTAAGTTTGATCTATGTGGGACGCCGGGAAGTGGGCAAATATAATAATCTGGAAATGCTCTGGAACGATACGATCATAAAAAATAGTGATTGCTGGATGGCTTACAATAATCTCGGCACTCTGAAAATCAAACAAAAAAAATATGCTGAAGCCCGGACGTATTTCAATGAAGTTCTGAAGAGAAAACCGGGTTTTGCCATAGCGTTTAATAATCTGGGCATGACCTGGATGCATGAGGGGGATCTCGTGCGGGCAAAAGAGAATTTTTCCAAGGCGATCGCCGGGAACTCTCTTTATGCGGAGGCCTATAACAATTTGGGCGTTGCTTTAGGAAGGGAGCAAAATTTTTCAGAAGCAATCATCAATTATCAGCATACTTTAGAAATAGACCCGCAATATGTCATGGCCCATTACAATCTGGCCAATGTCTGGAGCAGACGCAATAATTTCAAGGAAGCGGAAAAACATTACCGTGAGGCCATAAGGATTCGACCGGATTTTGCCATGGCCTATTATTATTACGGGGTGAGCCTTTTGAGGCAAGGTCGACAGCAGGAGGCCCTGCAAAATCTGCAGCTCGCTTTTGGATTGAAACCAGATTTTTCTTTGGGATATTTTCTAGTGGGAAATATTTTTATGGAGCAAGGCAAAACAAGCGATGCAATCACCCATTACTCCAAAGCCGTTGAGATCGATCCCGGCTATGCCGAGGCCCACTGCAATCTGGGAACCGCATTGCTGAAGCGGCTCCAACTTGAATCTGCGATTGATCATTTTAGAAGCGCACTCCATATTAAGCCGAATTACGCCGCCGCCGAGAACAATCTTGGTTATGCATTGGAACGCCAGGGAAAACTCGAAGAGGCGATCCCTCATTATATTCAAGCTTTGAAGTTGGCCCCCGATTATCAGAAAGCCAAGGAAAACCTGCAAAAGGCTCTGGAATTAAAGAAGTTATCGTCCAGGAAATGAACTATCCCGGTTTCTTTTCAGTCTGCGCCCAACCCTACCCGCGCATCACCGAGTCGATGCTCTGACCTTCCTTGCGTCGGGAATCGGCCCGCTTGAGCAGCAAGGCGAAAACAAAGCCCACTACGCCCAGCAAAGCGAACATAAGCATGGTCGAAGTATAATCGACTATGGCGACGTTTTGGCCGTTGATCACCTTCTGCGTGGTATGGGCATCGGAAATGCGGCCGGCGATGTATGGAAAAAGCATCAGCCCAACATTCTGAATGTAGCCGATTACGCCAAAAGCCGTGCCCAGCCTGTTTTCCGGAACCATCATCGGGATGGCGGCCCACAGGGCGGCAGGAACCAGCGACAGGGCAATGCCCACCACGAAGATCGGGATGATGGGCGGGATATGGGTATAACCGAGCAGCAGGTGGCAGGGAATAAGCATCAGCGATCCGAGCATCATCAATTTGGCCCGCTTGCCGAAGCGGTCCACCAGCCAGCCGAAGATCGGAGTGAAGATCATGGTACCGAAGATCAGGGCTGAGGCGATGGTGCCGGCCAGGATCTCACTGTAATTGAATTTCTGCACCAGAATGTCAGGCGCATAGGCCTGGAAAGGAAACACGGCCGAATAAAAGGTGACACACAAAAGGGAAATGAACCAGAAGGAAGGGCTAAAAGAAAATATTTCTTTCAGGCGGAACTTTTCTTCCGGCTGGCTCGGGGTTCCGGCGGCCGCCAAACTGCCTTCAGCGATCGGGGCGCCCTCACGGCCGCGCGCCTTTCGTTCCAGCCAAAGATACATGAAGTAGGTCGAAAAACCAATCAGCATTAGAAAGGCGGCGAACCATAAAGCATTGCGCAATCCCCAATGCTTGGCCACCGGGGCCTGGATATTAAGGGCCAGGAAAGTTCCCAGGCGCATGATGGTCAGGTTCAAACCGTAGGCGAAGGCAAGTTCCTTGCCCTTGAACCAGCGGGCCAGCACCTTGTTATTCACCACCAGAATAGCCTCGGCGCCCACTCCGTAGATAGCTCTCCCCAGCAGCATGACTTTCAGTTCCGGGCTCCATTCCGGGAGAAAAGCGGTGCGCAGGCATTCATAGGCAGGTCCCAGGAGACGCGGCAATCCCTCCATGGCGCCCAGCGCTGTCAATGCGGCGCCCAGAAAACACAGAAAACCATATATGATGCCCGACTTTTTCAGACCGAGCTTGTCGACGAGTACTCCGGCGACCAGCAGCATGAGCAAAAAGACGTTGGCCACGGCATAGGCGGAGAAGAGCAATCCGTACTGTGAACCGGAAAAACCCAGGCCACCCTGAGCCGGCGGCGCTTTGATCAAGCTGCCCAGCGGCGTCACCGAATCATAAATGAAGTACTGAGCGAAACAGATAAGGCTCATAATGGCCAGAACCAGCCAGCGAAAATAGGGTTTTAATGCACTTTTTTCAGGAATTGCTGTCATGAAAACTCCTTTTTTAAAATTAACGCATGGTCAATCCGGAAATGAGGCGAAACTCAATCCGGGCGATTTTTATTGTCCCTTTCCCTGGACTCATGGTCATCGACATTCCGGTTTTCTTCACTCATGCCTATCCGCAAGGCCTTTATCTTGGTCAGTACATCGGACAGCGAATTCTTGATCTGGATTTTTTCACCGCTGAGCAGGGTGATGATCGTGTCGGGATCGGCGGCAATGTCTTTTATCATGTCAACATTCAACATGAATTCAAGACCGTCCTGGCGAAATAACCTGATCATTTTTCGCTGCCTTCGCCTCATAACCATGGGCGCATCGAAGTATTGGCAAAAATGAATCATAGCACTTTTTTTTATTTTAAACAATTATTCTTGTTCAAGCATAAAACAATGAGTCGAGTGGCAGGTTTGACTTTTTGTACCGCCGTATCTATAGTCCAGCCATGGATGCCGAAAAATTTCACGATCATTACCTCCTGCAGGCCGAATGGCTGGCCCCGGGCCGGCACTGGCTATACCGCAAGATCGGCCTGGCCGGCCATGAACGCATCCTTGACTTCGGCTGCGGCAGCGGCATAATCGCTGAAGAGATCAGGCAAATATGCGGTCGGCCGGTCGCTGCTGTCGACAAAGATCCGGAGATACTGGAATTCGCCTGCGGCAAATTCCCTGAAAACAAGTACCGCATCGGAAACGAAAACGATTTGCTTGAGGAAAAGCAACGCTTCGACCTGATCGTGATTTCCTTCGTTCTGATGTGGCAGCGCCGACCGCTCACCTTTCTGAAGAAAATTAAAAAACTGCTCGCTACTGGAGGCACGCTTCTGATCCTGGCCGAGCCGGATTACGGCGGCAGGATCGATTACCCGCCCGAGCTCGATTTTCTGAAAGAGATCTTCAGCTGCCATATCCTCCAGGCGGGAGGCGATCCGTATCTGGGCCGGAAACTAAAATCCTTGCTGCAAAAATCAGGATTCCGAACGGATGTTGGCCTGGCCAGCTGCTTGAATTACCCTGATATCTACCAGATGGACGTCTGGGACCGAGAGTGGCGGTTCTGGCAGCAACTTGCCGGCCTGGACGACCTGACCATTAAAAAGATCTGTCGCCTGGAATTAGAGGCGAGCCACCGCCGGGATCGCCTGGTGGTTTTTCCGGTATTCTATGCAATTGCCGGCTCCCTTTAAAAGCGGAACTGGATCGAAACGGTGATCCAGACCTTAACCTTGACATTGTCCTTCAAGGCCGGCGAATATTTCCATTTGTAAAGAGTATCTTCCAATTCCGATTTAATATCGGCTGGCACATTGCCCGTCAACACCCTAATTTTCGAGACATTGCCGTTTTCATCGACAAGGATCAAGGTAGGGACGGTGAAATTCTTGCCCTGGTATTTGCTTTTCAGGGAAGCGTTGATTGCCGGCGGATTACCGGATATTTTTTCCGGTTTGGCTGTGACTTCGTTGAGCGAGACCTGATCCCCTTCCTTGACACGGGCTGCCTCGATGCGCTTCTTTTCAGCTTCCTGCTGCTTCAGTTTTTCCTCATCTTTCTTTTTCTTTTCCATTTCAGCCTGGGCCAGTTTGTCCGCTTCTTCATTTTTCAGCCGGTCGGCTTCTTCCAGCTGTTTTCGCTTTTCATCCTCAGCCTTCATCCGGGTCTGTTCATCTTCTTTTTTCCTCTTCTGCTCCTCCAGGCGCTGTTTCTCGAGTTCAATGATCTTTTTTTGAGCTTCATCGGCAGTTGCTTTCGATAACTCCAACTCCCTGATCTTATCGGCCATGGCCTTGATCTGATCGGCCTGCTCCTTTTGAGCCTGGAGCCGCTGTTCTTGCATCACCCTTTCCTGGGCGGTGATCTCACTTGATTTTTTTCCGGAACTCACAACAAAAAAGATCCCGATGGCGCTGGCGAGCAAAACCACGCCCACCACCGGCCAGAGCCACCCGGGCAATTTCCTGCGTTCATCAAACCCGTTCAGTATGCCGCTGACCAGGTCATCTTTTGCCTGTTGGATTTGGGCCGGTTCTTTTTTGGGTTCGGGCACCACGTACTCCAGTTCCTGCTTGAGATTTTTGTCTTCCTCTTCAACGTTCTCACCGTAAAGCGAATTCATGAAATAAGCCAGGTTGAATGTGATGGAAGACAGCTCTTCTATATGAAAGTAATTGGCGATAAAATCCTTGAAATCCCTGATTGAGAGGAATCGTTTCAGCGGATCGGGATTCAGGGTTTTTTTGAAAAAAGTAATAACATTGGTCAGAAAACTCTTGTCTGTGGATGGCATGTATTGCTTAAAAGTCAGGTTGGCGAACTTGGCATCAAAATCTTCGCCGGCGGCATAGGAGAAATATTTTCCCGTCAGTATCCGGTACATCAGATAGCCAAGGTGGTAGATGTCTGATTGGGTGACAATTTTTTCTTTTCTTATGAATTCCGGTGTCAGCCAGGAGCCGTAACGCTTTTCCATATCAGAGTAGAATTGCTCATTCTTCTCCAGGTATGGAAAAATGCCGTAGTTCTTCAAGGAGATCTTGCCGTCATAATGGACCAGAATGTTGTCGGGAGTCAGAAAACCGTGAAAAGATTTCTCGCCGCTGACAATGATAGAGGATCCCACTTCGATGATATCGGCGATGGCGATGCAAGTCGACATGGCCAGATCAAAATTGAAGGGCATGCCTTTCTTTTCAATGTCGACCAGGATCTGCTCGAAATTCCTTCCTTTAAAGTAGTCATAAACCAGCTGGTTCTGCTTTTCATTGACAATGATCTTTTCCGGTGAATACAAAAAGGGGATGTTCGATTTTTTTATCCCTTCCAGGAGAATTTTGACTCTTTTCCACATGTCGGCATTGTTGGCAATGGCAGGGCTCACCTCGCAAAGCAACTTATGGCCAAGAGGCTTGCGATTCTGGATCGGGGCTACGCGGTAATTGATGCCCATGGTGTCGGAAAACAAATCCCGGTAATACAAATAATCGTTAATCATTTTGTATTCTTTCATTTTTGCCTCGCTTTGTTATTAGAATTCAATATATAAAAATAAATATTAAAATTCAATAGGCTGGACTGATTTTATAATTTTTTTGCTCACTGGACTGAATTTGAAAAGCAGGCGGGTCTATGATAGAATTTCTTAGCCCGCATTTCTCACAGATATTGTCGCGAAATTGCGCAGATGGGTGTGGATACAAGGAAGGCGACCGAGGAGACCGGAGACGTACTGTTGGTACGATGGAGGTATCCGACCGAGCCTGACGCCGTAGACATACCCATATCCGCAATTGCAGCAAATATTTGTGAGAAATACGGGTTAGTCCAGGCAACCTTTCAAAATGTCCAAGGAGGCACGATGGGAAAAAGAATCTGGCTGGGTATCTTTTTACTGACAGCCCTCTGTGCATGCAATGGGAAATCTGCCGAGGAACAAGTGAAAAAAATGGCGGGCGCTTATGGCGAACTGACAAACAAATACGACCGCCTCAATGACCGCTTGAACAGCAAATTCAAAAACATCGTCAGCAACCGCCTGCCTGACCAATTCGTCAATGAATACAACCGCATCATGAGCGAGAAAAGACAGGAATTGGAAGTGCTGCTTAAAAAAAATGAAAACAGCGCCGCCAGCGACGATCTGGATCTGCTGCGCAGCAAGATCATGATCGAGATTGGCCGTTTTGATGATGCCGAGAAGATTATCGACCGCTTGAGCGGGAGCAAAACGTATCTTGGCGCAGAAGCCAAGCTGCAAAAGGTCATTCTCAACCTGATCAGGCGCCGGCACGCTCCGGCGGTCGCCCTGTTCAGGGAAATTGAGCCCGGCATCAAAAGGGACATGCAATTTTACAACATCTGCCTGGCCTTGGCTTTTTCCAATCCCGAAGCCGCGGTTCGGGAAGAATATTCGCTTAAATTGATCCAAACCCCCGAACTGCCAGCAGAGATCAAGCATATGACGGCCAGGATCTACGCCAATTTGGCCATGCTTGCCAAGGAAAAACGCCAGGCCGAAAATGCCAAAAACTACCTGCAAAAAGCCCTGGCTTTTGAAAACCAGGCGGAAATGAAATTGAACTGGCAAAATGAATTGAACCAACTCAACCTTCTGGAAAAGCCGCCACCAGCGCTAACGGCCGAGACCTGGCTCCATTCCCAGCCGCTGACATTGACCGAACTCAAGGGAAAGGTAGTTGTCGTCGACTTCTGGGCCCCCTGGTGCAAGCCCTGCCGCCAGGTTCTGCCCAGCTTGCTCGAGCAATACGAAAAAAACAAGGACAAGGGTCTGCTGATCATAGGTTATACAAGACTGTACGGCAGGTACAGCGATGACCTGGAAAAAAAGGACAAGGTCAGCGCCAGCGAGGAATTGACCCTGATAAAACAATATCTGGCCAGAAATAAAATTTCCTACCCTGTGGCCGTTTCCAGCGAAGGTTCAGGCTTTGACACCTATGGCGTGACAGCCATTCCAACCATGATTTTTATTGACCGCCAGGGCAAAGTCGCTTTCATCAAGACCGGGGCCGGTTCCAGCAAGCAGATCCAGGACATGATTGCTTCCCTGCTGGCGGTGAAATAATGGAAAAGATCATCCTGGCGGACCTGGACCAAAAACTGCTTTCATCAACCTTTGTCATCCTGGATTTCTCTTCTCCCGGTTGCGCCCCCTGCCAAAAGATCGCCCTGGGCCTGCCGGCACTGCTTGCTGAATTGCATCCTGCTGCCGTCGCGGCCTATGAAGTGGATATCTCCCGCGAACCGTCAATCGCTTCCAGATTTTTCGTTTTGGGAGTCCCCACTCTAATCCTGTTTAAGGAAGGATTGGAAATCGGCCGCTTCAATTCTCTGCCCAAAACCGATACAATCAAACGCCTCTTGTCCTGAAAATGGGACAATCCGGCACTATGATAGCAATTATAAATTGGCATTTGAAATGCTTTCATGTTGACGGAGGTTTAAAATGAAACGCATGTTAATCATAATGGTTGTTTTTGGCTTGGGATCAGGAATTCTCATTTCCCAGAGCATGAACTTCAAGATAGGCATGTTTGTTCCCCAAATGCGATCGGATCTGTGGGAAATCAATTTGGAAAATCTTGCTTTCAGCAAATCCGACATGATGAACGCCTACTATGGAGTTGAATACGAAGCATATCTCAACCGCTACAGTTCATTTTCCCTTGAAATCGGCAGCTACAACCGGACCGTTTACAGCCAATACCGTGACTACACTTATCTGAACGGCAGACCGATTTTTCAGAATATCTCGCTGCGCCTGACCCCCATAGAGGCCAATTTCAAAGTGTATCCCCTGGGTCATCGCTACCGGGTCTTCCCGTTTTTTGGAGTCGGCGCCGGCGTGTTTGCCTGGACCTTCCAGCAATGGGGAGATTTTATCAACTTTGTAGATGACAGCATAAGCGAAGGCTTTGCCGAAACCAGAACATTCAGCATCGGATTCAATGGCCGTTTCGGTCTGGTTTTCCGTTTTCATTCGCGGGTGGCACTGGCCCTGGAAGGCAAATATCAATACTTGAAGGGCCGCCTTTCCGGCTACTTCGAGGATTTTGACCTTCTGGACCTTGGGGGATTCGCGGCCAATTTAAGTGTAAACATTTATTTCAGATGAGGTGATCATGAAGCGATCGTTTCTGGCAATTTTAGCGCTGCTGGTGTTGATGAATGCCTGTGCCACTCAAGGCACAAGGATAGAACGTGATCCCTATTACGAGTCTTTCTATGAAAAAACGCGGCTGATCATGACCAAAGAGGAGATCCAAATTTACAAGCATCTTCCCGATACCCAGGCCAAGGAAGAATTCATCGATGAATTCTGGAAAAAGAGGGACCCTTTCCCGGAAACGCCGGAAAATGAAAACAAGACCGAATTTGAGCGGCGCATTGCCTACGCCAACCGCTGGTTCAAGGAGAACCGGGCAATGGGCCGGGGCTGGGATACACCGCGTGGCCGCATATTGATCCAGTTGGGCGAGCCGGACAACCGATACCTTAGCGACATGATCAGGGATCCCTCCATCAAGGGTTACGAACGCTGGATCTATTACTATTACCAACTGGAACTGATTTTTGTCGACAGTAATGGTTTTGGGGAATACAAACTGAGAAATTGGCCTGCGGAATTGCTGACCGCCATCGATAGATCAAAATTCACCTTGAACCTGACCGACCGCGAAGCCATGAAAAATGCTTTATCCTTTGAGGCCAAATACAAAGACGGACAGATCGTCATTGCCATTCCCCTGAATAAGATACGCTTTCGGGAAGTCGAAAGCACCATCCAGGCTGATTACAAAGTATCCATCTATGTGTATCGCGAACACAAAAAAATCGACTCTCAAGAATTCAGCAAGCAGCTCAGCTACCCCAAAGACCGGATTCCAACCGGCAAAGCGCTCGAATTCTCCCTGCCTTACCAAATAAGCAAAAAAGGGAAATACTATTTCGACGTACTGCTGGAAGATGTTCTCACCGCGTCCAGATCGCGGAATTTCATCAGTTTCAAATATTAATCCGCATTTTTCATAAATATTTGCTGCAATTGCCGGTTAAAACCGGTTCGGCATTCGACCTGCCGCCGGCCATTTTCCAAGCGACAGAGATTGACAGGAACGGATAATTATGTTACAAATATGCCGGACTTTAGTTGGGCCGTTAGCTCAGCTGGCAGAGCACCGCCCTTTTAAGGCGGGTGCCGTTGGTTCGAATCCAACACGGCTCATTTTATGGCCCGTTCGTCTATCGGTTAGGACACAAGATTTTCATTCTTGTAAGAGGGGTTCGACTCCCCTACGGGCTATTTCAACCTACAAACAGATTCCCCATCGATCATCCAATCCCAATTGATTCAATGATAATTTTATACACACGCCATGCCCCTACGCTAAATCATCCTTCTTTGAACAATTGTTTCAAAAGAATGTCAAATTCGAATTCAAAGTTCGGGGTCAGGATACCCTTGGAACGGAATTCCCTGATCTTGCTGATCTTCCAGAATTTCCCCTCGCTGATCTCCTCACGATTGATGCGCGGCGTCCGGTCGCTCCTGGTGACGAACATGTAGACCAGCTCGGATTCGACATCGCTCTTCCAGACGTAGCGCGCCACGGGCACGGCCTTGAAATCGTTCAGGCCCAGTTCCTCTTCGGCCTCCCGTTTCAGTGCCGCTTCCACTGTTTCGCCGCTGCTCAGGTGGCCGCCCACGGCCGTGTCCCACTTTCCCGGCTGTATCTGCTTGCGCAGGGAACGTTTTTGCAGGAAGAGGCGGTCCCTGGAATCCAGGACGTGCAGGTGTACGACCGGGTGCAGCAGGTCCTGGCGTGAGTGGCAGAGGCTGCGCGGCGCTTTGCCGCGAACGTTCCCCTCGGCGTCAACGATGTCGAACCACTCCTTGTCAGCGTATTGGCTGGCGGCTGCGGCAGCCGAGCGCCGGGCCTTGCGGCGCTTGCGCAGCCATTCCACGAGAAAATAGGCTGCGAACAGGATATAGAACAGGCCGCCCGAAATGAAGCCCCAGGCCGCCGCTGACATGGCCAGGGCGGCATAGACGATCAGGAGCGCATGGCCCAGAAAGAGAAACAACAAAACCTTCATGCCCTGCATCATCGACCTGACCTGCTCGTCATTCATGGCCAGGGTCTTAAGATAACGGCGGGACATGGCCAGCATGATGTTCACTGGTGAATAGACCGAGATGCCCAGGATCAGACAAAAAATAAGTTCAATCAGGGCCGGCTTCAACCTGAAAAAAACATCGGTTCTCAAAAGCAGCGAGACACCGCCCAGCAGGACGATCAGTCCGGTATCCAGCAGGATGAAGCGGTCCAGTTTTTTTTCCTTGATAAAGGAAACCGCCATTTCCAGGATTCCAAAAAGCAAGGCCACAACCAGACCGATAGTTGTGCCCCATAAGGCATCGGCCGCTATGAAAACAAACAGTGGCAAAAAGCCCGGAGCCAGGGTTTTAAAAAGTTGCAGTCGGTTCAATGTTGCTTGAGGATGAATTTGAGCCTTATCTGCAATTCCTCCAGGCCGACCTGCGAGGTGCCTATCTTTTCCACAACAATGGAAGCGGCGGCGTTGGCCAGGGCCACGGCCTCGCGCAGGTCGGCTCCGGCGGCCAGGGCCAGGGTCAGCACTGCTACCACGGTATCGCCGGCTCCGGTCACATCGAAGACTTCATGGCTGAAAGCCGGAAGATGGAATATTTTTCTTTTCTTTTTGACTGCCGATATTCCCATGCCGCCCCTGGTGATCAAGGCGAAATCCGTCTTGAATTTGCTGCGGATGCGATTCAGGGCCAGGGCGACATCCTGATCGGTAACTATGGGATTTCCCGCCATGGCTTCCGCTTCCTTCAGGTTGGGGGTGACGCCGGTCACACCGCGGTAAAAATCAAAATGGGGCGGTTTGGGATCCACGATAATGGGAATACGCAATACGGCGGCCCTGGCCTTGAGCAGGGAAATCACTTCAGCATTCACCGTGCCCTTGGCATAATCCGATACAATGACGGCATCCATTTCTGCTGCATCAACAACGGCTTTTATCTGATCCATAACTGTGGGACTCATATTGATCTTCCCTTCGCGGTCAACACGGACGATCTGCTGGCGCTGGGAAATGATTCTCGTTTTAACGATGGTCTGGTTGGCCGGGTCGTTGATGATCCAGTTGCCGTTTTTTTTCAGTTGGGCTATTTCATCAGCATAGCTGTCCGTGCCTACAACGCCCAAGAGCAAACCCCTGGCTCCCAACTGATCGATGTTGGCTGCCACGTTCCCGGCTCCACCCAAACGTATTTCTTCGCTGTCGACCTTGACCACTGGCACCGGAGCTTCCGGCGAAATGCGCACAACCTGGCCAAAAATATAGCGGTCCAAAATTACATCCCCGAACACCAGGATCTTTTTATTGGCGAAACCGGAACAAACTTCAGCGATTCTCTTTAATTTGAACATGGGCTTCCTCTTTCAGGTTCAGAAAAGGCAGGCTGATAAAATAAAAAAGGATGAATTTAATCTCACTGTCGCCGAAATTGTATTCGAACATCCCGGCGATCAGAAAACCGATAAAGCAAAAAAACACTGCTGCCGATATGGCGCGCCAATCTCCAGTCCTTGCTTTCAGCAATTTCAGCAATTGCAGGATAATGAACAGGCAGGCCATCAGGAAACTGGCCAGGGCGAATATCCCCCTTTCGGCCAGTATCTGCAAAAAATTGTTATGCAGGTGCGGATTGATCCTTTCAGCCAGCGGATGGCGGTAGCGTTTTTCATTGGCGGCGATGACCTTTTCGACGTTGTTGCTTCCCACGCCGGTCCAGGGGTGATCCTGGAATATTTTAAAGCCCGAATGGACCATGTGGATCCGGTCAAGGTTTGACTTGTCATGCAGATCCACAATTGACAGTATCCGGTTTTTCACCGGCAAGGGCGCCAACAATACCAGGATCAGCGCCAGGGGCGCCAGCGCCAGAAAATATTTCGCTCTGAAAAAAATCAGGAACATAAGTATGGCGCTGGCAATGCCCAGCCAGGCGGAACGGGTCAGGGAGAAGACAATGGCGATAAGCATAACGGCCAGCGCCCCGGAAATGACCAGCGACTGCTTTTTGTTCTTGCCTAAAAACATTATTACGAAAAAAAAGATGAAAGCGAACATCAGCAACCCGGCATAAGTCATCCAATGGGAGGTGAAACCCTTCAGGCGGTCCGACAGGACGATGCCCTTGTGCCAAACCGTGTAAATCCCCACCAGGGCCGAAAACACACCCGAGATCAGGATGGTCCATATGGACAACCAAACCCGCTTCCAGGTGTTCAGCAACCAGAGATAGATAGGAATGAGCAGGAAAATAAGCAGTTCCTTGTTATCGCGTATGCTGGCGGCCCGATCAAAGGAAAAAACCGTGGCCAACATGGTAAATAAAATGTAGGCGGCAAAGAAATAACAAAAAAAAGGAAGCCGCGGAAATTCTCCGCCCCGGGCCAGATGGAGAATGAAGAGCAGCAGAATAAGGGTCAGGAAAATATAGCAGCCGGCAATAGAGAAATTGACAAGAAAAAGGAATGCCAGCAGCAGGGCAAAAGCCAGATTACTTGATGAATTTGCTGACAGCTTCATATACTCTTTCCACATTGATTTGCCGCATGCAGTGGATTGTATCATACTTGCATTTTCTTTGCGAACAGGGCCGGCAGGCCATTTCCAGTTGGATGATCTCTACCTGCTCCCGACGCCAGGGTCCACTGATCTGGGCCAGGTTGGGCCCGTAAAGGGCGACCAGCGGGGTCGCGGTCAAGGAAGCTACATGCAATGGGCCCGAATCGGCCCCGACATACACCGCCGCACTTGCGATCAACGCCAGCATTTCCCGGCTGGACAAAGGGCCGGAGAAATCATGGACATGGGCGATCTTGGCAAGAATCGCTGCCCGCGCCATCTCCTCCCCGTTGGCGCCGATCAAAAAGACCGGAATGCGCCGGGCGCTCAGGTGCTGGATCAAGACGCTGAAATTTTCCATGCCCCAGTCCCGGAAACGGTTGCCGGCTCCCAGATGGACCACGACTTTGGGCTGGATATCCTGAACGGCAGCCACCGGCGAGGACAAAGGGAAAGCAGGGGCGTCAATGACCGGTAAGGGAGGAAGGACATCGATGGCAATTCCGATCCTTTCCAGCAGCCTGGCCTGGTTGGAAACCGAATGAGCGGGATAGGCTGAACTTCTGCGGCTGACCAGGCGGTTGTAGGCCCAATTGCGGTTAGGGGTGCGATAGCCGATGCGCCGGGTAGCACCGCTGGCCAATGTGAGCACTGCGCTGCCTGGCCCCGAATGGAAATCGATGACCGTATTAATGCCCAAACCTTTGATGCGGCCACGAAACGCAAGGATATCTTTCAAGCTGCGCTTGGCAGGCACGGTTATGATGTGATCGATGCCGGGGATGATCCCGGCTATTTCAGCAAATCGCTCTTCTACAACATAATGCAGGCGGGTACGGGGAAAGCGGCGCTTAAAAAGTTCAATTGAAGGAATGGTGAAAATAATATCACCAAGAAGACGCAGGCGGATGAAAAGCACATCGTCTTCGCCTGGTTCATCTTGAACGCTTGACAATATAAGTCCTCCAGAGCGTGCGACCGCCTGGCCGCAGGGTAAACTGTATAAGAACTACACAAAAATAGCCAGTATATATTAATTCTCGCATTTTCAGGGCGGTCTGTCAAAACGTGGCAGAGAAAATGGACTGCTCTGGTTGAAGTTTGCGAATCGTTGCCCCATGGTTGTCTCTGGTAATATCATTTATTATAGGTGTTCTGCGCATATTAAAAGTATGCAATCCAAGAGAAACCATACTCCATAAGATTTTCTAAAGTTTTAAATAAAGATTTCCACAGTCCTTGACAAAATTCCCTGGTTGGTGCGAGATTACCGATTGTCACTTAATGGAGAAATTGTAGGTTTTCTCGCTCTTGTTGCCGCCAAGATCATTCGCCCGCACCTGAAGATGGTTTTTACCGATTTGCAAATCCTTGAGATCTTTGATCAATATGTGTTTCCAATCAGGGTCATACTCGGCATCGACAATCCGGCCATTTAAAAACACCGCCACCGTTCGCTCATCGATCCCCTTGCCCCGGTCACTGACATGCACCACCAGGCGCTGCAGACTTTGCAGATGCCTTGACTCGGGTTTGTGGAATATAATTGACGGCGGATCAATATCCCTGAGCAGGGCGAAAATTCCGGCTGTGAGGACCCGGCATTTCATGTATCCCGGATCGTAGTCGGGCTGGGTGGCAATGTAACTCCATTTTTTTGAGTTGAAGCTGTACTTGAAAATTCCCAATTGCTCATGTCGGACTTCCCCGGCGGGGATCTTGAACTTGAAAAACACCGCATCCAGGAATGCGAAGTGATCTGGGCCCAATTTGATTGGACCGGCCAGCATGGGAATTTCCGCTTTCAGATCAACCCGCTCAAATAGCAGGACCTTTGGTTCAAGGACCGATGTGGAACCAAACTCGGCTACGAAATCATGAAAACGGACGACCTGGGCAAATTTTTTTATTAAAAGGACCGGATGCAATATTCTTTGGCTTTCTTCCACGGGCTGTTGGCTGTTGGACAATTCAAAACGCAGCAGCAGGCGCGGATCATGGTTTAAAGGCTTGAAGCAGAAATACGACCCGGCTGCATATTCATGAGCCGCAACAACTTGCTCACGATCACCCTGGATGATCTTGAGTTTCAGCATGGCGGCCGGAACCGGGAGATCCTTGATCTTGATCACCACGTCATCCTGATTGACATAGGTTGAAAACTCAGTTCTCTGCATGATGCCGCTGTCGGTTTTTCGCACTGGGTATTTCTTCTGCAGCCTGGAGGGATCGTTGCCGGTCACCATGCGCAATGGGATCATGGCCAAGGCCTGGTTCTGCTGCCGGTCCTTGACGATGATCTTGATCTCGTGCAGTCCTGGAGCCATTTGCCGCAATCTTTCGGCCAAGCGTACCCTGGTTTTTTCCAGGTCGAATCCGCTCTGATAACTGAGGTTGATAAAATAGGCGCCGGAAGTCGAATTGGCCATATCGTAGAGCATGCCCAACTGATTGTTGTCGTCACGTGTAAACCGGTCAAAATCGACTTGAAAGACTGGCGCTCCGTCCAGGAAGGCCTGCAAGCTGTAGGGAGCGACTGTATGGCCAACATCGGAAAGGTCAAGGGCATGCAGGGACAGGTCGAACGGCCCTGTAACCGTCAAAGGTTCCTCCAGGGTGTAAAGCGTTCCATTTTTTCGAAATTTGAAATAAAATTCTCCACAATCGTCATTGATCAAAGATAGACCGCGGCTGCGCAGCAATATCCCTTTCAGCAGGGGTTCGTGCCCGTCGGGTGGGAGATTGGCGATCAGGGACAACGGATTGATGGCCCGACCGAGTTGATCGCGTATTTCCAGGTGCAGGTGGGGAAAGCCGGAGCCACTTTCACCGCTGAAAGCAATAACCTCTCCCCGGCGCACATCCAGAGGCACCGGCAAGGTCCAGGGACCGAAATATTTTTTTCCACGTTTTTGCTGCACCCGGGCGACCTGGGCCTCGATTTCCTCACGGAATTTTTCCAGATGACCGTAAACGGAATAGCGGCCGTCCGTGTGACGCAGGTACAGGCAGCGGCCATAGCCCCGATCCGACATGGAGATGCGCTCGATCACACCGGCGGCGACAGCCAAAACCGGAAATCCGGTTCGCTGGAATGTCCGCAGGTCGATGCCGGCATGGAAATGGTTTGACCTGAATTCCTGGAAAGTGGAGCTGATGCCGTTGTTGATGGTCAGCGGCCAGACATATGGCTTTTCATTATCCGGCACTGTCTGCAGGCTCAGCGCCGAGGTTGCGATCAGGAAGAATAGAAATAATGCTCTCATAAAGATGATATTTTATACCGGAATGGTTATAAATGCAAACTGCGGCCGGCAGCGGCTGGGGCCCGGATTGGCACCGGGCTTCTCAATTGAATGAACGGCGCTCCGGACCGGCGTTTCTCCTCTCCAGGAAAGTTTTGATATGATCGCGCACGACCTGGTGGGTATTGTCATCACGGAACAGTTTCTGCAGACCCGAAAGGCCCAGGTAAGGAATGATCTTTAAAAGGATCTTGATGGGCGCATCCCTGTCATGGGCAACCGCTTCGGCCACGGTTGGATTCTGATGCCACTGGGTGGCGTCCAGTGCTGAATAGAAATTGTGGCGCTCAGTTGGGCGATTTACAAAACGCAGCACGACATCCTCACTGCAATTGCCGCTTTGCAGAATGGTTTGGATCAGCTGCGGCTGGTTTTCCTCACTGAAAGTGAGCAGCAGCGAGTTGGGCGCCATTTTTAAAAGTGATATCTTCTCTCCCAGGGCCAGCCGTTTGTAACGCTGGCTGAATTCCAGCTCGGCTTTTTTGCGGATAAACGGGTTGGCCCTGACGTTTTTTATGACCCGTACCAGGTCCACGGCAAAAAGTTTGCTGATGATGCCCAAAGAAAGGCTCTGGGGGAATTTGGGATGCTGCGCCAAGTGCAGCAAAATCCGGTATTCGTTTTTATGCTGCCGGTAAATATCCTCCAATTCCTCCTGGCTGATTCCGGAGCTCTGCAGCTTTTTTATGACTGTTAAGGGCGGCAGGGCCATTTCAATGATTCACCAGCAATATGAAAACAGTGACCCAAAGGATGATGTTCAGTGTAAAGGGCAGGTCGCTGTAGATGATATCGGTAGGACTCTCCCCCTCCCCCTTGGAATAAGCAAGAAATAAATAGCGAAAAATGCCGAAGATGACAAAGGGAACCGTGTAGTAAAGCTTGGCAGTATGAAATTTCTGTTGAACATCGGCGGAAAGGACATACATGATGTAGGAGATCAGGGTGGTGGCCGTGGCGATGCTGATCATCTGGTCCAGCATGCCCAGGTTGTAGCTCTGCAGGGACTTGCGGGTAAGCTGCTCGGGATGCAGGCTTTGAATTTTAAGGAACTCCTGCCGGCGCTTGATCAGGGCCAGGAACATGGCCAGGAGAAAAGTGGTGATGAGTATCCAGGGATAAATGACGACATTGGTTACTGCTCCGCCGATCATGATTCGCAGCACGAATCCCAGGGCGATGACCATGGTGTCGATAATGACCACACTTTTTAAAAACAGCGAATAGAGAATATTCAGGCCGCTATACAAAACGGCGATCAGAAAGAATTCGCGGTTGAAGCCAGCGATCAGCAGCAACATCCCGGCCAGCAAGGCAAAGGCCGCCAGCCCGGCAACTGGCACGCTCAAGCGGCCCGAGGCAATGGGCCGGTTCTGCTTTACCGGGTGCAGTCTGTCACGGTCACGATCCAGGATATCATTGAAAATGTAGATCGCGCTTGTGACCAGACTGAAGAGAAAAAAAGCCAGCAGGCTTTTCTGAATGTAAGCCGCTTGGAACATGTGCAGAGAAAATATCATGGGAGCAAAAATGAAGACATTCTTCACCCATTGCTTGATGCGCAGGGAAATCATGATATTTTTCAGCATTTCCATTTTTGCATTATAGCAAAAGTTCAGAAATTTGTAATCAGCGAGTAGAGATTATTGATTGGTTAAAGTCAAATTTCAATCGTCTCGATTATTGCCTTTGGCAATCACTGTTTAATATTCACTATTCATTCAGAACTGTGCTTCTTGAAATACTCGATCAAAGCTCTGGTTGAGCTGTCATGGTTTGATTCGGTTTCAGTATCACCCGCAAGCCGGGGCAGAATTTTTTTGGCCAGGCTTTTGCCCAGCTCCACGCCCCACTGGTCGAAGGAAAAAATGTTCCAGATCACCCCCTGAACAAAGACCTTGTGCTCGTAGAGGGCGATCAACCTGCCCAGTACGCCGGGAGTGAGTTCCTCGGCCATTATGGTGTTGCTGGGGCGGTTGCCGGGAAACTCGCGGAAGGGCAGCAGCGCTTCGGAAACATTTTCGGCTGCCAGTTCCTCCCGGGTCCTGCCGAAAGCCAGGGCCTGGCTCTGGGCGAACATATTGGCCAGCAAACGCTCATGGTGATCTTCATACTGATTCAGGGAACGACAAAAACCGATGAAATCGCAAGGTACCCGGTGTACGCCCTGGTGCAGCAGTTGAAAAAAAGCGTGCTGGCCGTTGGTTCCCGGTTCGCCCCACAGTACCGGTCCGGTCGCGTAATCGACCGAGCGCCCTTCACGGTTGACACCCTTGCCGTTCGATTCCATGTCCAGCTGCTGCAAGTAAGCGGGGAAGCGCCGCAGGTACTGGTCGTATGGGAGAACGGCGTGGCTCGGGGCGTCATGGAAATTGATCTGCCAGATGCCGAGCAGGGCCAGAAGGACCGGCAGGTTCTCTTCCCATGGTGCCGAGCAAAAATGGTTGTCCATGGCCCAGAAGCCGTGCAGCATTTCAGCGAAGCGCTCCGGGCCGACCGCCATCATGACGGGAAGGCCGACCGCGGAAGCCAGAGAATAGCGCCCGCCCACCCACTCCCACAATTCAAAGATGTTTTCAGCCGCCACACCGAAAGCCGCAGCCGCCCGGGGATTGGCGGTCACAGCCGCGAAATGCCTGGACAGGGCTGTTTCATCGGAGAAATGCTGGAGCAGCCAGGCGCGGGCGCCGGCGGCGTTGGCCAGCGTTTCCTGGGTGGTAAAGGTCTTGGAGGCAATGATGAACAAAGTGTTTTCCGCTGACAGCGGCCGCAGGGTTTCGGCCAGGTGCCCGGGGTCCAGGTTGGAGACAAAATGAAAATGAAGGTTGCGCTGAGAATAAAAGCGCAGAGCCTGGTAGGCCATCTGCGGGCCAAGGTCGCTGCCGCCTATGCCCAGGTTGACCACGTGGGTCAGCGGTTGACCGCCATGGCCCAGCCAGCAGCCCGATCTGATCCTCTCGGCGGCTACGGCCATGCGTTCCCGCACCTGACGGATCATCGGCATGACGTCGCTGCCGGCAACCTGGACCGTTCGCCCGGAAAAATCGCGCAGCGCCCAATGCAGGACAGGACGGTTTTCGGTTTCATTGATCTTTTCGGCAGCGAACAAGCGCTCGATCTCTTTATCCAGACCGCAGGCCCATGCCAGTCCTGTCAGCAATTCCATGGTCTCGGCCGTGACCGGGTGCTTGGAGTAATCCAAACGAATGCCTTCCGCCTCAACAGCGAAACGGCTGCCGCGTTCCGGGTCGGCGGCGAACAGGTCGCGCAGATGCAGTTTTTTTATTTTTACTGCGTGTTTGCCCAGAGCCTGCCACTCGGGCATCTTTTTCCTGTTTTGCCTGCCCATGCGCCTCCTTTCCCCGCTTTATACATTTTCCACCCGCCAAAGTCAAACGAAAATGCTTGTTCTCCTCCACATGCCTTGTAATGAGCATGAGCCGAGCTTGACGGGACCAGGCCATTGGGGTATAACTGCCCCATGGCGCAAGAACTGCTGTTTCAAACCAATTGCGGGGCTTCGGGAGACATGATCCTGGCCTCAATGATCGACCTGCTTGACGCCGGCGCCGAGTTCAAGAAGACCTTTGAAAGCATCGGCCTGAACGTGACCGTGACCGTGCAAGACACGGAGAAGAACCACTTGCGCTGCAAGCAGGTCACAGTCGCCGCCCCCGCCGCCGACCAGGCAATGACCTGGAGCGCGATCGAGGCCTTGATCAACGCCAGCCCTTTTACGACCGGGATCAAGGCCAATGCCTGCCGTATTTTCACCGCCATATTTGCGGCCGAAGCCGCGGTTCACGGCAGCGAATTGAAAAATGTCCACCTGCACGAGATCGGTGCCGCCGATTCGCTGGTCGACATCCTGGGATTCTGTTATCTTTGGGAAAAGCTGGATTGCTGCCCGATCTATTTCACTACCCTGGTGACCGGCCATGGCAGCATCCAGACGCGGCACGGGCTGCTGCCTGTACCGCCGCCGGCGGTGCTGCGCCTGGTCCAGGGATTCAATTGCCGCAGCGGCGGCATCGAGGGCGAACTGCTCACCCCCACCGGCGCCGCCATCCTGACCACTTGCGGACGCCAGGCTGACGCCGAGCGCACGACCAGGCCGTTGAAAACCGGCTGCGGTTGCGGTCACAGAACCTACGAGGGCATACCCAACCTGCTGCAGGCCGTGCTGGAGGAAAGGGACGGCGCCAGCACCAACGATCGCATCTGGGTGCTGGAATGCAATATGGACGATATGAGTCCCGAATTGCTCGCCGTGGCAGCCGATAAGATCGTACAGGCCGGAGCCGTGGACATTTTCATCACTCCCGGCTTTATGAAAAAAGGCCGCTTGGGATGCAACTTGACAGTCCTGTGCGGCGAAAACGAACATGAAAAAGTGATCTCGGCCATTTTTCACGAAAGCACTTCCATCGGACTGCGCCAGCGGCTGGAAGACAGGGTGATCATGCAGCGCGAGACGCAAACCCTCCGCGTGCAAGGCCGGGATGTGCGGGTAAAAGTCAGTTCCTGGCAGAATTGCCCCGTGAACGTCAAGCCTGAATTCAGCGATGTCTGCCGCCTGGCCGAAGAGCTGCACATTCCGGTCAAGCAGGCCATATTATTGGCCCAGGGAGCCGTAAATGAAAAGTATGGATATAGAAAAGATTAAAAAGGGAGTGGGCCTGATCCTGGCTGGCATCGGCGAAGATGCCGCCTCGGAAAGATTGCGGGAAACCCCGGCCAGGGCCGCCGCCATGTTCGCTGAAGTGCTTTCGGGCACTGGCAAGGATCCCAACGATTTTTTAAAATGCCTGACCGAGGAAAAGCACGATGAAATGGTTATCCTCAAGGATATTCCAATTTATTCCATGTGCGAGCACCACCTGCTGCCCTTCTCCGGCAAAGCCAGCATCGCCTACATCCCCAAAAAAGGCAGGATCATCGGCTTGAACAACCTGGGCTACCTGGTCGATTATCTGGCCAGGCGCCTGCAGCTGCAGGAGCGGCTGACCAAGCAGATCGCAGACTACCTGGTACAATCCCTAGATCCCCTGGGTGTGATGGTTGTCATCAAGGCCGAGCACCTGTGCATGACCATGCGCGGCGTGAAAAAACCCGGTTCGCTGACCATCACTTCGGCCGTGCGCGGCGTGTTCCGCGAAAACCTTGGCCCGCGCCAGGAAGCCATGTCGCTGCTGATGACTCCGGAAAACCGCTGATCATTTATTTTTTTAAACTGCCAGCTTTCGGGATTGAAAAATGTTTTTATTTACATTAGAATTCAAGCACCATTCCCGGAATTTTGCGATTTGCCAACCTCCACCACGGAGATGGCCAGACCCGAACAAGGAGGCAACGCATGGAAGTCAAAGGCACGGTGGTCCACTCGATCCCGAAATCTCTCCTGGATAAGTACGGACAATACGGTTTAAAGCGCTGGCTTGAGTTGATCTCTCCCGCGGCGCGCCGGGTGTACAGTTCGGAAATAGACATGGAGGCCTGGTATCCGCTGAGGGAGACCCTGATCGAGCCAACGGCCAACATTGCCCAGCTCTTTTTCGACTGGGACCTGAAGGCTGCGGCCTGGACGTTCGGACGCTACAGTGCCGAATTCCGGTTCAAAGGACTGCTGAAGATAGCGGTCAAGATCGGCTCGCCTAATTTCTTCCTCAATAAGGCAGGAGAATTTCTGCCCTCCTACTACCGCCCCTGCGCAATTGAAGTCCCGGTCAACGAACCCAAACACGCGTTGATACGCGTCACCCATTTTCCGGAAATGGACAAAACCACGGAATTTCGCATTTGCGGCTGGACGCAGCGCGCTCTTGAGATCGGCGGCTGCAAAGACGTAACAGTGGATATCCTTAAATCATTGACCAATTTCCAGCCTGTTTCCGAGTACGAAGTGCGCTGGAAATAAAAGCGCGGATTGCCAAAACCGGTTAATAACAGGTGAGGGTGAACGGCATGGCCATGGCCGGAAAAAAGCGCTTGTAAAACTGCAGCCGGGCCTGCACATCCATGGGGTTCTGAACCTTGGCGTCGGCCAGTTCAAAGATCATGTCCCAAAAAGACTTCTTCTGCGGATATATCTTCACCCCGAATTTTTCGTTCAACGGGATGCGGGCCAGTTTCCGGGCTTCGGACAGGGCTTCATTTAAACCGCCCAAACCGTCGACCAGATGCAATTTCAGCGCTGCCTGGCCGCTCCACACCCGGCCGCGGGCGATCTTGTCCACTTCAGCTATGGCCATTTTGCGGTTGCCGGCCACTTTTTTAAGGAACTCATCGTAGATGCGCTGCATTTCGGCCAGGACCTTTTGCTTTTCCCGATCGGAAAACGGCTGGTAGTCTGAATACATGCCGGCGAATTCCGATGTTTTAACGATCTCCTTGCTGATGCCCAGCTTGTCATAGAGGCCTTTCAACACGAACTTGCCGGAGATGATCCCGATCGATCCGGTGATGGTTTCGGCCTGGGCGAATATTTTTTTGGCTGAAAGCGAGATCCAATAGCCGCCGGAAGCGGCCATGTCCGACATGGATATGACCAAAGGTTTTTTCTGGGCCAGCAATTCGGCTTCGCGCAGGATGACGTCCGAGGCCACGGCCGAGCCTCCAGGGCTGTCGACCCTGAGCACTACCGCCTTGACGGCGTAGTTGTTGCGCGCCTGGCGCAGTTGCCCGGCCAGGGTATCGGCGCCCAGGATATCGCCGCCGAAAAGGGACTGGCCGCCGCTGCGGCCCATATTGATCTCTCCGGATGCGAAAATGACAGCTATCTTCTTGGCGCCGCTGAACGGGAGAGGCGAACGGGTTTTGGCATAACTTTTAAAAGTCACTTCCGGATATTTGGCCGGCAGGGATTGGAACATGTCATCCTCATATCCCAAGGCATCGACCAATTTGCTTTTGACATATTCTTCATGGGGCAGCGGTGACCTGTCGAGAATCTTTTTAACTTCTCGGCTGTCCAGTTTGCGGTTGGCGGCAATGCCGGAAACCACGGCCTGGTAGAGATCGTCGATGAGAGCCTGAGTGGATTCCCGGTGCGCGGGAGTCATGCGCTCTTCGGTGAAAGTATTGCTGGCGGTTTTGTAATCACCGATATGGAACACCTCGGCCTGGATGCCCAGCTTGGAAAGGGTGTTTTTCAGGAAAAGCGCTTCGGCACCGATGCCGCTGATGGACAAGCTGCCGCCTTTGAACAGGAGCACCTTGTCGGCGAAGGATGCCAGATAGTATTCCTTCAGGCCGCCGTCGACGATGAACGCCACGACCGGTTTTTTACTGGCCGCAAATTTTTTGAGCAGTTGGCCGATCTCTGCAATCTTGGCGAAACCGGTTTCCAGGTATTGCACGCGCAGCAGTACGCCCTTGATCCGATCATCCTTGGCTGCCCGTTCAAGGTTATACCACAGATCATGAATCGATATGGAGGCACCCGACATACCCGGGAAGCGGGTGGGCGTGGTTTCGGCTATCTGGCCGCTCAGCTCGATTTTCAAGTAGGCTTTTTCTGGAACATAGGGTTCCTGGTTGAACTGCAGATAGATAAAACCGCCGATAATGAACAGGCCCAATAGAATGACGATGACCACCAGCAGGGCGATCAGCATGCTTCGCTTCATGATATGTCTCCTTGGCAGCAAATAGTCAAGTAATAGTATTATACTGTTTTTTGCGAGGCAAAGTTTAATAAAATCGGGCCGGCAGCGGTTTTTTTACCGGAACCAAGATATGTGTTCAGCAGGATCGGCATCCGGGATAATTCAGGCGTGCTTTGGCGACGGCACGGATTTATTTTTACCGTGGAGGTAATTCAGGGCCAAAGCCAGAAACACAACGGCGCCGCCGAGCACAAGGCGCAGCAGATCTGTCTGCTCACCAAAAAACAGCAGCGAGACCAAAACGGCCAAAGGAACCTTGACATTGTTGAAAACTGCCAAAATGCCGGCAGCAACGCGGCTGGCCCCTACATTCCACAGGAAAAATCCCATCCCCGAGGCCAACAGTCCAAGGTAAAGAAGGACAAACACTTGGCTGCTGTTCAGTTTCAGAGCGAGTGGTCCCGAAAACAGCAGCATGGACAGTGCCGCGGCCGCGGTTCCGCCCAGGTAGAGCCAGGCGAAAACCTCTCGGTCTCTCCACTCCCGATCCGCGGGGATCACTCGTCGATAGAAGACCTGGCCCAAGGCGAAACAAAGATTGGAAGCCTGAACCAGGGCAAAACCAACAAGCAGGTCGGCCTTGCCCAACCCGGAATACACGATCACAGCGGTCCCAACCACGGCCAGCAGCGCTGTCCAAAAATGGAGCGGCCGGAAACGCTTTTCCCAGAGATCGTCGACAGCGGTCACAAAGAGAGGCGTGAAAATGGTGAACAGGGCCACCTGGTGGGCGGCCAGAAAACGGAACGCCTGGATATAAAAAACGTACATCAAGCCGAATTGGATCATACCGATGCAAAAAAGGCGCAAGGTCATGACGGCACAGATCTTTCGCGGCCTCAGCAGGGGAAGGAAAAGCAGGAAAGCTATGGCCAGGCGGGCCAGGGCCACGAAGCCGGCGTCCAGGCCGCCAAGATATTTCTTGATCAGTCCGAAGGAAAAGGCCCAGATGAACGAAGTGATCAGCAGCAACAGCATGCCCCCGACTATAGCAGATTCAGCCTGATTTTAAAATAAGCTGAACAAATGTCAGACGTCAATTATCCCCCCGGCTGCGCCACCCCCCTTAAAAAAGGGGGTTAAGAAAAAGACAATATTGCCTGCCGTTCCCCTCCCCCCTTACCCAAGGGGGGATAAAGGGGGGATCGGCATTCAGAAAGTAACAACAAGGCCTGCCACTGAATACTTATCCCCCCGGCTGCGCCACCCCCCTTGAAAAAGGGGGTTAAGAAAAAGGCAATATTGCCTGCCTTTCCCCTCCCCCCTTACCCAAGGGGGGATAAAGGGGGGATCAGTACTCTATGAACACATCGCCAGAATTCTGTCGCAAACTCTTGTGAAATGTATCATTACATCATGATCTGAAAAACGGACAACCCGTAAACCATATGCTACTAAAATTTCCGTTCGCTCCTTGTCCAATGCCCTCCCTTCATCTTTGAAATGACCGGCACCATCAATCTCAATAACAAGTTTCAATTTGGGGCAATAGAAATCAACAATGAAATTATCTATTGGGCGCTGTCGTAAAACACGAAATTTAAAATCCCGAAGCAATCCTTCCCACAATTTTTTTTCCGCTGAGGTCAAAGCCTTTCGCATTAAACGGGCATGACCGACCAGATCAGGATTGTAAGGCAAGTGAAAACCGGTCGTGATCAATCCCCTTCTTTTCAGCGATTCATAATCCCAATTCATTTCGACTCATTGTAGCATATAGATTATTTATTCTCTTTGCTCGCGCTCTTTCCCCCCTTACCCAAGGGGGGATAAAGGGGGGATCAGTATTCCGAAAATAAAAAACTATACCTTCCACTAAATACTTATCCCCCCGGCTGCGCCACCCCCCTTGCCAAGGGGGGTTGTCTACCGAAAACCACCTGAAGAAACAGCTATCTGCAATCGCTCCATTCTTCATCTCACTACCCCTTACCCAAGGTGGGATAAAGGGGGGATCGGCATTCCGAAAGTAACAACAAGGCCTTCCACTAAATACTTATCCCCCCGGCTACGCCACCCCCCTTGCCCAAGGGGGGAAACAGGAGGGATTTGCCTATCGTTGATTTTGGGGCTCAATATCTCTTGCATCCTTACGATTTTTCATAAACCCCCTACTTGCAAAACAGGGGCGATTGTATTATAAATTGATTTAACCTTTAACAATTTTCACCATCCCCAAGGAGGATGCCGTGATTAATTATGATCAATTTTTATCCAATACTGCCAGGAGTATGAAACGCTCGGAGATCCGCGAACTGCTGAAGCTTACCCGCAAGCCGGGCATCATTTCATTTGCCGGCGGCCTGCCCGCTCCCGATTTGTTTCCCATCGACGACATTAAGGAAATGTCCCGGATCGTCCTGGAAAAAGAAGGAAAAACCGCCCTGCAATATGGTCCCACCGAAGGCGACAGCCGCCTGCGCGAGGAGCTGGCCAAGATGATGAACAAGGACGGGGTGAACGTCAGCAGCGACAATGTCCTGATCGTCACTTCATCCCAGCAGGGGCTGGACCTGGTGGGAAAAATATTCGTCGATCCGGGCGATGTGATCATGACCAGCCGGCCTACCTATGTCGGCGCCATCCAGGCTTTCCACTCCTACGGGGCAAAAATGCTGGGCATTGAATTGGACCAGGAAGGCACCCAGACGATCCTGCTGGAAGCCGAGATAGTCAAGCTTGCCGCCAAGGGCAGCAAGCCGAAATTCATTTACGAAATTCCCGATTTTCAGAACCCGTCGGGAATAACCATGAGCCTGAAAAGGAGAAAGGAACTAATCCGCATTGCCGAAAAATACGATCTGATCATTGTCGAAGACTCTCCCTACAGGCAGCTGCGCTTTGAAGGCAAGTCCGAGCCGTCGCTGATCGGCATGAACTCGGAACGGATACTTTCCCTGTATACATTCAGCAAGATCCTGCTGCCCGGATTCCGCTTGGGATGGATGGCAGGTCCAAACGAATTGATCCAAAAAGCGGTGACAGCCAAGCAGGCGGTCGACCTGTGCTCCGCCCCGTTCAATCAATCCATCCTCTATGAATACCTGAGCCGCGGCCTTTTGGAAAAACAGATCCTGGTCATCAGCAAAGCCTATAAGGAGAAAAGGGATTTCATGCTGGACAGAATGGCCTACTACATGCCCAAGCTTCCAGGACTTAAATGGACCCACCCCCAGGGCGGCTTGTTCCTATGGGTCACCCTGCCGGAAAGCATGGATGCCGGAGAAATGTTCATGGCCGCTGTTGAAAAGCAGGTGGCTTACGTCGTGGGCTCAGCTTTCTATCCCGACAGCGGCGGCAGCAATTGCTTACGTATGAATTTCTCCTATTCGAGCATGGCTGAGATCGAGGAAGGGGTGAAACGCCTGGCCCAGGTCATCGAAACTTGGAAAGGAAACCGGGAGACTTCGATTATTACGCCATGAAAAGAAGGGTACAGGGTCTAGGGTACAGGGGACAGAAAAAGGCAATAGACGAAATCTAGTAGATAAAAATCCGAAAAAAATTAGAGGCTATTCGCTGACCTTGAAGGGCAGCCAAAGGACGGGAGAGCCTCCATTCTCGAACCAATCAGCGCCTTCGCTGACCATGTCAAATTTCAGCCAGTAATCGCCGCTGCGGCTGACAACCGGCAAATCCAGTTTCACTATAGCCTTGTCTCCCCTGGCCAGGGGACGGGGCAGGAAAGCCCTGGCGAAATTCAATTCCAGCAAGTTTTTTTCCGCATCGTGAAGCTGCGCGCCCAGCCTGACCCAGCGCCGTCCTGAAAAGGCCTGGGTGATCCAGGTAGCGCCGCCACGGTTTTTCACAGCAACATCCAGGACGATTTTTTGAGTACTGGACCCAGTGAGACGCTTTTCTCCCACTTTGATCCTGGCGATATACCGGGTACTTTTCAACGCAGAACCGATCTGGCTTGAATCCCAGATCTGGTAAAAGATCCTCTTCCAGGCCGGACTGCCTATCCGATATTTTTCTGAAGCCGCACCGGCTGGATGATCGGTGATCTCCCAGGTCAGACGATCGACGCCGATTTTTTTTGCCAAAAGCCTGGTCTTGGCCATCTGCCAGAAGGAGTCATTCCACTTGAACAAGATATAGCGCCAGTTGATGAACGGCACTTCCCTGCCCAGGCGCCTTTTCTCCCATACCAGCGCCGCCATATTTTTCAGCAGTTTGGCAAAATCGCCGCCCTGGCGATAACGGCCATAGGTGCGTTGGTCGGCTCCATCAACGGAAAATGTGACCTCATCAATGCCCGATTCGGCCAGGCGGGTTATCTTTTTTTCATCAAGCAGCAGGCCGTTGGTGCTTGTGTATAAATAAATATGCGGATATTTTTCTTTGATATGCTCTATCATGTCCAGGGCCCGGGGGTGAACGAAAGGCTCCCCGTAATTGAAGAAATCTAGGCGGATCAGCCCGGGACCGATCTCCTTGAGCAGGAGCCGGAATTCTTCTGCGGGAAAAAACTTCCTGTCCCTGGTGGCTGCCAGACCGGCTCCCGGAGCACAAACAGCCTGGAAACAGTTCAAATTGCAGACAACCGTAGGTTCAAAGAAGATCCTAGGGAGAATTTCCAGATCAAGGGGTTGCTGCGGGACCGCAGCCTGGGCTTCGAGGTGTTTTTTTAATCCGCAATCGAGACAAAAAGGGGAATAACCGGCATTCAATTCCTGCCTGATCTGCCGCACTTTGGCACTGCGCCAAATATCAATCAGGGCGTTCTCTCGCAAATGCCCCAGCGGCCTTTCACCCTTGGGATCGGCGCAGCCGCAGACCACTTTGCCGTCACAAAGGACCACCAGGATATTGAATATCCAATCGCAGGTGAATCGTGTCACTTAACCGATTTTGTTCTTGATTTCGGACATGATCAGTTTGGAAATGGCCTTCAGCGTATCCACCACTCCGTCGCCCTTGTAGGCCACGGCTTCAAGCACCGGCTCTTCTTTTCTTCTCAGCGCACCGATCAATTCGTTGGCCGGGGAAATATTGGGCAGATCACGTTTGTTCAGTTGCAGGACATAGGGAATGGCAGCAAAATCTATCTTGTAATCACGCAGGTTTTCCAGCATGTCCTGGATACTTTCAATATTGGCCTCATAGCGTTCGGTCTGCGAATCGGCCACAAACACCAAGCCGTCCACGCCCTTCAGAATGAGCTTGCGCGAGGCGCTGTAATAGATCTGCCCGGGAACCGTGTAAAGGTGGAAGCGTACCTTGTAGTCTTTGATGGTCCCCAGGTCCAGGGGGAAAAAATCAAAGAACAACGTTCGTTCGGTTTCGGTGGCCAAGCTCACCAGTTTGCCCTTGTTGTCTTTCTTTATTTTTTCATATATATACTTGATGTTGGTTGTTTTGCCGCTCAAGCCGGGACCGTAATAAACGATTTTAAAATTGATTTCTCTGGTGGAATAATTTAGGAAAGACAAATTTAATCTCCAAAAATGCGATCGATATCTTCATCGGAAACCCCTTCGAAGGGAGAACCGCCGGGGATCTTTTCGGATGCTTTCAGCTTTTTGTTAATGGTCTGGAAGACCTTGATCAGTTCCTCCATGGCGCTGCGCACCCGGAAACGGACCAATCCCAGGTTTGAGGTGTTGTCAAAAATAACCACCAGCATGGTGCGGTCATTTACCAGTGAAATGTGCAGGCTTTCCTTGGCGGATTCGTTCAGGACGGCGGTAAAATTTTCGATTTTCAACATCTGGGCGATGCTGTTAATGGCGGCGACGCTGCCGGCGATCAATGAAGAAATGGAATTCAAGTTGATGTCATCCATTTCTCCGGATGAGGCAATGCAATGGCCTTCCGAATCAGTGATGAAAACGGCTTTGCCGCTGGTGTTGCTTTTTAATTTTCGAAGAATTTCCTTTATCAGCACATATTCTTCATTGTAAATAATAAAATTTTCTTGCATTTTTTATTCTTATTTCAACTCCTGGGCAAATGGGCATGCCATTTTTTACTCATATGCATCAATTATAGCATTGCTGAAAATAAAACACCATCAGCATTTTTCTTCAAGACCTCCTACTTTACTTCCAGGCGGCCTTCAATGGCCTTGGCGATCGTCACTTCGTCGGCATAATCCAGATCGGCGCCCACCGGCAGTCCCTGCGCGATCCGCGAAATGGTAATTTTATACTGGCGTAGAATTTCTGTCAAATAATGAGCGGTGGCGCTGCCTTCGGTGGTCGGACTGGTGGCCAAAATCACCTCGCGGTAACTTCCGTTTTTGATCCGTTCGACAAGCCCGGAAATACGCAATTCATCGGGGCCGATGCCGCGGATCGGCGAAAGGTTGCCCATCAGGACATGATAATGACCGTGGAACAAGCCGGTTTTTTCTATGGAATGAATATTGAACGGTTCCTCGACCACGCAGAGCTTTTCGCCGTCGCGCTCAGAGCTGGAACATATTTCACAAGGTTCGCTGGCGGTGATGTTGTTGCAGATCGAACAATAAAATATTTTTTCCCGGGCCTGGACAATGGCTTCGGCCAGGGCCAGGGCCTTTTTTTTATCGGTCCGCAACAGGTAAAAAGCGATCCTTTGCGCCGACTTGCGGCCGATGCCAGGGATTTTTTTCAATTCCTCGATCATCCGGGCCAGAGGTGGGGTGAAATCAATCATGAGCGGAAGTCGTTTGGCCGGGCCACAGTGACACCGGCACTACAGGGCGCCGAAAGGAAAACCGCCGGGCATGCCGCCGGCCATCCCCCCCAAACCGCTTTTTAATTTTTCTTCGACTTTGCTCTGGGCATCGTTGACCGCCGCCAGAATCAGGTCTTGCAGCATTTCGATATCCGCCGGGTCCACTACTTCAGAAGCGATGCGCAGGGCCTTCAATCGCTTGTGCCCATCCATGTTCACCGCGACCATGCCGCCGCCGGCATTGCCTTCCACGTTGATGGCGTCCATTTCCTCTTCCATGCGCTTGGCCATATTCTTGGCCATGCCCATCATTTGATTCATATCCGGCATTTTAGGCATCCTTGCCTCCCTTAACGCTTTCCACGGCAATCACGTTGCCTTTGATCTTATCTTTCAAGCTTTTGATCTTTTTATCGCTCTTCAGGTCCTGAACGATCCGGTTGTCATTCTCAGCGGATTTTTGCGGTTGAAGCACAATCTCCAAGCCGATCTCTTTGCCAGCCAGGACTTGAACAAGCTCATGCAGGTAGGGCTTGTTCTCTCTCAACAATTTTCCGGCATTTTCAAAATTAGCGCCCACTTCAATGACCAGCGCGTTGTCACGCACGATCAGGGATGATGAGCTCAGCACCGAAGCCAAGCGCGGTTTTTCTTTCTCAATTCGCGTTTTCAATTCCATTATCCAATCGGCATCCCCGACCTTGGACGGCGGAATCTCAGGCGGCCTGGCCTGGGGCGGCGCGGTCGCCGTGGTCACGTTTACCGGTTTCAGGTCCTTGATTTTTTTCAAGTATTCTTCGATGTTGACCAGGGCCGAAAAATAGCTCAGTTTCAAAAACATGTATTCCAGGATGATGGAAGGGTGTTCGGTATTGCGGATGGTCTGCTCCAATTCTTTTACTGCATTGAAAAATCTGAGCAGCTCCACTTCGTTGACTCCCATGACGATCTCCTTGATCTCGTTGAGGTTTTCCGGGTTAAGGTTGTGCAGTCGCTCGGCGTCGGGAATGGACTTGATAACTATCACGTCGCGGATAAAACGCAGGTATTCGGTATAAAAAAAGCGCAGGTCGGTGCCGCGTTCGATCAGCTGGTTGATCTGCTCGATAATGCCTTTGCGGTTCTGGCTGAAAACGTGCCGGGTCAGAATGATGAATGTTTCCTCGGCGATGATCCCCAATATCGCCACTACATCGTCATCCTTGACGTCGCCGCTGGAAATGGCGATGGCCTGGTCAAGGATTTTTTTGGCGTCGCGCAAGCTGCCTTCGGCCGATCTGGCGATCAGGTACAGGGAATATTCCGATATTTTGATCGCTTCCTTCTGGCAGATATCCTTCAGAACCTGCTTGATGACCTCGAAGGGAATACGTTTGAACTCAAAATGCTGGCAGCGGGAAACAATTGTGGCCGGGATCTTGTGGAAATCGGTCGTGGCCATGATGAATATGGTATGCTCGGGAGGCTCCTCAATGGTCTTGAGCAAAGCATTCCATGCCGCGTTGGACAACATGTGCACTTCATCAATTACCACAATGCGAAAACGGTTTTTCAAAGGCTTGTATTTAACAGTATCGCGCAGGCTGCGCACCTCGCTGACCCCGTTGTTGGAAGCCCCGTCGATCTCCAGGTAGTCGGCGGAATTGTCTTCGGTGATCTCTATGCATGTCTGGCACTTGTTGCAGGGCTCGATGGCCGGTCCTTTCTCGCAGTTCAACGCTTTGGCCAGGATGCGGGCCGACGATGTTTTACCGACTCCCTTCATGCCGGAAAAAATCTGGGCCGGATAAACCTTGTTCATGGCAATGGCATTTTGCAAAGTTTTGCTGATGCTGGCCTGACCGATCAGTTCGGCGAATTTCTGCGGCCGGTATTTTCTGGCTAAGGCAAGGTACATATTATTTTCTCATTTTAATAAGGCTCAGGAGATCCCGGACACCTGCGAAATTCTACTTATTGCTGCTACCTTTCGGTCCTGACAAGGTTCATAGGTTCGCACCGCCGGGCTCCTGAGCCTTGTTCTCTTTTTGGCCAGGACCTTTTGCGGCCCTGGAGGAACAGGCATCTTCGGAGAGGGTGGGATTCGAACCCACGGTACCGTTTCCAGTACACACGCTTTCCAAGCGTGCTCCTTAAACCGCTCGGACACCTCTCCAAACAAAATGTTATTTTATAATTAATCGGGCCGGAATGCAAGAGCCAAACCGAACTATCGTGATGCGTGATGAGAAGCGGCAATGGATCGATAAAATATAATTCTTTCTCTTGCACAAAACACATAACGGAATTCTGCAATTCGTTCACGCGTAACGAAAAGGGCGGGGCCGCTGCGTGGATTTTTGCGTTATCCCGCGGCAAGCTGATCCAGTTTTTCCAAAAAGATTCCCAGCTTGTATTTGGCTTTTGCAGCCAATTCCGGCAAAAAATTCATGAAATTCAGCAATTCCATATCTTTCTGGCCGCATTCCTTCCCGTCCCCACCCTTATTCCGGTACAGGTCCCAGAGCCAAATGACGGTCAGCCACTCACAAAGTTCGCTGAATGCCTCGCGGTTAAAAAACAGACCGTCCTGCTGACGATTGATCTGCAGCAATTCCTGAATTTCGCTTTCATTAAAAATTATTCGCAGATAGGCACCGATGGCCGCAGTCACTGGCTTTCCTGACCCATCCCCAACAGCTTCCCGGTCAGGAAATGGTTTTTCGAAAATACTGGCGATCCTGATCCTTTTTAACGTCGCTTCGCTCTCCGCTTCTGCAAATCCCCAGCCACGTAATACATCAGCCGCGACAGCGTCGAGGTGCCAATCAGCAAAGCGGACCTTCCAGTCCGGCACTTGTCCGCTCCCGACGGCAATCAGGCCTCGCAGGTATATCCAAAGAACGAACAGCTTGCTTGTCCGTGGCTTTTTCATGAAAACGCTCCGCAAGTACCCTCCGGAAACCTTGGCCGGCGCCAGCGGAATTTTCTCGTCTTCTGCTTCTGGTTGAAAAACAGTCCGCAGCGTCAGCAGATCCTCGATGACCGTCTCCGTTGTCTTGCGCCCACCATCTTTATCATCGGCCTGGAACGCGGACTGCAGAAGCAGTGCAGCGATTTTATTTTCAAGTTCCTGCCAGAGTTCGCCTTCCTTTTTGCTGCCAGGCCGCCCCTGAAAAACTTGCAATTGCCTGGCTAAAAGTTCCGGCTGGCACAAATCCCTCAGGGCGCGATGCAGGGGCAGCAGGGCCATTTCCCGGCCGGCCTTATCCAGGCTGGCAACGCCGCGTCCCTGCAGATAGGCAGCAAGCCGGGCCAGATGCCCGACGGAGTCTTCGGCCATTTCCTTGAAATCAATAAAAACATGCGTCTGGTATGCGTTAAGCTCGATCGCCAGTCCCCGGGCAAACAGATCGCTGTTGCAGCGTATATACTCCAGTCCAGAGACCAGATCGTGAAATACCACGAACCAGCCGGGTTGGTCGCGCAGTCCCAGTCCCTGGCCGAGATTTTTACGCCACAGCGACCGGGCGGCGCCGGGACGGTCTTCGCCGGCAAAGGCAGCTGACATGTTCACCCAGCCCGAGGTACTGGCAAAACGGTTGTGAACCACCACCAGGCAGCGTTCGCTTCCATGGCGGTTGGAGAAAGCGATCACGTTCTCATCCACCACGCCGCCATCCTGGTAAAAATCATACAACATGAAATCACTCAGCCCGGAAAAAAGCGCCCGGTTGCGCAGCAGCGGAAAGATCTGCCGCTCGTGGCGGCGGATCAAATCATCGTTGGCGCGTTCATCCAGGTAGGCCCGGCGGTACTCCATGCCGTATTTTTCAGCGAATCCCTCGATCTGGCCGTGGCCGAACATCGGCAAACCCGGAAGGGCGGCCATCAGGGTGCAGGCGCAGAAATATTTGTCATCCTTGCCGAATTGGGCCAAGGCGGTCTCTTCATCCGGATTGTTCATGAAATTGACGAAACGCTTCAGAATTTCGGGATTGAATTCCAATACATCTTTCAGCGAGGTGCGGAATTTGGCGTTCTCCTCATCCTTCAGGAAATTCATAAAGGCGCTGTTGTATACGCGGTGCATGCCCAGCGAGCGCACAAAATAGGATTCCATTAGCCAGAAAGCTTCGGCCAGCAGCAGAGTGTCGGGAATTTCCGCGGCCACGCGGTCTACCACCTCCCTCCAGAATTCTGCGGGCAGCGCCTGATCAAAATGTTCCTGGCTCATCCCCTGCCCGGATCGCGAAGGGATGTCGCCCCCCGTGCCGGGCCTGGGGAACCAGAGCCGCTGGTAATGCCTGCGCGTCAGGGTCATGGCGGCGTCAAAGCGAATGATGGGGAAATTCCGGGCCACGGCCAGAATGGTCTGCATGACCGCCTCGCGGACATCGGGCCGCAGGTAATTCAGCTGGGCCGTATCATTCCAGGGCATGCGCGTTCCGTCGTTGCCGTGATCAATATAGCGCACCGCTCCGCTGCGGCGGTCCACCCACTTGAAAACCACCGCGGCGTCGCTGCGGTCATAGTAATGGTCTTCCAGGTAAATCGCCGTGCGCGGATCGCTGGAAATGTCCTCGCCGTTGAAACTGTAGGCGGGAAAAGGGCTGTGATCCAGGGAAACGAACCATTCGGGATGTTCGCTTACCCATGGGGAATCAATGCCCATGTGGTTGGGAACCATGTCGGAAGCCAACCTGATACCCCGGGCCCAGGCTCGCTGTTTTAAATTCTGCAAGGCCGCTTCTCCGCCAAGATCGGCGGCAATTTCATAGCGATACAGAGAATAGGCCGAGGCCATGGCTTCAGGATTGCCGCATTTCTGTTTGATGCGGCGCGAGGCCGGGCTGCGCTCCCAGATACCGATCAGCCAAAGTCCGCTGATACCCCAGCTGGCAAGCATGTCCAATTCCTCGTCCGGAATCTGCTCCAGGGTGTTGAGCGGCCGGCCGTACTTTTTGCTGAGCTGATCCAGCCACACATATACGGTTTTGGCCATCAGCACCAGGCGGGGCATCCATTCGCGGTCAGCCGAAAATCTCTCGACCTCTTCGCCGTCAGCGCTGCCCGTCCCGGCAGTCAGGCCTGAGAAAATCTCAGCCGGGCCCGGACCGGAAAAATGTTTTTTTTCATCTTCCTTGATCAGGTCCAGGCTGGAAAGCAGGCGGTCGGAATATTTGCCCAGCAGCAAGCCCCATTTCTCGCTGATATAGCGAAGCTGCCCCGACAACGATTCGGGATAAGCCAGGGCGGGACTTCTTAGCATGTCGACAAGGTTTTGCCTATCGGGACCGAATGGGGGCATATTGGCAAAAAAATCCTTGGCCGCGGCCATGAACTGCTGATAATCAGATTCCCCGGCCAGAGCGCTGTCGTCGAACAACTCACGGAAGGGAGCAAAGGCCGGGTTCAAGTTCTCCAGCCAAAGCATGAACATCTCTTCCAGGGCAACTTCGCGATTAAAAACCCCCTTGCTCGTCCCCAGCAGGTATTCCTCAACACCGACCTGCTCCTGGTAGACCACCTGCGGCGGAAATTCAGTGCAGAAGCGTATCAAGGTTTTGCGCACAATGCTGCTGCCCATATTTTTTTCCAGATCGGCCATTAACATTTTGAACACCTGCGGCCGGGCCTGCGCCTCGTATAGTGAAACCACGTAATGCAGGATTTCGTCGATCAGGCCCATGGCATTTATCGCTCCGGCCCGGATCGCCTTATCCGGGAAATGCACCAGGTCGCGTTTTTCATTCATTTTCTGGGCAAAGATGCGTACGGCCTGGTAATCGGCCAGGATCACGTTACTGGAAAGGGAAAAAAGAGCCTGGTTGAATTGAAAGCGGCTGCGACAGGCACGGGAAACATGAAATTCTCTTTCAGGTCCGGGCCGTTCTGGCCGAAGCAGATCCCCCAATTTGGTCAGCCTTATGAAGAAACTCATTGAACTTGAACTCGGCGTCATCTTAATTGCCAGCGAATACCGGCCGGCTTGACCTCCTTATTCCGCGGGACACAACCATGTCAGGCTTTCACGATAGCACAAACCGGAAATAAATGGAATGGAGAGGGCGGACTTCAGATCGAAGCCGGACCAGGCTTCCAGAGAGCGAACAGCAGCAGCGCCAGAAAGGCCATGGCCGCGCCGAAATAAAAAGGGGCCGCCGGCCCGAAGCCGGCCCATTGCCCCAATCCGCTCCAGAGGATGCCGGCCAGGAGCGAAGCAGGCAGATCGGTGAGTCCGAGTACGGCATTATAGGTCCCGAAGGCCAATCCGCGGGATTCAGGCGGGACCAGGTCGGCCACCAGTGCCTTGGCCGTACCATAACTCAAACCGTAATAGGCGCCGTAGATAACATACAAAATGATGATATGCGCGGCAGAGCGGGCCTGGGCCAGACCAAGGTAAGTCATGGCATACAGGGCCCAGCCGGCCATGATGACGCGGCGCCTGCCGATGCGGTCCGACAGCTTTCCGGCCGGCAGCGAAATCACGCTATAGACAAAATTGAAGGCGATCAACATGGCGAAGATTCCGACAATTGACAAACCGCGTTCCTGGGCGCGCAGAATGATAAAGGCGTCGGAAGAGTTGCCCAGCTCAAAAACTCCGATAATGATGACAAAATAACGGAACCTTTTCCCCAAAGGCTTGAAAGCGAACCTGGGAAGCCGGCTGGCGCCGCTGATCCTGGTTTCCTTGGCTGCCAGGGCCAGGATAACCACAGCCGCCGCTGCCGGCAGAAGGCTGGCCAGGACCAGGACGTGGAAAGTGCCGGCCAGCATTTCGCCGCCGCCTTTTTGCAGGTACCAGACAATTGCCAGGCCGATGAGCAGTCCGAAGAAAGCACCTGCGGTATCGGCGGCGCGGTGAAAGCCGAAAGCGAAACCGCGCTGGGGAGCTGGAGTCGAATCGGCCACCAGGGCATCGCGCGGAGCAGTTCGCACCCCTTTGCCTATGCGGTCTCCCCAGCGGGCCGCGGCCACTACGCCCCAGGAATTGGCGAAATAAAAAAGCGGCTTGCTCAAGGTCGAGATTCCGTAACCCAGGACCGCAAGCAGCTTTCTTTTTTTCAATTTGTCGGACAGCCAGCCTGAATAAAGTTTTACAAAACTGGAAGTGGATTCGGCCACGCCTTCGATCAGTCCGATCAAGCTGGTTTTAACTCCCAGAACGTTCTTCAGGAAAAGCGGCAGGGTATTGATGATCATTTCACTGGAAACATCGGTCAGGAAACTGGCGATGCTGACAACCCAGACATTCCGCGGCAGTTTGTTTGAATTTTTTTCTTTTTCTATGAGCAACTCCTTTTTTAACATCAGAAATAAGGATTATATAAAATATTCTATTTAAATAAGCAATTTAAAAATATTCGTGTGCATTTTTCTTAATGGTCAGGTTTAAATCCAATTAGCTTAATCAAGGCAGGGGATTGAATCTTCTGGTTGTCAGTTCGGGCGGATTTGATCACCTGAAGGAGGGCGCGAACCCTCCCCTGCTTGCTCACAATCAATTTACTCTAGAGACCGATTCTGATACAATGACTGCGATCATGAAACATGGACCTCTTTTCCTGCTTTGCAGCTGGCTCCTGGTGATCTTGCCGCTTTCTGCAGTCAGCAACTCAACCGCAGCCGAAAAACAAAGCAAGCGCATAACGTTGGCGGCAACCATTTTCCCGGTTGCCGATATCATACGCTGCATTGGCGGTCCTGACATCCAAGTAGTCCAGATCCTGCCGGCCGGGGCCTCGCCCCATACTTTCGACCTGACCCCCGGCCAGGTAAGGGAACTGCAGGACGCCCAGTTCATTTTCAAGATCGGCGGCATGGATGACTGGATCGACAACATAGCCGACAGCCTGCCGCGAGCGGCTGTCATTTCCCTGCATAAGTATGTCACCCTCAGACCAACGGCGGAAAAGGGACACGACCACGGCCCGGCCAAGGCACCCTTGCACGCGGAATTCGATCCCCATTATTGGCTAAGCGCAGCTAACGGAGCGGTCATCGCCAAAGCAATTGCCTCGGTGCTGGCTGAAGCCGACCCGGGCCGGGCCGCCACCTATGAAGCAAATTTGGCGGTGTACGGCAAGCAGCTGGCCGCTTTGCACCAGGAGATAAAAAAGGATTTATCCGGCCTTAAAAACAACAGGATGATCGTCTTCCATGACGCCTGGAGCTATTTTACCGCCGCCTACGGACTGGAGACAGTCGCCGTTTTTCAAACCTCGCCAGGCCGGGAGCCGCGTCCCCGCGACATACAAAAACTGTATTCGCAGGTCAAGCGCTTCGGCATCAAGGCCGTTTTTTCCGAACCACAGCTTTCGACCGCCAGCCTGGAACCCATGCTGGAAGATCTTGGACTGGAATTGATTGTCCTGGATCCGCTCGGCGGGACCGTGGCCAACGATTCCTATGCCCGCATGCTTCGCCGCAACGCCCGGGCCATACTCGATGCCCTGGGCCGCTGAGCAATGCCATGCCACCTGTACTGGAAGTAAAAGATCTGACCGTGCGCTTTGCCGGCTGCACGGCCCTTGAAGGCGTCAGTTTCACCATTGAAAAAGATGCGATCATCGCCGTGATCGGACCCAACGGCTCGGGAAAAACCACCCTGCTGAAAGCCATCCTCGGCCTGGTCCCGTTCCAGGGCAAGATCAGGCTTTTTTCCAAGCCGGTGCGCCAGGTACTGCCGCAGGTGGGTTATGTGCCGCAACGATTCGCCTTTGACAGCACCTTCCCCCTGACCGTCGAAGAATTCATCAACCTTACCTGCCGGACGCCGGAAAAGCTGCCGCTTGGCGGTGTTCTCGACCAGGTGGGCATGAAGGGGTTCAAGGGCAAACTGATCGGCGAACTTTCCGGAGGGCAATTGCAGCGGGTGCTGCTGGCCCACGCCCTGGTACACCGGCCGCGGATCCTCTTTCTCGACGAGGCGACCAGCGGCATTGACATCGAGGGCTTGAGCGACTTCTATTCTACCATCCAGCGCTTGAACCGCGAGCACGGCGTGACCGTCATGATGGTATCCCACGAGATCAGCATGGTCTACAACTTCACCGACCGCATCATCTGCCTGAACCGCGACCTGATCTCCCACGGCGAGACGCGGACGGCCCTGACCAGGGAAGTTTTGCTTAAACTGTATGGCGACAGCGCCGATCTGAGAAATCACGACCATGGTTGAACTGCTGCAACTGCCTTTCATGCAACGGGCCCTGATCGCCTGCCTGGTCCTGGGCATGCTGCTGGCCTATCTTGGTATCTTTGTCACTTTGCGTAAAATGGCCTTTTTCAGCGATGGTGTGGCCCATGCCGCCCTGGCCGGAGCTGCCATCGGACTGCTGACCCGTTTCAGCCCGTTGATTTCCGCCCTGATCTTCAGCATGCTTCTGGCTTGCCTGATCTACTTCCTCGAAAAGAAAAGCAGCCTTTCCAGCGACGCCATCATCGGCATCCTTTTCACCAGCGGCATGGCCCTGGGCATCGTGCTGATCTCCCTGCGCAAGGGCTACCAGCCCGAGCTGATCGGTTTTCTTTTCGGCAACATCCTGGCCATACGCCGCCAGGACCTGGCCCTTATCGTAATCCTGGCCATCCTGATCATGGCCTTTATCATCCGCCACAAGCGCAAATTGACTTTGCTGGCCCTGGACAGGGAAATGGCCTACATGGCCGGCGTCAACCCCGATTTCTACCAATTGCTGATCTACGTCATGCTGGCCTGCGCCCTGGTGCTGGGCATCCGCGTCATGGGCGTCATCCTGGTCAGCGCCATCCTGATCGTCCCGGTTTCCACCGCCCGGCTTTTCAGCCGCTCCTTTAAAATGCTGACCATATGGACAGCGGTGATCGCCGAAAGCGTCATGATCGGCGGTTTGCTGCTTTCATACTATCTGAACCTGCCCAGCGGCGCGGTGATCGTTCTCGTAGGCAGCACGGTGTTTTCCCTTACCTTTATCGCCCACTCCCTGAGCCGGCAGCGGCGCCAAAACAATCAAAAATCCGCGCCTTTCCATGAAACCGTTCAGGGAAGCACTATTGACAAAAACTGATAATTTTGGTATTTAGTAGAACAGGGTTCCTCAGTAGCTCAATCGGCAGAGCGGATGGCTGTTAACCATTAGGTTGGGGGTTCAAGTCCCTCCTGAGGAGCCATTTTATTATACAGTATTAATTCGAACCAGTATCCTGCAAGGGGAATTCCACGATAAAGCGCGTTCCGGCGCTGCCGCTTTCCATACTGAAAACACCGTTGATCTGATTTGCCAGGGCCCGCACCAAGTTCAGCCCCATCCCCTCGCTTTGCGAAAAATCCGCGGCCGCGGGCAATCCGACGCCGTCGTCCCCGACTTCCAGTCGGGCACCGGCGGCTGTTTTCTTCAGCACAATAAAAATGGTACCTGCTCTGCCTCCCGGAAAGGCGTATTTGCCGGCGTTGGTCACCAGTTCCGTAAGAATGAGTCCCAGGGGAGCGGCTTCTTTCACAGGCATGGTGAAATTCTCCATTTCGGAGCTGAGGCTTATATTTCCCGACAATCCAACCAGCGGGGCGGCGATCCTGGCGCAATACTCGCCCATCTGAACCTCGCTGAATGAGCCGGCCGAGTAAAGCAGGGAATAGAGCTCGGATATGGCCCCCACCCGTGACTCCAGGCCCTCGAGAGCCCCTTTTGTCTCGGGAGAAATGCAGGCGTTCAGGGCGAGGCGGATCATGCCGGCGATCATGGCAAAGCTGTTTTTCGCGCGATGCTGAAGCTCGCCGAGCAGGTTGCGGTTTTCCTGAAACGCGATTTGCAATTCTGCGAGCGCCGCCTCTCTTTGCAATTCCACCCGCCTGCGCTCTGCCGCCTCCAGGCGTAGTCGCTTGTTGATGCGATAGATGTAAACTGCCAGCGCCGAAACGGCGGCAATGACCGAAATCGTTATTCCTATCAACGCATACAGCCAGCGCAAGTCTGGCGGCTGCGGATGGGAATCATATACAAATCCCCTGAAGTCGAAATCCGGATTCATCATGCCCAGCTCGGCATATACTTCGACGATGTGTCGCCAGCGGCCGGGATTCATGTAACCGATCTCCACAAGTGAAGCCTGCAGTAGCGGCTCCATCTGGCGGGCTTCGAAGCGCAGGTGGTCCAGGCTGTGGCGTTGGCTGTAACGGGAATAGATCAGCTGCACCAGTTCCTCCTGGTGCAGCATGGCATATGCCCAACCCATCAAGCTCGCCTCCCTGAATTTCTTCACCATTTCCGGATTATGCCTGAGCTGAATCTCGGTGGTAAAAAGATTGTCGCCGTAAAAATCAATGCCCACCGAGCGGGGTGAATAGAGCATGTACGCTTTTCCCGCTTTGCTCACGGAAAAAGGTTCATCCGTGACATAACTTGACATGGCATATACGCTTCCGGAGAGAAGCTGTTCTGTATGAAAATCGTGGGTAAGCAGGGTGAACCTATCGGAAGAAATTCCCTCTTTGTTCAGGTAGGCATACAGTTCGGAAGAACCGGGCTCAATCATCACCCTGCGGCCGGCCAGGTCATGAATGCTCTGCAGGCCTCCGGTCTTGAGGGTCATGAGCGCCAGGGGCGAATGCTGGAAGATCACCGCCAGCACCACCAGCGGCACGCCTTTTTCCCGCAACAAAAGCAGCTCGGTTGAACCGACACCAAATTCAGCCCGGCCCTGTAAAACAGACTGCACCGGATCGGCACCCGGCTGGCTGGGAATGATCTCCACGTCCAGCCCGGCGTCCCGGTAATATCCCTTTTCCTTGGCCGCATAATATCCGGCGAACTGGAACTGGTGCTGCCACTTGAGCTGCAGGCGCACCGTTTCATTTTCCGCCTGGACAGTGAAGCAAATAGCGCTGAGCATTATTCCCCAGATTACCAGGTGTTGACAACGCCGAATCCCAGTATTTCCTACCCCGGCTTGAATCAAATTTTTCTTCATGTGAGGGCCGCTGGAAATTTTAAACGAAAAACCGTGCCGGCGGAACGGTCTACTTCTATGGTTCCATTGAGCTGTTTGCTCAGCATCTTGATCAACTTGAGCCCCAGTGTCTCCGATTTATCCCAGTCCAGGACCGCAGGCAGCCCGATCCCATTGTCGGCAACGCTCAACGTGAGGTTGTTGCCTTCATGCTTCACCGTTACGGCAATTTCGCAGTTACCTTCACCTGAACGAGGTCTGTTTTTAGGGAAAGCATGTTTGTAGGCGTTGGTGATCAACTCGTTCAGGATCAGCCCGCAGGGAACCGCGAAATCCGGGTCCACCGTTACCTTGGCCGCCTGCACCGAGAAGCGTATATCACGTTTCGCTCCATACTGGGCACGTATATGGGCGGTCAGCGTCTCCAAATAGTATTGCAGGTCGATGTGGGCCAGGTCTGCCGATTTGTGCAGGCTCTCATGAACCAGTGCCATGGAGCGGACCCGCCCTTCGAATTCCTGCAGCAGCGCATTGAATTTTTCATTTTTGGCTTTCGCTTCCGTCATTTTGATCAGGCCAATGACCGACATTAAATTATTTTTGACGCGGTGGTGCACTTCTTTTAAAAGTATTTCCTTTTCCTGAAGGGAAGCGCGGATCGTTTCCACGGCCCGCTTGCGCTCGGTGATATCCATGGTGATCCCGATCAGATAATTTGGTTTTCCGTCTTCCTTCCCAATTATCGAAGTTGACAGGAAAACAGGGAACTCGCTGCCGTCTTTTCGCCTATTTACTAATTCACCGGTCCAACCGCCGCTCAAAGTACCGGGAAGAACTTCCTCAAACACTTGCTGCGGAAAATTTGGGGAACGAACTATTTTTATATTTTGTCCTATCAATTCTTGTTCGCTATAACCATAAGTTTTTTGGAAAGCTTCATTGACAAAAAGTATGGTGTCCTCAACATCGGTAATACTGACACATTCATTTATCCTTTTAAGTGCAGTGGCCAGCATTTTAATTTCTTCTTCTGCCCGCTTGCGCTCGCTGATGTCGGTTATCGTGCCCACATAGCCGATGATCTGGTTTTCCAAATTTATTTCCGGAGTGGCTTGTCCCATCACCCAGGCGACGGTTCCATCCTGGCGCAGGAAACGATAATCCGCGAAAGAAGGTTTCAACTGCCTGATCGTTTCCTGCCAGCCTTTGCGCATAGCCTCCCTGTCATCGGGATGAACCGCGGCCAGCCAGCCATCACCCATTGCTTGTTCTTCAGACAATCCGGATATCTTGCACCAGGTAGGATTTACAAAAGTGGTGGCACCGTTTTTGTCGGTGCGGAAGATGCCGACGGGTGAGACATTGGCAAGAGTCTGATATCTTTCTTCGCTCTCGCGCAACTTCTGGTTGGTTATTTCACGCTTCAGTTGATCGGCCAGCATCCTGCCCAGTATGGCGGTCACCACCGGATAGACCAGCAAGACCGGCAGGACGATGTTCGCAAGCACATTCGACCTGTTCGCCCCTGGTAGAAAGAACGTGCAGCCAAGCATGGCCAGATGGACGATCATGCCAAATAAATATAGTTCGCGCCAGGTGATATCGGCCAGAAAAGGCCGGCGCATTCGCCGCCAGGCGATACCGATCGCTCCGGATGCAAAGATCACGGCAATGCCCATGCCCGCGGCCGGTCCGCCCATGCTGGCCCGGAAAGCGGCCGTAATGACCATGGCCACTGCTGTGGGAACGGTTCCGAAGAAAAGCCCTGAAATACCGAGCAGGATCGAGCGGGTGTCAAAAACGATCCCTGGCTGCATTTTCCACGATGCCAGCATGACGATCACGCCCATGATGCCGATGACAACTCCGACCGGCACCTGCCGCAGCGATGCCCGTCCGATGCGCCAGCGAACAGCGACCAGGTCATAGATAATAACCAGGGTCAGCAGTAGCGAAGCGTTGAAAACCAGTTGCAGGAAAAAGGCCTTGTTCATTTCACATTTTCTAATAATTGTCTTGTTATTTTCATTTCGCTCCCACGCGCTATCAACCCAAAACCGGATCTTGTAACTATAAAGTAGCATAGACATTATTCGAATGTCAACGAGTTGAATCTTTTATCCACAGCAAGGATTCCTTGCCCATTCAACCGGAAAATGGATGGCAATCAATAAGCCATTTTTTTCCATTTCAACTGCTGCAAAAATTCAAGTACTCAAAACTCATCCCCCGACCTTGGCGGGTCTGGTTTGTCTTTCCCTCTTTGGGAGAAAAAGCCTCCCCTCTCTTTGGGAAAGAGAGGGGTTGGGGTGAGTTTGTATATTCCCAATATAATTTGGCAAGTAGGCAAAAATCGCATATAATACTGACATGGCCGCGGAATATAAAAAGCTGGTCTTGAAACCCCACGAGGAGAACCGGGTCCTCAAGGGCGAATTCTGGGTCTACGATAACGAGCTCCGCGGCAATCTGCGCTCCTATCTTCCCGGAGAGATCTGCCGGCTCCACACATCCGGGGACATGTACATCGCCACCGGCTACGTCAATCCCGCCTCCACCATCGCTTTCCGGGTGCTGGCGTACGAGCCGCAAACCATGATCGACCGCGATTTTCTGCGCCAAAGGATGGAAACGGCCGACAGCCAGCGCCTGGCCATCCACCCCGGCAATGCCTATTACCGCATGGTCTACGGCGAGGCCGATTTTCTGCCCGGCCTGGTCGTCGACCGTTTCGACGACTATTTCATCGTCCAGATCACCACTGCCGGCATGGAAAACTTCAAGGAAGACGTATTCGCCATCATCGGCGTGATGTATCCCGGCGCCATTCTGATTGAAAAATCGCTGGCCGCGGCGCGGGAAAAGGAGGGCATCCCGCTCATCAACCGCGTGGTCACTCCCAACGCGGTTCCGGAAAAGGTCATCGAGGTTAACGGCCTGAAATTCAGGATCGATTTTCTGAAAAGCCAGAAGACCGGTTTTTTTCTAGACCAGCGCGACAATTACCTGCTCCTGGAATCCATCGCCGCCGGCCGCGAGGTCCTGGACGCTTTTTCCTATGCCGGGGCCTGGGGACTGCACGCCCTCCGCTTCGGCGCCAAACATGTCGAATTCCTCGAGATCTCCGGGGAATACATGAAACAGGCCCGGGAAAACGTAGCACTGAACGGGTTTGCCGAAGAAAGCTTTGCCTTCACCCAGGAAGATGCCATAAGGAAACTCAAGGAGATGAGCAAGGCGGGCACGCTCAAGGACATCGTCATCCTGGACCCGCCCGCTTTTGTCAAATCCCGCGCCAGGCTCAAGGAGGCCAGGCGCGGGTATAAAGAGATCAACCTGCGGGCATTGAAGATGATCCGCCCGGGAGGGTTCCTGGTCAGCTGCTCCTGCTCGCATTTCCTGGCCAAGGACGATTTTGTCGCCGTGATCCAGGATGCCGCCCTTGACGCCGGCCGTCGCGTCAAGCTGATCGAATTGAGGAGCCAGCCATACGACCACGCCGTGCTGCTGCCCCTGTTCCAGTCGGAATACCTCAAGTGCGCATTGTTCTATGTGTATTAAAATGAATAAATTTGATTTTTATGTAGGGGCGGGTTTTAAACCCGCCCGTACGTTAAGAAACGAAGAGTTTAAACCCGCCCGTACATTAAAACAAAAAGAATTAAAACCCGCCTATTCAGGAAAACACGCCAATGACAATCCACAAGAATCATAAAAGCAAACACATCTTCGGCCCCGTGCCTTCACGGCGCCTGGGCATCTCCCTGGGCGTTGACATCATCCCCTACAAGACCTGCAGCCTGGATTGCCTGTACTGCGAGTGCGGACGAACCACCCTTCTGACCAGTGAGCGGCAGAGTTTCTTTCCGCCGCAGCTTGTCCTGGACGAGCTTAATCTGGTCCTGCCCGCCATCCCCCACCTAGACTACATCACCTTTTCCGGTTCCGGGGAACCGACCTTGAACTCCGACCTGGGCTGGCTAATCACCGCGATCAAAAAGATCAGCGCCGTACCCCTGGCCGTGCTGACCAACGGCACCTTGCTGTTCAGGGAAGATGTCCGGCGCGACCTGCTTGCAGCCGACGTCGTATTGCCTTCACTGGACGCGGCCACGACAGGCAGTTTTGCCCGCATCAACCAGCCCTGCCCGGGGCTGGATGTGGAACGGATAATTGCCGGCCTGGAAATTTTTCGCAGCGAATATCCCGGCAAGCTATGGCTGGAAATTTTCATCGTCAAGGGGGTTAACGACCAGGATGAGGAGATCGCCGCCCTGGGCCGGGCCCTGCGGCGCATCGCTCCCGACAAGGTCCAGCTCAACACCCTTGACCGCCCGCCGGCTTACTCCGGCATCGAATCTGTCGACTTCATAATTCTGGAAAATATCCGCGACCAGTGGTCTGACCTGCCCGTGGAGATCATCAAGCGCACACACCGACGCGAAGAGATCCGCACCTACAGCTCCAACCTGGAAAACAGCCTGCTGAACACCATCCGCCGCCGGCCGCTGACCATCGACGACATGCAGGCCCTAACAGCCAAGGGAGCAAATGAACTGCGCCGCTACCTGGATATCCTGGAAAGGGAAAGAAAGATCAAGCCAGTGATCATGGGCGAACGGATATTCTATACGGTGTTTTAAGTCCCGTTTTTGCCGAATCCGATAAATTCCAATTTTGTAGGGCGGGGTTCTCCCGCCCATCGGGGGCGCGATGACCGCGCCCCTACATGAAAAACCTAATCTATCCTTTCCTTGATCCTGCCGTTGCTCAAAATGAAGAACTTGTTTTTGAATAGCTCCAGCAGCTTGTACTTCAGGTTCAGCAGCCCATCATCATGGATCGACTCCCGGGCCACGGGCTTTTCATCGACGTACCATTCCTCCTGGAATTCCTTTTCGTCGGGCATATAGATATATTTCTTGTTGTTCAGCTGCACGCCCCGGTATTTGCCCTGGATGACGACATCATTGAATTCTTTTTTCAGGATGATCTCCCCGGTCTTAGGCTCCAGTTCGATTACCTTCATGATCCCGGGATAGGCCATGCGCACACGGTTTTTAATGTAAGGGGTTTCCGGAGTGTACCACAGTTCAGTTTCCATATAGGCCGGGTAGCCGGCAAATGCGCCGCCGCGCATAACCGGCAGCAGCGAATGTCCCTTGAAAGACACCGGCGGATCGATTTTGACAAGGTCCAGCAATGTAGGCGCGATGTCGATGTCGCGCACGGTCGGAACGATCCTGCGGCCGCCGAAATCTTCATAGGGCGAATGAAGAGCGAAGACCATATTGTTGGAATAAGGACCGCGCAAATGATCGCCGTGCCCGGTGCCGTAACCGTTTTCATAAAGGCTTTCACCGTGATCGGAAAACAGGACGATGATGGTGTCCCGCTCCAGGCCGCATCTCTTTAGGAAGGCGCACATCTCCCCCACCTGGTCATCGAACATGCGCACAGCCCCATCGTACAAGGCCACGATTTGTTCCTTGTTCTCAGGATTCAGGTCAAAACCAGAATAGGTCTTCATCATATCGACCTTGCGATATTTATGGGGACCGCGATATGATTTTTTGGTATACATCTGGTAGTAAGGATACTGGCTGCCGTAGGGAAAATGACTATTGGAGCTGAAATAGACCATGAAGAAGGGCTTGCCGGCCTTGACAGCATTGCGAATGAATTTCTTGCTGGTATTGGTCACGTAATAGGGGTCGATGTTCAGAGGCATCAGCCACATCACCGGGAAGATATCGCGGCCGATCGGGTTGATAAGTAAACTGAGCAGGAAATAATGGAATTCCAAACTGCGCTGTTTGATCAGGTTTTGCAGAGTCAGGTGCGGAGCCTGGATATGGTCGAAGCCGTAACCGAGGCGGGAGAAGATATCGCCGGCGAAATCACTGATCATGCCCGTGTCGTAATCCTGCTTTTTAAAGGACTGGATCAGTGTCGGTAATCGCAAGCGCAGTTCCTCCGGGCGGGGGAACATGTGGCGCACACCGTGGTCAGGAGGGAAATTGGAGGTGAAGACCGAGGTGAAAGAGGAGAAGGTCCTGGCCAGCGACGATTTGGCATTGAGGAAATTGACTCCGCGCGCCAGCAGCCTGTCGATGTTGGGCGTGGACCTGAAATAGCCGTTATGAGAAATGTGGTCCGGCCGCAGCGAATCGGTGCCCAGAACCAGGATGTTGGGACGCCCGCCCGAGCTTTGCGCTCTAGCAGCCGCTGTCTTGAATGGAAAGACGAACAGCGCCAACAGCATGATGATGGCCAGGCCGTGCACCAGGCGTCTTTTTCTCCAGGCCGCAGCAAGAACTATCAGAGGCATGATGGCGTAAATGACCCACAGCGGCAGCAGGTCGGTGATTAAGATCTGCAATTTTTGCAGTATCCCCCCTTTCATGTAAAGCGGGTCGACGAACAGCTGAGGCGATATTTTTACAGCCCGCAGCAGGAACCAGAACCACATAAACATGTGGAAAAGGAAGATATTGCCCTTGCGCTCGATTTTGAGCAGCAGGGAAAAAAGAGAAACAAACAGGGCGACGATGCAGTAGACAATGAGGATCTTCAGGTTGAATAAAACGATGACGGTCTTGAAATTGGCGGTGATGATCTTCTCGGCCGACTGGTCCCTGACGCCCATGTAGGAAAAGTTGAAAAACAGGATAAAGGAAAGGGCGAAAAGCAGCAAAGACCAGGACAATCCGATCCAGATGTGTTTTTTGAAATTCTTCATGGGTATTAAGACCTATAATATCGTGAGATCCGGAATCCTGTCAATGGCAGATCGGCTATATGGACGGTTGACGCGTATCCACCCAGGGGGAACCGCCCCTACCCGGTTCGCGTTGACTTGCTAGGGCAAAAGATATAAAATTGATGGATGAAAGAAAAAATGCATGCCACGACCGTGTTGTGCGTCCGCCAAAAGGGCAAGTTGGTCATGGGAGCCGACGGCCAAGTAACCTTCCAGAACACGGTTTTAAAGCACAAGACAAAAAAGATCCGCCGCTTGTATAACGAAAAGATCCTGGCCGGGTTTGCCGGGGCGACCTCGGATGCCTTTTCGCTTTTCCAGCGCTTCGAAGCCAAGCTGGAAGAGTATAACGGCAATATATCGCGCGCCGCCGTGGAACTGTCCAAGGACTGGCGCACCGACAAGATCCTGCGCCGCCTGGAAGCCATGCTCATAGTGGCCAATGAAGAGAAGATGTACATTCTGTCGGGAACAGGCGACATCATCGAGCCCGACGAGAACGTCCTGGCCATCGGCTCGGGAGGCCCCTATGCCCTGGCCGCCGCTCTGGCCCTGAGTCGCGACACCCAGCTCGACGCCCGGGCCATTGTCGAAAAGTCTCTGGAAATCGCTTCCGACATCTGCATTTACACCAATAAAAGCTTCACCATTGAGGAATTGTGAAATGAGCAAGACCATAATCAGTAAAGGCGAAGATCTGACCCCCAAGGAGATCGTGCGCGAATTGGACAAGTACATCATCGGCCAGAACAATGCCAAGAAGGCCGTCAGTATCGCCCTGCGCAACCGCTTCCGCCGCCAGAAACTGCCCGTCGAGATCGCTGACGACATCATTCCCAAAAACATCCTGATGATCGGCCCTACCGGTGTAGGCAAGACCGAGATAGCCCGCCGCTTGGCCAAGCTGACACGTTCCCCTTTCCTTAAAGTTGAGGCATCGAAATTCACCGAGGTCGGCTACGTCGGCCGCGATGTGGAATCGATCGTCCGAGACCTGGTGCGCATCGCCGTCGATCTGGTCAAGGCCGAAAAGATGGCGGAAAACAGCGAAAAAGCCCGGCGCAATACCGAGGAAAAAATACTGTCCATCCTGTTGCCACCGCCAAAGGCTTCCAAGGAGACGGCCGTGGAAAACGAGAATGAGACCGAGAATTTCAAGGAAAGCAGGGAAAAATTTCGCAAAATGCTGCGCGAAGGCAAATTGAACGACCGCATCATCGAAGTGGATGTAAAGTCCAATCCCTTCACCCCTTTTGAGATATTTTCCGCCTCCGGGGTCGAGGAGATCGGCATCCAGATCAGCGAAATGATGCCCAATCTGATGGGAGCAAAAGGCCCCAAAAAGCGCAAAATGACCCTTGGTGAAGCATTCGATTACATGCTTATGGAAGAACAGAACCGGCTTCTGGACATGGACCAGGTAGCCAAGATCGCCGTCGGCCGGACCGAGCAGATGGGCATCGTGTTTCTCGATGAGATCGACAAGATCGCCGGCCGTGAAAGCAGCAGCCACGGCCCCATGGTTTCCAGGGAAGGAGTGCAGCGCGACCTGTTGCCGGTCATCGAAGGGACTACGGTCAACACCAAGTACGGCATGGTCAAAACCGATCATATACTTTTCATCGGCGCCGGCGCCTTCCACGTGGCCAAGCCCGCAGACATGATCCCCGAACTCCAGGGGCGTTTTCCCATCCGCGTTGAACTCGAATCGCTGAGCAAGGCCGATTTCATACGCATCCTCACCGAGCCGAAAAACGCTCTGGTCAAGCAGTACCAGAACCTGCTGGGCACCGAAGGACTGGAGATCCTTTTCAGCGAGGATGCCATCGAGGAGATCGCCACCATGGCCGTGGAGATCAACACATCTCAGGAAAACATCGGCGCCCGCCGCCTGCACACGATCATGGAAAAAGTCATGGAAGATATCTCCTTCGAGGCATCCGACCTGGAGCACGGCCAAGTTAAAATTGACAGCGAGTATGTGAACAAAAAAGTAAAAAGCATCATCAAGGACAGCGATCTGAGCAAGTACATCCTGTAAAATAAAATGAAAAAAAATATTATGAAACTTTTGACATTGATCCTGCTTTTATCCTGCTGCGGCAAAAAGGGGCCCCTGGTCCTCGAACCCGAAAAACTTCCCCTGGCCGCGGTTGGCCTGCAGGTCCGGCAGATCGGCAACCAGATCGAACTCAGCTGGAAATTCCCGGCGCTGCTTTCCGACAAAAAATCTCCATTCCAACTCACTTTGTGCCGGAGCGTATTCATTTATCATGCGGCCAAGCCCATCATTCCCGAAGCCTTCCTGAAAAAAAGCGAGCAGCTGGCCAAGCCCAGGATAAGCGAGATAACGAACCGCGGCAACGACACCTACTCCTACGCCCTGACTTTCAAGTCCAAGCTGCTCAAGGACAAGGAGCATGCCTTCGCCTTGACCTATCAATACGGCCGCTCGAGATCGGCAATGGGTTCCATTGCCAAGATCACGACGCGCATACCTCCCCGGGCTATCCAGGACCTGAAGTTCGGCCGCGAAGGCAAAGTCGTGGTTTTGAACTGGAGCCGTCCCCAAACCGACAGTGAAGACCAGCCTTTGGGCACGCTTGCTGGCTACACGGTTTACCGCAGGATTAATCAAGGCAAAAACCCGGGTGTTTTTCAGGCTATCAACTCAAAAAAACTGACCGGGGAATATTATGAAGACTACGACACAGGCAGCGACGGCGAGTATGAGTACCGGGTGGCCAGCCTCCTGTCGGAGCGCATCGAGAGCGCCCCGTCCAACCAGGTTAAAATCAGAATCCATGACACTTTTCCCCCTGATATTCCCAACAACCTGGTCATTTTCACCGCCAAGGACCATATTTTCCTGACATGGGAAGCCGTGCGCGACCGCGATTTAAGCCACTACATTGTATACCGCAAGTCATCCAGAAATGAGGATTTCAAGATTCTGGACGCCGCTGTTAGCGAAAATTTCTACCGGGACAGACAAATTAGTAAAGGACAGCTTTACATATACGCGATCGCGGCCGTGGATAAAAAAGGCAACGAAAGCGATACCAGCCATCCGGTGCGCCAGCTGTTTGAATGAGGGCGGCCATAAACAGCTCTCTTGCCAAAACCAGGGTCGCCTTGATCGAATGCCCGGATTACGATGAAGAAATCGTTGCGCGGGCGCTGCGCAAAGGCATCGATCTTTTGGGCGGCATCACCCGTTTCGCTCGACCGGGTGAGAAGATCCTGCTCAAGCCCAACATCCTGAACGGAGCCGCTCCGGAAAAATGCGTCACCACCCACCCCTCCCTGCTCAAAGCCATGGGCCTGCTTTGCCAGGAAAACGGTGCCCGGGTCAGTTTCGGCGATTCTCCCGGATTCATCAGCGCCCAGACCGCCGCCGTTAATTCAGGACTGGCGGCGGTGGCCGCGGAACTCGGCATTGAACAAGCCGATTTCAATACCCCGGCCCAGGTATCATTCAAGGAAGCCTTGATCGCCAAACAGCTGATCCTGGCCAAAGGTGCCCTGGAAACCGACGGGATAATCAGCCTGGCCAAGATGAAAACGCACGGATTCATGCGCATCACCGGTGCCGTCAAAAACCAGTTCGGCTGCGTACCGGGGATACGCAAGGGTGAATATCACGTCAAGATGCCGCGCAGCGAACATTTTGCCGCCATGTTGGTCGACATCAATCGCTACCTTAAGCCGCGCTTGTACGTCCTCGACGGCATTATGGCCATGGAGGGAAATGGCCCGGGTTCGGGCTCACCCAGAAAAATGAAGGTCCTGCTGCTTTCCAGCGATCCGGCCGCTCTCGACGCCGTTTTCTGCAAGCTGATCCGCCTGCCGGCTCCATTCGTACCGACCATGAAAGCCGCTACTGAAAGCGGCCTGGGAACATGGGCTGATGAAGAGATCGAAATTTGCGGCGCTGAACTTTCCCACCTGGTCGCAGCGGATTTCAAGGTAGTTCGCCAGTCGGCAGTGCCCTTCGACCGCGCCTTTCCATATTATCTGAAAAAATGGATCACAGCGCGGCCCTTCATCGATGATTCCCTTTGTGAAAACTGCGGGGTATGCATAGAAGTATGTCCTTTGGAACTCAAGGCCATACAGCCCCCATCGCCGGGCCGCAAAAATCCCCGTCCGGTTTTTGACTATGAGCGCTGCATACGCTGTTATTGCTGCCAGGAGCTGTGCCCAACCGGAGCAATTGCTATAAAAAGACCGCTGCTGAGCCGAATAATTCACCGTTAAGTGCCGGTTCACTCCGGCTTTCGCACAACTAATTCTCGTGAATGCCCAACCGCTTCCGCATTTCTTCATCCACCATTTTGCGCATGGCCCGGATATGCTCGGGAGTAGTGCCGCAGCAGCCGCCGATCACGGCTACTCCGGCTCCAATCAGTTCAGGGACCATTTCGGCCATGTATTCCGGTGTTTCCGGATAGCATACCTGGCCGGAGCGCAATTCAGGAATACCGGCATTGGCCTGGATCAGCAGCGGCAGACTGGTAAATTTTCTGAATTCCCTGGCGATGGCGACCATCTGCGAACTGCCGTTGCCGCAATTGGAGCCGAGCAAATCCGCCCCGGCCTTTTCGAGTTCCAGGCAGGCTTTCTCGATGGTTACGCCCATGATGGTGAAAAAACCCCGGGCCGTGGCTTCAAAGGTCATGGTGGCCATGACCGGAATGGATGTGGAAACACTGCGGGCCGCCTGGATGGCAAGCTGTGCCTCGTTAACGTCAGACATGGTCTCGATACAGATGATGTCGGCCCCGGCCTGGATCAAGGCTTGCATTTGCATTTGAAAGCTTGCGAACATCTTCTCTGCTTCCGTATCCCCGTACGGCTGCAGGATCCTGCCGCTCGGTCCGCAGGAGGCTGATACGTAGGCCTGCTCACCGACCGCCCGTCGTACCGCCCGCACGGCGTTTTCATTAATGGCTGCCGCCTGTCCGCCAAGCCCGTAATTGGCCAGCTTCAATGGTGAAGCGCCGAAAGTGTTGGTCTGGATGATCTGGGCGCCGGCCTCAAGGTAAAGACGGGCGATCGCTTCCAGAATTTCAGGATGCTCCAGGTTGAGGCTTTCCGGAGCTGCACCCCTGGGCAGGCCGCGCGTCATGAGCAGGGAGCCGATGGCCCCATCGGCCAGCAGGACCTGGCCGCGACCGATCCGGGAGGCAATGGCTTCCATTTATTGAACTGCCGCGGCCAGTTTTTTTACACCCGCGACCGCCTGGGCGCAATCATAACCGTAGGCGTCTGCGCCTATCTCGCCAGCGTAGTTTTGCGAAACCGGGGCACCGCCGATAATGGTTTTGATTTTTCCGGAAAGGCTTTCCTTTTTCAGCAGATCCACTACCTCCTTCATCACCGGCATGGTGGTGGTCAGCAGCGCCGACATGCCGATAACGCTGGCGTCATTGCTTTTGGCCGCAGCCACGAATTTTTCGGCGGCCACATCGTTGCCCAAATCGATCACTTCAAAACCGGCCCCTTTCAGCATAATGCCAACCAGGTTCTTGCCGATATCGTGCAGATCGCCCTGAACCGAGCCTATCACCACCCGGCCGCGTCTGGAAACGCCGGCGCTGAGCAGAAGGGGCTTCAGAACATCCATGCCGGCGTACATGGCTTTGGCCGCCAGCAGTACATCCGGCAAAAAAATTTCATGCACGCGGAATTTTTCGCCTACCGTGTTCATGCCCGCGATCAAGCCATCATCAAGGATGTTTTTGGGAACAATACCCTCTGCCAATGCCTGGCGCACCAAGGGCGGAACACCGGCTTCATCTCCGCTTTCCAGGCATTGGGCAATCTGTTTTAAAATATTCATGACAATCCTCCGCTTTTTATGCCGAGCGCACCATTCCTCGTTCCCGGCAGGCCGGACTCTTGCAATGGGCGCAAAATGGATACACATCGGAAAATTGATGGATCACTGCCGGTCCGCTCACCAGCACACCTGAAATAGATTTCAGGGGACTCATCAGGAAACTTTCATTCAGGGTGATGCCAATTTTTTCCGGGCGCAGGCGGGCGAAAAGTTTTTCCTGGGCACTGATGTGCCAACCGCAATAGCCGGGGCTGTACAGAAAAGCCCTGGGCAACGAGCCGTTTTTTTGCATCGCGTCCTGACGTTCAATCCACTCCTCGGCAACGCGCCCGGCCCGGTCGACTGCCAGGGAAGCCACGGCGTCCAATACCGAACCCAGGGCAAAATCGTCGCAGGCGAACAAGCGCCTGATTTCTTCGCTGATCCGCGCGCCCAAGGTGAAAGCGAAAAGGTGCAAGTTGTCGGCTCTGGGGAATATCTTTTTCAGAGGCGTGTTCGGGGCATTGCGTCCCTGGCCGGAAAATACATCGGTGAATTCATCTATGGCAATGGCCTCGCACAATCCCGCAGGTTCACTGCAGGTCCTGAACAACTCCAGCGCCCGCTGCAGCAAGGCGGATGAACGCGACGAAGGCCGGCTGCCGCTTTTCAGACCCAAAGCGGCATACACGGCCGCTTCCTGCGGTTGCAGGCGCGGCAGCGGAAAATCGATCATGCTTCAACCGGGCGGGCAGGAAGTTTTTCCATACCCCGGCGCCGTGCTTCTTTTTCCATCAGCGAGCACAGCTCTTTTTTTCGCTCGGCAGCCAGGCGTGATGGAAGCCAGGACGCGGTCAGTTTTTCCACTTCCCTGTGGGCCCGCTGCCCCAGGGTCAAACTTCCCTCTTCGCGCCAACGGGAGAGATTGGCCCGGTCTATGACCGGGCCGGGGAAATAGTGCTCGCTTTTCAAATGACGGCGGGTATGCGGGGAGATCAGCAGGTGCTGTTCGCGCAGCAGTTCCTCGAAAATGGGCCGGGCCGGAAAGTCATCCCTGGGCTCGATGCCCCGCACCAGGCGCAGGGTCATGCCGCAGATCTCATTATCCAGAACCAGCTTTTCCAGACTCTGACAGCTTTCAAAATCAAGCATGCCGGGGCCGGAAATGCTGTTGATCCCGGAAAGGGCGGCCAGGGTGGCACCCATGGCTGTTTCCAAACCGGCCTGGGCATCGAGCAGCTTGGCGTCGCTCAAGGAAATGTAGGCCTGGGTGGGCAGGCCGAGATATTTGCCGATCTCGTTGTAAGCGCAATCGATCATCTGCGTCTCTACCGCGCCCATGGGCGTGGTCTCATAGCGCATGTCAAATACCGCCGGGGAGCCGCCGTACAAAACCGGCGCCCCGGGACTGCCGACCTGGCTGATGACGATGCCGCTGATGGTTTCGGCGGTGTGCTGCACCAGGGTACCCACCAGAGTCACCGGGGCCATAAAACCTGAGAGCGGCATGGAGATGAATTCCACCGGGATGCCGCAGGAAGCACAGTCGATCACATTCTGTGAGGTGATCTCGCTCCACTTCAGCGGTGAGGTCGGACAGCAGGAAAAAACAGTCAGCGGTTTTGCGCGCAGTTCTTTATCACCGCCGCGCACGGCCAGCTGCATGTCCTTCATCACCTGGAAGGATTCGATGGTGAAGGTGCCGGTGACCACGGGCTTTTCGCCGTAGAGCAGGCTCAGGAAAAGCCGGTAGCTGTCGGAAACGCGTTCGTCCACGTCTGCAGGTATGAAGGCCGTGCTTTGCGAAGAGATATGGGAAAGACCTGAAAGCAGCTGCACGTAGCGGACATAATCGGTCGTATCGGGTTTGCGGATCTTCTGGGTCTGGTGGTCCAGAACATGCAGGGCGGCCGAGCCGGGAGTGAAATGGACCTTGTTGCCGGAAAAATCGTGTGTTTCGTTTCCCAAGACGTCGAAAAGTTTGAATTGCGCCGGGACCGATTCAAGACAGCGATCCAGCAGGGAATCAGTGTACAGCACCTGGCTTTTTTCGAAATCCACCTTGGCACCATGCTCGGCCAGCATTTCAAGCACACGGGGATTCTGCACCTTGGTCCCCAGCCGGCAAAGGATATCCCTGGCTTCAGCCACGATTCTTTCCAGCAGTTCCGCGCTCAAGAACTTCAGTTGCGGTCTCAATGCCATATTCCTGCCTCCTTTGCTTACTGATCGGTTTGTTGAAAAACCCATTTCAGCTCGGCAACATGTGTCTGAAAAATTATAATTAAAGTGTCTGCCGCTGTCAACGAAAAGAGCCCCCACTCAATGGCCGGCGGCGATTTCCCGCAGAGTCTGAATAAAACGATCCGCTTCGTCGTTTGTGTTGTACAGGCAGAGCCCGGCCCGCACCGCGCCGCCCTTTTCCTCAAGGCCCAGGAATTTCATTGGCTCCCAGGCATAGTAGTTGCCGTCCCAGACATAGAGCCCTTTCGCCCCCAGCTTTTTGGCGACAGCGGCCGGCGTCAGACCCGGCAGCGTGAAACAAACCGTGGGCGTACGCCGGGAGAAATGATCGGCATCGGTAATGCCGTAGACACGCAACCCCGGAATTGTCAGCAATCCTGCCAATAAGCGCGAAAACAGCCGGGTCTCATGGGCCATGATCAAAGCCAGGGACTGCTTCAGCCAGCGTCTCCGTCCCGAAGCGTAGGCTGCAAACTCCGGGGCATGCTCCGCGCCGAAATCGCGGCCCAGGGCGGCCAGAAATTCGATGGCCGCCCCCACTCCGGCAATGCCTTCATGGTTCTTGGTCCCGGTTTCAAAACAGTCGGGCGCCTGATCATTGGCCGGCCGCACTTTGTAAGGCTGAAGACGCGCCAGGGTTTCCTGTTTTCCGTACAAAACACCGGAGTGCGGCCCATAAAACTTGTAGGGCGAGCAGGCCAGGAAATCACAATCCAGAAGCTGGACATCAATGGCGCGGTGCGGCGCGTAATGAACGGCGTCGATGAAAGTCAGGGCGCCGACCTTCTTGGCCGCAGCCACAATCCTCTGCACATCGTTGATGGTGCCGAATGCATTGGAAGCGTGGCCCACAGCGACGATCCTGGTTTTCTCATTGATGATTTCCTCCAGGCTTTCCAGTTTCAGGGTGCAATTCTCAGGGTCGATTTCCAGCCAGCGGATCACGGCTCCGTTTTCCTGCAGAAAAAGCCAGGGGGCGATGTTGGCGTCATGATCCAGGCGCGTGACCACGATTTCGTCGCCCGGACCCAATATCCGGCCTAAAGAGCGGGCCAGGTGCAGGGTCAGGGTGGTCATGTTGGCGCCGAAAATGATTTCGGCCTCGGAACGGGCGTTAATGAAATCGGCCATGGCCTGGCGCGCCTGGGCAATGATTCCGTCACTGAGTTGCGAAGTAGGGAAAAGGCCGTGTTCATTGGCATTGGCCTGGTGGTAATAGCCGGACACGGCGTCAATAACCGCCTGCGGCACCTGGGTGCCCCCCGGACCGTCAAAAAACACTGCTCCTGACACCAGGGCCGGGAATTGACCCCGGATGTGCTCAACAGGATATTCCATGATCCCTCCTTGTGATTTTAAAAATTACATTTCCCGGAATCAGCGGTTCAAAGCAAAATTTTTCAGGGCAATGGCGGCGATCGACTCGCCGATACTGATGGAGGCAGTGGCCGCCGGCGACGGCGCGTTCAATACATGAACCATGCGCTCGGCCTCCTTGATGCGGAAATCATCTACCAGGAAGCCGTTGGCTTCGAGCGCCTGGGCACGTACTCCGGCACCGCCCGGCTCCAGATCGGCAGACTGGATCTCGGGGAGCAAGCGCCTCAAAGCCTTGACAAATGCCTTCTTGGAAAAAGAACGGTGAAACTCACCAAGGCCCATTTTCCAGAATTTGCAAGCCATGGCCCAGAATCCCGGATAAAGGGCGAATTGCAGCGCATCAGGCAAGGAAAAACTCGACTTTTTATAGCCTTGCCTTTTGAAAGCCAGAACCGCGTTGGGTCCTGCTTCCACGCCGCCGGCGATCATGCGCGTGAAATGGACTCCCAGGAAGGGAAAGCGTGGATCCGGGACCGGATAGATCAGGTTGCGAACCAGATTGAAGCGTTCAGGGATCAACTTATAGTATTCACCCCGAAAAGGGATGATCTGCAAGCCCGGTTTGACAGCGCACAAGCGAGCCACGCGGTCTGAATGGAGCCCGGCACAGTTGACCAGGTTGCGGCAGCGGACCTCGCTGCTGCCGGAGCGTAATATCAGCTCCTGGCTGCTCTTTTTCACTTTCTTCACCCTGAAACGCAAATGGATATCACCGCCGCCGGCAGTGATGATCTCGGCATATTTTTCGCATACCTGCCGATAATCAACTATCCCGGTCTCCCTGACCCACAGACCGGCGATGCCGGCCACATGGGGTTCGTATTCCTTCAGCTCGGCCGCGCCCAGGCGCCGCATCCCTTTCAAACCGTTGGCCATCCCCTTTTTTTCAAGTTCTTCCAGGGCGGCGATCTCATTTTTTCTTGTGGCCACCACCAGTTTGCCGCAGGCCTGATGGGCGATGCCATTCTCCCGGCAGAAGCGGTAGAGGGCTTCCCGCCCGGAAACGCAGTTCCTGGCCTTCAGGGAACCCGGTTTATAATACAGCCCCGAATGGATCACGCCGCTGTTGTTGCCGGTCTGGTGGGCGGCCAGGCGATCTTCGGCTTCCAGCACCGCCACCGAGGTCACGCCCGATCTGACCAGGGCCATGGCCGTGGCCAGGCCGACGATGCCGCCGCCTATGATAGCCACGTCGTAAACTGCCCGGTTGCCCATGGATACTCCTTATGACCTATACTTGCTGAATTTGCGCTGCAGACAGAGAAAAAATATAGCAGAACCCCCCGGCCAAGTCAAACGAGATTCAGACTGTCGTGATTCATAATTCGTGATTCGTAACATGGAAGATAATGGAAAAAATATTACTTCGCTTAATTGCGGATTCGATATGAATTTTTATCGGTGCTTGACTTTGTCAGTAGGTTCGGTAGTGACAAGGCTTGGTGTGTAGTGACAGGTCGCGACCTGTCACTACTTCATAATTCCTTCTCTACCCTCGGCACCCGCTTACGAAATAATTTTATTATTTGATAAAAATCTTTACTGCATAAGGCAAATATGTTAATCATTTGAACATTGCCGATAACCGGAGATAAGGATTGAACACCAATGAGTAAGACATTCGATCAAAGCAGGGATGAAATTTCCAAACTTTGCCGGTATTTCACCACCAACCGAAAGTCCTTCCTTGCCCCTGGAGTCAAGGAAGCCCACGTCCGCCAATCGCTGATCGATCCTTTTTTCGAAACACTTGGTTGGGACCTGCGCAACGCCGCCATGGTCGCGCCGCAAAAAAGCATCGGGGTCAAAAAGCATCGGGGTCAGGTCTCAAAATTAAAAGTTAGCCAAAAAACCATTACATTTTCCTTATCCGACGCTTCATTACTTCCCTGGCCAGCCGTTCAGCCAAAAGCCGGCTGGCTTTGTCCGTTGTTAATTCATTTTTGAATATCCTCACCATGGCCGACACTGCCGCATAGTCCATTTTCATGATCTCCCCTATCTGCTTTAGGCTGTTCGCCGTGTGCTGCCACAAACCATATATCAGCAGCTTGCGATAAACGTTGCTGCGCCGCCGCAGCCATATATCGTCCTCGGCGATGCGCATTTCCACAAGCATGATCTCCATGATGTCATCGGCATTTACCAGGCTCATATTACGGACATCCGGCTGTTCCCGTTCGTTTATCATTCCGCCGGCATTATTCATTTGTTTGAACGCATTGCGCAAAAAACCTACACTACCCAGCAGCGCATTCTTCCCGTATATCTCCTTCGGATCGATTTCAGTCCCATGTCTGCTATAACTCCCCACAAATCTCCTGTATTCGCTCCTGTTGCAATTGAACATGCCCAACAAATCATCTGTTTTTAAAAAAGCCGGATGTTTTAACTTCTGGCTGTAAAAACGATAGCTGCTATGCTCATAAAGGGACGGCCTGTCTACTATCCCGGCCCGCACCGGGTTCAAATGGATGTAAGCGCTCAATACTTGCAGATACTCATCCTTTTCAACCAATATCGCCTTGTAACGCCCCTGGAACACTGAACCGACAATGTCGTACTTGTAGCGGAACCAGTTGCCGTAACTGGCGTTCAGATAATGCATGGCCTGGCTCAGGTTGCCTTGCGGCGTTTCAACTAGCATATGATAGTGGGTATCCATTAGTACATAGGCATGGACCAGCAGCCGGTATTTTTCGGTGGTTTCCCCGAGCTTGATCAGGAATTTTTCATTGTCGGCCGGACAAGTGAAAATGGCATCACGGCGCTCGCCCCGGGCAATGACATGATAAAAAGCGTTTTCATATTCGATCCGTAACGGCCGCGACATGAGCGGATTCTATATATGAAGAAACGAATTGTCAATTTTTATTTTTTAGACCTGACCCCTATACCTTCCTCATCATGGGCGTCCCCTTTGTCCTGTTATTCCTTATCTCTCCGCTGCAGCATGGTGATAGCGATGCCGCCGCCGGAGATCATCAGGATCATGCCGGCCGAAAAGATGGACTTGTAATTCTGCAGCATTGAAAAGCGGATGATGGCCAGGACCGCGAGAATTGCCAGCGCCAGATAGACCGTGAATAGGACCTTGCTCGCCAGCCGATTGGCTTCGGGAGTATCCTTGGCTAATCGTTTGTTAAACCAGAGCAATCCCACAAAACCCAGCAGCCCGAGCGCGCAAAAGATCAGAAAGAACAGGGTGGGATGGCCGGGCTTGGCGATCTGCGTATAGAGCGAAGCACCGATGGAGCTGCCGAAAAGAGAGCCGATCACGCCGTAGAGAAATGAATAGCCCATGTAAACCGCCTTGCGGTCCTGGGGCGCGATCATGCCGATATAGGAATAATACTTGGGATGGGCCGTCATCTCACCGATGGCGAAGACAAAAAGGCCTAATATGAAGATCCAGGGGCTGCGGCTGAAGGCAAAAAAGAGAAAACTCAACGAGCCGATCAGCATGCCTGTGCACATCGTCGGAATGGCCTTCCGGTTCTTGACCAGGCGGCTGACTGCGATCTGCAGCAGGATGATCGTTCCGGCCGAAAGGGTTGTTGCCAGTTCTTCAGTAAAGGTAAAGCCGGGGATGAATTGCCGCACGAACTCATTGACCGGTGCGGTATTGATAAAATCGCGCAGATACCAGAGGATCGTGCCGAAATTCTGGAAATAGAGGATCCAAAAGATGGAGTAGATAAAGATCATCAGCATGAAGCGGGCATCGCCAAGGACGATCAGGGCGTTTTTAAAAGTGGTTTTCAGCGAGGCGCCCTTGCCGGGCAGCTGCGGGTCCTTGAAGAAAAAGAGCGCCGGTATCAGCATCAAGGCCGTATAGAGCGCCGAGGCCATGAAAACCTTGTTCCAGGCAAAGGCCTTGGAGCCGCGGAGAATATTCACTACGATTGGCGCCAGAAAAGCCCCCAGATTGATCATCCAGTAATAAATGCCGAAGCCGAAACCCGAATTGGCCTCGCTGGTGCTGTGAGCAATGGTCCCCGAGATAATGGGCTTGAAAAGACCGGCCCCGAAGGCCATGAACAATAGGGCGGCAAATATCAGGCCATAGGAATGAAAGGCACCGGTAATGAAATAGCCGCAGGAGAGCAGACAGAAAGACAAGATCAGCATGCGCCGGTAGCCGAACTTTTCGGCCAAGGCTCCGCCCAGGATCGGAACGATATAGACAACAGCGTAAACGATGGCCTGCAAAAAACCCACGGCGTCTTCGCTGAAACCGGGCCCGCCGTTAATCAATGACGTGGTCAGGTAGATCGCCAGAACCGAGTTCATGCCGTAGTAAGCCCCGCGCTCAAAAAGCTCCATGATATTGGCGATCCAGAACACTCTTGGGAACGACAATGCTTTTTTTGGATTGCTGTTGCTCATTTTATGCTCCATCATCCGGAAAACCAGAAAACAGATTTTAACTTTTAAGCAAAAAAGTGTAAAGCATTAAATTTGCGATTTGCTTGAAAAGCATCGATATCGAAAGGGAATCGAGGACAGTGGCTGACTTTGCGCGAAGCGATCGATACGGCTATGGAAAAGACCTGAGGGGAAATCTTCTCTTCACTAGTTACGCATCACTTGTTACGTGTCAAGGATAATTGCCGGGGAGGTCCTTCTGAGGTATAATGGCCTTTAATTTGAGGAGGCCCCACATGATCAACGAAGCGATCTTCAGAGAATACGATATCCGCGGCCTGGCAGAAACTGAATTGGCCGACCCGGTGGTGGAACGCATCGCCATGGCCACGGCGGCCATCTATGTGCGTGAGGGAAAACGGGAGATTGCCATGGGCATGGACGGCAGACCCAGTTCACCACATATCAAAGATCTTTTCAGCCGCACCCTAGCCCGTTACGGCTTGCAGGTCACCGATCTGGGACTGGTACCGACACCGGTGGTCTATTTCGCCGCCTTCAAGGACAAAATGGATGGCGCCGTCATCATCACCGCTTCACACAATCCGTCCGAATACAACGGCTTCAAGATAATGCTCGGCACGGCGGCACTATACGGCGATCAGATCAAGGAGATATACCGCCTGGCCTGCGACGGGCCTTATGCGGCTGAAATAAAAGGCAGCATCAGGCAAAAGGATATTCTTCCTGAATACCTGGCCTATATCGAAGCAAATATCCAATTGAATAAAAAGATCCGCGTGGTCATTGACGGCGGCAACGGCACCGGCGGCATCACCGCCCCCGAACTGTACCGCCGGCTGGGTGCCGAAGTCACGCCGCTCTATTGCGATGTGGACGGCCGGTTCCCCAATCACCACCCCGACCCCACCGTGGTCAAGAACCTGCAGGACCTGATCACCAAGGTCAAGGAAGTCGGCGCCGACCTGGGCATCGGCCTGGATGGCGACGCTGACCGCCTCGGCGTGGTCGACTCCGGGGGGCGCATCCTCTGGGGCGACCAGCTCCTTGTCATTTACGCCCGCGATATCCTGAAAAGCCATCCGGGCGCCAAGATCATATCCGAAGTGAAGGCCTCGGAAGTCCTGTACTCCGAGATCAAAAAGCACGGCGGCATTCCCATCATGTGGAAGGCTGGCCATTCGCTGATAAAAAAGAAAATTTTCGAGGAAAACGCCCTGGCCGCCGGTGAGGTCAGCGGCCATATATTTTTTAACGACAAATGGTTCGGTTTTGACGACGCGGTCTATGCCGGGGCGCGTCTGCTGGAAATTTTGGGGAATTCGGAGCAAACCCTGGCCGAGATTTACGACTCCATCCCCCAGGTTTTCAATACCCCCGAGATCCGCGTCGACGCCGGCGATGAAATCAAATTCCGCATCGTGGACACCATCCGCGACCATTTCAAAAAAATACTTCCGGTCATCGAAATAGATGGCGCCCGGGTCAAGTTCCCACACGGCTGGGCGCTGGTCCGGGCTTCGAATACCCAGCCGGCGCTCGTGGTCCGCTACGAGGCCGATTCAGCCGAGGAGCTGCAGAAGATCCAGAGCCAGGTCGACGAAGTCATCCGCAGTGTCAAAGCGCAAATAGGAAGCTGACTTGCCGTTCGTCCTCAAGATTATCCTGCTGGCCCTGGTGCAGGGAGTAACGGAGTTTTTTCCGGTCAGTTCCAGCGGCCACCTGCTTGTTTTCCAGAAGATCCTGAACTTCACCACCCTGCCGCTGATTTATGACATTTTTTTTCACTTGGGTACCCTGCTGGCGGTGGTGATTTATTTTTTGCCGGACCTGAAACCCCTGGTGCTACGCTTTTACGAAAAGAAGAATTTCCGCATGCTGCTGCTGCTGGCGACCGCCACGCTGCCCACGGCAGTCATCGGTTTCGTTTTCAGGGTTTTTTTTGAAAAGATGTTTGAAGAACCGGCCTACCTGGGATATTGCTTCCTGTTCACCGCCATCGTGCTCCTGGCCACAAAATACCTGCGCCTGAAAAAGATGGCCATGTTCCCGGCCGCGTTCATCATCGGCGTCTGCCAGGGCGTCGCCATCCTTCCCGGGGTTTCCCGCTCCGGCATTACCATTGCCGCGGCCCTGATCCTGGGGCTGGGATTTGAATTTTCCTTCCGCTTTTCCTTTCTGCTTTCCATCCCGGCCATCCTTGGCGCCTTGCTGCTCGAAGCAGACAGGATCCCCTGGCAGGGAGGCCATTGGCCGCAACTGCTGCTGGCCGTGATGGCCGCGGCTTTTTTCGGCTACTTGGCCCTGGGAATGCTGAAAAGGATACTGATCCGTGAAAAGTTTCACGGTTTTGGAATGTATCTATTGGCCGCGGGGATATTGACCCTGCTGTTTCTTTAATCCCGCAGCCGCAGCCGGGCCATCACCGCGTTATGATCAGGATTTCACCTGCAGCTGTTGGCGGACCATTTCGGTGATGGTGCGGAAATCGATCTTGCCGCTGCCCATCTTGGGGAAATCCTCCAGGATCACGAATTGCTTGGGCAGGGCGATGGCCGGGAGTTCTTCGGCCATGGCCTTGAGTATTTTTTTCTGGTTCACCTCGCTACTCAAGGCGGCGACGATCCTGGCCCCTTTCAGCGAATCCGGGACTTCAACCACGCAGCATTCTGTTTCCTCTGGAATCAGTCTAAGCAAAACACTTTCGACTCTCACCAGGGAAACCATTTCGCCGCCGATCTTGACAAAGCGCTTCAGCCGGCCGCGGTGCCACAGATAGCCTTCTTCGTCCAGCACTCCCATGTCGCCGGTCTCGTACCAGCCGTCCTTGATCCTGAGCGAGGTTTCCTCCAGATCGTCGAAATATCCTTTCATGACCAGGTCACCCTTGACCAGTATTTTCCCCTCGCGTCCCAGCGGCAGCGTTTCGCCGGAATTGATGTCCACGATCTTCACCCGGACACTGGGCAGCACCTTGCCCACACTGCCAGGCTTGTTGGCATCGGGCAGGTTGGTGGAAACGACCGGGCTGGTTTCGGTGGTGCCATATCCTTCGCATAGTTCCAGGTTGTGCTTTTTCAGAAAACCGGCGCGCAGAGAATCCGGAGTCTTGTCAGCCCCGGCCACGGCCACGCGCAGAGAAGAAAAATCGCCGGGATCCGATTGGCGCAGGTAGCCGGAAAAAAAGCTGGGGGTACCGACCATGAGCGAAACTTTTTCTTCACGAACGATGCTGGAGACCTTCTTGTATTCCAGGGGATTAGCGTAGGAAACAATGGTCATGCCAAAAAGCATGGGCAGCCAGAAATCGACATTATGGCCAAAAACATGAAAGAGCGGCAGGTTGGCCAGCATGATATCATCGCTGGTCACGGTCAGCACCTTGGCGATGTCCATTACGTTTGACCCGATGTTGCGATGGGTAAGTTGAACCGCCTTGGGATCCTTTTCACTGCCCGAAGTGAAAAGGATCACCAGGTTGTCGTCGGGTTCGCCCTGGTGGACCGATTTCAACAGGAAATTGAGCGGCAGCTTGGATTTAACAAGGGCTTTCACCTTATCGGCCGGGGCTATGCTTTCCATGATGTCCTCGATAAAGACCATCCCTGAAACCAGTCGACAGCCTATCTTTTCCAGAAGGGCGCGGGAAGCGATGATGGTTTTGAAACCGCATTTTCTCTGGGCGTATTCAGCGTTATTGGCCGCGCCGGTAGAGTAATTGATCATCACCGGCACTTTGCCGGATATGAGCACGCCAAGGATCGAAAGCATGCAGCCGGCCGAAGTGGGGATCATGATGCCGATGAAGCCATCATCATACTTTTTGAATTTGTTGGCCAGGATCAGCGAGGCGATCAAGGCCTTGGAATAAGTGACCTTTTTTTCGAGAGTACGGTCGATAATAGCCAGTTTTTCCGAATACTTCTTGGCGTTTTTAATAAACTCATGGTGCAGAACCATGGCAACCTCCTGATCATTATTTTTTAACGATTCTTTATATCACAAAATCATTTTTTTTTCAGCCAACATGCTAGGAAAAGACGGCTGCTTTCATCACGTGGTCTTTTTTCATCTTGATGCCAGCATCACCCATCGCGTGCCAGCCGATATTTTCTACTTGTTTTTGACTTTTTTTTCTTTTATTTTTAACTTTTTCATTTTTTTGGCAATTGTATTCCGATGCAATTTGACGCTTGCCGACATTTTCAATACATTGTGGTCATATTTTTCCAATAAGGCCTGCAACAGGGTCTTTTCAAATTCCTCTGTGATCTCTTTGTAGAAAAGGTATCGTGAATTTACTGCCTTGCCTGCAAGAATCTTCATTTGATTCTTGATGGTCAGGGCTTCAAACTGTTCGGCTATTTCGGTTATCTTTTTTGCAGTCATAGAATTTGATTAATTTCAGCCTGTCCCTTAATGTGGGAGGCAGCACCTTGATGCCCAAAACAATAATTCTGGTCAGATGGGGTGCCAGCTGCGAACGGTTGAGCAATTCCCGTTTTAAAGGGAAAACCAAGAAACTGTAAATGATCAATCCGGCCAGCAAAATGCCGCGTAGCAGTCCGAAAACGGCTCCCAGCAGGCGATCCATGGCTTTTAGCGGGCCAACGATCAGGAATTTGCCGATCAGGTGGGTGATTATCGAACCAACAACGGCGACCAAGGCCAGTAAAAACAGGAAACCGGTAAAATTGGCCAGGTTGCGATTGTCGATCCAGCTGTTCAGGAAGAGTCCGGCTTCCTGATAATAAAAAAAAGCGATGACCAAAGCCGCGATCAGAAAAAACAGCGAAAACAACTCACGTACCAGGCCACGGAACAGGCCGAAAAAAACGGAAAAAAAGAGGATCAGCAAAAAAAGCAGATCCAGAATGTTCAATTCACCGTTCATGGTTCCTGACCGGTCAGGATACGGAAGATCTCCCCATATTTCTCGGTCGTGGAGACGATCACATCGGCAGGAAGTTGCGGCGGCGGCGACTTGCGGTCCCAGGAGGAACCAAGGAGAAAATTTCGTACGAACTGCTTGTCGAACGGCGGCGGCTCCTGCCCGGGCCTGTACTCGTCGCGCTTCCAGAATCGGGAAGAATCGGGAGTGAAGATCTCGTCGATAAGAACCACGTTGCCCTTGTCGTCGCGGCCGAATTCGAACTTGGAGTCGGCTATAATGATGCCCTTTTCAAGGGCAAAGGCGCTGGCCGCGGCGAACAACCGCAGGGAAAGAGATTTGATCTGGGCGGCAGTCTCCTCACCCAGTTGATCGGCCATCTGTTCTGAGGTAATGTTCTCGTCATGGCCCGTATCGGCCTTGGTCGTGGGCGTGAATATGGGTTCGGGGAGAGAATCGGCGAATTTCAGCCCCGGCGGCAGCTTGACGCCACAGATGGTCCCGGTTTTCTGGTAGGTGTTCCAGCCCGATCCCACTATATAAGCGCGGACAATGGCTTCAACGGGGAAAGCGTCGAGTTTTTTGGCCAGAAGCGAACGCTTTTCCAGAATATCGGCCTGGGCGGCAAATTCCGGAAGTTTTTCCGGCTCGGTGCTGATGACGTGGTTGGGGATCAGTTCCCGGGTTTTGGCGAACCAGAAGCCGGCTATGCGGTTCAATATCTGCCCCTTGCCGGGGATCAGGGATGGGAGAACATAATCGAACGCCGATATGCGGTCGCTGGAGACAATCAGCAGACGGCCGTCAACTTCGAACACATCGCGCACCTTGCCGCTTTTGAATAATTTATAAGGCAATTCTGCCTTGCTTAATGCTTTCATTTAACCTCTCCTTGCTTGATGTGCCAAATGGAAAAATGTATTTTATTGAATCAAAGTTTATTTGTCAATGAATCAGTAAAAAAATATTTCAAACGATCAACATGGCATTGCCGTAGGCTCGAAACTCGTGATGCATAAAAAAAAACAATGTGCATTATCCAGATCCCCCCGGCTGCGCCACCCCCCTTAACAAATGGGGTTAAGAAAAAGGTAATATTGCCGGCTGTTCCCCTCCCCCCTTACCAAGGGGGGATACAGGGGGGATCGGCATTCTTGCTGTTTTGTTTTTTTTAGGCACGGTGCTTTCAAACGATCAGCATGGCATCGCCGTAAGAAAAAAAACGATAGCCCTGGGTAATGGCCTGGCGGTAAGTTTTCTGCAGCAGGTCCTTGCCGGCAAAAGCGGCGGCAAGAATGAACAGCGATGACCGCGGCAGGTGAAAATTGGTGAGCAACTTGTCCACCATGCGGAAGTGGAATCCCGGACTGATAAAAATATCGGATTCGAACTCCTGGCATGGTTCGGACAACAGCGCGTAACTCTCCAGGGCACGGACCGAGGTGGTGCCGACAGCAAGAAGTTTCTTTTCCTGTTCCTTTAAAGCCAGGATACGCCGGGCCACTTCGGCAGCGATCCTGATTCTTTCACTGCCCATGCGGTGCCGGCCGATATCCTCGGCTTCGATCTTCTGAAATGTTGCCTCGCCAACCTCCAGGGTTATCTCCAGCAGCGGATTGCTCGCGCGGATGCGCGCCAGAACTTCGGGGGTGAAATGCAGCCCGGCGGTGGGCGCGGCAATGGAACCGGCATTCCGGGCATAGACTGTCTGATAGCGTTCCAGGTCGAAACTGCGATAATGAATCGCTTCAGAGGATTTGCGCTTGATATACGGCGGCAGCGGCGCATAGCCCTGGGCCAGGACCTGCTCGTATTCACGGTTGCAAAGCAGCAGGCGCCGGCCGCGCCGACCAGTTTCGAGCACCTCGGCCTCCAGCCCGTCCGCGCCGCAGAATATCGCTCCCAGGCTGAAATATTTTGCCGGCTGGCAAAGGACTTCGACTCTTTGGCCCCCCAAATTGCGCACAACCAGCATCTCCGCTGCCTTGGCGCCTATGCGGCCCAGCAGGCGGGCCGGTCGTACCCGCGAATTGTTCATGACCAGAAAATCGTCGGCAGCGAGCAGGTCGGGCAGCTGCTTGAAAGTGGCATGGGTGATTTTACCGGTCTTGCGGTCCAATACCAGCAACCTGGACTCATCACGGCGATCGGTCGGAAAACGGGCGATCCGTTCGGCAGGCAAAACAAAATCAAAATCGGCTAATTTCATCAAATTCATGCAGGGTTACAAACACTCCCCTAGCCATAAATCCTGTTTCGTTTTTTCCCTCTTTCCAGCAAAGTCAAATGCGTTCTTCAGCATGCCGGCGACACTGGCCAGGTCTTGAATTATATTTCGCTGAATTTTCTTCCTGACATCAACACTTTTTTATTCTTCCTCTTCCTTGACCCGGCCTTCCTTGACCGCCTCGTCAATGATTTTTTTCTGCTGATGGCTCGGCACTTCCTCGTAGTGGGAGAATTCCATGGAAAAACTGCCGCGGCCGCCGGTGATCGAGGTCAGGGTGGGCTCGAAATCGAGCATTTCCGACATGGGCACCACGGCCTTGACCACGTGATTCTTGCCCTTGATCTCCATGCCCTGGATCTTACCGCGCCGGCCGCTGAGGTTGCCGTTGATCTCACCCATGAATTCTTCGGGAATGACCACCTCCACCTTCACCACCGGTTCGAGGATGGTGGGTTTGGCCGCCTTCATGGCCAGCTTGAAAGCCATGGACGAGGCCATTTTAAAAGCCATATCCGAGGAATCAACTTCATGGTGACTGCCATCGTACAGTTCCACTTTGAAATCGACCGCCGGGTAGCCGGCCAGCACGCCGGTATTCTTGGCCTCAATGATCCCCTTTTCGATGGCCGGAACGAAGTTGCGCGGGACAGACATGCCGCTCAGGGCATTGACGAACTCGAAATCACCCCCTCGGGGCAGGGGTTCCATGCGGATGAGTACGTGGCCGTATTGGCCGCGGCCGCCGCTCTGTTTCTTGTATTTCTTTTCCACATCCGATTTTCCCATTATGGTCTCGCGGTAGGCGATCTTGGGAGGCTTCATCATCACCTCCACCCCGTACTTGTGCTTCAGCTTGTTGACCACCAGCTCGACATGCAGCTGGCCGTTGCCTGAGATTACCAGATCCTTGGTCTGCGGGTCGCGCAGTATACGCAAAGTCGGGTCCTCCTCCATGATGCGCTGCAGGGCATTGGAGATCTTGCCCTCGTCGCCCCGGGCTTTGGGCTCGATGGCGAAGGATATCGATGGGACGGGGAATTCGATATCCGGCAGGCGTATCTTGTCGGCTTTTGTGGTCAAGGTATCCCCGGTTTGCGTTTCCTTGAGCTTGGCCACGGCCACGATATCACCGGCCTGCACCTCCGCTCCAGCGCTTTCCTGGGTTTTACCTTGAAGTAAAAACAGTCCGGCCACCCTCTCTTCGACTTCCTTGACTGAATTGAAATAAAAAGTATCGGGTTTGAAAGTCCCGGAAAAAACGCGGACCAATGAGACCTTGCCGGTAAAAGGATCGGAGATCGTCTTGAAAACCAGCCCGGCGAAAGGGGAAGCCTTGTCAACCTTGACTACGCTCCCGTTCTTGGCGGTCGCGGCAGCAACTTCGGTCGGGGCCGGGCAGAAAGCGATGATAAAATCCAGCAGCTGACTCACGCCGCGATTGCTGAGAGCATCGCTGACCAGGACCGGAAAAACATTGCGCTGAACCATGGCGTCCTTCAATCCGGCGCGAATTTCCTCGTCACTCAGGCTGCCCTCGGCGAAATATTTTTCCATGAGTTTCTCATCGTTTTCGGCGATCTTTTCCAGCAAGGCTTCGCGGCGCAGGCTGATCTCGTCTTTGAGCTGATCGGGAATGGGAATCTCAGTGCTTTCGCCTTTTTCATCGCTGCCGAACTGGTAGGCTTTCATTTCGATTATATCCACCAGACCGCTGAAATCCGGGCCCTTGCCGATCGGATAGTGTACGGCCACCACGTTCTTGCCGAAAACTGCGCCAAGTGAGTCGAAGACCTTGTCAAAATCGGTCAGGTCCTTGGTCAATTTATTGACCACGAACAGCAGCGGTTTCTGCATGGTGGTCATGGCCTCGAAAAATTTCTCGGTTTGAACCTGAACGCCCTCCTGGGCCGAGACCACCATTATCCCGGTTTCCACAACGCGCAGCGTAACCATGGTCTCCCAGATGAAGTTGGCGAAGCCGGGAGTATCGAGCATGTTGATCTTGTTCTTATCCTTATAGGCATAGGCCAGGGCCGCCTGGATAGAAATCTTGCGGGCGATCTCCTCGTCGTCAAAATCGGTAACCGTGTTGCCCTGATCCACCTTGCCCAGGCGGTTGACCATTTTTGTGTTGTAAAGCAAAGCCGATACCAGACTGGTTTTCCCACTCTGACCATGGCCGATCACGGCCACGTTGCGTAAATTCTCGCTCAGTGTATCCTTCATGTTTTTCCTCCTGGTTTAATCTCGACAAGCAGTGAAAAATCGGCCACGGCGGTAAGCAGTTCATCGATGTGCTGCAGTAAAGCGATTCGGTTCCTGCGCAAAGGCATGTTCTTGTCCATCACCAGAATCTTTTCAAAAAATCGATCGATGATCGGTTTCATCTCCAGGATCTCAGAACTGGCCTGCAGATAGTTCTTATTCATGATCAAGTCGTCAATGCGCGATTTGGATTCCTTGAAGACGTCCGAAAGAATTTTTTCTTCCTTTTCCTTGAGCAGCCCCTCGGAAAATTTGCATCGCTCGGAATCGTCGCAGATGTTTTTCAAACGCCGGTGCAAAGCAGTCAGCGGTTCGATCATTCCGGAATCGATCAGCTTGACGATAGCCTGAGCCTTCAGAAACTTGTCACGGATGACCATGGTGTCCTGGCCCATGACTGCGTTGACCACATCATATCTGTATTTCAGGTAATCTTTCAGGTAGTTTTCCAGCCGGGCGGCGAGCAGTTCACGTATGGTTTTGAAGTTCTGCTCAAGGTCGGCGTCATTTTTTGCAAAGTTGAGAGCCGCTAAACGGATCAAGGGCGCCAAATCCAGGTCCAGCTCCAGGTCTATGATGATCTTGATGACGGCATTTGCGTCGCGGCGTATGCCGTAGGGATCCTTGGAGCTGGAGATCTTGATACCCTTGCCGACAAAACCGGCGATATTGTCCATGCGGTCGGCGATGGAAATGATCCCGGCACCAAGGTCTTCCAACTTTTCTTCCGTTAGGCCGCGCGGTTTATAATGTCCGTATATGGCCTTCCATACCACTTCATCCTCACCAGCTGCCTGGAGATACAAACCGCCCATGATCCCCTGCAGGGAAGGAAATTCACGCACCATTTTGGTCAGCAGATCATTTTTGCAATTGAAGGCCGCCTTCTGCAGCTTGGCTCGCAAAGCCCCGTTCTGGGTTTCGTTGACCAGGAGATCGACCAAGGCGGCCAGCCTCTCCACTTTCTCGAAATAGGTTCCCAATTCTTTCTGGAACATTACGTTTTTCAGAAGCTGCTTCAGGGCGAAATAATCTTGCTTGCGGTCAATATCCCAGAAAAACTGGGCATCTTCAAACGCGGCCTGAATGACCTTTTCATTGCCGCGGCTGACTTTTTTGTTTTCATCGGGAATATTGGCCACACCGACAAAATGATTGGTCAGCTTTCCGGAGTGGTCGGTCACCGGCAGCAGCTTTTTTTCGTGGGTCATGAAAGTGGCGATGATCTCAGCGGGGAGGCTGAGGTACTTGGCATTGAAACTGCCGCTGAAAACCACCGGGTATTCATTGCTGAACAGGAAGTAATTCAGCATTTCATCATCCAGTTTCACCTTGCATTCCAATTCTTCTTCAATGTCAAGGATCTCGGCGAGGATTTTGCTTCTTCTCTCCTCTTCCTTGAGGATGATGAAATTCTTGCTCAAGCCCTGGATATAATCCTTGAAAGAATTTACTTCAAAATATGAGTCGGACAGCAGCAGGTGTCCGAAAACCTTGTTAGTCGATTTAATCCCGGCAAATTCGCAATCCAGGGGTTTGTTATTGAACAATAGCAAAATATTCTTCATCGGCCGGATGAAGGGCAGACGTGACTCGTTCCAGACCATGGTTTTGTTGAAAGTCAAACCGGACAGGATGACGGGGATCCCGGCCATGAGCAACGCGGCCACGTCACTCCCACCCCCAACCCGGGTGATGCCCAAATATTTGCCCTTGGGGGTTTCGATCTCCACCACGTCGGTCAGCTTGACCTTTTGGAATTCGCAGAATTTTTTCAGGGCCACGGTCGGCAATCCCCGGTCGTCCAGGGCAATGCGCTTGGCCGGACCCAGCACGGTCTCTTCCTTGCTCGCTGTTTTCTCCGGGATCTTGGCAATGTGCACCATAAATCGGCGGTTAGTGGCAGCACATTCGATGTCACCATGGGGGATTTGATCCTGATCCAGCCGGGAAAGGAAAAGATCGCGCAGTTGATCGCGGATGCCGCTGACGGCGAGAGCCGGGATCTCTTCGACTCCCAATTCAAAAAGTAGATCAGCCATGGTTTTCACCTTCCGTCTGCATGACATATTTCTGGGCGATGCGGGCCGCCAGGTTGCGCATGATGCCCATCAGCGCCGTGCGCTCGGCCACGGAAATGGCCTTGCGGGCGTCCAGGATGTTGAAGGCATGGGAGCATTTCAACACGTAGTCATATGCCGGCAGAAACAGGTTGCGATCCAGAAGTCTTTCGGCTTCCTTCTGGTACTGCACAAACAAGTCGCGCATCATATCAATATCAGCCAATTCAAAATTATAAATGGAAAATTGCCGTTCTTCCTCGAGCTTCAAATGGGCATAGGAAACCTTGTTGCCCCAATCCAGTTCATAGAGATTGCTTTTGCCGTCAAGGAACATGGCCAGGCGTTCCACGCCATAGGTGATCTCCAGGGAATTGGGATTTAGTTCGATGCCCCCGGCCTGTTGGAAATAAGTGAACTGAGTGATCTCCAGCCCATCGCACATCACTTGCCAACCAACACCCCAGGCCCCCAGAGAAGGCGAAGCCCAGTTATCATCATCGAATTTGATATCATGAATGCGGATGTCGACGCCGAGATAGATCAAACTGTCCAAAAACAGCAGCTGCCCGTCAACCGGCACCGGCTTCAGAATCACCTGAAACTGGTTGTGCTTCTGCACGCGGTTGGGGTTTTGGCCGTAACGGCCGTCATCGGGACGGCGCGCCGGCTGCCAGTAAGCCACCTGCCAGGGTTTTTTGCCCAAAACCCGGAAAAAGGTGTCCGGAGTCATGGTCCCGGCTCCAACCTCGCTGTCATAGCCGGAGGCGATGTAACAGCCCCTTTCGGCCCAGAACTCCTGAAGTTTTAGAATCACATTTTGGAAGCTCAAATTTTCTCTCCCCGGCGCCATTCTAAGAGCGGCTTGCTGGCGATGGATTTCTTTATTTCATCCCTGAAAGCATCGGTTCGGGACGGATAGCTCATCACTCACTCCCCGGCTATGCCCTTAAGGTATTCATCGTACTTTTTCGCGTCCATGAGTTCCTGAAGTTCGGACGCCTGGGTCATGCTGATCTTGAAGATCCAGCCGGCAGCGAAAGGTTCCTGGTTGATCAATACCGGAGCGTTGCTCAAGTTCTGGTTCACTTCGACTATTTTTCCGGAAACCGGGGCATAAACATCGGAGACGGCCTTGACCGATTCTATGTTGGCGCCGGGATCGCCCTTCTTTAATTCCTTGCCCACGGCCGGCAGGTCAACAAAAACCACGTCTCCCAGTTCATGCTGGGCATATTCAGTTATTCCGACCACTGCCATGTCTCCTTCAACCCGCAGCCATTCGTGATCTTTGCTGAAAAACAGATTGTCCTGGGCCATGACCACCTCCAACTTATTTCGTTATACAAGAAGACGGTTTTTCCTTTGAGAATGTGGTGAGCTTCATTATTTTTGGCTTTTTCTATTTTTGACTCCAAAAGTAAGTAATAAAAATAACACAGCCGCCGCTAAAAAGCAAGTAAAAAGCAGGGTTTGACAAGGCTTTGTTTGCAGTATATAGTAAAAATTCGCTGAAAAAATAGAAAAAATGCGCCAATCTCAACTCAAGGAATTCCTCATTCAAACAGCCCTGTTGCTCCAGGAAGCGCGCAGCGCACGTTCTTTTCTGCCCACTTTCCCGGTTCTTCTGCAAAAATATTTTCCCTGCCGGCGCTGCATACTGTATTACAAGGATGCTGAAGGCAACGTTTTCCGGCCCTTCAGCGCTGACGGCAAGGAAACTGGGCTGCCGCTCATTGGAGAAGAGGCCAATTTGATCGAAAGTTTCACCGGCCGCAGCGAATTTCTGCTGGCCGACGCCAATAATCGGATGTATTTCGACCTGTTCAACCGTGAAAGTGATGATTTTTTTGCCAGGAATTCGCTGAACCTGGTCATTCCCCTGCACGCTCGCAAGTACTTCCGCGGTCTGCTGCTGGCCTCCGTGGATGCCGCTGACCGCAAAGCGGTTTACGTTTTGACCGAAGCCGCGCAAACGGCAGCGCTCATGTTCATTCCCCAGATCGAAGCCGAACAGATGGAATATGAAAACGACAAAAACTATTACCGGCTGTTCAAATTCGATCGCCTGGTCCTGCTGGGTCAAATGGCGGCCTCTCTGGCCCATGAAATGCGCACACCTCTGACCACCGTTCTTTTCGAACTTGCTACCATGAAGAAACAACTGCCGGCCAACGAAAAGATAACCAGCACTTACGAAACGATCAACCGTGAGATCGCCAGGGCCAACCAGATGATCGAGTCCCTGCTGGTATTTTCAAAATTCAAGGACCTGAACATCACTCCCATTTTCCTGCGTGAATTCATTGAGCGCACCTTGGAGGAAATTCCGGCCAACAAAATCCCCTCGCGGGTAAAGGTTCGGGTTCAGGCTGAAAAAGAGATCCAGGTTTCCAGCGACGGCAACCGCTTGCGACAGGTTTTCATCAATGTTTTGTTCAATGCCCTGGAAGCGCTTGGCAGCCAGGAAAACGCGGCCATCCATATCCGCATTTACAGCGAATACAAGGACCTGCCCAAGAACATCCGCCATATCATCGCCATAACCGACAATGGTCCGGGCATTCCCGATGCTATCAAGGATAGGGTGTTGGAGCCCTTTTTCACTACCAAAAAGGAAGGCACCGGGCTGGGACTGTACATTTCCTACAGCATCATGAAAACCCTGAAGGGAGACCTGGAAATCCACAGTTCCGGGCAGGGCACTCGGGTCAACCTGATCCTGCCCGCGAGGTGAACATGGAGAAGCAAAGACACATTTTGCTGGTTGAGGATGACAAGCCTCTGCGCGAAGCGCTTGACAAATTCCTTGGCCAGAATGGTTTTCGCGTCAGCCAGAGCGCTTGCCTGGTGGATGCCATGCGCCAGCTGCAAGAGAGCTCTTTTGACCTGGTTCTCCTGGACCTGACTCTGCCCGACGGCAACGGTCTGGATATCCTGGAACGATTTTCCCGGCTTTACCCTGATCGCATGGTAGTGCTGACCGGGACCGGTTCCGTTGAAACCGCAGTGCTGGCGATGAAGAAAGGCGCGCACGATTTCCTGCAAAAACCGGTAAACCCTGAATTGCTGCTCATCACGCTTCATCGTATTTTCGAATTCATCCAGGCCCGCAGCGATTGCCAGGACCTCAAACAGGAGATCAGCAGTGTTGCCGGCTTCGACAAATTCACATTCAAGAGCAGGATCATGGCAGAGCTGATCCGCACGGCCAGCTCATATGCGGCCACAGTTCACACCATCCTGATCAGCGGTGAAACCGGCACCGGCAAGGAGTTGATGGCCCAGGCCATCCATGCCTGCTCCCGGCGCAAAAACCAGCCGTTGCTTTCCGTCAACTGCGCATCGATCCCGGAAAACCTGGCCGAATCAGAATTGTTCGGATACAAAAAGGGCGCCTTCACGGGCGCTTACGCCGATTCACCCGGGAAATTCGTTCTAGCCGACAAAGGCACGATTTTTCTGGATGAGATCGGCGAACTGCCGCCCAATATCCAGGCCAAACTCCTGCGCGTCCTGGAAAACGGCGAAGTCACCCCGCTGAAAAGCAAAAATCCCGTCCGTGTCGATATCCGTGTCCTGGCCGCCACCAACAAGGAGTTGGAAGACGAGGTCAGGCAAAAGCGCTTTCGCGCCGACCTCTTTTACCGTATAGACGAGCTGAAGGTCCACATCCCGCCCCTGCGGGAAAGAAAAACCGATATCGTCCCCCTGGCCGACCATTTCCTGCGTATTGCCAACCTGGCCAATTCAAGGCCGCTATCCGCCTTAAGCGCTGAAGCTCAGCAGCTGCTGAGCGAATACGCCTGGCCGGGAAATGTGCGCGAATTGAAAAATACCATTTTCAAGATCTCCGCCTCCGGCCACCACACCCTGATCCGGCCCGAGCACCTGCCGCTCAAGATCGTCCAGCCCGGAAAAATTGCCGGCAGCGATGATCGTGAGCTCAGCCTGGCCGAAATAGAGATCGCTCATATCCAAAAAGTCCTGCGTCGGACCGCTCAAAACAATACCCTGGCGGCCGAGATCTTGGGCATTTCCCGCTCATCCCTTTACCGCAAAATAACTGAATGGCAAAAGAAAAAAAGATCCGGCAGAAAATATCAATTCAAAAATTTCAAATAAAGGTCCTTGATGTCCATTTCCTTCAGATCGGCGGCCGCGGCTTCGAACATCAAACGGCCGTTCTTGAGGAAACCCACCCGATCGGCGATCTCCGAAGCGTAGAAAATATCACTGCCCAGGAACAGGATTGAGCGGCCAGCATCTTTTTGTTGCAGCAGCAGCTTGTTGAATTTCAGTTCGAAATTTTTTCCCGACCCCTTGATGAAATTATTGATCACGACATTGGCGCTGTTTGCAGCCAGGCAAATGGCCAGGTAAGCCAGCTTGAAGGTTTCCGGAGCCAGGTCGCGCACCATTTTTTTCAATTGCCGTTCATGGAAATTGCCGACCAGCAGCGTCTTGAAAATGTCCTCGCGGCCGAGGCCCTGGGCGCATAAAAAATCGAACCACTGGCCCAGGCGGGCCTCGGTATCGAAATCGGCACGATCGTTGACGCGATCTATGAAAACAGCGTTTTCGGGATGCACCGCCCCGATGAGGCGCTTGCCGTTATAGGAGATCTCCCCGTTCCCGGCAGCCTGGAATCCGCTTAAGATGCGGAACAGGAAATCGTTGTCCTGATCAAGGCGGTTGAGCAAAAAATAGATCTCGCCCGCGGTGATTTCCAGACTGAGATCGGACAGGTAGAAATCGCCTTTTTCCATGGCCAGGTTTTTTAAGGTGATCATGGCCGGAACACCTGGCGGCGCAGCAGCCAGTAGGTCAGGACCAGGAAGGCGGCAGTGTAAAATACGGTGGTCAGCAGCCCCAGCCAGAAAGTTTTCGGCAGGCGACTGCGGGCGCGGAAAATATTTTCGTTGTTTTTTACGAATGACTCCACAACCGTATCGTTCGATTCATAGCGTTTTTTCAAGTAATATTGAACAAAACGGTTGCGCAGTTTCATGATATAATCCATGAAGTCCAGGTATCCGTAATAACCCTTCCCCGAAGCCTCTCCGGTAAGAAAGTGATAAAATGTCGTGGGAAAAAGGACCGACTGCCTTTCATGGCCGGCGATCACTTTTTCCACGTCGCGGAGATACTTGGTCTCAAGACCGGTGTTCACCAGATAGCTGCTGTTGATGAACTGGACGGCGAATTTTTTCTGCATCTGCCGAAGTTGATCCAAAGGCTTGGCGGCATTCATTTTCAGATAATCACTGAATTTTTTTTCCAGGACCATCAGGGTGCGGAACTTTTCCAGGTTGACCTTTTCAGCCGATTCCAGGACCAGTGATTGATTGAATACGCTGATGCGGCCGATCTCGGGCAGCAGGAATATGCAGAAGAACCAGACGATGAAAATCCAAAGAAAAAAAACTTTTCGAAAACGAACCAGCACCGAGGTCAACTGGCCCAGCAGGTAAAAAAAGTCGAGCAACAGCACCAGGAACAACAGGTACGAAATAAAAATCCTTTTTTCCGCTGCGGAAAAGACCACTCCCCTGATTTGGACCAGGAAAAACAATCCCAGCCCCAGGGATACAAAAAACAGATCCAGCCAGAACAGGCGCGCGGCCGTGGTCATAACATAGTACTTTTTCAAGGCCATGCGGCCGGTCATGAAGCGCAGATATGCCGGGCTGACCAGGGCCAGGTGGCCCAGGTAGAGCATGAACAGCGAACCGAAAATAAAGGGGATGCCGGCGAAATCCTTGAAATAACCCCGCTTTAAAAATAATTTGTTGCCCTTGAAGGAGCTTTCCACTTTAATGGCTTCCAGACTGTCGATATTGCTTTCCACGTTCTGCAGCACGCTGCTGTTGACGAAAAACAAGTTCAGAGGTGAGGCTTCATAAAGCAAACGAAAACCAAAACCTCCATATTGCGCATATGAAACAAATTGCCCGATTTTTTCCTTTTCAAATTTGATGAAGATTTTTTTTTCAGCCTGGAATTGCCGGTACTCGTTCAAACCCGACCAGACGAAATAGGCCGAGAACAGGGAGACAAAGCCAAGGAAGATCAGGTTCTTTTTTTCGCTGAAAAGCCGCCGCCGCTCAAAGCGCAAAAATGCACGCATGCTTTATCATAGCAGATCGCGGCGGAAAAACAACGGGCGGTCTTCCGGCCGCCCCTGTTTCAACGCAATTAAATTTTGTAAAAGACCAGGGAAGCGTAGTTGCCGAACATCATGGTGCTGCTGTACTGCTGCAGCAGCGACCACAGCACCTGGTTTTCCGAAAGCTTGCCGGCCAGCAGATCGGTTTTAATGAACTGCAAGGTGTTCAACAGCTTCTGCAGGTTGCGGACGTGGCGGCGGTAGAAGCCCAGCACATTGCCCTTGGCCAGGTAAGCGGAGACCTCGTTCATGGTTTCTTCGCTCAGGCCGTTGTCCCTGGCGAACTGACCGTAAGAGAAATCCATCAATTTGCCGATGCGGTTTTTCTCGTACCCGGCCTCACTGCCGACGGCGATGATGTTCTTGAACAAATTCATGGCCTGCTCCACCCTGGCGGCGGCCATATCCACCCGCTGCAGGGCGCTGCCCACGTTCAAGCCGTTTTTTCCGGCGATCTCGACCTCGTTCAGGAACAGGAAGGCTTCCGAAGCTGATTGCAGCAGCTCGGAAGCGCTATCCGTGATCATGTCGCCGACCTGGATGCTGGTCTTGGCTGGAAAGGGACTGAGTGGATCGTTAAAAGCAATGACGGCATTCAGATATGCAATGGAAATGCCGATCAATACCAGACCAATAATCAACTTAACCAAATTTTTTTTCATAGCGAACCTCCTTTATTATTTTTGGTTTATTTATTGCATGCACAAATCCATTTCGTGTCCTTCTTTTCCCCGCTCCGCAGCCATGATCCTCTCTACTACCCGGGACAGTTCTCCATTGTTCCCGATCTTGCCCAAAATACAGACCGGGTCGGTGCTCCAGGCGCGCCGCAACGTTTCCGCATCGGAATAGGCGGTAATGTAAACGATAGGCATCTTATGGCGGCAGCGGATGATTTCCGCCACCCCGATGCCGTCCAGGTCACCCCGGAGCTTGATGTCGAGCAGGATCAGTTTAGGCCGTCTCCTTTCCACCGCGGCCAGGGCGTCCTTGCCGCTGAAAGCCAAGCCCACGTCCCGGTAGCCTAGTTCCCGCAACTGCTGCAGATAGACCATGGCCAACACCGCTTCGTCCTCAACGATTAATATATCCAAAGGGTATCCAATTTAAACCAACTTTTTTTTAAAAAAACGCCGCAAAGCCAACCAATGGTTCCTCTTGATCCTGATATCGCGGTCCAGGATCAGCAGGCATTTTTTCCGTTCGCCGTATTCGCCAAAACGCACGCTGGCTTCCAGACGCAGGATGATCAATCCCAGGCCCGAAATTTCCGGCAGAATTTCCCATTCCCAGCCCAGGTATCGGGCTCCATTGACGGCTGCCTGTGGCTTACCCCGGAGCAAAACCTGACAGCCCGCGACCTGCAGGTCTGCCTGGAGAATCACCTCGATCTGGTCCCGGTCAAAGCGGCCGATGTTCCGTTCCAGCAGGCGACGCATGACCTCTTCTTTCAGGTTCTGATAGACCCCGAGTTCAAAAGTGGTCACAGCTCCGACCTTCAAAACCGGCGGCGGGTTGAACAGAACCCTGTCCAAACAGAGACCGGATGCCACCTCTGACAATTGCCGGGCCAGGTCCGAAGGCGCAGCGGCAGCTGCGGCCGGCGGCGCGTCGTTGATGAATTCCAGGGACATGGCCCGCAGCTTGATTGTGCGGGAATCTTCCAGAAAATCCATTTTAAGATCCAGGCCGGTGATGGCGTGGTCGCGCACGGCAATGCCCCGCTGTACCAGCTTGCTGAACCCGGAATAAATAACTTCCAGGGTATAGGAGCCGGGCGGAATGCGGTTGAACATGAAATGACCCTCTGTGCCGGTAACCGTGCATTGCTTTTCCGCCAGTTTGGCACCGGATAGGACCACCCGGGCGGCAGGGACCGGATAATCCATCAAATCGGCGATCTTGCCGCGAATAGCGGGCTGCAGGAATTTTTGCTCCATGCCCTGCCTCATCATTGTTCGGCCACATTAACTGTCATGATTTTTTAAAGCAATTTATCTGCCATCTTAAGAGTTGAAACCTGTATACCCTCTCTGGCAATGGTTTTTAAGAAAAAAAAGGTTTTTTTCGTTGTCCCCCTGGCAGTCCTAAGTGTCCCAATTTGGGACGGCCGGCGGCCGGCAGACGCTGAAAAGCCTTGTCCAGAGATGGTTCCGGCCAATTCCGCCCCGGGTGTCCCATTTTGGGACAGATTGGGGATTTTATGCAAAACCATCATTCCAACAGGCTTTCGGGGTTTTTAGACTGTCCCATTTTAGGACAATCGGGGCTTTGCCGGCCTTATTACCCGGCTTCCAATATCTGGCGAATCATGGCCAGCAGTTGGTTGAAATCATAGGGTTTCTGGATGAATCCCATGACCCCTTTGCTAAGAATTTCATTTACACGGCTGTCCTGGCTGTATCCGGTGGAAAGCAGGGCCTTGATGCCCGGGTTGATTTTTTTCATCTTTAAAAAAGTTTCCTCGCCGCTCATTTCCGGCATGACCATGTCCATGATGACCAGAGAGATGTCTTGACTGCGCACTTGGTAGATGTCGAACGCCTGGTCGCCGTCGGCGGCAAGCAACACCCTGTAGCCGTGACTTTGCAGCACATCGCGGATGAAATCGCGAATGTCACTTTCGTCATCGACCACAAAAATCAGCTCGCCGCGGCCGCGCAAAGGTTCGGTGGTCAATGTTTCCTGGACTTCGGGCTTGCCGCTTGCCGGAAAATAGACGCTGAACGCAGTGCCCTGACCGGATTGGCTGCTGACCGTGACAAAACCATCGTGCCCCTTGACGATGCCGTAGACCATCGACAATCCCAGGCCGCTGCCCTGCCCCTTGGCCTTGGTGGTGAAAAAAGGATCAAAAATTCTGGTCAGCACGTCCTGGTCCATGCCGCTTCCTGAATCGGCCACACTCATCTTCAAATAAGTCCCGGTTTTTGCACCCGCAGGCGCCGTAGGATCGTCGGTCCCGATTACTACTGTTGAGGTGGCGATTGACAGTTTGCCGCCGCCGCTCATGGCGTCGCGGGCATTGACACACAGGTTCATCACTACCTGCTGGATCTGCCCGGCGTCAGCCATGACGGTGGGCAGAGATTCATCCAGCTTTGTTTCCACGCTGATAGACTTGTCGATCGTATGCAGGATGATCTCCAAGGTTTCCTTGATCAGTTTGTTTAAATTCAAAGGTTTGTAATTCACTTTGTCGCCGCGGGTGAAAGCCAGGAGCTTCGAGGTAAGATCGGCGGCGCGGACGGCGCTGCGCTCAATGGTATCCACATACTTGAAAAAATCGTGCCCGCTGCCGATTTTAGACTTCAGGAAAGAGGCGTAGCCAAGGATACCGGCCAGGATGTTGTTGAAATCATGGGCAATACCGCCAGCCAGGGTGCCCAGGCTTTCCATTTTCTGGGCCTGCAGCACCTGCTGCTCCAGACGGCGTTTTTCGGTGACATTGCGGATAAGCACCAGCACTTCGTCATTGCCGCATATGACACAACGCGCTTCTTCATTTTGCAGCTGGCCGTTGATATTGACCTCATATTCATAGACCTGCAGGCTCCTGGTTTGCAAGGTTCGCCGGATGTTTTTCATGGTCAAATCCGCAAGCCCGGGGGGCAGCACGTCAACAACCTTGCGGCCCAGAAACATTTCAGGCTTCATCAGCAGATCACTTTCCTTATCGGCCTTGTAATCCAAAAACACGCCTTCCTTGTCGAGCCGGAACATCAGGTCGGGCATGGCGCTGAGCACGGCCCGGTTCTTCTGTTCGCTGCGGCGCAGGTTGGCTTCGGCCCGCTTACGTTCGATGGCCCAGGCCACCTGATTGGAAACAAAGATCAGGATATTCTTTTCGCCATGACCATAACGCAGGCCCTCTGAATATGTCTGCGCCACCAGTACACCAATGGTCTTCTCCCTGATCTTCAATGGCACTCCCAGCCAGTCGATGGACGGAGTTCCGATAAGTTCGATCTCGCCTTTTTTTTCAAGCTCACTGAGAATTTCGGGAGTGGCCAGCAAGGGAATGCCGGTGCGCAGCACGTATTCGGTCAATCCTTTTTTTAGGCCCCGCGTCTGCGGAGCAGCATCGAATTCGTCGACAAAATATGGAAAACTCAACATGCCGCTGTCCTGCTCAAACAGGGCGATGTAAAAGTTTTCAGTGCACATCAATCCGGAAATAATATGATGGATGGAGCGATACAGCTCCGGCAGGTTGTCGGCCAATTGGGTCGCTTCGGATATTTTATACACCGCGTCCTGGATGATTTCGGAACGATTTTTGTCGGTTATATCGCTCAGGACGGACAGGATAGCCGGTTCATTATCATAAATTATTTTTTTGGCCTGGATCACAACGGTTCGCCATTCTCCTTTACGGGTGGCGATGCGGATTTCATAACCTTGTGCCGCCTGCTTGTCGGCCAGACGCAGGGCCATGTTTTTTTCGACGATCTCGCGGTCGGCGGGATGGATAAAAGCCAAAACCGATTTGCCGAGTATTTCTTCCGATGTGAATTCGATGGTAGCCAGGATAGTGGGATTGACAAAAACTATGCGACCCTGTTTTTGGACCAGCACCCCATTGGGCATATTGGCAACCAATTCCCGGTATCTCTCTTCACTTTCCTGCAGCGCCCGGTTGACGCTGACCAATTCCCGGGTGCGCTTCCGTACCCGGCTTTTCAGCTGTTTCAGTTTTTCCACTTCCCCTGCCGGCATCTTCCTTTCGAGGGTTTTGCCTTTCATCCGCCCTCCGCCTTGCTTGAAAACGCCATTATTTGACCAGTTTGATCAACTGTCCGGATTCGGGAACGGCCTGCAATTTCAGCGCGTTGAATACCGCCAGCTGTTTCCACAACTTGCGGTCCACACCGGCATTGTTCATCAGGCTCTGCAGGGTCTGGCGGCCGTCGGGGCGAAGCAGGGAGAGGTGCTGCGGGCGGCGGTTCAAATAACGCTGGTCTTGCAGTCGCCGAAAAGAATGAATGGCCTGATCCAGGAGCGGCTGATAAATATCTGCACTTCCATAGGCACACAAGCCGGAAAAAGTGTAGATCATGCTGTCTTTGCGGATGCAGGTCAAACGGACCGCCAGCGGCTCGCCTTGCTCCTGGGGCACCCGAAAAAAGGCGTGCCGGGAAAGAAAACGATTTACAGGATCGCTCTTCAAAAGTTCGGCCTGACCGAACTCCTTGGCCTTGGCTTGCAGATACTCGTCGAGGTTCTGGGTGGATGTTTCGGCTTGCAGGATCAGCGCCGCCTTGCCGTCCTTCTCGCCGACAATGACCTGCATGGGAGTGTTGTTCACGACCCAGCCGTTGGGGATGGCGAATTTGAAAGTCATTTCCGGATGATAGAAAACACCGTTATCGAAAAAGCCCTGGCGGGGATTATCGCCGTAGACCATGCCATCCACCTCACGCAGATAAGGTTCTTTCTTGACTGCCAGGCGCACATCCCGGCTGGAGACCATGGCTTTGACCTTGGCGATACGGTCGCTGGTCATGGGATGGGTGGATAGAAAGGATGGAAGCTTGTGGCCGCCCGTTTCCACGCTCATGTTCTCCAGGGCTGTGAAAAAGCGCAGCATTTCGGCTGGAGAGTATGCGGCCTGGCGGGCATAGCGGACGCCCAGGGAATCGGCCTGGTACTCGTCGCTGCGGCTGAATTTCAAAAAAAGCAGCTGCATGCCGACACTGGCCAGTCCCGCCACTTTGGCAATGTCCTTGCTCAGGACACTGCCCAGCACCAGGCCGATCGATGCCAACATCTGGCCGCTCAGTCGTTTCATCGAATGGCGGGCGGTTACATGGCCCATTTCATGGCCCAGAACGGCTGCCAGTTCGGCTTCGCTGCCCATCAGGGCCATGATGCCGCGCGTAACGTAAATGTAACCGCCGGGAGCGGCGAAGGCATTGACCACCGGCGTATCCAGGACCGCGAAATGATACTGCAATTTGGGTCGATGAGAATAGGGAACCATTTTCTGGCCAACGCTGTTTACATAGGCATTCAAATCCTTGTCCTGGTAAATGCCGAACTGTTGTTTTATCTGGCGGTCGGTGTCCTGGCCCATGGCGATCTCGGCTTTTTCCGAAAAAAACATCAGTTCTTTTTTACCTGATACCGGATTGACGGCGCAGGCGACGGCAGCCATGATTGCCAACAGGATTGCAATGACCCAGAATACGCGGTTGTTTTTTTTCATGATGCTCCTCCTCCCGGCAAAGGTCACTTCCGACAATTTATAACATAAATATGATTTATTTTCTATTTGGGCGCGGTCCGGGTGGATTGCGTTGAAAAAATCAGCGGCATATAATCAATATCATGAATTGGAGGGAAAATGAAAAAATCAGTCTGGCTGTCTATCTGCTTGCTGTTTCTGCAGCTTCCGGGGAGTGATCGCTTGACCGGACGAATGTTCGCCACCCGTTCCGAAGTCATCGCCCGTCAGGGCATGGTGGCTGCCAGCCAGCCGCTGGCCGCCCAGATCGGCATCGATATTTTAAAAAAAGGCGGCAGCGCCGTAGACGCCGCCATTGCCGTCAACGCGGCCCTGGGCTTGATGGAACCGTCCGGGTCAGGCATCGGCGGCGACCTTTTCGCAATCGTGTGGGACAATAAAACAGCAAAACTATACGGCATCAATGCCAGCGGCCCGGCCCCCGCCGGGATCGACATCGCGTATCTTCAAAAAAAAGGCATCAAAAAAATGCCCGAAACAGGCCCCCTGCCCTGGACGGTTCCGGGCTGCGTGGCCGGCTGGTTCGCCCTGCACGGCAAATTCGGCAAGCTGTCAATGGCTGAAGTTCTGGCCCCGGCCATCGCCTACGCCGAAGAGGGTTTTCCGCTGTCGGAACTGATCGCCCATTACTGGCAACGCTCGCTGCAGGCCTTCAGTCGCTTCGAAAATTTTCAAAAATTGTACGCCCCGCAAGGTAAGGTACCTCGAAAAGGCGACGTATTCCGCAATCCCGAACTGGCCGCGACCTACCGCCTCCTCGCCCGTGGCGGCCGCGACGTCTTCTACAGCGGCGAACTTGCCAAAAAAATCGTAGCCTATTCCAAACAGGTCGGCGGATTTTTTTCAGAAAAAGATTTTTCCGATTTCCAGCCCGAATGGGTCGCGCCCATGCGCGTGAATTACAGGGGATACGACGTCTGGGAACTGCCTCCCAACGGCCAGGGCCTGGCCGTCCTGCAGATGCTGCAGATGCTCGAAACCTTTGACCTCAAGGCCATGGGCCACAACTCGGCCGACTTCCTGCATACCCTGATCGAAATAAAAAAAATCGTCTACGAGGACCGGGCCCGCTTTTACGCTGACCCGCGTTTCGCCGAGATTGATTATTCCACGCTCATTTCACCCGCCTATGCGAAACAACGGTTACAGCTATTCCAAGCCAAACACAGCAACAACATTGTCACGGCCGGCGATCCGCGCCTGGCCAAAGGCGATACGGTCTACCTGACCGTTGTCGACAGGGATTTCAACGCCGTCTCACTGATCCAGAGCAACTATGTCGGCTTCGGCTCGGGCATGGTCCCCGACGGGCTGGGATTCTGCCTGCAGGACCGCGGCGCCCTGTTCAACCTCGAGCCGGGCCACGCCAACAGCCTGGCTCCCGGAAAAAGGCCGTTTCATACCATCATCCCCGGCTTTGTCACCCGCAATGGCGAACCGCAGTTTTCTTTCGGGGTCATGGGCGGCGACATGCAGCCCCAGGGACACGTGCAGATCCTTTGCAACATCATCGATTTCGCCATGAACCTGCAGGAAGCGGGCGATGCCCCGCGTTTCCGCCACGCCGGCTCTTCCGAGCCCGACGGTTCCATGATGAGCGAAGGCGGCCTGGTTCTCCTGGAAAGCGGCATCGAACCAGAAGTGATCCGCGATCTGCTGAACCGCGGCCACAAAGTGAGAAAAAGCTCCGGCGAATTCGGCGGCTACCAGGGCATTTGGCTCGACCTTGCAAGAAGGATACTGATCGGGGCCAGCGAATCCAGGAAAGATGGCTGCGCCATAGGTTATTGAATTTTTAAAAACCTTTGCCCGGTGTAGGGTGTACGGTTGACGGTAGACGGCAGGAAAGAGAGAAAAATGAATGCTTGGCGTTCATATTTGTCTCTCTTCACCGTCTTTCATTCGCAGTATGCCGAGAGGTCTTTGGCTTGCCCTCTTATCCGTACGCCGTATACCGTACACCGTAAACCGATTTCAATTCGCGAAATTCGATTGACATAAATGACCTTATTTGTTACCATTGTTTTTATTCCAACCATTGCTATCCTTGGAGGTAAAAATGATCAAGGGGAAATATCTATTCACATCAGAATCGGTATGCGCTGGACATCCGGACAAGATATGCGACCAGATTTCCGACAGCATTCTTGATGCCTGCCTGGAGCAGGACCAGAATGCACGCGTAGCCATAGAGACCCTGACAAAAACCGGCATGGTCCTGGTAGCAGGTGAGCTGACCACAACTGCATATGTCAATATTCCCAACATCGTCCGTCAGACACTTAAGGAGATCGGCTACACCCAGTCGCGCTACGGCATTGAATACGAAACTTGTGCCGTACTGGTGCACATTGAAGAACAATCCCCGGATATCGCCATGGGCGTAAACGCGGCCAGGGGGCACGAACAGGGCGCCGGCGACCAGGGCATGATGTTCGGGTATGCCACCTGCGAAACCGCTGACTACATGCCCCTGCCCATCAGCCTGGCCCACAAACTGACCATGAAACTGGCCCAGGTCAAAAAAAACAAGCGCATCCCCTACCTTGGCCCCGACGGCAAGGCCCAGGTTACCGTCGAATACGAAAACGGCAAACCCCGCCATGTCACAGCCGTGGTTGTCTCCAATCAACACGACGAGAAAATCAAGCACGCCCGCATCGAAAAGGATATCATCAAGCACGTGGTTAAGCCGGTATGCGGCAAATGGCTGACCGCCACTACCAAGTTCTATATCAATCCCACCGGCAAGTTCGTCGTAGGCGGGCCCTTTGCCGACGCGGGGCTGACCGGACGCAAGATCATCGTCGACACCTATGGCGGCATGGGCCGGCACGGCGGCGGCGCTTTTTCCGGCAAAGATCCAAGCAAGGTCGACCGTTCCGGCGCTTATGTGGCCCGCTATATTGCCAAGAACATCGTAGCGGCCGGCCTGGCCGAAAAATGCGAGGTACAACTGGCATATGCCATCGGTGTGGCTGAACCGGTCTCGGTCAATGTTAATGCGTTCGGCACCGGCAAAATAAGCGAAGACAAGATCACCTCGCTGATCCGCAAGGTATTCCCCCTTAAACCGGGCGATATCCTGAAGCAGCTTGACCTGAAAAAGCCCATTTACAAAAAAACAGCATCGTACGGTCACTTCGGCCGCAATGAATTCCCCTGGGAACAGCTGGACAAGGTCAAGGAACTGAAATCCCTGGCCAAAAAATAAAAGATGCTCGAAGTTCGATGTTCGAAGTTGAAAAATAAGGCAACATGCAAAGTGCAGCGTAGAGGCGATCCGCCAAGCGAAACGCTGGCGGATGGGTCGCCCTGCCAGCAAATGAGGTAACAATGAAAAAAGCGGAGAGTGTCATGAAAACAACAGACAAGGATCGTTTACTGCCCTATAAAATCGCCGATATTTCACTGGCCGATTGGGGCCGAAAGGAAATGGATCTGGCTCGGGCCGAAATGCCCGGACTGATGGCAATCCGCAGCAAATACGGACCGGGCAAACCTCTGGCTGGCCTGAAAGTTACCGGCAGCCTGCACATGACCATCCAAACAGCCATGCTGATCGAAACGCTGGTTGAACTGGGCGCCGACGTGCGCTGGGCTTCCTGCAATATTTTTTCAACCCAGGACCATGCCGCCGCCGCCATTGCCGAGGCCGGTTCCGCTGCCGTTTTCGCCTGGAAGGGGGAATCCCTGGAGGAATACTGGTGGTGCACCGAGCAGGCACTGACCTGGCCCGACGGCTCAGGTCCCGACCTTATCGTCGATGACGGCGGCGACGCGACCCTGCTGGTCCACCAGGGGGTGAAATTCGAAAAAAATCCCGGGCTTTTTAATGAAGCCGCTCCCGAAAACAGGGAAATGGCCGTGGTCCTGGAGCGCCTGCGCGAATCCCTGAAACGCGATCCTCAACATTGGACCCGCGTCAGCCACGGCATCCGCGGCGTTTCCGAGGAAACCACCACCGGCGTACACCGCCTTTACCAGATGCAGGCCGAGGGAAGCCTTCTGTTCCCGGCCATCAATGTCAACGATTCGGTGACCAAGTCCAAGTTCGACAACCTCTACGGCTGCCGGGAATCACTTGCAGACGGGATCAAGCGCGCCACCGACATCATGGTAGCCGGCAAAAAGGTCGTGATTTGCGGCTACGGCGATGTCGGCAAGGGCTGCGCCCAGTCCATGCGTGGTTTCGGCGCCCGGGTGATCATCACCGAGATAGACCCCATTTGCGCCTTGCAGGCGGCCATGGAGGGCTACGAGGTTTCTACCATGGAAGAGATGGCCGCTGTGGGAGATATTTTCATCAGCGCCACCGGCAATTGCAGCGTCATAACCGGCCGGCACATGGAAATGATGAAGAATGAAGCCATTGTTGGCAATATCGGCCATTTTGACAGCGAGATCGACATGCACTATCTGGAAACGACCCCCGGCTGCCTGAAAACGACCATCAAACCCCAGGTGGACAAATGGACGCTAAAATCGGGCCGCTCGATCATCGTTTTGGCAGAGGGTCGCCTGCTCAACCTGGGCTGCGCCACAGGGCATCCCAGTTTCGTCATGAGCTGCAGTTTCACCAACCAGTGCCTGGCCCAGATCGAGCTGGCCAAGGGCGGGATTGAAAAAAAAGTATTCACGCTCCCCAAGCACCTTGACGAAGAAGTGGCCCGCATGCATTTGCCGGCACTGGGAGCCCGGCTCACGATCCTGACTCCTGAACAGTCCGCCTATCTTGGTATTCCAACCCATGGTCCTTTCAAACCTGAAAATTATCGCTACTGAGCCCCGGCCGCATCCGCTGGGATCTCGGCCGAAGCGGTCCGGATTCCAGCGCGCTGAACTTTACCAAATCTTGTTTTTCTGATATCTTTATTGCCATGTTCAAGGGAAAGATATTGATCGCCGACGACGAAAAAGACATTCGCGATCTGCTGTGCGATTATCTGGAAGGCGAAGGCTATGAATGCCAGCTGGCCGCCAACGCCTTCGAAGCCCTGGAAAAATTCAAAGCCGCCGACAATTTCGATGTCATCATGTCCGATATCCGCATGCCGGGAAAAACCGGTCTGGATCTGCTCGATGACATCAAGCGCCTGGACCAGGATGTGATGGTCATCATGATTTCGGCGGTCAAGGACATCGAATCGGCCATTGCCGCCATGTCCAAGGGAGCCTACGACTACGTTTCCAAGCCATTCAAGCTCAACGAAGTGTCGTTTGTCGCCAACAAGGCCCTGGAAAAAAGACGCCTGGTCCAGGAAAACAAGGAATACCAGAGACGCCTGGAAAAAATGGTCGAAGAAAGGACCAGCGAATTGAAGCAGGCCCTGGTCGAACTGGACATTACCTACAATTTTACCCTGCGGGCCATGGTCACCGCCCTTGATACCCGCGACACCGAAACCCAGGGCCATTCCCTGCGTGTCGTACGCTTTACACTCAAACTCTCAGAATTGATGGGCATCAGCGACAAGGAGACATTGAAAATTTTCGAGTATGGTGCCCTGCTGCACGATATCGGCAAGATCGGTATCCCCGACGCCATATTGCGCAAACCGGAAAAACTGAGCCCCGAGGAATGGCGCATCATGAAGAATCACCCGACCATCGGATACAATGTGCTGCGGCGCATCAAATTTCTGGAACCTGCCGCCCAGATCGTTCTGCACCATCATGAAGCTTACAACGGCAAAGGTTATCCCGACGGCCTGGCCGGGGAAAGCATTCCCCTGGGAGCGAGGATATTCAATATCGCCGATGCCATCGACGCCATGACCTCGGACCGCCCCTATCAGAAAGCACTGTCCTTTGAAGCCGCGGCCGGAGAATTGCAGCGATTTGCCGGCAAACAATTCGATCCCGAGATCATCACAATTTTTAATGAAACAGGCCTCGATTTCTGGATCGAAGAAAAATTGAAGATAGAGGAAAGGATCAAGGAAGACCCTGATTTTTTGTAGCTGCCTCCAATGCGGCTCATAATGCCAATTCGTACAGCAGGGCATCATCCACGGGCCTGTCATAATAGTCCCGGCGTCGCCCCACGCAGCGGAAGTCGAATTTCTCGTACAAGTTGACAGCCGGGGTGTTATGGGCCCTCACTTCGAGCACTACCCTTTCGTTCCCCCACGAGCGGGCGGTCCGGACAAGGAACTCCATCAAGTGTAATGCAATGCCCTGCCCCTGCCAGGCCTGGGCCACGGCGATCTTATGCAGTTCCAGTTCGACGCCAAGCCGCCAAAAAAGCAGGTACCCGGTCAATGTGCCGCTGGCAGGATTCTCGACCACAAAAAAATTGGAAAAACTGTTGGCCAGTTCGGCCGAAAAATAATCAAGGCGCCAGGGATTGGAAAACTGCTCGCACTCGATTTGCAGGATGGCGGGCAGGTCGGCGGCCGCGGCCCTTCTAATCAACGGCGCCGTTGGTTCTGGCCAAATTGCTTTGGGCATCGGGCCTGCGAATATAACAGGGAAGCAGTTTTTGCAGATCGGTCGTAGACTGCCGCTTGCGGAACCTCTGCAGCGCTATTTTGCCGATCTCGCCGGCCAGAAAGTTGGAACGGTACAGCGAGCGGCATTCGCCAAAGGCGCTTTCTAAAAAGTCCCCATGGCATTCGGCGCCGCTGCCGACAAAAACCTTGTCTTCAATTGGCTCCAGCAGGGAGACCAGGGCCGAGACCGGCAGCAGGCAGGGCTGGACCAGTACGTTCATTTCACCGTTGATGAAGTTGTAGCAGCCTAGGTAGACCTCGCCTTTCCTGGCATCGATCAGCGCCACAATGTTTTTATTCGCATCGGCGAACTTGCAGGCCAGCGCTTCCAGGGTGTTCACCGCTACCATGGGTTTGGCCGCGGCGAAATTCAGCCCCTTGAGCGTGGCCAGGCCGATGCGGATGCCGGTAAAAAGTCCGGGGCCGACGGCCACGCCAAACAAGTCTATCTGTGCTATTTTCAGGCCCAGCGAGCGCAGGAGAAACTCCAGGCTGGGGATCATCACGGCCGACAGATTGTCGCGCGTGGAAAAATTGTACTCCAGCAGGATCTCTTCGTCGCGCAGCACCGCGATGGAAGCATCACGCGAGGTGGTGTCAAAACACAGAAGGTTCATGAAAGCTTCTTTTCCATGATGACTTCACTGCCGCCGGGCAGGCATTGGAACTCAAAAGTGTCCATGTAGTTCTTGATGATCATGATGCCGCGACCGTTGAAGGAAAGCAGACCGCAGCTGTTTATTTTATCCTCTACTTCCTTGAAGTCGACCTTGCGGTCGTTTTCATCACGGACATGGATGCGCAGAAAGGACTTGTCCCAGATGAATTTCATGTGTACAAGCTTTTCCATATCGTTGCCGTTGCCATGGACAATGGCGTTGTTGGCGGCCTCGCGCAGGGAAATTTCGATCTTGAAAAATTCGTCATCGCCGATGTCCAGCAATTTCTTTATGAAACTGAGCACCAGGACGCTCAATTCGGTGTATTTCAAGTTGCTTTTAAAAGCAATGGAGATCCTGTTCTCTGTTTTTCCCATTACTTGCAAGTATAGCAAAAAAAATAAAGCTTGGCCACAAGATGGTTATATTTCCGGCCTGCTGCTGCTGTCTAAACAACGCCGCAAAACTAAAGTGACAAATCGGAAGTGGTGACGGCCTTGACGCCAACTTTGCTCCCGCAGCATGTGATTTGCAAATGCGCTTGGAATTCGCTACAATATCCGCATGGAAAAGAGAGAATTGGCAAACATCGGCGATTTTTTTTCAAAGGAAAGCGTCAGCATGCCGCCCGAAAAGAAATGGGAGGAGATCTTCTCCGGCTGGATCGACAAGATCGACCAGGAAAAAATGATGCTCAACCTGTTCGAGCTGAAGCTGTGGTTCGAAAGCATCGAAGAGTTCAATTCCTCTCCCTACCTGGAAAACCTGGTCTTCAAGCTGCCCTCCCAGGCTGAGAGGAACTACGAATTCCATGTCCTCAGCCTCTACCAGTCCTCGGCCAGGATCACGGCTTTGCTCAAGGAACTGGACTTTAAAAAGGACAAGTATTTCCTTAATTTCGAGGAATTCGTCGTGGAAAAGATCCTGGAAGAGAATATGGAAAAGTCGTTTCCCAACCTTAAAGAACTCTATTCGCCCGAATCGTGGTTTTACAGCTTCCGCATCTTCCTGCAGAGCTTCCGGAACCTGCTGAGCGAGATCCTGCGCGGCGACCAGGTCACGCAAAAAGCCTACTTGTCGATCAAAAAATTATACCATCGCGAACTGCTCAGCAACCCTTTCCTGATTTCACTGCTGAAAAAACAATTCATTCCCAAGATGGACAAGATATATCAGCCCGACATTTCCGCGATCATCTCCACCTGCAAAGATAAAAACATCCGCAAAAATCTGGGCATTTTCTTCATTCTCTCTTTTCGCATCCTGAAGATCAATAATTTCATTGAGCTGAACCTCAACAAGAACAAGTACCTGGACATGGCCATTCCCCTGGTCCTTTCGCTGAAAAAAAACCTGGCAAACATCATCAAATTCAACGAATCGGCCCTATGGCAAAGCCTGCAATCCGACCCGGAACTGAAAAAGAAGCTGGAACCGATCGGCGAAATTTTCAAGAACCTCAAACTGGAATACAAGAAGATCAGTGACGGCGAACTGCCGGTTTATTTTGACGGCAACAGCAACAAGCTGAAAAAAAGGCGTATGATCCAGAACATTGTCGTCATCGCCGAAGTGGCCGTGCAAGAACTGATCGAAAGCGTGGCCCAGCTGTTCAAGCCCGACATCAGCGGCAACAGCATTTTCGAAAACTACGTCTCGCGCAAGCAGAAATCCATCGAGGTCAAAAAAAAGCTGATCAAGCTGCATACCAAGATAAACGATTATTTCACTAGCAAGAGCGGCATCGCTCCCTCGGAGATTTTTTTTGACATCAACCAGTTCATGGAAACCGACCTGAACTACCTGCTGTACAAGGATTGGAATGAGTTTTTAAGCTACTACGACAACCTGAGCCGCATCAATTTTTCCGCCGAATTCGAGCCCACGCTGCGGGCATTCCATTCCTTCCTGACCAGGGTGCTGAAAGAGATCGTCAGCGAGAAGAAGTAAGAGTTCGAAGTTCGATGTTCGAAGTTAAAGAATAAAAAAGGAATTCACCTGATATACAAAAATTCCAAGTTCCAAATTTCAATGTTCAAAACGAAGATTCGGGCACTCGTCACTTGTCACTGCTGCCTATATTATGCTATTATAAATTGGTGAAGCGGAAAAACAACTTGAAATTTCAACTCAATCCATGTAGGTGACAAAAGCATGTTCGGATCCATAGGCTTTCCAGAATTATTGCTTGTTTTTATAGTGGTACTGCTGGTTTTCGGCCCCAAAAAACTGCCTGAATTCGCCAAACTGCTGGGCAAAACCATCCGTGAATTCCGCTCGACGGTCGATGAGGCGAAAGCGGCTATCGAAGACGAGATCTACAAGGAAGGCATGACCTCCCAGTTGAAAGATATCGGCAAGGATGTCAAGGACGCCTTGAATATTTATGGCGATATGGACAAATCCGTGAAGGACTTCGGCAAGGACATCAAGGACTCCCTGAACATTCATGGCCCTGAAGAAAAACCCGGAGTCGAAATGAAAAAAAACAATGATGCTGAAAAGGGCAAGGACGATGAAAAGAGCGAATGAGATGTCCTTTTTCGAGCATTTGGGTGAACTGCGCAAGCGCATAATCTATTCCTTCGCCTTCATCATGGTTTTTTTCATCGCCTCCTGGCGCTTCGTCGACAAACTTTATTACTGGCTGTCACTGCCGGTTCTGAAATACCTTCCCGTTCTGCCCACGGGCGAAAAGAAGCTGGCCTACACCGCCCTGGCCGAACCGTTCATGATGTATATAAAAGTGGCTTTCATCTTTTCCCTGTTCGCGGCCTCGCCGTTCATTTTCCACCAACTGTGGCTGTTCATATCCCCGGCCCTGTTTGCCAAGGAAAAAAAATGGGTGCTGCCCTTTGTCATTTTCACCACTTTCTTCTTCCTCCTGGGCGGCGCTTTCGGCTACTTCGTTGTTTTCCCCCTGGCCTGCAAATTTTTCCTGAACATCGGCAAGGACTTCACGGCCATCATCACCATCAATGAGTATTTTTCCCTGGCCTTCAGGGTTCTTTTCGGCATCGCGGCGATCTTCGAACTGCCGGTGCTGGTCTTCCTGCTGGCCAAACTGCGCATCGTCAGCGCCCGCTTCCTGATCCGTTATTTCAAGTACGCGGTGGTGGCGATATTCATCCTGGCCGCGGTCATCACCCCCACCCCGGACATGATCACCCAGACAATGTTCGCCTTGCCCATGATTTTACTTTATCTGCTGAGTATCCTTATCGCCCGGCTGGTAAATCCGGGAAAGAAAGAAGAAACAGAATAATCCAATCGGAAAAATTGGTTGGGAATTACTATTAGTTAGTTTAATTGCTTGTTTCTAACACTATCACTAACACTGACACTTGAGTTCTTGATCGAACTATGGAGCCAGGCGGAATCGAACCGCCATCTCAACCTTGCGAAGGTCGCGTTCTCCCATTAAACCATGGCCCCGGATTCAGGTCGCAGAACCGCACTATACCATTAAAACGACTTCTCTGTCAAACGCGTCACGCCCGCAAAAGCGGCATATTTTTGCCTGCGGCGATTGAATTGAAGAGAGTTGTTGAAAGAATTCGGACCCGGAACATCAAGATTCATTTTTTTGAACTTTTATCCGGTTTTTCCGTATTATTAATCTAATCAAAAGGAGGTTTCTAGTGAATAAAAATCAAAGAAAATGGCTGCCGATCGGCTTATCCCTGGCAGTCCTCACGATCCTGTTTTTGCTGGCAAGTCCGCTCGCCGCCGACGAAGGCATGTGGACGCTGGACAACATGCCCATGAAGCAGCTAAAAGAAAAATACGGGTTTGAACCCACTCCGGCCTGGCTCGAGCACATCCGCCTGGCTTCGGTGCGGGTCGGCGACGGAGGTTCGGGCTCCTTTGTCAGCCCCAACGGCCTGGTGCTGACCAATCACCATGTGGCCCTTGGCCAATTGCAAAAAGTTTCTACTCCGCAAAAGAACTATGTCAATGAAGGCTTCTACGCCGCCACGGCTGCCGAAGAACTCCCCTGCCCTGACCTGGAGCTGAATGTCCTGATCTCCATGGCCAATGTCACGGCCAGGGTCATGGCCGCTGTCAAGCCTGGTATGGCTGCCAATAAGGCTCTGGAGGCCCGCAAAGCCGCCATTGCCGCCATTGAACGCCAAAGCCTTAAAAAGACCGGCCTGCGCTCCGATGTGGTCAAACTCTACAATGGCGGGGAATACTGGCTCTACCGCTACAAGAAATACACCGATGTCAAGCTTGTTTTTGCCCCGGAACAGCAGGCCGCGTTCTACGGCGGCGACCCCGACAACTTCACCTTCCCGCGCCATGACCTCGACATGGCACTCTTCCGCGCCTATGAAAAAGGCAAGCCGGCCGTTGTCAGCCATTATTTGAAGTGGAGTGCCAAAGGTGCTGCCGATGGTGAATTGGTTTTCATTTCCGGCCACCCCGGTTCGACCAACCGCCTGCTGACCCTGGACCAGATCCGGTTCCAGCGTGATTACTCATATCCCATGCGCCTCAAATACTATAAGCGCCTGCTGGAAACGGCAAAAGAATACGCGTCCCATGGTCCGGAGCAGGCCCGCCAGGCCGCGGGCATGATCTTCGGCATCGAAAACGGGATCAAGGTTTCAAGCGGCGAGTATGACGGCTTGCGAGCCCCGGAAATTCTGAAAAAGAAAGCGGCCAACGAAGCGGAATTCCGCAAACTGGTCGAAGCCGATCCCAAGTGGAAAAGCGCTTACGCAGACGCCTGGGAGCAGATTTCCGCAGCCATTGATAAACAAAAGCCGCGTATGAAGGAACTGTACTATCGCCGCGTCCCCGGCCTGCGCCTGGGCAGTATCGCCCTGCAGATCGTCCAGTACGTGTCCGAAATCAGGAAGCCGGACGGCAAGCGGCTGGAAGGCTTCCATGATTCAGAGCTCGAATCTCTGCGCTTCCGCCTGTTTTCCCGTGCCCCCATCTACCCGGGCCTGGAGGAGGCGATGATCATCAACTCCCTCAAGCTGCAACTTGAAGAACTCGGGCCCGAAGACCAGTTCGTCCAGGCAGCCCTGGGCGGCAAGACGCCCGAGGAAACGGCCAAGGCGCTTATTTCCGGCAGCAAACTCGCCGATCCGGCTTTCAGAAAGAAACTGGTCGAAGGCGGAGAGGCGGCCGTGGCGAACTGCACTGACAGCTTCATCGTCCTGGCCCGCAAACTCGATCCCATGGTACGCGAACTGAAGAAATGGCAGGAAGACAACGTCGAAAGCATCGCCCGTCCGGCCGGGGAAAAGATCGGCCAGGCGCTGTTCGCAGTGTACGGCAAGAACGCCTACCCGGACGCCACCTTCACCCTGAGAATCTCATACGGCACGGTCAAGGGCTATGCCATGAACGGCACCATCGCCCCTGCCAAGACCACTTTTTATGGCCTCTTTGACCGAGCCGCCAGTTTCGACAACAAGTTCCCCTTCAATCTCCCCCAGCGCGTCGCCGAGGCCCGGGACAAGCTGGACCTCTCCACGCCACTGAACTTCGTCTGCACCGGCGACATAATCGGCGGTAATTCAGGCTCGCCGGTCATTAACCGTTCCGGCGAAGTGGTCGGACTAGTCTTCGACGGCAACATTGAAAGCTTCATTGGGCGCTTTTTCTACGATGATACCGCCAACCGCACCGTTTCCGTGCACAGCTCGGCCATAATCGAAGCAATGAAAAAGATCTACGGAGCCGAAAAACTGGTCAAGGAAATACTCGGCGAGTAACGAGTTTTTTTATCAATAAAAAAAGGCGGGGACGCGGGTCCCCGCCTTTTTTATTTTGGTCTCTGAAAAATATCATCAAGAAAACGCACAGCATCGGCAACGCAGGGACGGCATATTTTTCCGCACAAATCATTCTCCTTGAAAAAATCCCTGCCGCTTTCGCTTTGCAGATCACAGCCGTCCAGCAACACCCGGCACAGGCAGGAACCGTACTGATCGCTGAAGCGCTTCATGAACTCTCCGACCAGGAGATAGGTGTTTTCGGCAGCCGCTTTTTCATCGGCAAGGCCGCGGCCGAATTTCAGGGAGATGACCATGATAGCCCCGGTCACCGCCCCGCAAACCTCCTGTCGGCGGGCCATGCCGGCTCCGAAGCCGGTGGCCAGTTTCAGGGCCGCTTCTTTGTCGAAATTCAAGTCTTCGCAAAATACACTTAAGACCGATTGCGCGCAGTTGTAGCCGGCAATCATCATCTCCACAGCCGATTCATTCTTGCTTTTCATTTCACTTTACCCGCGCAACAATTATCAGGAGATGAACCCGGGCAGGGCGGCTTCGACTTCCCGCCATTTCTGCTCGTCCAGTTTGGCTCCAACCACTTCCACCACTTTCCCCGAGAGCAGCGAGCCGATGCGGCCGCAGATTGCCAGCTGGTAATCCCGGATCAGGCCGTAAAGAAAACCGGCAGCGTAAAGATCGCCGGCACCGGTGGTATCGACTGCCCGGGCCGGGATGCAGCCGATCTCGTGCCGCTCATCCCGGCGCTTGACCAGGGAGCCGCTCTTGCCCAGTTTCACCACTGCTATGCGGCATTTCGGTGCAATCGTCACCAGGGCTTCACTTGGTGATTTTTCCCCGCTGAAGGCCATGGCTTCGTCTTCATTGGCGAAAACAATATCCACGTATCTGGCCACTATTTCCTGCAGAAAGCCCAAATTCTCCCTGACCACGTTGTGGCTGGCCAGGTCGAGCGATACTTCCAGGCCTGCATCTTTGGCCAAACGGACGGCCGTTTCGCATAGCTGGTGGTTTTGCACCATGTAGCCCTCGATATGAAAAATATCGTACCCGCCGAACAATTCCGCCATCAGGTCAGAACCCTGCAATTCCACTGCCGCGCCCAGAAAAGTGGCGAAGGTGCGTTCCGAATCCGGGGTGATGAAACCCAATGCCCTCCCGGTCTGGGCCCGGCCGTAAAACATGCGGGTGTCCACACCAAGTTTCTTCATTTCCCCGTCGAAAAAAGTTCCGAAAGCATCATGGCCGATTTTGCCGATATAACCGGTTTGAATACCCAGCCGGGCCAAACCGCTGATGGTATTGGCCGCCGAACCGCCGCAAGTCTCCTGCTTTTCCAGATGGATGATCCTGGCTAAAATGTCATTTACCTGGGATTCCTCGACCAGGGTCATACAGCTTTTGGGAAGCTGCAGGGATTCCAGCAGCCGTTCATCGGCGATCTTGACCAGAATGTCAACCAGGGCATTGCCCAAACCCAGCACTTTTTTCATGATCGTTCCTTGGCGCGCAAAGCGTACGCGCGCTTTCACAGTTTGGTTTGTGTGATCTTTTCTATCTCGTTACCGGACGCCATGTTGACGATCACGGCGTTCAGCGAATTCAGTTCCTTCTCGTCCAGCAGCGCGTAGGCGGCGATGATGACCATGTCGCCCGGCTGCACCAGGCGGGCGGCAGCGCCGTTGACCACGATGCCCCGGGAAGCTCGCGGCCAGGGGATCACATAAGTGGAAAAACGCGCCCCGTTGTTGATGTTGTAGACATCGACTTTTTGAAACACGCGCAAGCCAGCTTTTTCCATGATCTCTTCGTCAATGGAAATGCTGCCTTCGTAATTGATATCGCAACCGGTGACGGTGGCCCGGTGAATTTTTGCAGTCAAAAACGGGATCAGCATGATAGGTCTCCTAAAATTAAATTGTCGATAAGCCGGGTCCGGCCGGCGCGGACGGCAGCGGCGATCAGGGTGTTGCCTGCTTCGATGACCGGGATCTCCTGCAGGTCCTGCAGATTGACAATAGATATATATTCAGTCGCAAGCAGCGGGTCGCGATTCAGTTCTTCCTGCATGGATGCACGGATGACCTGGCTCTCCTGCACGCCACTGCTGATCAGGACGGCGGCTTTTTGCAGGGACTTGGGCAGGGACAATGCCGCTTGCCGCTCGGCCGGGGAAAGGTACTCATTGCGCGAAGAGAGGGCCAGGCCGTCGCTATCGCGCACGATGGCCATGACCCTGATCTGCACCGGCAGATTCAGATCGCGGACCATTTGCCGAATTACGATTGCCTGCTGGGCGTCTTTCTGGCCGAAATAGGCCCGCGCCGGACAAACCAGATTGAATAGTTTCAGCACCACCGTGGCTACACCCCGGAAATGACCGCGGCGCGTTTGGCCGCAAAGCATTTTGTCCAGGACTTCAACATTGATATAGGTGCGGTACGGCTGCGGGTAGATTTCATCATTTTCGGGCATGAACAGGATGTCGGTATTCTCCTTTTCAAGTAAAGCAATGTCCTTTTCCGGGTCGCGCGGGTATTGTTGCAGATCTTCAGCCGGTCCGAATTGGGCGGGATTGACGAAAATGGAGACCACGGTCAGATCGTTTTCTTCACGGCAGCTCCGCACCAGGCTGAGATGTCCCTGGTGCAGGAATCCCATGGTCGGGACCAAACCTGTGGTTTTTCCGGCTTGGTCCCGCAGTTCAGCATGCAGGCTTTGTATTGACCGGCAGATCTTCATTTGAGGAATTCTTCGATATCCACTTTCAAGTGATAGCTTTCCTCTTCATTGGGAAAATCACCGTGTTGCACGTCGCTGATGTATTTCTGCAGTGCTTGCAGCCATAAGGAATGCGTATCTGCGTATTTGCGCACGAATTTGGGCAGAGATATATTGGTGAAACCGACAAGATCGGGAAAAACCAGCACCTGACCGTCACAGAAGCGGCCGGCACCGATGCCGATAGTGGGGATGCTCACACTTTCTGTTATTATCCGGGCCAACTCTTGGGGAATGGATTCCAGAACAATGGCGAACACACCCAACTTTTCCAGGGCCAAGGCGTCCTGGAATATTTCGCGCGCTTTTTCCTGCAGTTTGCCCTGGACCTTGAATCCGCCCAATTGGTGCACCGATTGCGGAGTCAAACCAAGGTGGGCCAGGACCGGGATCTCGGCATTCAGCATTGCTTCAATCACCTTGAACCTTTTGCCCCCTCCTTCCAGCTTGACCGCCTCGGCACCCCCCTCTTTGACGCAGCGACAGGCATTTTCCAGGCTCTTTTCCGGATTGACATGAAACGACTGGTAGGGCATGTCGCTGACTACCAGCGATCGAGGTCGGGCCCGGGCCACCAACGAGGTATGGTAAACCATTTCGTCCATGGTCACTTTCAGGGTGTTCTCGTGGCCCTGGAGCACCATGCCCAGTGAATCACCGACCAGGATCAGATCGATACCAGCCAGGGAAGCCAGGCTGGCAGTGGGGAAATCGTAGGCGGTTACGGCCGTGATCTTTTCCCCGCGGGCCTTTTTTTGACTTAAGGTCAGCACTGTTTTTTTTTCCAGGTCAGGCTGGGGCATAGTAACTGATCCCTTTCTTGTGATTTTTTATTTCATTGATCAGGCTGTCGATATCCTTACGGTTGTTGAAATCAGTTTTTTCGACATTGACCACCAGCAACGGCGACAGCTTGTAATTGAAAAAATAGTAATTGTAGGCTTCGAAAATTTCACGCCAGTATTCGCTGGGCATCCTTTTTTCAAATTCGCTGCCGGATTTGTAAATGCGCTGCATCATCTCCGCAAAAGAGGTCTGCAGGTAAACGACCAGGTTGCAGGGAAATATCCTTTCGGCAAATATATTCAATATTTTCTTGTAAATATCCAGGTCCTCATCATTGAGCACTGTATGGGCGTAGATGCCGTCCTTGTAGAAAATATAATTGGAAACAGTGGTTTTTTGGAACAAGTCCTTTTGTTTCATCTCCAATTGCTGATTAAAGCGGTTGATCAGGAATATCAGTTGGGTTTTGAGTGCCAATGGATTGTAATTGGACGAAAATGACTCATAATATTCCTTTAAAAATGGATTACCCTGGTTATCCAGGATCAAGCGGGCTTTGAATTCCTCGGCCAATATCCTGGCCAGCCTTGTCTTTCCGGATTTTATCAACCCTTCCACGGCGATGTACTTTAAATCAGTCATTGCGAAAAATTATACCATTTAACCACGACACTGTAAATGGAAACAGGCCGGAAAACCAACCGGGCGCCGGGCAGGTACAGCTTAAACAAACTGCATTTCAGTGAAGCGTTTGCGCAGTTGGTTGACCTTGTCCTTGACCTTCTTACCCTTGATGGCTTCGGCTATCAACTCACCCAGGGCGGTGAAATCATTTTCCTTCATGCCGAAACGGGTCATTTCCGAGGTGCCCAGGCGCAAACCGGAAGGATTCATCGGATCAGCGTCGCCGGGGAGCATGTTGTAATTGCAGATGATATCATTGGCTTCCAGGGCCAGCGCAGCCTTGACGCCCCCGCCAAATGAGGAAACATTGACCGCGATCTGGTGCGAACGGGTGTATCCGAACTCCTTGGCTTCCACCTGGATACCATTGGCCTCCACCGCTTTGGCCAGGACCACGGCGTTCCGGCAGATCTGGGCGGCATAATCGCGGCCATGGACCTTCAACTCGCGCACAGCCACCAGCAGGGCCGGCAGGCTGTACAGGTGGTGATTGCTGGACGTGCCCGGGAACACGCCGCGATCGGCCGCGCCCCAGTATTTCTTTTCGCCTTCGGCGTCCAGGTTGCCCAGGATGACGCCCCTCTGGGGGCCGGGAAAAGTCTTGTGGGTGCTGCCGGTCAGCCAGGTGGCCCCTTCGGCCAGGGGATCTTGGAACTGGCCGCCGGCGATCAGGCCGAGTACGTGGGCCCCGTCATATAAGATCGGGATTTGCATTTCGCGGCAAAGCGGGGCCAGTTCCTTGACCGGATCTGGAAAGAGGTAAAGGCTCTTGCCCATGATCAGCAGGTTGGGTTTTACCTTGACGATCAGTTCAACGGTCTTGGGAACATCAATATGGTAATGGTCCTCGGTCAGGGGGAAAAAATGCAACGGTACTGAATTCGCCTTTCCGGCTTTCAGAACCTGGCCGCGCGTCTGGATGCGCCGGCCCATGATCCCGAAAAAACTGTGGCTGATATGGCCGCCGGCATCGGTGGAATTGGCGATCACCGAGTCGCCGCCGCGCAGATAGCCCAAGGCGATGGCCGTGTTGGCGTTGTTGCCGCTGTAAGGCCTGACTTCGGCCTGGGCGCATTGAAAAAGTTCCCGGATCTCCCTGGCGGCCATTGTTTCAATTTCATCGATGTATCGGGTCCCCTGGTAGTAACGGTTGATCTTGTCAGGGGTGTTGGGATGGCCTTCGGCGTAACGGCCCATAAAATCATTGAGCTGGATCGAGCGTACTGCCGGGCTGGGAGTGTTCTCGCTGGCGATCAGGTTGATGCATTGCTTGCCTCGCCATTGGTTCTGCTTTTCGACTATGGCAAAGATGTCTTTTGTATCAACTGGCATGTGACCTCCTGATTTTGTCAAATGATTTCAATGAATTTTATTTTCCACGCCGTCGCGCAGGTAATCCAACCGCACCTGGTGCCGGCCGCCCGCGAAAGCGGTCTGCAGAAAAACAGCGACGATCTTCAAGGCTGTGGCGCTGTCCACCACCCGCGCCCCCAAAGCCAGGACATTGGCATCGTTATGGCTGCGGGCAAGGAAGGCCGCGTTTTCATCGTGGCAGAGCGCGGCCCGCACGTTCCTGAACTTGTTGGCCACAATGGACATGCCGATGCCCGAACCGCAGACCAGTATTCCCATGCTGTGTCCCGGATCAGCCGATACTTTCGCCGCCGCCCGGGCGCCGAACTCGGCCCAGTTGGCCGCGGCGGATGAATACGCACCGCAATCATCGACCGCCCTCCCTTGTTGATGCAAATATTCCTTGAGCTTTTCCTTTAATTCAAAGCCGGCATGATCGGCGGCCAGGACCAACATCAAGCCATCCCGAACATCCATGGGCTGATCTTCAGTTCTTGGCGAATCCCACGCTGAGATCGAGTACATCACCGTTGTTCAATTCCAGGTCCTTATACTGTGAACGCACCGGCTGGCCGACCGGGAAATAAACCATGCTGACGCGCATGGAGCCCCGTCCGGGCCAGGTGAGCGTGAAACCTTCCCTCTTGCCTGGAGCGATCTCCATGGTCGAATAGTAGATGGTGACCTTGATGGTCAATTCTCCACTGTTGTCAACGTTGATCTTTGCTTCACTGGAAGAGGTGCATCCGGTCAGGAAAAGCAAAACCAGTATCAGCACTATCAAGCCGTAATGTTTGATCATGAAGCTCCTTGCCTGCACATGAAATTAATATAAATCACGCGGAAAGTCAATAGCGGCAGACACGCCTTTCGCATTCCTGGGGGCATTTTTCATAAGAAATTTTCCCGCTGCTCTTCCTCGGCTCCGACCACAATGGCCGGCGCATCGGTGCGCGGACAGACATTTTCGCAGATGCCGCAGCCGATGCACAAGTCCGGAACCACATAGATCTGTTTCACTTTTTTGAGTTTGCCGCGGAAATTATATACTTCAACTTCGCGGAACCTGATCGCCTTTTCCGGAACCGGGCAATGTTCTTCACAAACCGCGCAATTGTAGCCGTCGGCGTAGGTATAACAAGTGCTGCGGTTGATGACCGCCGTGCCGATCTTGAACTGTTTTTTCTCTTCCAGCGTCAACGGCATGAGGGCGCTGGTCGGGCACACCCGGGTACAGCGCACGCATTCGTATTCGCAATAACCGTTGACCGGAATCAAGACCGGGGTCCAGATCCCTTCCAACCCGGCCTGAAAAACGGCAGGTTGAATGGCGTTGGTCGGACAAGCCTGCAGGCAGGCCCCACAGCGGACGCACTTTGTCAGGAATTCCGATTCCATAACCGCTCCCGGGGGGCGAATGAAGTCACGGATCTTGGTCTTTTTATTTACACCGATCTGGGGCAGCGCCGCCGCTGCCAGGCCGCAGCCGGCTGCGGCCAGGATCTGGCGACGGCCCATGTCCAGGGCGGGCCTTTTTCCGGACCGTGGCAGCTGAAAACGCACATCAATGGCGGCGAACTGACAATCCTTCAGGCAATTGAGGCAAAGCACGCATTCGGATTTGAGGTAATCCTGGAAAGGACTACCATAATATGTACAATGGTTGGAACAGGCGCCGCATTTTGTGCAGTTTTCATTGAGCGGCAGACGCAAAAGGGAATACTTGGCCATAAAACCATAAAGCGCTCCCAGCGGGCAGAGAGTATTGCAAAAAAAACGGCGGCGGAACAGGTTCAACAGCAGCAGGCCGAAAAAAATCAGACCAATGGCCGCGGGCTGCAGAAATGTCCTTTGCCTGACCGTGAGCAGGGAACGGCGGCTGAAATCGTACAGCGGCTTTACGATTTTCCCAACCCAGCCTTGGTTTTGCGCCCCGGATTGCAGGGCGTGCTGGGCCAGGAAATTTGCGCCCGGGACCAGCGCCGCCGAGCTGCTTCTGGTCAGCAGCGCTAAAGGATCCAGCCAGCCCAGCAGCTGGCTGGCAAAAAGGGATGCGACCAGCAGGATGATTAGAAGCAGGTACTTCAACCGCAGCGAGTGGCGGCTGACCGGAATCTTCCTGCGCTGGCGCCGGCTGCCCAGCCAGGTAAAAAATTGGTTCAGGGCTCCGAAGGGACAGACCCAGCCGCAAAAAAATCGGCCGAAGGCCAGGGTCATGATGAGCGGGATCAGCGCCAGCAAAAATACCTGCAAGAAAGGTCCCGAGCAAACGTTTACCCAAAGAAACAAGGGGTCGATATAAAAGAAAAAGCCGGTTTGCGGCAAATGCTCTATGGCGGCTCCGCCGCTTTTCAGCAGCAAAAAGAAAAACAGCCAGGTGAAAAAAACCTGGCTGATGATGCGCAGCCGCTGCAGCCGTCTACTGGATATGGAGTCCACCGGCCCTCAAACGGTCAACGACTTGACCGGAATCCTGGTGATGTCGATCTCGCCCATTTTTTTGGCATGGGCCGCCTGCAGGAATTCCACTTCCCTGGGATCCTTGCCGAAAAGGACCGTCGCCGTTACATCGGCATGCATGATGTGGGTCGAAGCGATCACGGTCTTGCGCATTTCCACGTCGCTCAAGCGCCCGCCTACCGGACCATTGCGCAGCAAAATCCTGTAAGCGTCGACCACGACCAGGTGGCTGTGGAAACCCCCGGCCAGGTCGGCGATGTTCTCACCCATGTCGCGGTGCAGCTTGCCGCGGTTGCCGCCCAGGATGCCATACAGGTTCTTCATGGCGATGGTCAGGCCGGCACTGCCGTGATGCTTGAGAATGGGCACGTTGATGAATTTGTCAACTTCCAAATAGTCCTTGAAAACCGGCCATTTGCCAAGATATTCGCCCTTGAAGTCGTGGGCGACAAGCCGGTTTTCGTCGCAGTAGCGCACATCGGCCCCCAGTTTTTTGGCCATGGCTTCAATGCCGCTGCGCTGGTAGCAGTCCTCGGCCTTGTGGCAGGTGTTGTCCATGATCACAACTTTTTTGGCTCCGGCATTGAAAGCCAGTTCGATCAGCGCCCGTAAAACTTCGGGATTGGTGCAGGCAGCCTGTTCCACCGTGCGGTTCCAGCCGATGTTGGGCTTGACCATGACTACATCGCCACGGGAGACAATTTTGCCCATGCCGCCGATCTCGGCCACAGCCCTTTTGGTGATTTCATAAGGCGATTCACCCTTTACCTGGATAACCGGAGCTGCTAAAAGCTGATTGGCCTGGCCACGATTCGGGCGGGCCAGCAGCATGCCTGAGGAGAACAACACGCCGTTTCTTACGAAAGTTCTTCTTTTCATGAACGTATTTTAATAAATAACGCTGCGCGGGTCAATTGAACGGTTAAAAATTATTTTAAACTTTTCAACAGCTCCACCAGAAAGTCCCAGATCTTGCCGATGGATTCTATATGAATTTTTTCCTCGGGGGCATGGGGGTTTTTCAGTGTCGGGCCGAAGGAAATCATATCCATGCCGGCCTTTTTGTCACCAATGATGCCGCATTCCAAACCGGCGTGAATGACTTCCACGTGCGGCTCCTGGCCGAACAGCTTGCGGTAAACGTCTTTGCAGCGGGCCAGCAGCGGAGATTGCAGGTTGGGCTGCCAGGACGGATAGCCGGAACCGCTGACAGCCTGGGCTCCGGCCAGGCGCGCAATGGCTTCGATCCTCCAGGTAAGGGCATCCAGGCGCGACATAACCGAACTGCGCTGGCTGGTGACGATATCGATCTTGCTGTTGGCGATCTTGGCGCTGGCCAGGTTGTTGGAGGTTTCCACCAACTCCTTCATTTCCGCTGACATGGCGGCCACGCCGTGCGGCAGGGCGATGATCAGGTCAAAAATCCTGGCACTGTCTGCCGCATTCAGCGGCCGCTTACCCATTGTTTCGGGCTGCAGTTCCAGCGAGATTTTCAGATCCGGATCGATCTTCTTGAATTCATGCCTGAAAACCTCTTCCATATCGGCCACGGTCTTTTCAATTGCCTTGAAGTTGTCACGGGGGATAAAAATATCGGCCCAGGCATCGCGGGGAATGGCATTATGGGCAGTGCCGCCGGAGATATCGGCCAGGCGCAGGTCGAAATCCGCATTGATGCGCATGAGGGTCCCGGTCAAAATCTTTATGGCGTTCGCTCGTCCATCATTGATGTTGATCCCGGAATGACCACCGCTCATGCCGCCGGTTTTCAAACGGGCCATGATGAAACCGGGAGGGGCATCTTCGTACTGCAATGCCAAACTGATGTGGGTGTCGCGGCCGCCGGCACAACCGACGGTGAACACGCCCTCATCCTCGGAATCAATATTGAGCAGGATCTTGCCATCAATAAAATCAGCCTGCAGCGCATTGGCCCCGGTCAAGCCGGTTTCCTCATCCACGGTGAAAAGCAGCTCCAGGGGAGGATGGACGGCTTCCTTATCCAACGCCAGCACCATGGCCATGGCCAGGGCTATGCCGTTATCGGAACCCAGAGTGGTGCGATCGGCCTTCAGCCATTCGCCGTCATAGACGAAACGGATGGGGTCCTTGGTGAAATCATGGGGAGAATCGGCGGTTTTTTCGCAAACCATGTCCATGTGGCCCTGAATCACCACGGTTCCGGATCCCTCGTAACCGGTGCTAGCGGGCACCTTGATCAGCACATTGCCGACCTTGTCCTTTTTGGATTGCAGACCGTTTTTTTCAGCCCATTGCAAAAGGAAAGCGCAGATTTTTTCTTCATGCTTGGAACAGCGCGGTATGGCGCTGATCTCTTCGAACAGATCTAAAATTAACTTTGTTTTTTGGTGTTTGATGTTCATTACAACTCCTTGAAAAAAAACTATAAATGAAAAAGTCCCAAAAGTCAACGGGGAAATGTGGCCCCGTATTGAAATCAGGAAGCGATTCACTTAGAATGAATTGATCCACGATGCGACTCAAAATCATGTTTCTTTTATTTCTGTGCTTGAACGGAGCCGGCTTATCCTTTTCCGACGCCCAGGAAATCCTGCCGGCCGGAATCACCTGCTGCGACGAAAAGAAGATCAGGCAAGCCATGGCCGAAGAAGTATTGTCCAGGGTCCTGCTTAAAACGGAATCCGGCCTACGCAACAAGGGATTAGCAGGTGATTACCTGAGCGACCAGGCCTTTGAAAAGATAAAAAGGCACATACCCGACGGCGCTGACACGGACCAGCGCCTGGTTTTTTTTCGGGAAATGCTTCAGCCGCCGGCCCCGGACCGGGACATTGAGGAATTTCAAACCCTGGTCGGTCATTTCATCCAGGGCATGACCCTGGAGATCGGCATCACCATGCAAGACGAATACGACCGGGCGCTGCAGGTCAAGGAGAAAACCTTGAAACTGCTTGACCATTTGGAAAAACTTTCCCGGCTGGACGATGAAAGCCTGGGCCGGGCCCTTTTTCAGGTCGACCTGACCGACAAAGAACTGAAACGCATCCTGGCCAGTGATCGGAGGTGGAAAAACTCCGCCGCCGGCGCCTCTCCTTTCAAAGAGTTCAATACTTTAAAAAGAAACATCACCGGACATGCCCCCGACCGGGACCAATGGCTGGTCTTTGAACTGGCCGAAAAATACCGTGCCCAATTCCCTTTCCTTGATGAGTTCCTGGAAAATTACCGCCGGCTGGCTTCCGATTTTCGCGATGTCGTCCGCCGGCTCAACGAACGGCTTTCCGTTTCCCGGGAATGACCATTGCGGGGATAGGGACCTGTTGCTGCCAACCTGATCGCTATTGAAATTTAAATTGAATTGACTTAGAATTCCCCACAATGAAAAATGAAATGTGCATCTCCCCAAAAAGTCTTAAGGGATTTCAGTCATGAGCAGCATCCTGCCATATTCAGATCAAAGAAAGTGGTTCCAGGACATCCCCATCCCCCTGCTGGCCCTGGGCTGTGCCGTATTGACCGGGCTGATCTTGCGGCTGTGGGGCATCCATTGGGGTTTCCCGCGCGTCGATCTGAGTCCCGACGAGCTCAATGTCTGGAACATCAGCGCCGGGCTGAGCTGGCAGGACCTTGACACCCATTTCTATAACTATTCCGGCTTGACGTTTTATCTGAATTTTTTTTCCGCCCAGCTTGCGCGCCTGTTCGGCGTAACCTTGCATCCGCATACCATCCTGCTGATCAACCGCCTGTGGAGCGTATTTTTCGGCACCCTGACCATCCCATTGGCCTATCTGGCTGCCCGCGATTTTTTCAGCGAGGCCAAAGCCGGGGCCTGGGCAGCCTGGATGGTGGCGCTGCTGCCCATCCATGTCTGGCATTCCCACTTTGGCACCAGCGACATCAGCCTTGTCTTTTGGATCACAGCCGCATTCTGGCTGGCACTGCGCGCCTTCCAAAAACCGGGCGCGGCACGCTTCATATTGGGGGGGCTGGCGGTGGGCGTGGCCATCGGGGTCAAGTTCAACGGCATGCTGGCCGGGATTTTCTTTTTGGCGGCGGCGTTGGCCTCCTGGTGGGAAAAACGCATCCGTTCGTTCCCGCAGGCCATGCTGTTCCTGTTTCTGGCCGGAGCGGCAGCCATGGTCGGCTTTTTCCTGGTTTCCCCCTTTTCGATCATCCACCTGAAAGCCACGGTATCCGCTTTCTTCTTTGAATCGGCGCATGTCAAGGGCGGACATTACGGCTTCGACCTTTCACCGGGAGGTTGGCCCTATATCCCGTACATTTATCAATTTTTTTCCGCTTTCCCATTCTCCTTCGGCCTGCCGCTTTACCTGGCCGCAGTTTCCGGAGTGGCTTTTTTCATTTTGAGCCGCAAAAAAACCGAAGTGCTCCTGGGACTGGCTTTCCCATTTCTCTACCTGGGCATCGTGGCTTCCTGGAAATTCGTTCCCAGCCGCTATTATCTTCCTGTTCTGCCCATCACCCTGATACTCGCATCCTGGGGCGCGTTCAGGCTGTTCTCCGCCTCCCGCGGCTGGCTCCGGGCAATGGCTTGGCTGCTCGCGGTTCCGCTATTTGCCTACACTCTGGCCTACGATATATCCACGGTGGACCGTTTTCGCAGCGATACCAGGCTTGAAGCTGCCCAATGGGCCGAAAGGGAGCTTCCGCCAAAAAGCAGGATCATTCTGGTCGATCCCATTTTCGACCGGCGGTTTATCGTTCCCGCCGACAGCCCCGGTCCCATGCCATTTTCCGTATCCCTGTCCACTGTAATGGGAAAATCCTACATGCCGCTGTTCGACGGCTCAAACTTCGAAGTACTGACCAAGGATTTGCGGGGAACCGTGTTTGATCTGCAGCGCGGCAAACTGGGCCGTGGCGATATCCTGATCCTCAGCAGCCTGGTTTTTCTCCGAGACGTGCGCCTGGGAGAAAAGGCCGCTGAAAGGCTGCGGCTCTGGAATTCTATCCGCAGGAATCCGCGTAAATTTCGCCGCCTGCGGGTTTTTGATGCACCTTTCATCAACCGTGAAATTTATGCCGCCCTGGACCCGATGTTCGCCTGTGACTTCGTCTCGCCGACCATTGAATTCTACGAACCGCTGGCCCGCCGTCGGCCGCCGTTTACGTCAGGTGACGCCCGGCGCTGATCAGTTGATATAACCCAGGGCCTTCAGGCTCTCGAGATCTTTTTCCGAAAGATCGCGATGCCCCCTTTTTCTCACGGGATATTTGTTCTTGGCAATGTAATTGTTATAAAGATTGTTGTTCAGCAGAAAAAGGGAGAGGCTGCCGGGAAGCAAATTGTGCTTTTCGGCGGCATCGGCCTGGAAGTCAAAACAATAGCGAGTGGGTATGTTCAGCCTGTCCGCGTAGTGCTGCTTGATTTCAATGAAGCTGCGGCCGCCGGCGATAATGGCATGGCTGGACTGGCCGTAAATATGAAGTTTGCGGCCCGCCTCTTCCTTGAATAAGGAGATTCCCTGGATAGTGGTCGGTATTCTCTTGTGCAGGATGTCTTCGACTATAGTTGGAAAAATATCCATCAGGCTGACGGGACGGTCGATACGGGCCTGCTTGCGTCCGGGGATACTGACGATCAAAGGCACGCGCGTGCTGGATTGAAAAGTCAACGCGCCATGATCGAAAAAGAGGTTGTGCTCGCCCAGTTCCTCGCCGTGATCCGAGGAGATGATGACCACAGTGTCTTCCTGGTAGCGGCGCTTGATGATCTCCAGTATCTTGCCGATCTCGCCATCCACGTAGCGGACGCAGCCCTCATAGAGGGCAATGAAATAATTTTCGTCGCTGAAACCGTTCAGGATCTTTTGCTTTTCTATTTTGCTGCCGATGACGATTTTTTTTTCAATCCGGGAGATATCCCTGCCCTTTCTGGTTTCATCATAGCGGACCAATTCCGCCGGCGGCAGATAGGGAGCATGGGTATCAATGTAATGCACCCATAAAAAAAATGGCTTGTTGTGTTTGCCATTCAGGAATTTACTGGTTGCATCAGTAATAAATGGCGTTGCGGCAGCTTTGCCATCGACACGTTTCCATACTTCCGTGTAGGATTCGAAACCCTGGTCGAACTTGAAAAATTTGGAAAGATTGGCGTTCTCGACAATGGCCGCAGTTTCATAATCATTTTTGCTCAGGAACTCGGCAAGGGTCAGGTTTTCTTCCCTGAGAAAATCCTTGATCGGGGAGGTTTGATGGAAAAAAGGATGCAGGCCGGTCATCAGTGAAGCGAAGGAAGCCGAGGTTTTGGGAACTGTGCAGTAGGCATTGGTGAAAACAAGCGATTCTCTGGCGAAGGCGTCGATCTGCGGGGAGGTATCATTTGCGTACCCGTAAACGCCGCCCAGATAATCGGCGCGCAGGGCATCGACCGTGATCAAGATGATGTTCGGTTTTTTGGCAGACGATAAAAAAATATAAGAAAGTACCGCGATGGCCAGCAACGCCGGAGCCAGCAAAAACACAACCGATCTTTTCAGTTTCATTCCCGTATTTTAACACATTATCGGCTGCAGGGGAATCCGGGCCTGGGCGGAACATCGCCTGCATTTGCAGAAAGGGACGACCTCAGGGATAATTTTTAAAACTTTCCCGCCGCCAGGTCCTGGCAGCTATTGAAATTGATCCCGATATCCCGTAAAATGCCTTAATGGAAATCCCAGCAAGCACCGACAAAGAAATACCATGGCAATTGAAAATGTTCAACCGCTCTCTGAAGAAAAAGATGAAGGTCGCGGCTCTGGCCAGATTCTTCCCTGTACTCGCCGACCGCAAGTGTCTGCTCCTTACCTGCGGCGACAACAACGGTGCCATCAATTATAAAATACGCCACATGGGCGGCCTATGGACCTGGGCCGACTTTGAAGCCCAGGGCATTCCCGGCATGGAAGAGCTCCTGGGTGAACCGGTGCTCAAGCTTGATGGTGATACAGCTTCTTTGCCATTTGCAAATGATGAATTCGATCTGGCGGTCTGCGTAGACGTGCACGAGCATCTGGACGACCCCCTGCCGGTCACCCGCGAGTTGGCGCGCGTCACGCGCCCAGGCGGCACGGTGATCGTCACCACTCCCAACGGCAATGAGAAAAAGCTCGCTGTGCGCATCAAAAAGGCCATCGGCATGGACGCCAAGGCCTACGGTCATCGCCGCACTGGATTCGACGTCCCGGACCTGCGCCGGCTCACCACAGCGGCCGGATTAACCTTCAGACGCAGCGGCTCCTACGCCCGCTTTTTTACCGAGATGCTGGAACTCGCGATCAATTTCCTCTATGTGAAATTACTGGCCAAAAAAAGCCGGGTCCCGGTCGAGGCGGGAACCATCGCTCCCGTTAGCAAGAGCCAGCTCAACTCGGTTAAAAAAAGTTACAAGCTTTATGCCATGCTCTATCCGGTTTTCTGGCTCATTTCCCGCCTGGATTACCTGATCGCCTTCACACGCGGCTATGCCGTGGTAGTGGAGACCGTCAAATGATCGCCGTCATAACCGGGGCCAACGGATTCATGGGTCTCCACCTGGTCGAGGACCAATTGGCCCTGGGCCTGACCGTACATGCAGTGGATCTGCATACGGATCGCCTGCAGGCCCTGGATTTCGGTCCTGCCCTGAAAATATTCCAGGCCGACATCTGCGACCTGGAAGCAATGAAAAAGATCGTGGCCGGAGCAGCAGTGGTCTTCCACCTGGCCAGCGCTCATCTTTCCGTCACCTTAAGTGAAGAGGCTTACTGGCGCATTAACCGCGATGGAGCGCTCAGCCTGGTCCGCTTGTGCCACGAGGCAAAGGTCGCCCGCTTTGTTCACGTAAGCAGCGTGGGAGTCTATGGCGAGATTGCCGATCCTCCTGCAGACGAGACAACCCCCTGCCATCCCGATCTGATCTATGAAAAAAGCAAGCTGGCCGGAGAGCACGCCGTGCTGGAATTTGCGAACCAAAACGGTTTGCCGCTGACCGTGATCAGGCCGGTATGGGTTTACGGACCTGGCTGTCCACGAACGGAAAAATTGTTCAGTTCGCTGCGCAAGAGAACATTTTTCTACATCGGCAGCGGCAACAGCCTGCGCCATTGCATTCATGTCGAGGATTTCAACCTCGCCTGCCGGCTTTGCGCCTCGCGCCCCGAAGCCTTGGGCCAGGTATTCGTGATCGGTGACGCCCGTCCGGTATCCTTGCGCGAATTGCTGGGCGCCATGGCCCAGGCATCCGGCTTTCCGAAACCCCGGATTCATCTTCCCTTGCTCATAGCCCGCCCCCTTTTCGCCACAGCGGAATGGCTGGCCAGGAAATTCAACCGCGAACCTTTCGTTTCCAGCCGGACCTTGAAGTTTTTCACCAATAATACGGCTTTTTCAATAGCCAAGGCTCGAAAAATGCTCGACTTTGAACCACGTTTCGATGTGGTTGAAGGCATGCGCCGCACCTGGGCCGCGATCAGCCAAATGCCGCCCCCCGCGGGGAAGAACTGAACCATGTGCGGCATATGCGGCTTTACCTGGGAGGACAGGCAGGCAGTGCAGGCCATGGCCGATGAAATTGCTCACCGGGGACCCGATCAGAGCGGCTACCATTGCACTCCGGGGATCTCTCTGGGACACCGCCGCCTGTCGATCATCGACCTTTCCGAAAACGGACGCCAGCCCATCACCAATGAGGACGGCAGCCTTTGGCTGTTGCACAATGGAGAAATCTACAATTTTCGCGAAGTGAAGCACTGGCTGGAAAGCCGTGGGCACGTTTTTCGCAGCGCTTCCGACTCGGAAGTGATCCTGCACGCTTACGAAGAAGAGGGCATTGAATGCCTGCGGCGCCTTAACGGTATGTTCGCCATAGCCCTTTGGGACGCCGGACGGCAGCGCCTGTTGCTCGCCCGCGACCGGCTGGGAGAGAAGCCGTTGTATTATTGCCAGGCCGGCGATCAGCTTGTTTTCGCCTCTGAAATAAAAGCTCTGCTCAAGAATCCCCGAGTACCCAGAAGGATCGATGAAGCCGCCCTCGATTGTTTCCTGGGCTTTGAGTTCATTCCGGCGCCCATGACAGCCTTCGCCGGCATCAGGGCACTTCCCGCCGGCCATTGGTTGGCATGGGATAACGGCAGCGCCAACATCAGGCAATATTGGCGCCTTGATCAACAAAGCGAAGAACGCCCGGAAAAGGAATGGAGCGAAGCGTTGCGGGCCCAGCTTGAACGGGCTGTGCGTCTGCGTCTGGAGAGCGACGTTCCCCTGGGGGCTTTCCTTTCAGGCGGTATCGACTCAAGCACGGTCGTGGCCATGATGCGCCGGGCCAGTCCCGGCCCCATCCGTACATTTGCCCTGGGCTACAAAGAGGCGGGATTTTCTGAGTTCGCCTACGCTAAAAAGGTCGCCAACCACTTCGGCACCGTGCACAACGAACTTCTGATCGATCCCATTACCCCTGAAATCATAGAAAAAGCGGTTTGGCACCTTGACCAGCCGTTCTCGGAGTTTTCCGTACTTCCCTATTTCCTGATCTGCCGCAAGGCCCGCGAGCACGTCACGGTTTGCCTTTCCGGCGAAGGGGGCGACGAAGTATTCGTAGGCTATGACCGTTTCAAAGCCAGCAGGGCCGAACGCTACCTGCAAAAACTTCCCGCCCCGCTGCGTCGGGCCGCAGGTGCCCTGGCAGCCTCCCTGCCTGACCGGCCCCAAAAAAAAGGTGCCTTGAACAGCTTGCGCCGTTTTTTCCAGGGTGCCGCCCTGCCCTTTGGCGGCCATATGCGTTGGCAGTATTTCCTGAGCGCGGAAATAGCCCGGGACCTCTTCCGCGGTCGCTCGAGCGAGGAAATCCTGGCGACCACCCTGGCTTGGGCGGATCGTGCCGCGCCAACATCAGGCAACCGGTATACCCTGGAGCGGGAGATCCTGTGCGAGCTAAGCTTCATGATGCCGGAAAACCCGCTGATGAAAGTGGACAAAATGAGCATGGCCTGCGCCCTGGAAATTCGCGCCCCGCTCATTGACCACGAACTGGTCGAGTTCGCCAACCGCATCCCTTCCCGGCTCAAGCTTGCCGGTTGGACGACCAAGGCCATCCTAAAAAAAACCATGTCCGACCTCCTGCCGCCGGGAATAGCCTACCGCCCCAAACACGGCTTCAGTTTTCCAATCAAGCACTGGCTGCGGGGAGACCTGCTCGCTTACATGGAAGATGTATTGAGCGGATCGTCCTTCATCCGCGAAAGATTCAATGCTGCCACGGTCGACCGCCTGATCGCCGAACATCGCACCGGTAGCAGGAACCACGACCACCTGTTGTGGAGCCTGGTTAATCTCGCTCTTTGGCACAAGCGTTTCCTGTCCGCATCCGCATAGCATGTTTGCCCGCATCGCCGTCGACGTTCACCTGCATTTTTACGAAAGCTATGACCAGGAACGCTTCTGGCAGTCTCTTTGCGATAACCTGGCCTTTGGCGCCGCTGAAAGGTTTTGTGAAAATATCCAGTTGCAGAAAATGGTCCTGCTGACCGAAGCTTCGGGATGCAACATGTTTTCCCGCTGGGCCGTCCCGGGCGCCTCCGCGCCTGGTGGATTCACTTTCAGCCCCACGGATGAACCGTACTCGCTGGCCCTCAACCGCCGGGGCGAACGCCTGGTCCTGATCGTCTCGGGCCGGCAGATCGTTACCGCCGAACGCCTCGAAGTCCTGACCGCCGGTGTTTTCCCCGCCATCCCTGACGGTTGGCCGTTGCCGGAAGTGGCGGCGGGACTGGCTGAAGCCGGAGCCCTGGCCATCATTCCCTGGGGAGCAGGCAAATGGCTGGGCCGGCGCGGCCACCTGGTAAAAAGAATAGCGGCATCAAACACAGACCCGACCTTGTTCCTGGCCGATAACCCGGCCCGCCCCGTCTTCTGGCCGGCACCGCGTATCTTCTGCACCATGGAGTCAAGGGGCAAAGCCGTTCTACGCGGATCTGATCCACTGCCGTTGCCCGGAGAGGAAAAACGCGCCGGAGCTTTTGCGTCATTGCTCGAAGGCGATTTCGACCCCATGAGACCGCTGTCGTCGCTCAAAAAAATCCTGGCACAGAACGGACGGGTTCAGGGTTTTGGACGGCGCGATGGGATGGTCACATTTTTCCGCAGGCAGATCGGCCTTCGTCTGCGGGGTTGAAGAAAAACCGGCCCTGGAGCCGGAGAAACATTTAATTTGATTTTTTTCCAAGGCCAGGCGACGATCACATGGGCCGGGGCCCGATAAACTGCAACATTTAGGATAGGAACGCCAGATTTAATTACTGGTATGAAACTTGCTGCGCATGACATACAGAATACGATCCGATTGGGAAATGGCTTCGCGGCGCTCAATGGAGAAAAAACGCTGGAATTCTTCTTCGAATCCGCAGGCATGGTAATCGGGAAAAATATCATCCCGGGTAGCCAGCAGGAGACGCACCTGGGAATCACTTTTTGGAATAAACTCGATAATCAGGTTCCGGCAGAAGCGGCTGAAAAAATCGGCTATCTTGGCCAAAGGCAGGTTGTTGGCAATGGCCAGGTGGTGCACCAGGGCCAGGGCCAGGACCGTGTCAATTGGACAACGCTGCAAAAGCGATGTCCGTTCTGCGTTCTCCCAGCCGATGCCCGGGCTGGGATTGGTGATGTCGCCCAGAAGCGGCAACAAAAACTTTTCGCCGGAGAGGCGGCACTGCAGGTAGTTTTTTTCCACTGCCGCCGCATCGATATCCAGAGATACCGTCGGGATGCTGCGCTGTGAGGCCAGGCGGCTGAAGACGCCGGTGTTGGCACCGATATCCCATACAAGGCGCGGGCTCAGCCATTGCAGGCAATCATCAACGATATTCTTTTTGAACTCAAGCGCCTGATCGGAATAATTCGTGTGGCCATAGTAATCGGCCCACTCACTGCCGCGCGGCTGCCAGTGCAGCTTCTTCACGGCGGTTTCCAGGCTGTTCAGCAAAGCCCTGAGGGCAAAATTACTCATAGGATGTTGCCGGGATCGCAGCGGTTTTTCGGCATAGCGTTTTTGCGAACGGGCGTGCATATGGATATGGGAAAACAGGGAGAATTTGAAGCGGGTGCGCTGGGGCAGCAGGCTGCTGGCCAGGTCCAGGGGGACGCCGTCCAAATGCAGTCGTGACAGTTGGTTCAAGCGGACATCGCCGTAGGCCATCAAGGCCAGCGGTGCCAGAAAGTGCTGGCAGAACTGGCGATAGGCCACCCAGGGACGCCCCTCGGGATATTTTTCAAAAGACAGGGTATCGATCAACAGAGGTCGCCCGGAGACGAATTGCACATTATAGGCGCTGGCGTCCTTGAGTGACATGCCGAATTCCAGCGCCGTTTTCTGGATATTCAGGGTCAGCAGGGCGGCATCCTTGAGCTGGCTGAAGCACCATTCGTAGGGATATGAAATAAATGGGACCAGGTTCGGGCGGATGACTTTATAGGCGGCGGCAGTGCGGGCCAGTTTCAAGTCGCATTCCTCATGCTCAACAAGTTGCCCGGCACCGGCAAGTTTTTCGTACAGGCGTGAAGCGATCAGCTGATCGTAATTCTCGCGATAAGTTTCATTGATCTGGCGGAAAAGTTGATTTTCATGCCAATAAAGGAAACCGCTGGGGTCGCGAAAAGACCCGGACACGACCTTGCTTTCAACCTTCATTTTTTCTTTTTAGCGAAAATCCGGCCTATGAATTTTATTATCTTGTGCCAATAAACCTTGACAGCGAATGACACCGCCACGAAAGCCGCGATGATGATCTGGAAAACATAACTGCCTGTGCCGGGATCAATATATGCATGGACATAAAGGGGAAAAAGCAGACAAAAAGCCGCCAGCAGCAGGCAGGAATGAACAATGTCTTTTATTCGCTTCATCGGATCACCTCATTGAAAACCATGAAAATAGCGCTGTGGTCAATAACCTCGGTTCGCTTCAGGAATTTTTATTATATATTATTTCCCCCATACGGTCAACCGCGGGAACAGGCCGGTGTTTTCTTTTCACAGGGATTTTGCTATAATGAAGCCTGCCCATGACGCCAAAAGCCATTAAGATTTTTTTTGCCATGTTCCTGCTGTTCATAATCTGCTTTTCTTTCGGCACCGATCTGCCCAAAACCAAGCACGGCGGTTTTTTTTCCGATGAATCGACCTATTTTTCCATCATGCAGAGCCTGGCCTTTGATTACGACTTGGAATATACGCGGGCCGACATCATGCGCATCCGGGAAAATTTCTGGGTCGGCCCCATGGGACTTTTCTTGAAGCAAGGCCGGAATAACCGCATATATTACGCCAAATCATTTATTTACCCGCTGGCACTGGCCCCGTTTTTCAGGCTGTTCGGCAACCACGGCATCCTGCTGGCCAACTCCCTGATGGTTTTTTTTGCATTGCTCATGGGATTCCTGCTGCTGCGGCAGCAATATTCCCTCAAGCGGAGTTTTATCTTCACCATAATGTACATATTTTGCAGCATTACCTTCATCTATGTCTGGTGGATCACCGCTGACCTTTTTAATTTTTTCATCAATTTTGCAGCCTTGTTCTTCTTTTTTTACGAATTCAAGAATCCTGCCTGGTCAAACATTGCCGGTGTTTTTTTTGCCGCGGCGATCTTTTCAAAACCCAACAACCTGCTGCACATCGGCGTACTTTTCCTGCTGCTCCTCTATCAGAAAAATTGGAAGAAATTCATCATCCTGGGCCTGATCTGCGTCGTATTCCTGGCAGGCCTTTTTGCCTTCAATTACAGCCAGACCGGGGAGATCAATTATCAGGGCGGGGAAAGAAAGTCATTTTATGGCAATTTTCCTTTGGAAAGAGAGGATTTTTCCTTTGCCAGCGGCCACAAAATGAGCACCGACACCTATTGGAGCAGGTTCTATTTAAGTCCGGCCATCGCCCTGCTCAATATGTTTTATTATTTTTTTGGCCGCTTCACCGGCATGCTGCTCTACTTTTTCCCGGCTTTCTTCCTGCTGCTTCTATTCTTTTTTCAGAAAAAACAACCGCAGGACTGGTTCCTGCTGGCCGGGATCGCTTCAGCCATTCTTTGTTATATCCTGTTGATGCCCGACAATTATTTCGGCGGCGGCGGCTCCCTGGGCAACAGGTACTTTCTGAACATCTATCCCTTGTTTTTCTTTCTCGGCTACCGGGAGCGACGTTTTCAATTCACCCTGTTGCCGGCAGTGGCAGCCGTGATTTTTTTGGCGCCGGTATTCATGAACGCCATGTTCCATTCTGGCTCCCCGCGTTATCCCGGTCTTTCTTTTCCCAGTAAATTATTCCCGGCGGAAAAAACCCAATTCGCCACATTGCCAAGTAATACCAATCCCCGGGCCTTCAACAGAAAAATCGCTGAAAAATTCACCCTGTTTTTCCTCAATGACAATTACAATCCCATCGAAGGCGAAGCTTTCTGGACCCATGCCGACAAGGAGTTGGAGCTTTTCCTTCTGGCACCGGGCCGAGTGAAGCAATTCACTTTTCAGATGAAAAACATTCCCCGCGACAACCAAATCCACATCCAGATCGAGCACAAGTCCAAAAACGTTTTCATTGCTGCCAACGATGTACGCAATGTCACATTCAGCCATATTCCGGGCCTGCCAATAGCCAACCGTTTTATATACCATATAAAAATCAAGAGCAGCAAATATTACTGCCCGTTTTTTGTCGACGCCAAAACGCAGGATCGACGCCTGCTGGGAGTACAGACCCAAATCGAACTGGGCTACTGAACCTCGGACTCCTGCGCAGTAATTGGCGATTGACTTTTGCGATCGCTTTCCTTAAGATGGACGCCAGAATGAAACTAGCCGCCGATCTTCACATTCATTCCACTCTCTCACCCTGTGCTTCACTGGAAATGTCTCCGGCGGCCATTGTGCGGCGTGCCAAGGAGCTCGCCCTGGACCTCATCGCCATCACCGACCACAACAGCATGGAAAACAGTTTTGTCGCGGCCAGCCTGGGAATGAAAGTGGGGGTGCGGGTCTTGTACGGCATGGAGGCGCAAACAAGTGAAGATGTCCATTTCCTATGCCTTTTCGAAGACCGGGAGCGGGCCGAAGCCTTTAATGTAAGGATCTACGATCATTTGCCAGACGTTAAGAACGAGCCTGAATATTTCGGCGACCAGGTGGTCGTTGACGGGGAGGAAAATATCGTTCGCCATGAAGACCGCCTGCTGCTGAACGCCCTTGCTCTATCCATCCCGGAATTGCTTGAACTGGTGAATGAACACGGTGGGGCGGTCATTCCTGCTCACGTCGAAAGCGCTTGCTTCGGCCTACTGGTCAGCATGGGTATGGTGCCCCGGGAACTGCGCGACTCCGTATTGGAAATTTCCCATACCGCCGGCTGTGAAGATGTGCAGCATTCCTACCCAGAGCTGAACCGCTTCCCCCTGATCACCAACTCCGATGCCCATTTCCTTGAGGACATTGGCTGTGCCTATACGGTTTTCCAGGCTACGTCCCCCTCCCTGCCCGCTTTGATCGAAGCCGCCAGGGCCAGCGCCTTCACCAGGGTCTATCGCAAGAACCATGGTTGAGGATCTCTGTTTCCACCTGCATGACCTGGTTCAGAATTCGGCCGCGGCCGGAGCGAGCAACATTTCGGTTACGATCAGCGATCAGGCTGCAAAAGACCTTATCACCATGACGGTCGAGGATGACGGCAAGGGTATGGACCGCCGGACCCTGGTCAAGGTTCAGGATCCTTTCTTCACCAGCAAAAATTTTAAAAAAGTCGGCCTGGGCATTCCCCTGCTCAAGGCCACGGCGCAGAGCTGTCGCGGCGATTTTCGCATCAGCAGCAGGGTGGGACATGGAACAAAAGTCAGAGCCTGGCTGCAGAAAAGCCACGTGGACTGCCCTCCCCTTGGCGATCTTAGGGAAACCCTGCTTTCGCTTCTGGTCGGTTTTGATATGGTCAACATAAGCTTCGCCTACCAAAGCGAAAAAGGGGAGTTTGCCTTGGCCAGCGACGATATTCGCCGTCAAGTTGGGGACCTGCATTTTTCCCATCCCGAGATCCAGAGGTTTTTAAAAGGTTACATCCATGAAGGGCTTGCCCGCGTACTCTTCCCCCTCGCTTGAGGCCGAGCCGTCGGCCGCGGCGTTTGTTCTACTTTCGGTCAGTATGCTACAATTGCATTCATGAATCCAGACAAAGATATCATCATCGAAATCCTGAGAAATCTATCACTATTCCAGGAATTGAATTACAACGCCGTCAAGGAGTTAACCCACCTGTTCTCAGACCGGGTATTCCTTTCGGGAGAAACGATCTTCGAGGAAAATGACACGGGAAACTCTCTGCTGGTGATTGTTTCCGGCGAAGTACGCATAAGCCAGAGGGCCGATGTCAGCGGCGAGGAAACCCTGACCGTACTGAAAAAAGGCAATTTTTTCGGTGAGATGGCCCTGCTGGACGACCTGCCGCGCAGCGCCACTGCCATTGCCCAAAGCGATACTTTCATGCTGGAGATCAGCCGTGAAAGATTTCTGCACTTCATTGAAAAGGATACGGCCAGCGGCATGCGCATCCTGCTCACCCTGGCCAGGAGTTTGTCAGCCCGCCTTCGCGAAGCCGACAGCAAGATCAAGGCTTTCGTTAATCTTAGCCAGTGGATTTAAATAATCCTCAACTTTCCGTGGGGACGCCGGTCCAATTCCCGGCACCAGGGCGCAATACTCCGCTCCCTTACCGGGGTGCTAACGGATAATGGGGCCAAAAATCATTTCATTGCGCCCTCGCTTATGTTAAAATATGGCAGTCATAGAATGATAACTGAGAATCAATTTCATCCCTTTCATCTGCTGATCAACGGTTTCGGCATAGCCCTTTTGGCCATTACCTGGCTTTCTGGCGATGGCGGCATATTGCTGCTCCTTGTATTAACCGCCTGGATCGCCGCCAGCGAATATGCTTTTGGTTTCCTGGCTTGTCCCGGGCCGTCCCCCTACCATTGGTTTTGGCTTTCGCCAATAATGCTGGTCAATTATTCATCTGTAAGCGATTTTCGTATCCGCCTGGTCTGTTTTGTTATTCTGACTTATATCCTGGTCCTGGCCCGGCGGCACGCTGCCAGCCGCATAAAAATTCCTTCGGCTTTTTGGCAACCCCGGCGCATATGGCTGTTCTCTCTTTTTTTGTTAACGCTGGCCGCCGCCGTTTTGTATGCCCAGGGCATCCATTTGTCAGGAGACGAGCCCCATTACATCATGATCTCCCAAAGCCTGGTCGAAGACGGGGACTTTGACCTTAAAAACAACCTGGACCCCAAGAAATATTCGCAATACATGCCTGTGGAAATCCCTTTCCATGGCTCGGTCCATGCCGGCCGATATCGCTCTTTCCACCTTCCCGGAGTATCCTTCCTGCTCATTCCCTTTTGGTTTATTTTCAAATTCCTGGGAGGAATGGTCCCTGGCAACCTGTATTTCCGCTTGGCCGCAGCGTTCATCAATTCATTTTTCGCCCTGGGTTTTTTTTTAATACTGCAGAGAGTGATGGCCAAAAAGGATAACGGCAGCCTTTTCCTTTTTTTTCTGGCCACCTTCCCGCTGCTGTTCCAGGCCCTGCACCTTTTCCCGGAATTGCCAGCCGCTACCCTGGTCTTGTTCGCTTATTTTTTCGCCCGGGACAAACAGCGCTATTTTTGCGCCGGCCTTATGTTGGCCGGCGTCCCCTGGCTCCATTTGAAGTATTCCTTGCCCATCCTTATCCTTTCCCTGTTCATCATGGCCTGGATATGGCTGGGAGATCGCAGGACCGGCATCCGCCTTAAACGCCTGGCCGCCTTCATGGTCACGCCGGTGCTGAGCCTGGTCCTGTTGCTCCTGTACAGCAGGATCCTATATGGTTCTTTCAGCCCCACTGCCATAGAGGCACAGTTCTCGGAAAGAAGCTTTTTTACCGTTCCTATCGGATTACGGATCGAGACATTGCTTTCCTTTTTCCTGGACCAGCGGGATGGATTGCTCATTTACGCCCCGGTGTTCCTTCTGATCTTCCTGATCGCCAGGAAGGAGATCCGCAGCGGGATCAGGGATTTTTCCCTGCTGACCGCGATGTTCATTTCTTATGTCCTTTTGCATGCCTTCACTACGTCACGCGGTGGCTATTCACCGGCGGCGCGGCCGACCCTTTTCGTCATGTGGATCATGGCGGTTTTCTTGGTCGCCTATTATCACCGGGCCGGAGAAGCAGGAAGGACAGTATTCAGGTTTCTGTCCGGGTTTACCTTTTTTACCACGGTTTGGTTTTTTTATTATCCCCTTTTTTTATATCAGCCGGTGACCAGGGAGGTCAGTCAGCGCGCTTCCTCAATGCTGCTTTTTTTAAGCAGTCTGGTCATCGACCTTCCAAAATTCTTCCCTTCTTTCCTGAAAAAATCAAACGCGGGCTACCTGCCCAACTTGATATGGCTGTCCGCGCTGGCCCTGTTCATCGTGTTGTATTATGCCCGTTTATCGTGGCAGAAGCTTGCCAGGCCGGCCCATCTTGTTTTCCCGGCCCTGGGCCTGTTGCTGATGTTTTCCTTCTGTTTTTTTCCACATGTCCGCCTGCAAACAAGACACACCTCGGCCGGTCTCCTGTTTTACTGCAATTCCAGGAATTTCTCCTACGAAAAATCAACTGACCGATTCAGCGTTTTGGCCGGCCAGGATTACGATCTGTTCATCGATCTGAACGGCAGCGCCGCCGACAGCCTGAATTTAAGCTTGCTTAGCAATGAAAAAATCACTTTGAAAGTCAAAAATGGACGACGAACGTTATTAGCAGAAAACCAGGCTCCCAGAAGCCTGATTTCCAAGCGGCTGCAGTCCTTGAAAAAACTCAGCCTGGGGAAAAAGGAGCTTGTTCACTTGGGGATTGAAAGTACAACCAGGCAGCGTAATACATTTTTCAAATTGAAATTCAAATAGTAAATATGCTTTCGGACGCTTAACCGCTTTAACGAAATAACTTCCCCATAAGGCAGTAACCTGAAGAAGTTGACAAAGCAGAGCTGAATGGCGTATTATTGGCATGATCTTATTTGGGTGAAGGTTTTTTCAGCAAAGTTGTTGCGACTTCCCATGTTGAGGTCAGTTTTTTTTAATTAGTTTCGGAACAGCGTGAAAGCTGATTGCCCTACAAGCAGGAAGCAAATAAAATTAGTACTCAAAACAAGGGGTTTTCAATCATGGAAACGAATAGTCGGATTAGCATTTTGGGCGGCGGCACTGCCGGCCTGGGTTTGGGCTACTACGCAAAAAAAAAGGGCTTTCCGTTTGAAATTTTTGAGGCCAGTGATCGCATTGGGGGAAATTGCTCCACCTTTGCGCAGGGAGACTTTCGCTTGGATTCCGGCGCCCATCGCTTTCATGATAAAGACAGAGAAATCACTGCGACTATAAAAAACTTGCTTGGGGACGATCTGTTTATTGTCAACGTTCCCAGCAAAATTTATCATCATGGAAAATTGATCGACTTTCCCTTGTCACCGCTGGACCTGTTGAAAAAACTAGGTCCCATCGCCTTTGCAAAAGCCGGGATGCAGGTGTTGTATTCACGTTTTCAGGGAAAAAGCGAACATAAGAATTTTGAAAGTTTCGCTTTGCAGACATATGGCAGGATCATTGCCGAAAAATTCCTGTTGAACTACTCGGAAAAGTTATGGGGGGTTCCCTGCAACCGATTGTCAACCCACATTGCCGGGACGCGCATGAAAGGATTGAATTTGAAAACTTTTTTTGCTGAGGCGTTTCTTGGGGCCAAGGCAAAAACCACCCATTTGGAGGGAGCTTCATTCTACTACCCCAGGGGGGGGATCGCCACAATTTCCGAAAAACTGGGCGAGTATTGCGGACTTGAGAGTATTTTTCTGAACCATAAAATCACTAAAATCAAGCATGATGGAAAAAGGATCCACACTATCGAAATCAATGGAACAAAGGAAATTGCGGTCCGGGAAGTCGTAAGCACTCTGGCCCTCGATTATTTTTTGGATATCATGGATCCGCAACCACCTGATGAAATAATTGCCGTAAAAAAAGGGCTTCGTTACCGCAATATCATCCTGGTCGCAATTTTTCTTGATCAGAATGCCATAACCAATGCTGCCACCGTCTATTTTCCCGACGACGACTTCCAATTTACCAGGATTTATGAACCGAAGAACCGATATGTCAATATGGCGCCTCCCGGTAAAACTTCACTGGTCGCAGAAATTCCTTGCCAGCCGGAGGATGATATCTGGAGTAGGATTTCAGATCAAAAACTGATTGATTCAGTGATTTCAAAACTGATCGCCATTGACTGGATCAAGCAGGAAGCGATCATGGGCAGCGCTGTGTACCGGGTGGAAAACGCTTATCCGATCTTGGAAATCGGCTTCAGGGAAAAAGTGAAGCTTATCAACGATTATCTTGCAAATTTTTCCAACCTGAACCTGTCGGGAAGGAACGGCAAGTTCATATATTCCTGGATTCATGATATGATGCGCTTTGGGAAAACTATAATCGACAAGTTTTAAAGGGCACGATTGCCCGCAAAGTTAAAAGGTGAAGGGTCAACTAAATGAATTCGAATAAATCAAAGATCATCCTTCATTTCCTGGGATTAACCTTTGGAATAGCTATTCTCTTTTTCTTGGTTTATTTAGTTGGAATTCAAGAGTTTTTGGGCCAGCTGAAGCAGCTTTCATATATCGCGATCGCAGGGGCGATTGCGGTATATGGATGTTCATGGTACTTCCGAACCTGGCGTTTGGATATCATGACAAAGGCCATGGGCAAGCAAATTCGTTTCCTGGATTTATTCAAGCTTCATATTTCGGGATATGCCTTGAATGTGGTCTTACCCGGAAAGCTTGGCGATGTTGCCACAGTAGGATATTTGCGATTATACGGGATGAGCGGGATCAAATCCGTCGCACTGATTCTGCAGACAAGGATATTGGATTTGTTTGCGATAAACCTGTTATTGGTGATGTTTGGAATTGGTTTTGCCAATAACCAGATCCCCTTATGGTTTGGGATTTTTATCATTTTAAGTTTTATGGTTTCCGGGGCACCTTTTTTATTGATCCTCGACGAAAAGCGGATGTTTTCACGGTGGTTCCTCAGGGATTTTAAAAGAAAAACCATTAAGAGAATCGCGAGCAAATTGAATGATCTTTATTTAAGCTTCCACCAAATCATTTCTGACAAGCGGCTGTTGCTGGTGACGGTTCTTTTGTCGGCCGTGATTTGGTTCATTGAAGGATTGACTTGTTATATTATCGCTATTTCAACAGGAGCGTCGATTACCCTTGCCCAATGCA